>JBBDYG010000054.1:0-31933 GCA_040901765.1 Pirellulales bacterium
GTAGGAATGCAGCAGTTGTGTAGAACAACGAGGGCGATGCCCCAGGCTACGGTGAGAACAGGCCTTCGGCCAAAAAAACCAAGCTGACGATCAACAATGGAATTGCTGTCTCTTGAACCCTTGATCTGGCTGGCGGCGGCGGTCGCCGTGGCGATCGGGCTGCGCTATTCGCTGGTCGATCAGCCGCGTTGGCAGCAGGGGACGGCGTTCGCGTGCCGCGTGGCCGGAATCGTTTTGCTGGTGCTGGCCCTCTGCCGGCCCCACCTGTTCACGGAAAGCGACGATGCCCACGTGCTGTTCCTGTTCGACGTATCGGAGTCCGTCGATTTACCTACCGCCCGAGCCACGCTCACCGAGGTCCGCCAGGCAATCGACTCGCTGCGCCGCGGCGATACGTGGTCTCTTTACGCCGTTGGAGCATCGGCCCGGTCGATGGAGTCGCCGGAAAAACTTGAGGAACTACTCGAACAATGGAACACGGGCATTTCAGACGCCGATATGCGTGGCGAGTCGCGTTTGGCCGGCGCGCTGTTGGAAACCCGTCTGGCATTTCCGGCTGGCAAAGCGCGGCGAGCGGTGTTGTTTACCGACGGTCGCGAGACGGCGGGCGATCTCGATGCGGCGATTTCGCAACTCCGCGAGGAGCGGGTCGATATCCAGCTTCGCACGCTGCCACCGCTTTCCGACGCCGAAGCGGGAGTCGTTAGCGTCGTGCCATCTACGAAATCCGCCTTTCAAAACGAAGTTGTCCGCTTGCAAGTGAAGCTTGCCGCCAATCGGCCGATGTCTGGCGAATTGCGACTGCTCCACAAAGGGGTAGCGGTCCAGCATCAACAGGTCGAGCTAAAGCCGGACGAACCACTGTTTTGCCACTTCGATGCCGACATGACCACACCCGGCGCCAGCCATTGGACGGTGGAGCTTGTGCCGGTGGAGGACCGCTTCCCCCTCAACAACCAGGCCGCCTGCACGATCGACGTGCGCGGCAAGCCGCGCATGCTGATTCTGCATCAAGAACCCGCGGCAATGCGGTCCTTCACTCGAGCGCTGGGCGAGCAAGGAATTGAGATCGACGTTCGCGGCAAGCTCGGTCTCCCAGAGACGCTCGACGAGGCGCTCGCGTTCGACGCAATTGTGCTGGCCGACATTTCCGCGACCGATCTTTCTCCGCGACAAATGACCATGCTCAAGACCTATGTCATCGACTTCGGCGGCGGGCTCGTGATGCTCGGCTCGGAAAACAGCTTTGGTCTGGGCGGTTATTACCAAACACCCGTGGAAGAAGTCCTCCCGCTCGTCTCGCGGTTTGAGAAGGAAAAGGAAAAGCCTTCGCTGGCGATGGTGCTCGTGATCGACAAGTCGGGTTCGATGCAGGGCACGCCGATCGAGCTTGCACGCCAGGCGGCCAAGGCGGCGGTCGAACTGCTGAGCGCCCGCGACATGATCGGTGTGGTTGGCTTCGATGGCCAGCCGCAACTGATTTGCGAGTTGCGCAGCGCCGCGGAAGCGGACGCGGTGCAGGCTTCGATCGATTCGCTTCAGGCGGGAGGCGGCACCTACATGTACCCGGCCATGGTGCAGGCCAAGGAGATGCTCGAAACCGCCGCCGCAAAAGTTCGCCACATGATTATCCTGAGCGATGGCCACACGCAACCGGCCGACCACCAAAGCCTTGCCCAAGATGCGAGTGACGCGGGCATCACCGTCTCGACGGTGGCCTTGGGCGGCGCCGACAAGGAACTGATGGCGAGCATCGCTGAAATCGGCCGCGGCCGATATTACGAAACCGAAGACCCCGCCAACGTCCCACAGATTTTCACCAAGGAGACGATGCAAGCTTCCAAAAGCGCCATCAAGGAAGATTTATACGGCGCGGTGCAGACGGGCGACCATCCGATCCTGGCCGGTTTTCAAGACGACGAACTCCCCTTTTCGCTCGGCTACGTGATGACCGAAACCAAACCGACGGCCCAGCTATTGTTAGCCGCCGAATCGGGCGACCCGCTGCTGGCCGTCGGCCGCTACGGACTCGGCACCGGCATGGCCTTCACCAGCGATCTCACCGAACGCTGGGGCGCCGAGTGGCTCGCCTGGGAGAACTGCGGCAAGTTTTGGGCGCAGGCCCTGCGCGGAGTGCTGCGCCGACAGCAGGCCGATGGCCTGGTCGTCGATGAGCAATTGAGCGAAGACATCTGGACAATTCATCTCACTCGCAACGGCCCCAATGGCGAGCCGCTTAGCTCGATCGAGTGGGACGCCCAGGCCACTAACGGATACGGCCAACAGACTCCGGTCGAGGTGACGGAAGTGGGTCTGGGCCGGTACCGCGCGACGATCCCGCTCAAGAACGAGTCGCAGCTCACTTTGCGGCTCCACGACCGCGACTTCGACGTGCTCAAGCCACTCCACTTTCAGCGCCCTTATCCGGCCGAGTACTCCCTTGCGCAGAAAATCCCGCAGTCCATTGGCGAGATGGCAGCCTTCACGCCCAGCACCGTTCGCGAGGGACTTGCGCCCGAGCCAAAACGCCAGCCGGTAGCCTACTACGCCTACTTCGGCGCATTGGCACTGCTGCTGGCCGGAATTCTGCTGCGGCGGATTTGAGGACTGCTTTATCCTCGGGCCTTCACGGTCCGGAAAGCGATCAACAGCGAAAAGGAAAGCAAAACCAGCAAAAGCGAACCTGGCTCCGGCACGGCAACGTCCGATGCGCCGCTTCCGGCGCCTTCGCCAAATGCCTGTCGCCATTCATCGTAATCGCCGGCGTCGATCACATTGTTCCCATTGCCATCCGCGTCCAAATTCGTCGTGCTGCCGAGGGTGTCGCGCCACACCGTGTAGTCGGCGGCATCCACGACGCCGTTGCCGTTGTAGTCGGCGCTCGCCGGGACGAATGTATTGGCGACGGTGACGAATTGGTTGCCGGCGATGCTTGCCAGACTGAACGCCAATTGGCCATCAGTAAATCCGCCCGTCCCGTTACTGCCGGGATTGCCCCCGAGAATTCCATCACCCGCGAACTGGTTCGAGGCATAATCGTGCCCGCCGTTATTTACGAACGCCGTTATGCGTATGTCGCCAGTTGGGTTCCCAATCTGCGAAAGCGGAATCGAGAACTCGACGCCCGTCACGACATCCTGCGGATTGCCGAGAGTATCAGGAAAACCTCCCACCAATCCATCGACGCCCACGGTGTTGCTGTTGTTTACTGCCATTCTCAGTTCGATCGTGTTGAGTGCGTTGCGATGATCTCGTTCGTTCTCGCCGCCGAAGAGGTTGTCGTTCGGGTCGACTGGAAGTACGAACTCCAGCTCCCGCGCCACACATCCAACTCCGGTGGGGCTTTCGCAATCGCCATCCGCGCCGGTGGCGTAGGTGCGGTCAATCGGGTGGGCCGGATCGAGGCCGGGTAGTGCGGGGCCGATTGCGCTGGACGTTGGGAAGGCCGGAGGATTTGGGACGAACGGGAAGTCACTTAATCCTTCACCCGATGCACGCAGCACATTCGGCAAGCCGTCGGGGGCGAAGGTCACGCCTGCGAAGGCGGTCGCGCCGCTGGCGCCTTGCGTCAGGTCCGCATAGTGCGCGCTCATCGCATAGAACCGGGTCGATTCGTTCACTTCCGTCGTTGCTGGGTCGTTGGGCACGAGTGCGTCTTCGGTCCCATGGGTGAACGTCAGGTAGTAATCCGCGTTAAACCCGGCGTCAAACGTCAATCCATTCATTGCCTGCAGCGCGCCGTTATTATTGGGGTTGTTTCCGGCCGGAATGTTTTGAAACCCACCATTGGAGAACGGATCGACTCCCTTGGGTAAGTTGGCTCCGACGAGCGTGTTGTGCCCACCGGTGACGGAGTCTACAAAGATTTCCAACTTGTTGAAATTCGATTCGAGGTTTCCCGTGACCAGCACGTAGAGACGATCGCCGAACACGGTCGCAAAAACCTGGTCGATCTCCGATCCGAAGGCGATCAAAGAATCGCCTTGCGTCGCGTTGCCGAATCCTGTGTCGGTGTTCTGAATTGACTTGGCGTCCCCGTAAAAGGCTTCGTCACCGACAAGCGTGCCGTTGACGGCCGGGGCGGCGTGCGCCGCGGAGCTTCCGGTAACAAGAACGATACCTATCCCAAACAAAAGGCGTTTCATCTCAAATCCTCCACAAAACAAAGATGTCACAAAAGTTCGTGTTCTAACTGCCGATCAAGTTCATTCGACGCCCGATTTTCAACGCTACGATTCCAACTGCCCATAGCACGAACGTGCCCGGCTCAGGTACGGCGGTTGCCGCGGCTGAGCCGCCGCCCAAAAATCCAGTCTGCCACACGACCAAGTCGTTCCGATCGACCGTGCCGTCGAAATTGGCATCGCCCTGCAAGTAGGTGGCGTCCGTCGCGCCTGCTCCGCTAAGCCAAATCAAGTAATCGCGCCCCGTTATTTGACCATTCAGATCGAAATCGCCGGGCGTTGTGCGAATGATCTCCGTGACAAAAGTCTCCACGTCGCTACGATCGACGGCGCCATCGACGTTCAGATCGTGCAGCCAAGAAGTGTTGCCGAAGTTGTCGTGAATCGCGAGCAAGTCGTCGGAGTCGGTCTGGTTGTCGTCGTTCAAATCGCCGCGCCGCAGGAGCATCGCATCGTAGGCGGCCAACACCGTTGCGGGCGCGTCGGCGATAACGAGCGCTTCGTCCAGGCCGAACAGGTCGTGATTGTCGATCAGGCCGTCGCCATTAACATCCGCGGCCGGATTGAAAAAGTCGTTCTGATTGTACAGCAGCACCTCGAACCGGCCGTTGGCCGTCAGGTCGCTGACTTCAAAGGCGCCGTTAAAATCGAGATCGCCGATCCCCGCGCCGATGCTGGTTTGAGTTGACCGGCCCGTGAATCGTTGCACACTGTGATTGCCGGTCGGCTCGTAACTAACGACCGTCACCGCGTGGTTTCCAGAAGTAACTCCGCTAAACCCCCGCACAAACTGGTCGCGGTCATAGTAGCCGGCGACACCCTGTCCCTGCTCGGCGAGTTGCAAAATCTGGGCGTCGGTCATCGTGGCGGGCAAGTCGAGGAAGACGTGCATGTTGTTCGCCGTTTGATCGACCGATTGCACGATCAAGTCGCGGTCGTCGGGGTTGCCGGGCTGCGACGCGAATGGCGCGAAGCTCACCACGGCCGCTTCGGGCGGCAACCGGTCGACGTAAATCGCCTGCCGAAAGTCGGTGAACACCGCAGGGCCGCCATCGCTGCGGTGTCTGAATGCTCGCGCGGTGATAAAGTGTCGCCCTTCACCGAGCTGCGAAGCATCAATCGTCTGCGCGTAAAGCCCGCCGCCGGTACCGCTGTTGCCACCCATGCCATCGCTAACGTAACCGGGCGATCTGACATCGGTGAATTCTTCGAAGCCGTAGCTCACCGTGCCAGGCGTCGTGTAATCGATACCGGAATCGCCATTCAAGTCGATGCCGCCGTCAACGCGGAACAGGGCGTTGTCGCCATCGGCGTCGAAGTCGCGCACCGGGTCGTTTTCACCGAGCGGCGCGGGAAGCGTGACCGGGTTCGTGGCAAGCTGAAGCGTGAACGAGTCGGCGGTGATGACGTCGATATCGCCCAATCGCGCGGTGCCATTGTTGGCTGCCGAGGGAGACTCCCCAGCCAACGTGCCCGCCACGTTGGTTAGCGAGAGAACGCCCTGCGGCCCGGGAACCCCGTAAATCACATAGCCGCGACCATGCCCGCTATTGCGCGGAATGCGCAACGACACCTGGCCGGCGCCATTCACGCGGATCGTCGCCGGAATATTGTTCCCCGGATCGACCGTGGCGTCGTTCGCGTTGCCGGTTAGTTCCACGAGAACGGTTTCGGATTCGAAGTCGGTCTGCACGCCGTTGCGCTCGTCGTAACCATCGCCCACCCGGCTATTAAGTCCGACCAGCACCGACTTGGATCTTTCGTAGGCGTAAACGTTCGAGAACCCATTGGGGTTAAAGGCGTCGTCGAGCCAGCGTTCGCGGAAATCGCCACGCCCATGGGTGTTGCGAATCTCGGTCAGCGTGGTGATCGTCTCCCCGTAATGGCCGCCCAGTGCATCGACTTTGCCGTCGTTCGGAAAGTCGCGGCCCGTTCCGAATTCCTCCGCGTTCAGGTAGACCAGCGCGTTGCCCGGCCGAAGAAGTGTGTAGGCGTAGGCGACGTTCTTCAGGTAGGGAAAGCCGCCGCCCAGATTGTCGTGGCTATCGACAAACGTCGCGCCGGCGCTGCCGTTATTCAGGCCGTCGTCGTGAACGTCCTGACTGGCACTTCGGATTGCGTGCCAATTGTTGTTGTGGTTCTCCCCCGTCAAGTTATTTCGCATCGCGAAGAAGAGTGGGAAATCGAGCGCGTCGCGATTTCCCGCGACGGTGTAGTCGCTCGGGCTGATCGCCGCCGGGTTGGGGAGCGATTTGCGGATGAAATGGTCAACCGTATCGCGATTGCCGTCGAGGATTTCCGAAAACATAAACACCGGCTGAATGCTGCCGTCGTGATTGAGCCGCGGATTGGCGCGAAACACGGCCTGATCGATGTGGTCGAGCACCCATTCGGGCATGTGCTTGGATGCATCAAGGCGGAAGCCATCGACGCCGATCACTTCCACCAACCACTGCGCATTGCGCATCAACAGGCCCATCGCGTTTTCGGGCACGGGGTCGCCGGCCAGCGGAGTGTTGGCGTTGAACCGATAGCGGGTTGCCATCGTGCTTAACTCAGGATCATTTAGCACGATGCTGCCCTGCGATTGATCTGTATAGAACCGGCTGTTGCTGGCATTCGGCAGATTGAACGCCGTGCCGGCCGGGATGTTTTGCGAATTCGCTGGATCGACGGGGGTGCGAATGAACTGGTGATTGGTTTGGTGATTGATGTCGACCAATCCCGACAGCCGGCCACGGAGCGGATCAGTGCCGAAATCGATCGCCGGATCGTGAAAGTCGCCGTTGATGTCGCCGGGCAGTGTCAGCGCAAAGCCGGGATAGCCTCCCAATGCCACGAAGCTCGGATCGTTGCGATTGCCGAAGCCATTGTGGTTCGGCACGAAATCGACATACACGCTCACGCCGGCCCGGTGAGCCGCGGCGGTCGTTGCTTTCAGCGCCGTCTCGGTGCCATACAGCGTTTCGGACCGGGGTTTGCCCAAGTCGAAGCGGTCGAACACGTCGTAACCGACAGAAAACCCGCCCATGTCGGCCCGCCCCGTCGGCGGCAGCCACAGCGAGCCATAACCGTTATAGAACAGATCGACCATGCGGTCCTCGATCGTGTCCCAACGGGCTTCGTAGAACTGCAGCATCGCGGGCGCGGAGACGTCTTCGCCGCGGGCAATCGCGGCAACCAGGGCCAGCAGCAAGACCGCGCACATCGCGCGGCTTCGCCGTCTTGGTGTGTTGTTTTCCACTGCAATCAAAGTGCCTCTTCTCGCGCTCAACCGTGCAAACGGGTGCCACTGCTGGCTGGTCCAGCAGTGGATGCCTGGTACCCGCTTCGCACTGCTGGACGAGCCAGCAGTGGCACCCACTTCCTTCGAATAGCAACCGGAATTTCAATGCCCGAATTACAAATGCTTGCCATTAACTGCGCCGCGGAGTCCCCGGTTCACGCCAACCAGCGGGCGGCGTGGTGCTTAAGTCGATGTCGATCTCGTTGCCGCCCGGCTCGACCGTGTACTTCAGCCCCGAAGTCTGTAAGTTCTGATACCACCTCGGCGTGATCGGCTTACCCGGCGGCGGCGGTCCGGGACCGGCCCAGTTGGGGTCCGCTTCTTCTAGCGCCACCACCGTGGCCTGGTATTCTCCCGCCTGCAAACCCACTTCCCGCCCGGTTCTCAGTTCGTAGGAGCCATCGCTCTCCACCTGGCTATATGCCGGCGCCCCGCCAGCGGTTGGCTCGAACCGCACGGTCCCTTTGTCGAGCGTCTCACCATTGAAGCTGACCGTCCCGTAAACCTGCGCTTCGTGCGAATTGCAGCCGGTTAACAGGCCGATGAACATTATCCCAACGAATGCAGCCCCTCGGGCTGGGGAAAGTTCGCGCATCAACAGATTCCTTTCGACTGAATTTCGATAGCGGTTCATAATCGCGTGCTGGTTCTCGCGCTCGGCCGGAAGTAGTTATGTGTTTTTTCTGGCCGACAGCCGATAGCCGACAGCCGATAGCATTTATTCAGTCACCCAGCGAAACCGACTCCCCGCCATTTCGGGTGGCATAGCCGCGATAGATTCCGCGATCAATTGCCTCGGTCACAAACTGCACGGAGCCATCGCCCAGTGCAAAGTGCGCCCCGCCAGGGTGTAGGCTCTTGAACCCGCGGGCGTCCCACCATTTGGTTTTCACCGTCCGCGGATCGTCAGGAAGAATAAAGTAATTGAGCGGCAGCGCACATGTTGCCCAATCACCATCGGCAAAGTATGCCGCTGAATGGTAGTCCTGAGACACAACGCCCTCGCCCACAAAAAATGTTTTGCTCACTCCGTCGGTGACTTTGCGAATCGAAATTGGCTCCTGGTAATTGTTGCGGTAGAAGATGCCATTGCAGCCCACGAAATTGTGGCAGTCGCCGTCGTTCTCTTTGATCGTGCTTCCGAGTTGAATTCCAAGTGGATCGTCCCAGATTACGTTATCGCCGAGCACGCCCTTGTAGCTCGTCACGGCATGATCAATCGCGGGCGATTCCCAGTGCCACTGCTTGTCGGAAGTCACTCCCGCCGACGCATCGCTCGGGCAGGCGAGAACCGACACGACCGTGGTTATGGCCTCGCGAATGGCCGGATCCTTCATGCCCCGATTCGAAAGCATCGCGCCGTGAAAGCCTGGCCGCATCGCGTCGAACAGGGGTTGCTCCTCAATGTAGGGTAAAATGCCGACGATCCAACCTTTGCCGGTAAGTTCGTCGTGCGTTGCCGACGCCGGTCCTTCGCCCCACTGATGGATGCTGATCGGAAATACCTTCGAGTTATCGTGGTAGTTCACGATCGCGATTGCGACGTTCCTTAGGTGATTGCTGCACGTCGTGCGCCGAGCCGCCTCGCGCGCCGCCTGCACGGCCGGCAACAGCAGCGCCACGAGAATGCCAATGATGGCAATCACGACCAGCAGTTCCACCAGCGTAAAGCCGCGCGCGGTTCGGTTTAGCCGAAGCATGTTTTTAATCCTTCAATGGCTGAGTGGTGAGCGGTGAGTGCCTGCTCACCAACTCACCACTCACTTACTCACTTTTACATTTGCGGCATTAACGTCGCGATCGACGAACTATCGCCCCCAGCAGGCCCAAGCCGGCAAGGGCCGTGAGGCCGAGGGTACTCGGTTCGGGAATCACGGTCACGGAAAAAAACTGTAAACCAGCGAAATCGTTCAGATCCACGCCGGAGAGGTTTCCGATGAATCCACCCTCGCCGTTGCCGCCGAGATTCTCCTGCGTCAATGGCGGATCCTCGAGCGGGTCGGGCACTAAACTTCCCAACAACTGGTTGGAAAGGTAGTTATGATCGCCATTGTTGACCATTGCGGCGATCAGAATCACGTCGCCGATCCCTGGGTTGCCCAAGTCCGCCAGATCAATGGAGAACTCCATGCCGGTGGAGACCGCTAGCGCAGCAACAGCATTGGCCGCGCCAGTACCGCCCGTCACTCCGGCGGCATTGTTGTCGTTGATGGCGAAATGAAGCGGTTGCGAGAGCGCGGAACCCGAGGCGTTGGGGCCGACATCGCCCGCCGGGATCGTGCCGGCGGAGATTAATCCGACAGTGGCCGCACCCGCTTCGGAGGAGCCGGGGACGGAGGCGTTGCCGCCGCCCTGGCGATCGATGAAATCGACCTCAAAAGGCCCCGGTCCGCCGCCCCAGCGGGCAAACAGGTGATAGTCGGCCGCAAACGGGTTATCAAAGGTCAGGCCCTGCAAGTTCTGGCTGATCCAGATGCTGCCGTTGAAGAAATCGTACTGCGGCGTGCCCGAAAGGGTGTTTTCGCCGCCCGGTTTCGAGTCGATAAAGACTTCGAGCTTGTTAAAGTTCGGTTCCAGGTTTCCGGTCAGCAGCAGGTTGAGTCGTCCCCCGCTGACGGTGGCGTAGGCGGCATCAAGCTCGCTGCCGCCGAGGTTGCCAGGCGGATTGGCATCGCCGAAACTCGTTTGCACCGCTTGCACGGCCAGCGCCGCACCGTACTCGGCGTCGAGCGAGCCATCAATCGTGGCCGCTGCCGCTGGCAGCGCCATCCCGGTGAAGATCAAAACTGATAAAAAGCATCTCATGAGCAGCTCCTCCATCAAAAAAGAAACAAGAAGTCAACGATTACTCCGCGGTGTCGTCTCTACGCTGCCACCCGCTCAGCTAAATGAGGCTGGGCGACGCTCACTGAAATGCGGATATTGCATTACTATCTTGACGCCTAGGTTGCCAATAGACTGGTTTTGCAGCGCTCTCAAGCCGGAGGCTTGACAGCGATTAGCCGGTGGTAAGCGCCGGCGCCACCACCGGAAAGCAGGCACAACCTGCGCAAGCACCCTGGAAGGGGGTGCCAGCAGAGATTGTGCTCGGAAGGCGATGCTGCGACCCCTGCCGGGGTCGTGGGGCGCAATCCGTGCAGTTTACCGGTGGTGCGCTGCGCAACCACCGGCTAATGGCTGCCATCCCTCCGGGATGTAATACCCCAATCGCCGCCGCCGCGTTTCCAGGAGGCGGGCCGATTGGCGACGGGTACATTGAAAACCTAGACATCATTAATGAATCTTTAATGATCAATTTGCAATTCCCATTTTGCAATTTGCAATCGCTGCCAGTAATGTGTCAGCTTTTGCGTTGCCCGCCGCCACGCGCGGCAGCACTTTGTCTCCCAAGTTGTCTCGTCGTCCGGTCGCCGCGAGGAAATTCGTCGCCACGCGAATTTCGTCCACTTCGTGAATCTTCTTACCATCGAAATTACCTAAGCTGATTCGATCGAACGCAAAATTGCCGGTCAGCTTTGCGATCGGCCGGCTGGCCTCCTCATCCACCAGCGATGTCGGATTGCGATACACCGTCACCGCGTCCTGATTGTCGTTGCCAAACTCGATTTTCAGCACGATCAGATTCACATCCGTCGTCTCTTCCCCCAGCGGGGGATAGTTCGTCAGGCCGTAGTCATTATAGTTGGAAGTCACGCCATATCCGCAGCCGTCGGCGCCATTTCCCACGCACAGCACCCGGTTCGGGTTGCCGTCGGCACGGTGCAGCTCCAGGCCATAAAACACGTCGTTGGTCGCATCAATCCGCTGCAAGAAGCTGACGTAAACGGTCTTCCCGTTTTGGCCGATCAGCCGCTGAGCATCTTGATTCTCGACTAGCCCCGCCGCGTCGAACACGCCGCCAATGGACGTGCTCAGCGCACGACGAACGCGATTCTTCTGGGCGGTTTGCACGGCTCGATTGCCCACGGTTCCCATATCGCCGTGGGTCAAACTCATTTCGGCGACGAGATTCGTGGCCGCGCCGGCAGTGTTATCGGCCTCGATTTCATCCCAGGCACCCGCCCAACCGAAGCCGCCGTTCTGCCAGGCCAGTGGCCCGGCGGGATAGTCAAACCCTTCATAAGCATACAGCCCGTCGTGCGGACCGTTCGACGGCGAGATCGAACGCACGAACTGATCGGCGCTTGCCGCGAACTTCGCCATCGTGGTCGAAGCGGGCCGAACCCGGACGGCTTCATCGCTCTCGAGCGCGACCGTGCGGACTTGCTGGCCTTCGTCGTCGATGACTTGGGCATGAACCACGCCCTGAAACACGTGGACCTCGGCGCCCCCTTCGTCCGTGGTGATTAATCCAAATTCGGTGCCGAGGTCCACGATGTGCAGGCGGTTGGTTCGTAGGCTAAAGGCGCGGGCCTGTTCGGGCACCCGTGCCGCCAACCGGCCGACGTGAAGCAGCGCATCGTCGGCCGCTTGAATCCGCAGTTCAGCCGGGCCTTCGAGAATCACGCGGGCACCATCGTGAAACGTGATTTCCGCCAGGCCATCGGCGAGCATTAAATTCTCACCGGGCGAGAGTTCCGCGCCAAAGCCCAGGTGGGCCGACGCCGGTTCCCAGCGACAGTTGAGTGTGGACGTGATTCGCGCCACACTCGCGTCCCGAAGTGTTTCATTCGGCGATGCCTCCGCCAACGGCGCTTCCTGCGATGCAAAGCGGTAAGTCAGCAGGCTCGATCCGACGGCCACGCCGACGAGCGCCGCGGCGATTGCCAACCAGTTTCGGCTGACGACCGGACGGAAATGTTGCGCTGAAGCCGTGTGGTCTGCGACGAGATCTGGCGCAGCATGACCGTCTGAAGCGAGAACGTCCGCAGCAAGTTCGTCCGAAGCGAGGAATCCAGCCGCTTCCGTCGCAGCGACAGGCGTCGAGTGCTGCATGTGAAGTTCCGATTCCAAGCACAAGTAACGCAAGTACGTCTCGCGCGCAGCAGCGTCCGCCAGAAGTTGCTCGTCGAGTCGGGCCGACTCCGCTTCCGAAAGACTCTGGTTGCAGAAGCCACCCAGCAGGTCGAATAGATCGTCTTGAGTTGTCGGTCGTGCCACTATCGGTTCTCCGCGGCTAACGTCCGCTCGATGCAATCGTAAAGAGTCTTGCGAATTCGGTTCAGCGCCTTGTAGACCGTGTTCACTGGTCGCCCTAAGGTTTCGGCAGAATTCTTGATCGAACGTCCCGCGTCGCTGTAACAGTCGCGCACCAGGCGGCGGTCCGGCTCGCCGAGTTTTTGCAAGCAGCCGCCAAGCGCCGTCCGCCGCGATTCAAGGCTATCGACCTGCTCGACGGACTCGGCCGCCAGCACGTCGATTAGTTCCTCCGAAAGCTGCGGCCCGTTGCGGCGCTGCAAGCGGCGGAATTTTCGGACTTGGTTATGGGCAATCACACTCGCCCACTTCACGAAGTTGGTGCCGAGCTGAAATGTATCGCACTCCCGCCACAAGACGACACACACTTCTTGAAACACCTCTTCCGCGTCCGCCCGGCTGCCCAGCAAGGAGACGAGATAGCCGAACAGCCAGCGGTCGTGCTGCGCAAACAGCCGCGCAAATGCATCCCGCTGTTCCGCCGGATCGCCATCCGTCCAACTGGCCACGTTAAACCTCCGCTGCCCGGAAGGCGCTTTGCCACTGTTCAGGTTAGGCGCTCGGCAAGGTAATTTGGTATCGAAAAACTTGCATTTTGTGAATTATCGAAGAATCCTGCGAGATGCCGTAAAGGGCAAGCGGCTCGGACCGCCTAAAGGTGGAACTACAAACGCGCTTCCCCCGCCGCTTGCGGTTTAGCGCTTTCCCCCTCCCCCCATGCAAAACGAAGAGCTAATTCTTTTTTGCCAACTTGTGGTGCGCGCAGCGTGGCAAAGTGGCAAAGTGGCACAAAATTCAAAAACACCTTAAAAACAGCGAGCAAATCTCTTTTGTGCCAACTTCGTGCGTGCAGAGCGTGGCACAGTGGCACAAACTCGGAAACGACCCCCGTTTGAGACCACCCTGGCTGGTTCAATCGCTGGATTATCGGCTAACTTTGGTTTTGCTGCCCGCAACCCCTCGCCTCGAATTGATTTATGGCTCTCATTCAGCTTAACGATGTCACTGTCGGTTTTCGCGGGCTGCCCTTGCTGGACGGGGTGACATGCCAAATCGAGCCGGGCCAACGAATCGGCCTCTTGGGCCGAAACGGCTCGGGCAAGACGACGCTGATGCGAGTTTTGGCCGGCGACTTGGAACCGGATTCCGGCCTGCGCCTCCTCGCGCCCGGAGTCACGGTCTCACTTCTGCCGCAAGACGTGCCCGCCGATTTGGGGGGAAGCGTGACCGACGTGGTCCGCACCGGCCTTCCACCTGCGGAATCGGATGAACCACATGCCTGGCAGGCGCAGCAACGTGTGGAACAGATACTCTCTCGCATGAGCCTTGATGGGGGACGCCCAGTTGCAAAGCTCTCCTCGGGCATGAAGCGGCGGGTGCTGCTGGCCCGGACGCTCGTCGCCGAGCCAGACGTGCTCTTGCTCGACGAGCCGACGAACCATCTCGACATCGACGCGATTGGCTGGCTCGAGGAATTTTTGCTTCGCTGGCCAACGACGCTGCTGTTCGTAACGCACGACCGGGCGTTTCTTCGCCGACTATCGACGCGCATATTGGAGATCGACCGCGGACGACTATTCGACTGGTCCTGCGACTACGACACGTTCCTCGTTCGCAAAGAGTCGGCGCTCGCCAGCGAAGAGAAGCAAAATGCGTTGTTCGATAAGAAACTGGCGCAGGAAGAGGTCTGGATTCGCCAGGGAGTGAAAGCTCGCCGCACGCGCAATGAAGGTCGAGTGCGAGCGCTCGAGCAAATGCGTAAAGTGCGGGGCGAGCGGATCGCCGCGACCGGTAAAGCAAAGCTTGAAATAAAGTCGGCGCAACGAAGCGGCGCTTTGGTGGCGGATGTCAAAGGCATTTCGTTCGCCTATGGCGATCGCCCGATCGTTCAAGACTTTTCCACGGCCATCATGCGTGGCGACAAGATCGGCATCATTGGCCCCAACGGCGCCGGAAAGACAACGCTGCTGCGGCTCTTGTTGGGGCAGCATTCGCCGCAAAGCGGAACCGTCCGGCTGGGAACCAATCTGCAAATCGCCTACTTCGATCAACTCCGCGAACAACTCGACGAAGAAGCAACCGTTCAAGACAACATCGGCCTAGGCAATGAATTGCTGTTGATCGATGGAAAATCGCGCCATGTGCTGGGCTATTTGCAGGATTTCCTTTTTTCGCCCGACCGGGCGCGCTCGCCGGTGCGAATGCTCTCCGGAGGCGAACGAAATCGTGTGCTGCTGGCACGGCTGTTCTTGAAACCGGCGAACGTGATTGTGCTCGACGAACCCACAAATGATCTCGACACGGAAACACTCGAACTGCTGGAAGAACGACTTGTTCAGTTTGAGGGAACCATACTGTTGGTGAGCCACGATCGGGCGTTTCTCAACAACGTGGTCACCAGCACGATCGTGTTCGAGCCGGGCGGAGCACGCGAGTACTCGGGCGGCTACGACGACTGGCTCAGGCAACGTTCGCAGAGCAGCCCCGAAGCGACTGCAGCCAAGCGAGCAGCGGGCAAAGGCAACCTTCCCAATCCCACCCAAGAATCAACGTCTCGCAATCGCAAGCTGGCGTACCACCAGAAACGGGAGCTTGAATCGATTCCGATAACTATCGAGGCACTCGATGCACAAATTGCGGAACTCCACGACGCGATGGCCTTGCCCGACTTCTACCGGCGGCCCGCTACCGAAATCGCCCAAAAACAAGCGGAGCTAAAGGAACTTGAGCAGCAACTCGCCACCGCATACGCCCGCTGGGAAGTGCTAGAGGCGTTGACCGGCTAAACTTCGCCCGCGTTCAGGTCTCGCACCGTCTTCAACGCTTCATCCACGTGTCTCTGGCTTTGAAGCGGTGCATTGAAAACGCTTTGTACGACTCCTTCGCGGTCGATCACGTACGTCACTCGTCCGGGAATTAAGCCCAGCGTTTTTGGCACGCCAAACGCCCGGCGGACCGCACCGTCGGTATCCGCCACGAGCAAGTAAGGTAGCTGATGCTCGTCGGCGAACTCGCGATGACTTTCAATTGAATCGCCGCTCACCCCAATGACGACGGCGCCGGCCTCGACGAATTCCTCGTAAGCGTCGCGAAACGAGCAGGCCTCCCGCGTGCAAATCCGCGAGTTGTCCTTCGGATAGAAAAACAGCACGACAGCCTGCTTCTCTTGAAAGTCAGCTAACGAGAATCGACGGCCATCGTGCGTTGCCAGTATGACGTCGGGAGCTTGGTCGCCGACCTTGATCGATTTCATGAGAGTAAGCGTCAGTTGTCTGCCGGTCCCGCGGCGCTAGTTGCTT
The DNA here is from genome assembly GCA_040901765.1 of Pirellulales bacterium. GTDB lineage: Bacteria > Planctomycetota > Planctomycetia > Pirellulales > Lacipirellulaceae > JBBDYG01. The sequence continues at coordinate 15,906 of JBBDYG010000054.1, forward strand.
CAGCCGCTGCACTTTACTCCAGCGGCTCCATCATTTGGCGGTATATCTGCTGCATAACCTTTGGCAGATAAACGGCTCCTGAATAATGGTCGGCGGACAATTCAATATGATGCTCCGGCGAGAGCTTGGCAGCCTGCACCAGGGCCAGCGTGTTTTCGGGCAGCACCACGTCGTCGAACTTAGCGCTGTACACCCAGGTTCCCGCGGGATTCAAGCGGTGTGCCAACCGAAGCGGCTCGACGTTTCGAGAGAGTCCGATAATCTGGTCTTCCGTAACGCCCGCGGCAAACAGCTTTTCCCGAACCTTCGCAGCGTCTTTGGCGCCTTTAAGCACAACATCGTGAATGTTGCCACCCGCGAGCAAAATGAACACGCGGTCGTAGCCGCGATCGAGGCCCGCCACGGTCGCCGCCACGAAGCCGCCCAAGCTGGTTCCTTGCAGCCCCACGACCGAATCGTCCACAATTGGCAAAGCGACCACCGCATCGCGGGCGCGGCGAACGTCCGCTATTGCTTGCTCGAGCGCGGGCAAGATTCGGTCGACTTCGGAAATCCCCTCCACGCGTCGCGCGCCATATCCCGGCAGATGGACGAGAAACGCATGCAATCCTTGCGCACTCAGACCGCGGGCGATCAGCCTTCCCACAGGCATGCGGCTGCCCGATTCATGCACTACCACGATCGCCGGAGCGGTACGGATCGTCCCATCTTTCTCGCGCGCGGCAAACCATTCCATCGACACCAAATCGTTTGTTGCGTTTCCAATTGGGCGCGGCGAGGGGAATCGAACCAGCCAATCGCCGTAGCCTGGCTCGGCGGCTTCGCACTGAACGCTGAATTTTCCCGGCGACCACGCCAGACCTGCAAGGCATTGTTGCGCGTCTTCGCTGGCATCTTCGCCGCAGGCTAACGTGTCGGTCGCTGCAAACTCGCTTCCCGCTTTTATCGCGGGAGAAACCGAGTCCGTTGCCAGAACTGGCGCCGACAACAGCGATACTAGAATTATCACCCGAAACAATGGCATGAGAAATTCGCCCTGTTGGTTGAAACAGCGATTAGTTGCGGCAACTGCGCCTGCCGTTAGAATACACACTGATCGTTTGCCACCGCAAACCCAACCGCCGCACTTGAGGAGCGTTGACGACCATGGAAAACCGACTCGACCGTCGCACGTTTGTGCAGAAATCGGCGGCTTTAACAGGCCTGGCGGCCGTCGGCGGTCGCGTAAGCGGTGCGGTGCTGGGGGCGAATGACCGCGTGCGGCTGGGCGTCATCGGCGTCGGCAATCGCGGCGACCAATTGCTCGACGCCTTTCTTCCGCAGAAGGACGTAGAAATTGTCGCACTGTGCGATGTTTACGAGCCATATCTAAGTGCCGCCCGCGAGAAAGTCGGCGGCAGCGCTCGCACTTACAGCGACTATCGCGAGTTACTCGACCAGAAGGACATAGACGCGGTGGTGATTGCCACGCCCGATCACTGGCACGCCTTGCAGTCGATCGAAGCCTGCCGCGCCGGCAAAGACGTGTACGTCGAGAAGCCGTTGGGGCTGACAATCCATGAGGGCCGCCAAATGGTAAATGTGGCCAAGGAAACGGACCGCGTCACGCAAGTCGGCCTGCATCGCCGTTCCTCCAAGGCGTATCAGGAAGCGGTGGAGCGAATTCGCAACGGAGAAATTGGACAGGTTACATCCGCTCATTGCTTTCACTTGACCAATGAGTCGCCAATGGGAATCGGAAGCCCAGCAGACAGCGACCCACCCGAAGGCCTCGATTGGGACGCCTGGTTAGGCCCTGCCCCGAAGGTTGCCTACAACCCCAATCGCTGCCTCTACAAGTTTCGCTGGTTCTGGGATTACTCCGGCGGCCAACTCACCAACATGGGAACTCACTATCTCGATGTGATTCAATGGGCACTGGGGCAAAATGCGCCGCAATCGGTAGTGGCGATTGGTGGTAAGTACGGCGTGGAGGACAACCGCGAGATCCCCGACACGATGGAAGCAATTTGGCAGTATGACGGACCCACGCTCGTCACCTTCTCCCAACGGAACTCGAACGGTTCCGACGGCAATAGCCGCGGGTGGGACATCGAATTCCGCGGCACCAAGGGAACTCTCGGGTTCAGTGGAAACGGCTACGAAATAGTTCCAGAGCACTCACGCACCCGTCCCCTGCCGGCATCGTCGCCGATCGACCGGGAAAAAAATCGGGAAGACGCAAGAGCGGTCCAGGTGGCCGGCAAACGAATCGAAGTGCCTGGAAAGAACACCACCGCCGAGCACGCTCAAAACTTTATTGAATGCGTGAAAAGCCGCGGCGAAACCAATTGCCCCATCGAGGTCGGGCACCAATCATCTACCGCCACGCTGCTCGGGAATATCGCCCTGCACGTCGGCCGCCCGATTCGCTGGGACGCCGATCATGAGCGCGTCGTCAACGACGACGAAGCCAACGCGCGTTTGGTCCGCGAATACCGCGCGCCGTGGAAGCAGGTCTGAGCGCCTGTAGAAAGGGGATGAAGCCACGGAGAACGCGGAGAAAATCCGAGAGCCAAACAAAGGTACGAGAATCGCCAGACTCCATCCAAGAAGCATTCTTCATTCTGTTTTCATTCCTTTTGTGCTTCTTTGTGCCTTATAGTGGCTATTGCTTTCTTCTTCTCCGTGCCCTCCGTGGCTCCGTGGTAATCGCAATTGGGCGAGGTCTAATTTGAATTGTCCTTACTTCGCCCGGCCGGTTTTGGGATCAACCTCCAGTTCCAATTGCTCCGCGTCTTTGGTGTAGAACATGAAGCCGTACATCATCTCTTGAAACGTCTGTTGGCCGTCGCGCACCGTATCCGCTGGATCGGGGTTGTACGGGTTGAACGTCGAATTATCGTAATGGGCCAGGCACTCGAAGCGGGTTCCGGCAGGGAATTTAACTTCACCATACGGCAAATGATACGGTAATTGCCAATCGAAACTGTAGTTTGGGATCATGAGCAGCGTGACCGCGTCGCCGGTGGGCGGAAACGCGCGAAAGGTGGCGTCCTTGCCGCGGACGTGCATGTGGGCAAAGAAACCGAACAGGCTCACGTCGTCCGAAACTGTTTTGCTGCGAGACACGGGATGGTGCGCCGCGTAGGGCGGAATTTCAAACTCCTGGTTGCTAAGTTGCAAATAGTGCAACTCTTTCTGCACCTTGTCGCGCGGAAAGCGGAAACCGACGCGAATCTTTACCTTCTCGGGTTTGCCGGTCGTAGTCAGATGAATCTGCAAGCCTAACGCGGAGCCACCCGGGATTCTTGAAGCGACGTTGTGCTTCAGGTCCATTGGCCCCACGCCGGGCACATAGCCCGTTATCAGCTTGGAGTACATGCCCTTCGAGCCAATCGGCAAGTAACCGAGGTTCGAGTGGTGAACCACGCGCGGGTTACACGGCTGAACCTCGACCGCTTGAATCCAGGTGTCATTTAAGAACACTCGCGGCAAGAGAGCGTACTTGTAATCGACGTAGCCCTCGGCCGGCACGTCGTAGGTGAACGGTGCTTCGAGGATCAAGTCCGGCTCGCCCATTTGCCACGTCTTGCCGGCCCACAAATCGGTAGCATCCACAGTCGATTCGGCGACAGGTTCCGCCACGGGTGATTCTTCCGGTCCTTCGCCGCGTGGCGCGCCGGCGCGCACCCAATCGATTAGCATCTCGCGGTCCGCCACGGGCATTGTGCGGTCGTTCGTGAATTTGCCGTGCTCGGCGCTCGCATACCACGGCGGCATCCGCCGCTGCGAGACAACTTCGGCGATCATCTCCGCGTTAGCTGAGACATCGGCAAAGCTCGTTAAAGTAAATGGGGCCGCAGTTCCCGGTTGATGGCAACTCTGGCAGTGCTGCTTGACCAGCGGTGCGATGTGCTCGGTGTAGTTGTACTTTTCCGACGGCACTCTGGCAGCGGACCGTGTAATCAGACAGCCATCGACCGTCGTTTCCGTCACCGCGATCTCCTCGCCCGCCAGCAGCGACACGATCGCGTCGTGCAATTCCGATTTCACCGCCCCGGGCGATGTGCCGCCCAGCCGATAGCTATTGTCGATCCGCCCGCGGTACCGCAATCGGTGATCGGCGTCGATCAGCACCACCTCCGGCGTCCGCTCGACACCGCACGCCTCCACGCAGTTGCCGTCCACGTCTTTCACGAATGGAAACGGCACTTCGTAAGCCACGGCTTGAGAAGCCATGTCCACCACCGTGTCATCAGGCCCTACGTTGACGGCCAGAAACTGGACGCCCTGGTCGCGGAATTCTTCATCCAGCGTTTTCAGCCTTGGAAGATACCGCTTCACCAGCGGGCAGGTGGTGTTGGTGAACACCAACACGAACGCCCGCTTGGGCACCGGGTCTTGCTGGCTCACGAAATCGCTGAGCGACCGCGGCAAGAATCGGATATCGGTGAATGTCAGCCGCCCAAGCTTATCGCCAATCTGCGGGTGCGTTTGTTTCGCCGCTTCGATCCGCGCGACCGCCTCATTCGCATTGGCTCGAAATCCGCTAACGCCCCCCGTCCCAGCAATGATCGCCCCAAGGTAACCCAAAAACCGAAACCCGAGCTTTGATTGCTGAACCGATCGCATGCTTCGCTCCGCGAGGATGTTTCGAAAGCGGGTACCAGCCCCTATGATACTCTTTCCGTGAATCGCCCGACCAGTGGATTTCCAGATTCAGTACGTTAGCCTCGCTCGCTTGCGACGCGCTTTCCCATTCGCTTCCTGCCCGTCAATGAGCTCACCCCGCATCACCAATTTCGGCCGAAATCTCTCGTTCACGCCGCAACAAGTCTTCGCCCCGCACAGCGAACCCGAGTTGCTGGCCATTCTCGATGAGTGTCGTGGCCGGCGGATACGGACCAGCGGCCGGCTCCATTCCTGGAGCGAAGCCCCCGTCGCCGACGACGTGCTGCTCGATCTTCGACACCTAAATCAAGTGGATGTCGAACGCCGCGACGACAAGGTGTGGGTCACGGTCGGCGCGGGTTGCCAAATCAAGCGGCTCCTCTCGGAACTGGATCGCCAAAGCGCCGGCACCCTGCCGACGCTCGGGCTGATCACTGAACAGACGATTGCCGGCGCGATCTCGACCGCTACTCACGGCTCGGGCAGACCCAGCATGTCGCACTTTGCCGAGGAGATTCGCGTCGCGGCCTATGATCCCGTCACCGGCGACCCGGTGATACGTGTCATCCGCGACGGCCCCGAGTTGCGTGCCGCTCGATGCTCGCTAGGCGCGATGGGCGTGATCGTGTCGGTCAGCTTTTGGGCTAAGCCGCATTATCAAGTTGAAGAGGTGTCGCGCCGCTATACAAGCATCGAGGACGTGCTCGACGCGGAAGCGGACTATCCGCTCCAGCAATTCTATCTGATGCCCTGGCTGTGGCAGTATTTCGTCCACCATCGCCGCGAGGTGTCGAAGCCGCGCGGCGGTTGGGCCACACTCTATCGATGGTACTTCTTTGTAACGATCGACGTGATGCTGCATGTGAACTTGCTCGTGTTGATCCGAATACTTCGTAGCCCGCGCGCGATTAAGTTCTTCTATCGATTTCTAGCTCCGCGTACGGTGATCGAGAACTGGACAGTCGTTGACAAGTCGCAGGAGATGCTCGTGATGGAGCACGAGCTATTTCGGCACATCGAGATTGAAGTTTTTGTAACAAGGTCCGATGTCGTCGCTACTCTTGACTATGCTACCGCGCTGCTCAAGCACTTTGATGGCGACGCAGCGGCGATCGATCCGAACTACCGCGAACAACTCGATGCGCTAGGCTTGCTGACTGAACTCGATGAACGATGCGGCAGCTACACGCATCACTATCCGATCTGCGTCCGCCGCGTGTTGCCGGACGATACGCTGATCTCGATGACCGGCGGAGTTGCTGAACCATCGTATGCGATTAGCTTTATCAGCTACGCAAAGCCGACCCAGCGCGAGAGTTTTATGAAGTTCGCCGAATTACTCAGCAAGTCGATGGCCGCCTTGTTCGATGCCCGGCCGCATTGGGGCAAGGTCTGCCCACTCACTGCGGGCGAAGCCACGCGACTGTACCCAGGGCTGCCGGAATTTCGCAAAATCTGCGACGCCGCCGATCGCAACGGAGTGTTTCGCAACGACTGGATCAGCCGCACGCTCTTTGCGGAGGAGTCCACGATAACATGTGACTCAAATGCCGTTATTCAACCCGAATCGGCTTGACCATGTCGGCATCCCCGTCGATCTGCGGCGGGAACTTCCACACGGCCGTGCCGGCGCGGTCGGTGAAGTAGAGCGCGCTCTCCGAAGGCTTGCGCCCATGCCCATCGGCCCACAACAAGTAGAAATCCACGTGCGAATTCACCGCGCGGCGGGGGAAATTGTGGTTGTGCTTTGAGTTCTTCGTCAATTGCTTCTGCATCTTCCAAGTGGCGCCCTCGTCGTCGGAAGTCCAGATCGCTACCTCGCCGCCGGTGTTGTAAAGCTGCGGGCCGGGTTGCGTCGCCCCGCTGATTTGCCACACGCCGTCGTCGCGAATTTCCAGATCGGCAAAGTCGTAATTGTTGTCGCACGGCATCGCTTCGCGGACTTCCCACTCCGAACCCGTCCACCGCGCGGTGGTGAACGTCCGCGGGTCGTTCTTCGGTCCCGCCTCATAGCCACCGCTGGTCACGAATAGCACCACCGGTTGCCCGTCGGGCGTAAACCGCAGGCATCGCATGTAGCACAGCCGCCCCTTCGACTCAAACTCCGCGGCGAGCGCGGGGTTATCAATAGTCGTGAGCGGCAACTCGAGTTTCTCACCCTGGGCGTTGCTCCAAGTTTTTCCGCCGTCGGAGCTTTCCATGTAGTAGATGTTCGTGCGATAGTTAAGCCCTTTGCCCTTGGGATGATAATTGAACGCCGTGGCGATGCGATTTTCATGGGGCTGAGTCACCTGGTAGTGCCCTTCGGCGATCTTGGCCAGCACCATCGGCTCGGTCCAGTTTTCGCCGTCCTTGCTTTGCATTACGTGCAGCACTCGGCCGCCTGCGTAACGCGTGTGCATGAACACGAAACCATGCTCTTTGAGGAACCACGGCTGGGTATATGAAAAGTTGGTTTCCAGCAGAAGATCGAATGCCGAGATGTCGTACGGCTTCTGCGACCGGTGAATGTAAGCCGGCCGCGACGTGCCGTGCGCGCTGGAGAACACGTAAAGATAACCCTTGTCGTCGATGCATAGCGTCGGGTTATCGTGGGCGTCGGTCGTTTTCTTATCCAGCAGCACTCGCGGTCGAGCGACCATGCCTGTCTTGTGGTCGAAATAACTGACCATGTGGAGCAGCGAATTGCGGTCTTTGTAGCGCCCGCCGTAGACGAAAAAGGTTTTGTCTGCCTCCGGTGAATAGATGGCGATCGGGTGGTGCTGCCACGGATAAGTTGCCATGCCGCCGGAGTACTTGTAGGCGTACTCGTCTTTCGACGGCTGGTTCATGTACCAAATGCCGCGGAACCCGTCCGCAGTTGGTAGAACGCCATCGGAGGTTGTAGGGTATTCCATCCCCTCGGTCGCCAGGGCGAAGTTGGGGTCCAATGTGAGGGTAATCCATGCCAGCCCGAGGGCTGCCGCGATTTTCAACGGTGATTCTCGCATCGCCCGCACGTAGACGTCCTGAAGAATGCGCTCGGCGCAAGGCGAAGTTAATGCTTTTTCGCAGAATCGAGGTGCCACCCCTCTATCGGTTCAGCCGTTTGATTCGCAGGTTTCTAAACTCTACCGGATCGTTGTGGCCGCAGAAGCCAAAGTGACCACTGGCCCGAAACGCGCCGGGATGTTCTTTGCCGTCGATCGGATTCTGACGGACTTCGTCCAGATTCACATTCAATATCTCATAGCCATTGAGGTGAACTTCGAGCTGGTCTCTATCAACGACCACTTCTTGGTAGTTCCACTCGCCAGTCGGCCTTAAATAGCCTCGGCGCGCCGGGGCCATGCCGTAGAGGCTGCCATGCGCCTGGTACGGATCGATGTCGGCATACATCGTGTGCGGATCGTCGAGAACTTGCAATTCCATGGAGTCGTAAGCCGCGGCAGAAACGTTGGCAGGTGCCCGAATCGCAAGCCCGTTATTGCCTCCCGGCGGCAGTTTGAACTCGAGCCGCACGATGAAGTTGTCGTACTCCTGCTCCGTCAGCAGGTTGCCGCCGCTGCCGGCCTTGCAGCGAAGGCTTCCATCAACCACCTCGTAGTTTTTCGTGGCCCCGGCCCAGCCCTCCAAGTCTTTGCCATTGAACACGGGTTCAAATCCGATCTCTCCTCCGCGAATGGAGGACAGCGATTTGTCCGCTTCACCCGGCGGAATCTCGCGTACAAACACGTTGCGAAACCGCGTCTCGGCCCCATGCGTCTGCAAGTAAATCGGGCCGCGCGCGAAAATCGGTATTGCCCGGTCGTAGTAGTTTTCCATGATCACGTTATCGACGATCTTTTTGTCGTTGAGGACGACCGTCACATACGGCCCGACCATGCGAATGAACATCCGGTTCCACTCGCCAATTGGTTTATCGGCCACCTCGCTGGGAAATCGCTCGTGCTTTTGGTTGTTCCACAGAGCGCCGGAACCTTTGTCGGAACCATTCTTGTGTCCTTCCTCATTCGTGGGATCCCAAATCTGCACCTGCGGAGCGCCGCGCAGATAAATCCCGCTGTCGCCACCCGCGTCGATGCTCCAATCGACCCACATCTCAAAATCGCCGTACTCCTGCTTGGTTGCGAGGTACGGTTCGTGGCCATCGCTCACCAGCACGCCATCCTCGACGCGCCAGTGTTCATCGATGCCGCTCTGCATCTTTGCGTCCCATTGCGCGCGTTCTTCGGTTGACAGCGCCGCGATCTCTCGTGGATCGCGAGTCGCCCCACCGGTCCAGTCGTCGAAATCGCGACCGTTGAACAGCGCCGTAAATCCTTTCGGCGGCTGATTATCCTCCTGTGCCAATGCCGCCAGATTTATCGCTAACGCAACTGCACAAGCCATGAAGACAATGGATAATCGAAAACAACTCATGATTTACAACACTCCAATGAAGAACTACCGATGATTAAATAGAACTGTCCCGAAAAAGATAACCGCTGATGAACGCAAATAGGAGATGACTCTTTTCGATATTAGCGCACATTAGCGTCCATCAGCGGTTAAACCCGAATTCTTAGTGAGTGGTTCACCCCGTCAGCCCGGGAATTTCCCAGCCGTCGCGGTATTTGCGCTGAACCAACTCGTTGGCAGCCGCGACGTCGAAACTCAGATCGGCCGAATTCCATTCGAGCGGTTGATCTTGGAAGTTGCCGGCGAGGGTTCCCACCAGCACCGCTTCCGTCACCGGACACGCGTATGAGAACGGCGTCGAAGTGGTTCCTTCGCCGCGGCAAGCGGCCGCCCACTCGTGGTAATGGTCAACGCTACCGACCGACTCGACCGGAATGTCGATCTGCTGACCGTCGCGGTAGAATGTCGGCATGCTCCAGTGCGGCAATAGCATGACGCCTTTTTCGCCAACGACGAACGAACCGCTGCCGGGCAATTTGAGATCCGGTGGAAATTGACCCTTGGCCACGTCGGGCTTGATCGAGCCATTGGTCCATCGGAAGGTCACGCGGTCCGCGGTATGCGGCGTGCCGGCGAACGTGAGTGTAAAATCGCAGTCGGGAGAGTAGGTTTCCTCGCCGTGATTCGGGCCGCGGGAAATCACTTCGATCGGTGCCTTGAGTTTCAGCCCGGTGAACAGCGGGTCGAACAGGTGACAGCCCATGTCGCCGAGCGTGCCGGTACCGAAGTCGCGCCAGCCGCGCCATTCTTGGGGGTGGTACAAGCCTTTCGCGTAGGGCCGCTCCGGCGCCACGCCGAGCCATAAGTTCCAGTCCAAGTTGGCCGGCACTTCGTCGCCGCGCTGGGGCTGCCCTTCTGGTGGCCCCGCCCAGACGCGGCCTACCCACAGGTGGGCTTCCCGCACTTTGCCGATCGCCCCCTGCTGAAGCAAGTGGGCCGCGGTGCGATACGACTCGTGGCTGTGGATCTGCGTTCCCATCTGGGTGACCAGCCGCTTCTCCGCGGCCACGTCGCGCATCCGGCGCAGCTCGGCTAGGTTCTGTGCGAGCGGCTTCTGAACATAGACATGCTTGCCCAAGCCCATCGCCGCCAAGGCAACGGCACCGTGCATGTGGTCGGGCGTGGAGACGGTCACCGCATCGATCTCGCCGTTCATTTCGTCGAGCAGGCGGCGGTAGTCTCGATAGGTCTTCGCCGACGAGAACTGTTCGTGAGCGCGGCCAAGATTACCATCGTCCACATCGCACAACGCGACGACGCGCACCTTCGGGGCGGTCGCCACCGAGGTCAAATCAGCCCAGCCCATCCCGCCTACGCCGACCGATGCGATGCGTAGCTCGTCGCTCGGCGACTGTCCCCACGACCTTTGGGGACGCAATGCAGTTACCGCTGCGATCGCGGCCATGCCTCCGAGCGCTTGCCGTCGGTTGATGCCGTTACGCCGGCTTGGTCTGACAGTAGATGGCTGCATTCGTCGGGATCTCCAATTCGTGTCTTAAAGCGGAGGAATCGTCCAGTATGCTCCACCGTCGCGCGGATTAAAAGTTGCCGATTGACAAAATTAACGCGGCGCGGGCGTTTCGGCCTTTAGCTTATCGCGAAACACCTCGCGCACCTTGTCAACTTTCGGGCGGATTACCATCTGGCAGTAGGGCTGCTGACCGTTGAGCGCGAAGTAATCTTGATGATAATCTTCCGCGGGATAGAACTCTGCAAGTGGCGATATCTCAGTCACAATCGGCCGCTCAAACGCACCCGCGGCGTCCAGCTTTTTCTTATAGGCTTCCGCCAGTTCGCGCTGCTCGTCGTTGTGATAAAACACAACGGAGCGATACTGCGTGCCGACATCCGCGCCTTGGCGGTTGAGCGTGGTCGGATCGTGCGTTTTCCAGAAGACTTCGAGCACCTCGGCGTAGGCGATGACCTCCGGATCGAACGTAATCTGGATGACTTCCGCATGGCCGGTAGTCCCCGTACTAATGAGTTTGTAATCGGGGTTCTTCACTTGCCCGCCACTGTACCCCGACTGTACCTTATGCACGCCATCGAGTTGTCGAAAAACCGCCTCGGTACACCAGAAGCAGCCGGAGCCGAACGTGGCTTGCTCGAACTTGACGTCAGCGGATACGGTCGCCGCGTTTTTGGTCATATCCGATTCCTCCGCATTGAGTGTCGTAACGCGCGGGCCGGTCCAGGCGCACGCCGTCAGTACAAAGATGGAAATGATCTTTTTTCGCATCGCGGACCTCGCAATCAGCAGGGTAAATGTCTGCCCCATTATTGCGTTGTGACGACCTAAAAGCGACGGCTAGGCGGAATAAGTGCTTCCCGTGTAAACGCTACCTCAAATCCGGTTAGTATTGCGGGAGGCTGCATTGGGCGGTTTTTCCGTAAAACAACCGTTGTTTCCCCTGGCAGACATAATGAGTATAGTAAGGCTCTGGCTGACCTCTACGAGGGAGGCCGCTAATTCCACCTTTGCTCGTTTACGTCTCCGCCCAAGCATTTTTGAAGATGATAACCGAAGGTACCAGCGCCGTGGTCGCCCCGCCGGCCCGGCCGCCGTCAGCGACGGAGCCAGCCAACCCAAGGAGACGGGCACGCAAAGGGCGGCTGACGCTGCCGAAGCCCGCGGGCGTTAGCCGCAAGATCGCGTGGCATTACGTGATCGCCATTTCCACCATACACGCGCTGGCATTATTCGCCGCCGTCCCCTGGCTTTTCAGTTGGTCGGGGCTGATTCTCTGCCTGCTCGGAACGCACGTGTTCGGCAGCGGCATCAACATTGGCTACCACCGCCTGCTGACTCATCGTAGTTTTCAGTGCAGCGAACGAGTCGAGCGTTTCTTCGTGATCCTCGCGCTCTGCTGCTTTGAAGATACGCCAGCAACTTGGGTCGCGACCCATCGCTTGCATCACAAAGATTCCGATGAACGACCCGATCCCCACAGCCCGCTCGTCAACTTCTGGTGGGCCCACATGGGCTGGTTGATGTTCGAGAACAAGGACGTGCAAAACCTGAATACCTACGACCGCGTGGCCCGCGACGTATTGAAGACACCGTTTTACATGTGGCTGCAGCGCGGATTCAATGGCGTGCTCATTTACGCGCTTCATGCGGTTGCATTTGTGGCGGCCGGTTTTTTCATCGGCTGGTGGTGGGGTGGAACCACGATGGACGGCGTGCAACTTGGCTTGAGCTGGCTCGTGTGGGCTGTCATCCTGCGCACAGTGCTCGTCTGGCACATCACTTGGAGCGTGAACTCGCTATCGCATGTCTTTGGGTATCGCAATCACGAGACTCCAGAGCACAGCCGCAACAACTGGTTCGTGGCAGCCATTGCCGCCGGCGAAGGCTGGCACAACAATCATCACGACGACCCCACCGCCGCCTCGAACTGGCACCGCTGGTGGGAATTCGACTTGTCGTACTGCGTTATCAAAGCGCTCGAGAAACTCGGTTTGGCCTGGGATGTGAACCAACCAGGAAGAACGGGCGCGCGACCTTATGCCAGCGGCGGCGAAGTGTAGGATGGGCACCGGCCACCAATTATTTCAGATGTGAGATGTCGGAAGGCAGAAGTTCGGAACGAACAGAATTCAGCCCTCTCACTTCTAACTTCTGCCTTCTCACATCTCACATCCACCTCTACTGAGCCGGCGCGAGCGCCGAGTCGTCCAGATCGAGCCGATACAAAATCTGGTTGTAATCGTACCGCGGCGTAACCGGCGGCCGATCCGCGAATAGCTGCGTATAGGTGCCTTCAAACAGCAGCACCGGTGAATCCGCGGTCGTGAACTCGGGGTGGAGTCGCGGATTGTAGAATGTGTAATTCTCGTGCGAGAGAATCTTGACCGCCGGGCCCCAAGGTCCGGTCGGCGCGTCGGCCTCCGCGTACCAAAGCTCGCCGAACGCGGAGGGCTTGCCGAAGTACTGCATGAACACGGTCACCCACCGTTTGCGCCACGGGTTCCACGCGATCGAGCCACCGTGCGGCTTCACCGGTTCGTCATCTGCCGCAGAGAGCAGCGACTCTTGCGGTGCCAGGATTTCCCATTGCTTTGGATCTTGCCACGCCTCGAAGGTCGCCGCACAGCGGAGCGTGGGCAGCGGGTCGCCAAATAACACCCACCGTTGACCCTGGTCATCGGTCCACAACGTCGCGTGACCTTTCGGCATCCCCGGCGGCTTCGACGTCTCATCCGACTTCGTCCAATGGACCAGCACCGATTCAAATTCTGCCTTCTCGTCGTTCCAGACGCATAGACCATTTTGATACCCCTCCAGCGGGGGTTTCACCTTCGTATACATCCCCACGAGTCGCTCCCGGCCATGCTTGTCCGGCAAAGTCGTATATCCAGTGATCCAAGTGGGACCGTCACCCGGCATCGGCGCTACGCCGCGCGGTACTTCCTTCGCATCTCGAAAGTAATCAAGCTGGACCTTTAACGGCGGCTCGAACGATTCGAGTGGTCGAATCGCCGAGGTCGCACTCGAACTGTGAAACACGCCCAATGGGTAGCGAAGCAGACTTGTATCGCCCCACAGCCAGAAGAGCTTGCCGCCATAGACTGCGTTCTGTACGGTGTCGCAGCCGACAATGCCGGACTCGGGCCAAGCGAGATGGTCGCCCAGTTTCTGGCTCTCCGCGAACAGTCCAGCACCCGTCAGCCGTCCCAGCCGTTTGGCGATGCTCGTGCGATCTACTTCCACGCGCAATGTCTTGCCCGGCTGCGGAGTCAGCCGAACGCCCCGGTTGCCGAAGCCGTCGCGACGTATTTCATACCCGGGACTTGATACACTGAACCACGTTTCGCGGCCCATCACCTCCGGTAAGTCGCACGCGATCGCGCCCGCGTTGTCCGTCACCAGTCGGACATGATGTACGGTGCGCAGCTCGACCAGCGGAACCGGCCAGCCGTTCTCGCGATCGACAACTTCGATCCGGCAAAGCTCTGCCGCTAAACCCGGCGAAGCAAAGCCGAAGAGGAAGTGTAGGGAGAGCGAAATGATCCAGGCAGAAGAAAATTCGCGCCGCTGCGCACTGCGAAATCCGCTGCTTTGCATCAATCAACTCTCGGTCGAAGGTAGACAGTTACCACCCATGCTGCTCGCGCAGCCACGTAATCTGCCCCGTATGGTGCCGGCAGTGCCACGCATAATAACACAGAGCTTCGTCGAGTCGCACCGTCCGGCCGGTCTCAGGGTGGATGAATGATCGCGAGAATTCCTGGTCCGACATGATCCGCAAAAGCTGCACCCAACGCTCGTGAATGGCCTCGTACAACGCGAGCGCCGGCTCGATCTCGCCACTCAGGGAGTCTTCCAGAGCGGCGCAGCGACCCTCGTCGTAGGGTTTGATCGTCGGCTGGTCTTCGGTGAGGGTCCACTTGAAACGGATGTAGCTATGCACGTGGCTGTCGGCCAGGTGATGCACAATCTGGCGGATGCTCCAGTTCTTGTAGTGCGTATCGAGTTGGTCCTCGCTCAGCCCCGCCACTGCCTGCCGCAAGGCGGCGGGAGCGGACGCGATCTGGGCGATGCATTCTTCGCGATCTTCGACTGTCGGATTCGGGCTGGGGGCGAACGATCCCGCGGGATCACGGGGCGGATTCATTGTCATCATGCGCGGGGTGCTCCGTAGTGGCTTCATTTATTTCTTCATGCTATTATAGAAGTGCTAAATTCGCAAATAAATGGGAGCGCCGGCCATGATAACTTATCGCGCTATGTACAAATTCCTCGACGACGGAGTGCATGCCGAGGTGCTCGATTTTCCGGGCGTAATCTCGTGCGGTCACGATCTGGCGGAAGCCCGCCGATTGCTCAGCAGCGCCTTAGTTGACATGGCCGAGAGCCATCTCTTGGATGGGATTTCCCTGCCCACGCCCGATCCGAGACTTACGGATTCCGCATCGGACCTGGAGGAACCAATTTATCTCGTGCTTCAGGCAGCTACCCACGTCGCTGAAGTTCCGGTGGATGTTGCGGGATGAAGCGACGCGAAATACTCGAGCATCTTACGCGGCATGGCTGCCGTTTCGTACGAGAAGGCGGCGATCACTCGATTTGGGAAAATCCCGCCAACGGCCGTCGTACCTCCATTCCACGACATCGAGAGATCGTCGAACACACGGCGAAGAGGATTTGCAAACAACTTGATGTGCCCCAGCCGTAGCGGTCGATCGCTCACGAGCTCCGCAACTCATCCGGCACTTCTCGCAGCGCCGCGTCGCCCAGGACATACGAACTGCCGATCAGGTCGGCATCGTGATTGATCAGGTCCGGATACTGCATCCCCGGCAGCACCTCCACGGCGAAAATTTCCTGCACGGCGTCCTCGAATCGGCAGAACGCGGCGATCTGGCCCATTTCGATATTCACCACCCACACCCCACAGATGCGTTCTTCGAGCCGCTCAACGAGTGGAATGCGGCTAAAAATCGCCGTCTCGCGCACCTGCGACAGGCCAATGAACGCCCACGGGCCGCCGAAGCTCAAACCGCGTGTGAAGCCGGGAAGCTCCACCACCGGCTCGTACCGACCGCTCGCTAGATCGACCCACCCGAACGTGCCCTTGCCCGATTCGAGCAGCCACAGCCGGTCGCGATGCCACCGCGGCGAATGGGGCATCGACAGGCCGCGGGCAATGATCTCGTTCGACCCGACATCAATCAGCAGCCCGCCATCGCGCTTGTTCTCCCGCCAACCGCCAGGCGTATCGGTCTCTCCCAGCGCCGTAACGTACCGCACCTTGCCATCGCGCACCGCAAGTCCGTTGAGATGGCAGTTGTCGCCCGGCATCAACCTGCTAATGAACCCGGGCCGCCAAGTCGGTTCAAAACTATTTTGCTCACTACGGGTCGAAAGACATGAAAACGCCGTATTGACGAATAGGAGCACTTGGGAACTGGAGATGCGTTGCGGCCATCAA
>JBBDYG010000055.1:0-31389 GCA_040901765.1 Pirellulales bacterium
GGATCCAATCCGACTCGAACTACGCTTGTTTTGAAGGAGTTGTTCGACAAGGCCATTGCAAATTGCAAAATGAAAACGTTGCGGGCACAGCCTATGGTGTGCCGACTAATAAGGCTCGATTAACCGGCAGCCAGCAATTAACGCAGGAGCTTTCCAATCTGTGCGGCAAGCGCCGCAACCTGCGGGTCCAGATCGTGCAGTGCCAATTCGTGCGTGAGGGTCAAGATTCTACGGTCGCGCGACGTGATGAGTGCCAAGATCGCCGCGCGGCGGACCGGGGGCGCTTCGTCCCGAGCAAGTAACAGCAGCCAACTGGCCGCGTCGCGGCCCGATGACGTGAGCAACGTATCCACAAGCCCCAATCGGTCGGCCGGTCTCTGCGAAAGCGACGCGATGATCCAATCGGATCGCACATCGCGAAAACCTCGCACCGCGAGCGCAAGTCGCAATGTCGCCAATCGCGCTTGGCGTTCGATCGGTCCTGCGACAGGCGGCATCAGCGCGTGAACGAGCCACAGTCGCAATAGCTCGCGATCCGATGGCTCCATTTGCGGTGCTACAGCTTGCAGTTCGGCCGGCGTTGGCAGATTCGCGATGGGTTCTGCCGCCACGGCAGGCGTGCTCCATCTCGCCTGCCAAGGAGCGTCCGCAGCCGGCGTCGCGGACGCGGCGAAGCCCGGCGTTGGCACAATCGGTTCTGCGGGTTGAGCTTCCGACGACGATGATCGCTTGTCGCTTAGTGCGAACGCAGTCGCAAAGGAATCCTCGCCGACGACCGATTTCACCGGTTCCGTCTCTCGCGGCAGGGCGAGGGAAGGCGATGGGGATTCATTCGTGACGACCTCAATCGCCGGCGGCTCGGCAAGTGGTCGATTTCTCGCAATGCGCGGTCGCGTCGCGTCGAGTACGTCTTCGCAGCGAAGCACCAGCGGAGCGCGCTCGCCTTCTGGTATGCGGTCCGCGAGTTGTAGCAGGCGTTGGGCCATCCGGTGGGCCCAGATCGGGTCGTGCGCAGGATGCTGCGTCGACGCGGCGGCGCTGGCGAGCGCCTCCGCGAGCTTTAAGAGCCGTCGGGCATAGTCGTCGCTTGTGGGCTGCAAGAAGTGCTCGCGTTGCCACTCACCCAACAATTGCTCGATCGCGCGCTGAGCCGCAGTGGATACTTCGCTCGGCGGCCCCAGCGCTGCTATGGACAAAGCAGGTAGGCCGTCCGAACCGACTCGCTCAAGCTCCCTGACGGCCCCTATTGCACGGGCGGAGTCGTTGCTGGCGACCTCCGCCGCCAATCCGCGAAGTAGCAAGCGATGGCTGATTTTTACGGCGCTTACACTGATGACAGCACTGCCAGCCAGTAGTGTCAACAGAGCGGCAGTTCGCCGTGGGGAAATCGACATTGCTGCGCTCCGGTCGTCGTTCCTGGCTTTGGGCGTGGGAGTGAGAAGGGCAGGATTCAGGATGCAGGATTCGGGGGTCAGGGAAAATGCAACTTCGGCTTCACCGCATTTCTTTCCCTGCCCCCCCCGCATCCTGCATCCTTCCCCCTTCTCTGCGGCATTTTGGAGAAGCGCCGTAGCCGAGGCAAGGTCAATCCACCGTGCCGCGCGGCTTGCGGGGAATTGACTGACGGCGAGTGGCAATTCACGCCGAAAAAACTTTGGAATCGGCAAGCTTTGACATTTACGCGCGCCGCGGGTTTGCCCGCCGCACGACGTGAAGGGGGACTCCATGGCGGCAATCGGTGCTCGGCCCTCTGCGGCGCGGCTTACGCCGCTGATGCTGGCGATGCTAGTGGTGTCCGCGCCACTTGAGGCGGCCGGACCCATGGACGCGACCACTAGCGATGCCGCCCGGCGCGAAGCCGAGCAGGCGATTCCCTGGCGGGAGCTTGACGTGCATCAGCGCCGGCTTGTGCAGCACGTGGTCCGCAACACCAGCATCTATCGTCGCTTGCCCACGCGCGTGTTCCCGTGCGACCCCGAAGTGTTTACGTTCCTCGCGCAGCATCCGGAAGTAGTCGTCGATACCTGGAATGTGCTGGGCATCAGCAAACTCGCGCTCGACCGGGCCTCGGCCGAAGAGTTTCGCGTGGTCGATGGCATGGGCTCGACCGGGAGCCTCAAATACCTGTACGCACATTGGAGCCCCGACGCGCGGAATTTGGCCGTGGCGTACGCGGAAGGAACTTATGACGGCAAACCACTCACGCGACCTGTAAAGGCGCAGTGCCTGCTGCTGCTGCGTTCCGGGTCGACCGTGGAAACCGACGGGCGGAGCTTTGTCACCGCGCGGCTCGATACGTTTATCTACATCGATCGGGCGGGAGTGGAACTG
This sequence comes from Pirellulales bacterium, assembly GCA_040901765.1. GTDB lineage: Bacteria > Planctomycetota > Planctomycetia > Pirellulales > Lacipirellulaceae > JBBDYG01. The sequence continues at coordinate 2,332 of JBBDYG010000055.1, forward strand.
GTCGCCAAGACGATCCAGCCGATCTTGGGCGCGACCGCCGATCATAACTTTGTTGAGACGATGAAGTTCACCGGCAACGTGTCGCGCACGGCGCAACAGAACCCCGCAGGGATGGAGCGGCTCGCGAGTCAACTTCCCAAGATCGACGCCGCCACGCGCAACGAGCTGATTGCCGTCTGCCACCGCGCCGCCGAACGCCACGCCACGTTGCAGCAACAACGGCAAGCGGCGGCCTCCCCGCAGGTGCGGCCCGTCTCGCTGATCGAAAGCGCCGCGCGCTAGCCGATCACTCCGCTCGAGACGCCGATTTCTACACCGAAGGCGTTGCACCCCATAGCCCAGGGTCGCCCGCGTAGCGGCGCACCCTGGGGCTAGAACGAATTGCAGCAACTGTTTAGCGGATTGAAGTCGTAGCGGAATTCGTGAGAATTCCGTTGCGTCGGTACGACGTTGCATGGCGGAATTCTCACGAATTCCGCTACTTGCATCCCGTCCGCCTTCATTCGGCTGAACTGTTACGAATTGCAATGTCTACCCCAATGGGGTTGCACCACTGCGAATTCAAAGGGCATCGCCCACGGGTGTAAACGCCTTCGGCGGAAGCGGCGCGTGGCCCCGATGACCCAGGGTGCGCCGCGGACGGCGACCCGGGGCTTTGGAGTTGAACACCTTCGGTGTAGAGAGCCGCTCGATTATTAGCAATTAGCTGGAATTGCGAAAGTTACTTTGCATTATCCCTAAGCGTCAGCAGCCGCTCTCGGGTATGATCAGGGGTCAGGGATCGATACGCGGCAATGCCGCAATTGCATTTCCCCGACCCCCTGACTCCTGAATCCTGACCCCTCTCCCAGACCATTGGAGATCTATCCGTGCGACCTTGGATTGCTTTAATAACGCTGTCTTTATTGATTACGAGCGCTGCTGCGAAGCCTCCCGTGACGGCCGAATCGACGCCGCTCGACGAGTACCTCGAGGCGCCCGACACGCTTTACAAGTGGGAGCTGGTGCAGTCGATCGAGGGCAACTCGTCGAAAACCTGCGTCATTCGCCTTACTTCCCAGGCGTGGCTTAGCGAGAACGAAGTTGACCGCCCGGTTTGGGAACACTGGCTGGTGGTCGTCAAGCCGAACACGCTGAAGACGAATAAGGCCTTTCTGGTGGTGTCAGGGAGCGATAACAACCGCCCCGCGCCCGATAGCGCCAATGCGGTCGTCTCTCGGATCGCCGAAGCGACCGGCAGCATCGTTGCCGAGCTGCGGATGGTGCCCAATCAGCCGCTGATGTTTCACGGCGATGGTACGCCCCGCAAGGAGGACGACCTCATCGGCTACGGCTGGAACCAATTCCTGGAGACCGGCAACCCCCTCTGGCTGCCGCGGCTGCCGATGGTCAAGAGCGTGGCCCGGGCGATGGATTGCATCCAGGAGTGGTCCGAACAAGAAGGATCGAAGGTCGATAAGTTCGTGGTGGCCGGCGCGTCGAAACGTGGCTGGACGACCTGGATGATCGGTGCCACGGATCCCCGCGTCGAGGCGATCGTGCCGATCGTCATCGACGTGGTGAACGTGGACCAGACGATGCGCCACCACGCGGCCGTGTACGGGTTCTGGGCCAAAGCGGTTGGGAACTACTATCAGCACAACATCTTGCAGCGGCCCGAGCACCCGCGGATGCGCGACCTCCACCGCATCGAAGATCCGTACTACTATCTCGATCGGCTAACGATGCCCAAGTACATCGTTAACGGCAGCGGAGACCAATTCTTTTGCCCCGACTCGTCGCAGTTCTACTTCGACGACCTGAAGGGCGAGAAGCACTTGCGGTATGTCCCCAATACCGACCACGGGGTCGATAAGAGCATCGACGCGGTGACGAGCATTCTCGCGTTCTACCAAATGCTCATTTCCGGCACGCCGCGACCCAATCCCACTTGGACGTTCGAACCCGACGGATCGATCCACGTCCAGAGCGACACGCCGCCGCAGCGGGTCACGCTGTGGCAAGCCCACAATCCCGAGGCCCGCGACTTCCGCCTCGCCACAATTGGCCCGGCGTACAAGAGCACGGAACTGACACCCGAAGCGGACGGTTCGTGGATCGCCCCCGTAATAACTCCCGAGAAGGGTTGGACGGCCGCGTTCGTCGAGCTCTCGTACGATTCGGGCGGCGCGTTCCCGTTCAAGGTCTCAACTTCAGTCCAAGTGCTGCCAAAGACGCGGCCTTTCGAAGGCGTTGCGCTGGAAACCATCAAGTACGAGCCGGAAGTCGCCGCGGCTGCCGCGGGGAAATAAATGACCAGTCACGCGATGATTGCCCGAACCACTTCGCCATGCACATCGGTCAGCCGCATATCCCGCCCGCCGAAGCGGAAGGTGAGCCGCGTGTGGTCAAGGCCCAGCAGATTCAATAACGTGGCGTGCAAGTCGTAGATCGTCGTGCGGTTTTCGACGACTCGGTAACCATATTCATCGGTAGCGCCATAAGTGATGCCGGGGCGAGCGCCGCCGCCGGCCAGCCAGATGGTGAATCCGAAGGGGTTGTGATCGCGGCCGTCGGAACCTTGAGCGAACGGCGTGCGGCCGAATTCACCGGCCCACACCACGAGCGTCTCGTCGAGTAATCCGCGCGCGGCAAGGTCTTCGAGCAGTGCGGCGATCGGCTGATCGACCATGAGCGCGTTTTCAGAATGGTTCTTCAACAGGTTGCCGTGGGCGTCCCAGCGGTCGTTGCCTTCGGTCCGGGGGCAGGTTAGCTCGATGCACCGCACGCCGCGTTCGATCATCCGCCGGGCAAGCAAACACTCGCGGGCGAAAATGCGGGTCGGCTCGAAGGAGTGATCGAGGCCGTAGAGCCGCTGCAGGTATGCCGGTTCGTCGTCGAGGTTCGCCAGTTCCGGCACGGCGGTTTGCATGCGGTAAGCCAGTTCATAGTTAGCAATGGCGCTTTCAATCGCGTCGGCGTGTCCGAAGCGCTCCGCGCAAAGCTGGTCAAGTTCCGAGAGCAGGCACCGCTGCCGGGCTTTTTTGTCCGCGCCATCGCCGGCAGGCGAGCTTAAGTTGGCGACGGGCACGGCTTGCGGTTTGAAGAGCGTCGCTTGATGCCGAGCGGAAAGGAAGCCCGCGGAAAAATTCTCCAGCCCACCGCTCGGAATCAAACCGCCATTGATTACCGCGAAGGCGGGCAGATCGCTCGCTTCGCTGCCCAGCCCGTAGCTGAGCCAAGCGCCCATGCTGGGCCGGCCCGCCTGGCCAAGCCCGGTATGGAGAAAATAATTGGCCGTGTTGTGCTCGGAAAAATCGCTGACCATGCTCCGCACCACGGCCAGCCGATCGGCGCAGCGAGCGACGTGAGGGAACAGTTCACTGACCCACAGCCCCGACTCGCCGTGCTGGGCGAACTTCCACGGGCAGCCGAAGATCGTGCCGACGTTGTTGAACTGCGTCGGCTCGCGCTTCGCGGTAAAAGGCTGGCCATGCTCGCGGTTGAGCCGCGGCTTAGGGTCGAACGAATCGACCTGCGACACGCCGCCGTCCATGTAGAGAAAAATAATGTGCTTGGCCCGCGGCGTGTGGTGCGTGGCAAGCGCCGAGCCAGCCAGCGAATCGCGGTCCATCAGCGCCGCGAGCGCGATCGACCCGAACCCCCCCGCGCAGCGGCCAAGCATCGCGCGACGAGTCAGCGGATCAGGTTGAAAGCGATGGCAGTGCATAGTCGGACAGTGAGAACGCAAATCACCACGGAGTCACGGAGAACACGGCGAAGTGAAATACTTGGAACCGCGAATGAACGCTAATCGGCGCTAATAAAATTCTGGAATCGCTTTTTATTGAAAGCATTAGCGTCAATTAGCGGTTCCGTTCTTCTCCGTGTCCTCTGGGCCTCCGTGGTGAGTGGATTGGCTACCGCAGATAAACGAACTCTTTCACATTAAACAACGTCAAGCAGACTTGTTTCCAGGCGGCGATGTGGTCTCCGCGCGGCGTTGCTTCGCTCGTTGACTCGCTCAAAAACCTACGGATTTGCGCCGCCTCGCCCACTTCCGGTTCTCGTGCGAAGGCCGTTAAGTAAGCCGCGGCGATCCGCTCTTCATCGGTTGGGTGTTGCTCGATCAGCGCCCTGGCCCACACTTCCGCTTGCTGATGCACGAGCGGGTCGTTAAGCAAAATAAGCGGCTGCGCCGGCGAGTTGCTCCCGTGCCGCGCGCCGACTGCGGTGGCCGGCGGTGGCTTATCGAACGCCGTCAGGAAGTGGCTCATCGCATTCCGACGAACTTCGAGGTAGATGCTTCGGCGGCGGTCGCCATCGAACGGCCCGCTCTTCTCGGGGCTGCGATGATCGCGCATAAAGTCGGTGATGTGCGCGGGAACGCTGGCGCCGCCCGCTTTCCGATCGAGATTCCCGGCGACCGCCAACAGCGCATCGCGGACCGCTTCGGCCGGTAGCCGTCGGATTCGCGCCGAATGGAGCCAGCGGTTGGCCGGATCGCGCGCCACGGCGTCTGCGTCCGCCGTGCTTGTCATGCGATAGGTGCTCGAGAGAACCATGCGGCGAATGAGTTGCTTCGTGTCCCAGCCATTTCCCATGAACTCCGCCGCCAGGTAATCGAGCAGCTCCGGATGGGTCGGCAGCTCGCCCAACACGCCGAAATTATCGACCGTGGGGACGATGCCGCGGCCAAATAAATGGTGCCAGACACGGTTCACGAACACCCTTGCCGTGAGAGGATTATCTACCGCGACGAGTTGTTCGGCGAGTTGCATCCTCCCACTGCCGTGGACCTGGGAGTCACTCTCGCCATCGAGCGCTTCGAGGAATCTCCGCTGCGTTAGCGCGGGGTCAAGCCGCTTATGGCTGCCTCGCAAGTGAATGTGCTCATCCACTCCGTTGGCATCGAGCATCGCACCGGCCCAAACCGGCTCGGGAATCTGCGATTCAAGCTCCGTATGCCGGCGCACGAACTCGGCGGCAACGGATTCATATGCGGCGGCCGCGCCTGCTGAAACAGGCGGCAACACGTCTTCATGCGCCAGCAGCCAGTTAACCAACTCCGCCGCGCCGCGATCGGCGACGCCCGCCTCCACTGCGGCAAGCGCGCGGCGGAAAGCCTCGGCGGTGGCCGCTGCGCTACTCGGCAGATCGCGCGCAGCCAGCTCGTGCAGCACTTGCAGCAGAAACTCGTTCGCCGCTTGCGTCTTCGCGGGCTTCACCTCCGCGAACCGTACCTCAAACAACTCAAACTCACTCTGCGGCGCGAATTCCACATGCGCTCGGTGCCCGATATAGTCGGCCAGATTGTGGCAGAACCACGCTTCACCACCGGCCGAATCGAGTTGTTGTTTCAACACGCCGTGGAGCGGGCCTTCGACCGTGCGGTGGGAATCGACCGCCGCAAAAACAGCCGCCTTGCCGCGGTACCGGTACCACAGCTTGCCCGCCGGAATCGTAAATGTCGGCGTGCGGTAATAGCCGGTAAACTTGTGGCTCAGTGTCCCAGCGCGGGCAGCCGGCTCCGAGGCAATCGACGAGATTGGTTGTATGCTGTCCGCTCGTAGCAGGACATCACCGACGGCGACGGGGGCTGGCCCGAACGCGAAGCCGCTGGTGATCCAATCGCTACGCTGCGAGAAATCGACGAGTGGTGAGACTGGCATCAGCTTCGCCACGCCCTTCGCGGACTCAGGGCGTGCCACCCAAGCCACTTCGCGTAGAGGAAACGCAATTTCAACGTCAGCAACCAGCGCGAGTGGATGATTCGGATCCTGCACCGCCCTTTCGATTTCCGCTCGCAACGGTGCGTCGGCGGCCGAAGGGCGTTGCAGCGCCGCGACCAGCGCCGCCGGAAATTCGTCCAGCCGCAGCCGAGTCCGTTGCGCGAACAGCGCGAATAGTTGCGCACCGGCCGACTCGTGCAATTCGCTCAGCTCTTGGGCAAGTTTTTCCACTCGCAACGGCTCGGCGACGTTCGCCAACTGATAACTGCTGCTCTGCAAGAAACCGCACAGCGCATAGTAGTCCGCCGTGGAGATGGCGTCGAATTTGTGGTCGTGACACCGCGCGCAGGCAATCGTCAGCCCCAGAAACGCTTTGCCAAAGGTATCGATCTGGTTATCGATGCGGTCCGCTTCGTCGCCGCGAATATCGACGGGGCTATGCGTGGCTTCGCCCAAGTGCCAAAACGCGGTTCCTTGGATCGACTGATTCGCGCCGGTCGCTCGATCTACCCGCGGAGGCCAAATCAGATCGCCGGCAATGTGCTCCCGCACAAACTGGTCGAACGGCACGTTCTGGTTGAAAGCGCAAATCACGTAATCGCGATACCGCCAGCTATGCGTGATGGGGAAATCGTTTTCGTGCCCTTTTGTCTCGGCATAGCGCATCACGTCGAGCCAGTGCTGCCCCCAGCACTCGCCGAAGGCGGTGCTCGAAAGCAGCCGGTCGACCACCGTTTCGTAAGCCGTCGCCGATTCGTCGGCGAGGAAGTCGGCGATTTCTTGCCGTGTCGGCGGAAGGCCCGTAAGGTCGAACGTCACTCGCCGCAGCCAGGTGTTGCGATCCGCCGGTTCAGCCGACGCAATGCCTTCTCTCTCGAGCCGATGGCGAACGAAGCGGTCGATTGCATCGCGCGGCCAATCGGTGCGTCCCACCTCGGGTGGCTCGCGCCGCTCGATCGGCTGCCAAGCCCAATGGGCCGCGCGACGCGATTCAAGATCGAATTCCGCACTGGCTGGTTTTGCTGTTCCCGTCGTATCATCATCGGGCGCCGGTGCGCCGGCCGCGATCCAGCGGGCGAGCGTATCGATCTCCGCCTGCGGCAGCTTGCTATCGGGAGGCATTTGCAGGTCGGCGTCCTCGTAGCCGATCGCCTGAAGCAGCAAACTCTCGGCCGGTTTACCCGGCACGATCGCCGGTCCGCGGCCGCCGCCCTGCTGCCAGCCACTGCGACGGTCGAGAAGTAAGTCGCTTTCGGGCGAGTCCGCTTCGCTGCTGTGGCATTCGTAGCACCGCCGCACCAGGATGGGACGGACTTGTTCTTCGTAGAACTCGATTTCAGCCAGGTCGGAAGAACTCGGAGCCTCTTCGCCGACTACCTCGGACGGTGCGACGAAAAGCAAAGGTATCGCCACTGCCGGGAAGCAATAACGACCGCGACCACTCCAACTGGAAAAAACTGCAGTCATCGAGAGCAACCGGGCCTTGGTTCTTCAATTGAGACGTCTTCTTCCCACGGAGGGTCCGCACTGACACTAAGTTGATTCTGGGCTTAATGCCCCCGCAAAGCAATGGTTTGTCGCCACGGCCCAGCGACGATTGCCTGCACTAGGAATGATGCAAACAACTTCCGCATTTCGCGAAATAATCGAGCCGCGTAAATAATACCAAGTAATTCTCGGGCCCTTCCTTCGTCTTACTCCTCATCTTCATCCGTCGTGACAGCGAAACCAGTTCGTGGTTTCGGATGCCAACCCGACCGCGGCGATTTTGTCAGAAACGATGGATCCAGATTCTTCGGTGTTTGGCACACCCCTCTAGCGTTAAAGTGGTGTCGTCAAACTGTCCCAAACATCGATTGGCGCTGACACAATTGGTTTCCTGCGCCTCCTGCGCGCAACGGTAGCGGCAGTCTGCTCGCGGAGAATGGGCCGCTTGGTAGGCGCGCACCGCGAGCGGCGTCCGAATGCGAAATTCGGAAGGCGTAGTGCGGAATGTAGTAAGCGGGAAGGAGGAAGTCGGAGAATGGCCGAGCTAATCTCGCTCCTCGCTCCTGATCTCTAGCTCCTCAATAGGCGGGGGACGGTTGTGGAACCGCATGGCGGATGTACTCCTGATTCGAGGGAATTGTGCAGGCGTACACCATAGCACAAGAGGTGGCTCTTTTCAAGCGCGAAGTTGGCAGAAAGCCGGAGCGGGAAGGCGGAGCTTTCCGCGGCGGGGGTGCCACTGTCTGGCTCGTCCAGCAGTGGCACGCTGATACCCGACGCATCGCTCAGCAAGTCAGCAGTGGCACGAAGTGGGACTCGCCAAGCGAACTGAATCCGTTCAATTTCGTCGTGTCGCTGCCTCGGTTGATGCGACCGAAGCGCGGAATGGACGCTCGGAGGGCTGTTTTTCGAGTACAGCGGGGCGGTAAGGACGCGATGCCTCTTTTCCGCTTCTCTGCTAAACTATCGCGACATCAGCATTCTATGGAACGGTTACCACTTATATCGCCCTCATGTCACTTAACGTTCTTCACGATTGGATGGCCTGGCCCTCGAAAAACGAGTTGATCGCACCCACGGGAGTCGGGCCACGCATTTTGACCGATTTGGCACGTAAGAAAATCGAACGGGCCATACAGCAAGAGTTGGGCGACGAAGCACAGGTTCGGGTGGGACTGTTGACAAAAAACGCTTCATCGTCCAACACGGCAGCCCCGATCGCCGTTGTCTGCGAGTTCCCGCGAATTACATCTGACTCAGTACTCGCACTGGCACATCGCCTGGCGTGGAATTTTGCTCGCAGCCCGTTGCTCATTACTGTCGAACCACACCAGGTGCGAGCTTGGACGTGCTGTGAACCACCGGTGAACGAATCGGGAAGCCTTTTCTCATTGGAAGGTGAGATCGACGAGGCAAAACTTGATTTGACAGAGACATTAACGGCGTCGGATAGGGCTGCCCACGCCTTGCACTGGGTGCGGCTCGCGACCGGCGATTTTTATCGCCGGTTTCCTGATCGTTTTCGCCGTAGCGGGCGGGCGGATCGGGTGTTGCTCGATGAGCTGACCGCTGTGCGTCGTCGTCTTCAACAACAGTCGCTTGCCGACGATACGATTCATGATCTTTTGGCCCGCATCATCTTCGCCCAGTTTCTATTCGACAGAAAGGACGCCGATGGCAATGCTGCGCTAAATCCATCGCTGTTGAGCAAGCTGCAGGACGAAGGCTATCTCCGCGGCGAACACACGGACCTCGCGACAATTCTAGCCGATTACGAAGAGGCATACCGGTTCTTCAAATGGTTGAACGAGAAGTTCAACGGCGACTTATTCCCCGGGAAAGGAAAATCGAAAAAACAGCGTGAAACCGAATGGCAAGCTGAGATGTCGCTCGTGAAGCCTCGGCACTTAGCGACGTTGTCGGATTTCGTCAGCGGCCAGAAGCTCGGCAGCCAACGAACGCTTTGGCGTCTATATCGTTTTGACGTGATTCCGCTGGAGTTTATCAGCAGCGTTTACGAAGAGTTTGTCACCAGTGCCGGCGCACACTATACTCCCGGCTTCCTTGTCGATTTCATGCTTGATGAAGTTCTGCCGTGGGAAGGAAACGATTGGAAAGTCAAGATTCTTGATCCCGCGGCCGGCTCCGGGATTTTTTTGGTCAAGAGTTATCAGCGGCTAATCCAGCGTTGGAAGAACGCGCATCCCGGGCGCAAACCTTCGGCGGCCATATTGCGGCGATTTCTAGAACGTTACTTGTACGGCTGCGATATTGATCCACATGCAGTACGCGTCGCGTCATTCAGCTTGTACTTGACGATGTGTGATGAGATCGATCCGAAAAACTATTTAAAGAACACGAAGTTTCCGCGCCTACGAGGTGAGCGACTGATCCACGCGGACTTCTTCCGTGAGGACAAACGAGGACTGAGCACGGCGAAGGACGGCCGAACGTACGACTTGGTCGTGGGCAACGCGCCGTGGGGGCAGAACACGGCAACCGACTTTGCTCGCAAGTGGGCGACAGCACACGACTGGCCCATTGCCAACAAGGCAGTCGGCACATTGTTTCTTGCCAAAGCCGCATCGCTCACCAAATCAACGGGCCGCGTTTCGATGATCCAGCCCGCGAGTTCGCTGCTGTTTAACCGCAGTGGTCCGGCAAACCGCTTTCGCGAAAAACTGTTTTCCGAGTTCAAGGTTGAGGAAGTCGTCAATCTTTCCACATTGCGGTTCGAACTGTTTGAAAATGCAGAATCACCGCCATGCATTGTTACGATGCGGCCCACTGCGCCTGATAACGAACTACTGCTGTACATTTCGCCAAAGCAGATAAAACCAGCTGGCGGAGCCGACGTGGCGGAAAGCAGTTATAGCATTGTTATCGAACCGCATGACATCTCGCAGGTGATGCCGGATGAAGCGGCATTTGAGTCGAAGGTCTGGACGGCGCTCGCGTGGGGCGGTCGGCGGGATTGGGTGCTCTTACGACGACTGGACAGCAAGACGAGCTTTAGAGAACTGGTCGAGTCCGGAGTCGGTCATGGCCGAAACGGGATCGAGCGCGGAAGTCGCTCTGTACGGCATGATGAGTTAATTGGGCGAAGAATCATTGAAAACGCGAGTTTTCCAGAAGGTACATTTCTAAAACTAAAGGCGAATTCACTCCCACGAAACAACGACCCTAAGACCCACCGGCTAACTGATCTGACCGCTTTTGAAGTGCCGCAATTTATCATTAAACGAAGTTGGAGCTCCACTACGTCTCGCTTTCATGGGGCAATTGTAACCGACGGGATAAAAGGGCATGGTGTCGTTTGTTCGCAGAACTTTGTTTCCGTGCATCTACCGTACAATGAAGTGCGCAAGCTGTACGGCGCTGCATTATCCTACAACAGTATTTTGGCAGTCTATTATCTTTTGCTCAGTAGTGGGCGAATGGCGTCCTATCGCCCAAACGCAATTGTTGAAGAACTCTTATCGGTTCCTATCGCTGAAACCGACGAAGCCGATTTACAGATTGAGAGTTTCGATGCTATTGACGAAAGAGTTCGCACGTTGATTGAACTCAACGACTCCGAGTGGGCATTAATCAAAGATCTCGTTGCGTTCACACTGCCCGATTTCAAGGGCGACGAATCCTCGCCCGGACGCCAGCCAACAGCGCGAAAACCCAGACTCAAAACCGCTGTTAGTCGCGAACCGCATTTGGCCGCCTATTGCCAGGATTTCATCGACGTTTTGAAAGGAGGTTTCGGCGATGACAAACAAGTCTGTGCTACGATTTACCAGGACGACCCACAACACCGATTGCCAGTGCGGTTGGTTGCGATACATCTAAACTGGAATCGTGACGAACCGATCGTCATCGAATCAATTGACTCGGCGAATCTATGCCAGCTCCTAATAAAACTCGATGAAAAGTTCCTCCAAATCGGCGACACCTCGCGAGGTGGCATTTTCTTTCAGCGAGTTGCGCGAGTTTACGTTGAAGAGCGACAAGGTCGGCGAACAATCCCGACGATCTACGTCATTAAGCCTGATCGAATTCGTTACTGGACACGGTCGGCAGGAATGCGAGACGCCGATGAAGTTGCTGCGGACATGTGGTCTTGGCAATCGTCTCAGCCGCGAACCAACTCAAAGCGAAAACCGAGTTGATGCGTCAAACCTATCTCGAACGGCGCTGGCCTGTCACTCCGATGTTCCAGAACATCGCGGTAGAGTGGTGTGCAGACCAGTCGCGCCGCTTGTTGGAATTGGTTTGGCGCGGCTATGATTTGCTGTTTGCGAACGACTTGCACATAGTTGCTTTCGCGGCCAACGACGAAGCGAAAGAGGAATCGCTTAACTATCTACTTACGCTGCGTATTGATCAATGCAAAGGCAATGCGCCGTTCTCTGTCGTTCATCAACCGCCAGAACAAACCAAACGCAAACGCGGAAAAGGAAGGTCGCCACAACCCGATATTGGATTTGCACTCTACGAGCAACCGCGCACCGTTTGGCCGATGGAAGGCAAGGTGCTGATAAACAACCGTGACGTAACTGCCTACCTCGCGGAGATCGAAACGAACTTCGTCAAGGCGCGGTACGCGACTTTTTCGAGTGAAGGTGCGATGCTCGGTTATTTGGTTGTCGGTGACGCAGAAACAGTAATGTCGCACATCAATAATGATCTCGGAACCGTGTTACGGAATCATCCAAATTTCAAAGAGCGACCACATAGATTATCCGACCACATAAGAACCAACCTTCCACACCCGAATTCTCCTGCCCGCTTTGTTTGCCACCATTTGATCCTCTGTCTCTCCTCAACGTAACATTCTGCGTGCTCCGCCGGCTAAAGCACGCTTCGTAAGTATTTGATCGCGTGAAAAATAACTCGCTGGGAGCACATCCGAGACAATCGGCTTGGTGCCGTTGCACGCGTCGGTAGCGACACACCGACGCGTGTTAAGGCACGCCCACACAAGACACTAATGTCGGGTTTCGTCGCGGCTCCCTTCTAATCCACCCGCCCGCTCATACACCACCTCACCCCCCACCATCGTCAGCATCACCTTTGCGTCGCGTATCTCTTCCGGATCGATCGTCGTCAGGTCACGATCGACAATTACCAAGTCCGCTAACTTGCCGGGCGCGAGCGAGCCTTTGGTGTTCTCGTCGAATGCTGAATACGCGGCGTCGGTTGTGTAACCGCGTAAGGCTTCCTCCACGGTGATCTTCTCTTCGGGCACCCAGCCCTGAGGGTGTTTGTCGTCGAGCGTGCGGCGGGTGGTGGCGGCGTAGATTCCTTCGAGCGGCGTGGCGGGGGCGACGGGCCAGTCACTGCCCAGGGCGGGCTTTGCGCCTGCATCGAGCAGCGAGCGGAAGGCGTAGGTTGTTCGACTTCGCGCCGGGCCGATTACCGCGTCGGCCCAGCGGCCATCGTCGATTGCGTGGTAGGGCTGCATGCTCGGTATCACGCCGAGATTCTCGAACCGCGCGATATCTTCGGGGGCGATGTGTTGGGCGTGCTCGATGCGGAACCGCCGGTCGCGGGGGCCGTTTTCCTTGGCGACGCGGTCGTAAATATCAAGTTGCATCCGAATCGCACGGTCGCCGATGGCGTGGACCATAACCTGCAATCCGGCGCGGTCGGCGCCGGCGGTCCAGGCGTAGAGATCGTCCGGCGTATTGACCAACAGGCCCGCGCTGGAGGCGTCGTCCGTGAAGGGCGCAAGGAATGCGGCGGTATGAGAGCCAAGCGAGCCATCGACGAAGCCTTTGAGGCCGCCGATGCGGAGCCACTCGTCGCCGCGTCCGCGGCTGGCGACTTCTTTTTCGAGCCGCTCCCACGTGGCGAGCGGCACGGCGGCGTAAATTCGCGTTCGCAGTTGGCCGGCGGCTTGGGCTTGGCGAAAGATGGCCAGGTCGTCCCAACTTCCCATGTGATGCACCGACGTGACGCCTCGCTCGGAAAGGTACTTCATTGCGGCATCGAGCGCCGTCAGTTGTTGTCGCGGAGAAGCCGCCGGCACGGCGCGGCTCACGAGGTTCATCGCGTTGTCTTTGAGAATGCCGGTCGGTCTGCCGGAATCGTCGCGGACGATCGTGCCACCTGGTACGTCTTTTACAGTGTCATCGACTTTCGCGGCACGCAGCGCGGCGGAGTTCGCCAGGGCCATGTGGCCGTCGAGCCGCTGGAGGAACACGGGGTTGTTGGGCGTGACGGAGTCGATCCAATCGCGGGTGGGAAGCTCGCCGCCCCAGAGGGTGTGGTCCCAGTCCATGCCGGTGATCCACGCGCCCGGCTCAGCTTGCTTGGCGAACGCGCCGATGCGTCGGGTGAACTCTTCGGGCGTTTTTGCGTCGCGAAGCTGGACCGACGCCAATTGCTCGCCGCCCATGAGCAAGTGGATGTGAGAATCGAACAAGCCGGGCGTGACCATCCCGCCGCGGGCATCGATGACGCGAGTTTGCGGAGTCACATGCTGTTGCAGTTCTTCCCAAGTTCCGACCGCCAGAATCTTCTCGCCCTCGACGGCGACGGCGTCGGCCCACGGTTGCTCCGGATTGCCGGTCCAGACGCGCGCGTTGTGAATTACGATGCTAGCGAGGGTGGCATTTTTTGCCGGCTCCGCAGCCGCGACCGGTGCCAAGCATCCGACGAGGAAACCTAGGACCAGGATCGCCGAATCGATCAGTTGGATTTGATGTTTCATGGTCTTAGCTTACCGCGACCGCAACGATCGGTCACGAAGTTAATCATGCGGCCAAGATTGCGGTTTGCAGTTTGTGGCCTCGATCGACTCCCCGTGCCCTCGACGGGTTGCCGTAAGTGCTTACAATGGGTCGGTTTAGTTCGGCATTGGCCAACCGGCAAAAAGGAACGCGCGGTGGAGAATCCGCAGAGCCACTTCGACGAACATGGCGCGAGCCGCATGGTCGATGTTGGACAGAAGCCGGTCACCGAGCGACTGGCGCGGGCAAGTGGCCTAATACGGATGTCCCCGGCGACCCTCACGCGGATTGCCGATCGGACGCTCGAAAAAGGGAACGTATTGGAGGTGGCGCGGCTGGCGGGAATTATGGCCGCCAAACGAACGGGCGACTTGATTCCGTTGTGCCATCCCTTGCCGTTGGAATCGGTGACGATTGACTTTGAGTTTCCGGACGACCACACGCTGAAAGCCATCAGCCAGGTGAAGGTGACGGCCAAGACCGGAGTCGAGATGGAAGCGTTGACCGCCGTGAGCGTGGCCACTCTTACGGTGTACGACATGTGCAAGAGCATCGACCGCGGGATGACGATCGAGCGGATACAGCTCGAAGCGAAATCGGGCGGTCGAAGTGGAGAATGGAAGAGAAGCGGCGAGTGAAGCCGATTTCGGATTTGGGATTTCGGATTGATGAATTCAATCCGCAATCCGCAATCCGCAATCCGAAATTGTCGCCGACTGGCAGCCGGAAGAATGATCTCGAAGGATTCACGATGACGCAACTTAGCACTCCGCCGGTGACGGTCAAACAGGCGCTCGGTCCGCTGTATGCGGGGATTCGGCCGGAGCTGGATCGGGTCGAGGCCCGGCTGCGGCGGGAACTGCGCAGCCGGCATCCGCTGGTCGACGAAGTGCTACGGCATGGATTGCGATTGGGTGGCAAGCGGCTGCGCCCGGCGCTGGTGCTGCTCAGCGGCCAAGCGGCGGGGTGCATTGCCGAGGAACACATTGTGCTGGCGACGGTGATGGAAATGATCCACACCGCGACGCTCGTGCATGACGACGTGCTCGACGAAGCGGAACTTCGGCGGCACGTTGATACCGTCAACGCCCGCTGGAGCAACGAGACGAGCGTGCTGCTGGGCGACTTTCTGTTCTCGCACTCGTTCTATCTCGCCAGCACGATCGGCACCGCCGACGCTTGCCGGACGATCGGCCGGGCCACGAACACCGTGTGCGACGGCGAATTGCGACAGACCCTGTCGGGCGGAAACTTGGAGCTTAGCGAAGACGAGTATCTGGCGATTATCGACGCCAAGACCGCGGAGCTTTGCGCCTGCTGTTGCGAACTGGGCGCCACGTACGCCGGTGGCGATTCGGTCAGCGTCGAGCGGCTGGCCTCGTTCGGTCGCAATTTGGGCATCGCGTTTCAAATTGCCGACGATTTGCTCGACGTGCTCGGCCACGAACACGAAACGGGCAAATCGTTGGGAACCGATCTGGCAAAACGCAAGATGACGCTGCCGCTGATCCACGCCCGCGATGTTTTGGCTGGGAACGGGCAGCGCGAGTTTCTCGACTTGGTGCGGCGGGGCGACCCGGACGATGCCGAAGCGATCCGCCGCCAGCTCGAAATGCTCGGCTCGCTTGACTATGCCAGTTCGCGTGCCCGCTACTATGCCGATTTGGCGGAGCAAGATTTGACGGTCGTGCCAGCCTGCGCGGCGCGCGAGACGCTTGGCTCGCTGGCTCAGTTCGCGATTGCCCGAAGTGCGTAGCGACTTTCTGGGGTGGCACGCCCAGAGTCTTCGATGGGCGTGGTGAAGCGGGTACCAGGCGCTCCACGCCCTTCGCGGACTCAGGGCGTGCCACCCGACGCGCCTTGTCACCGCCTTCCATCTCGCTGAAACTACAAGCCGTGTCGCACGTGGTGCGACGGCTGCAACTGCATTTTCCGAGTAGCACTGCGATGGCTGTTGATCTTTCGACCAAGCACGAACCGGTAAGCGATCTCTTCCTGCGGCTCCAATCGCCCGCCGATGCGCAGCCGTATGCGCTTTCCGACGCGCAGGTGCGGCAGTTTCACGAGCAAGGTTTTTTGCAGGGCGTGCCGATTCTGAGCGCTGCACAGATTGAGGCCCTGCGGGCGGAGCTTACCGAATTGGTCGAGCCGGGCCACGACGGCGCAGAGTTGTGGTACGAGTACCATTCGAATGAGTCGACGGACCCCGACAACGTGTTGTTCCATGCGCTGGGCGCCTGGCGAACTCGGCCGGCGCTGCACGACATTCTCTGGCACGCGGCGTTTCTCGCGCCGGCCAGCCAGCTTCTCGGCGGGGCGGTTCGGTTCTGGCACGATCAGCTCTTCTGCAAGCCGGCGCACGACGGCGGAGTCGTCGCCTGGCACCAGGACTATTCCTACTGGACGCGCACCAAGCCGATGAACCATCTCACCTGTTGGATTGGGCTGGACGATTCGACCCGCGACAATGGCTGCGTCCATTATGTGCCCGGCTCGCACCGCTGGCCGCTGTTGCCGCGCACGAATTTGGCGAACGACATGGAAGCGATCCGCGGCGTGATGACGCCCGAGCAGCTTGCCGAGTTCAAGCCAGTGGCCTGCGAAATGAAGGCAGGCCACGCCAGCTTTCACCACCCGTTGATGCTCCACGGCAGCTACGCCAACCGCAGCGATCGCCCGCGACGAGCGGTGGTGCTCAACGTGTTTCTCGACGGCACCCGCTCCGACCAGGACGAGCCGATGCTCGCCGGAACGAATGCGGTTCCCGCCGGACAGCCCATGGCCGGGCAGTTTTTCCCGTTGCTGTACGATCCGGTGTTGGCGTAGGTCAGGCTCCGCCTGACATGCGGTGGCGTGGATCGTCATTCAGGGTTCTGTCAGGCACAGCCTGACCTACGGCAACGGCTACGGCAACGGCTTCACCATGATGCTGCGGTAGTGAATTTCGCTGCCGGGGTCGTGGGCCTGGATGGCGAATGTGCCGGAGTCGATCAACTTGCCGACGTCGTTGCCGGTCCGCTCCACGTCTTCCGGCTCGGTGTAATCGACGACCACCTTATCGTTGACCTTGATGATGATCCGCTTGCCGTTAACGATCACGTGCTGCGTGAACCATTCGTTGTCCTCGGAGGGGGCGTTGTCCATTACATCTTCAATCGCATACAAACTGCCGGTCTTGCGCGGATCGCCGTGGCTAGAGTTCACTTGCACTTCGTATCCCTTCTTCGGCCAGCTCTCTGCCTGGTATTCGGAGTGGAAATACATGCCCGAGTTTGCTTTGGGCTTGGTCATGATCTCGCATTTCCACTCGAAGTTCGTGAAGTCGGCATCTTCGATGGGACCGGCGTAATACAAATGGGCCCGCGGGCCTTTAACGATCAACTTGCCATCTTCCACCTGGAACGAGTCGGGATTGTCGGTCGACACCTTCCAGCCGCTAAGGTCTTTGCCGTTGAACAGCTCGATCCAGCCGTCGGAATCGGCCTCTGGCTTTTCGTCGGCGAAAGCAAGCGGACAGACCGCAGCAAATGCCAGCAATAGGACCAGTCTGATCAGCGTGGTGAAATTCATGGGAAGTACCTCGACGCGGGGCCAGGAGGATGGGCAGGAAGTCGAAGCTCGATTGTAGCCAGTCGGCGGGTCGGGTGCAAAACGGGGGAATGGATCGTGAGACCAGCGCCGTTTGCCCCGGTTTACGCCCACCTAGCCCCCGGCGAATCGCCGGGGGCTAGGTGGGTTGAAAGGTGGTCAAAATCTGGATGCAGGGTTTTCACTCGCGGCCCGGGGCCGGGATTGGTATGATTTGTGTGGGGCGACGCACGACGACATTCCTAACGGCGGGGGTCGGGCGATGAAGAAACGAAGCATCGGTTTTACGCTAGTCGAGCTTTTGGTGGTGATCGCGATCATCGGCATTCTCGTGGCGCTGTTGTTGCCCGCGGTACAGGCGGCGCGCGAAGCGGCGCGGCGGGCGCAATGCCTGAGCAATCTTCGGCAGCTTGGGATCGCGCTGCTCAACTACGAGACGACGCATGAGCAGTTCCCTTACAACGTCAACGACATTCACCTCAACCGCCAAGGTGCGGCTAAAGATAGTCGCGACAATGCCTCGCACCTAGTGCTGCTCTCGCCGTTTATCGAAGAGGCGGGACTGTATGGCAAGATTGACTTCAAATCGCGCATTCAGCCCGGCATGCAGGTGATGGACGCGGCGGCGGGTTTGCGGCTCAAGGACATGGTTGTTTCCACGCTGCAATGTCCCACGGACGATCGCAACGGTTTGCAGACCGTGCGGCGGACCGACTTTCGATCGTCGTTGATTCAAGGTTACCCGTCGGGGACTTACGCGGTGACCAACTATGCCGGCTCGCTCGGCTCGCAGATTTTAGAAAGCTGGACGGGATGCAATTTGGCCACGATCGTCGGCAACGGCGGCGCGCAGTACGACTCGAATGACGACGGCGAAGATTGGTTCAACCAGAATTACGTCGCCAATGCGCCGGGGCTGCAATGCCCAACGGGTGCCGCCTCGGGCGCACCGGCGGGGACGAACATTCGTGCTGACTGCCCCTTTGGAAAGACCGTGTCGGGCGTGTTCGCGCGGGCTTCGTGGGCGGCGAAGATTCGCGAAATCACCGACGGAACCTCCAACACGATCGCGATTGGCGAGATTCGGCCCTTCTGCTCGGGATTCCAACTTGTGCGGGGATGGACCCTGTCGGAGGGGCTGTGGTTCGCCACCACCGCGCCGATCAATTGGAACACGTGCCCCGGCGAAGGGGCGCCCGTGCCACCGGCCGCGCCGCCGCCATGCCGCGATCGCGAGACGGACTTCAATGCGGCGATGGGATTCAAATCGCTGCATCCCGGAGGGGCGAACTTCGTGTTCTGCGATGGATCCGCCCACTTCCTCACCGAATCGATTGAGCACTTAACCTACCAGCGGCTGGGCGCTCGCGCTGACGGCGAACCGGTGGGGCTGAGTGATTGACGGTTCGTCTACATCAAAACGCGGGATAACATGCGACTTGACGTCGGTAACACCACATACGATAAGTCCGTGACGGAGTGTTCTTCATCCCGGAAGGGATTTTAGCCATTAGCCGGTGGTCGCGAAGCGCACCACCGGGAGCCAATAACGGGTGTAGCACCCCGGCAGGGGTGCCAGCCATCCAGCGACGCACCGCGTTGCTGGCACCCCTGCCGGGGTGCAACTTCCACTTGATCGAGTGACCGGCAGTGGCGCTGGCGCTTACTGCCGGCTAATGGCTGCCAAGCCTACGGCTTGAAGTACAGTCTTGCGTGTTCACGTCTGTTGGGGTGGGAATCATGCATCGATTGCGATTCACGTGGTTGGCCGTGGTCTTTAGCGCAGGTTGTTCGTCTGCGCCGCCGGAATTGCCGCCTTTGTCGGGGACGGTGACGTATCAGGGCGCGCCCGTGCAAGGAGCAATCGTCGTACTTCATCCCGCGGAGGCAGGTGAATTGCAACCGGCGCAAGCGACCACCGACTCGAACGGCCAGTTTGCGATCAGCACCCATATTGGCCAAGGCGCGTACCAACCGGGCCTTGCGCCGGGGAAGTATCTCGTCGAAATCTCGAAGAGGGAAGTGGCGTCCGACTTCACCCGCCCACCGCGTCACTTGTTGCCGGAGAAATATGCTTCTGCGAAGACCTCGGAGTTAACGGCCGATGTGCCGGCGGAAGGGGTGGAGGAGTTGGAATTTACGCTGGAGTGACGAGATTCTTTTCCGCACATTTAGCCCCCGGCGAGTCGCCGGGGGCTAAGTGGGTCGAACGGTGAGCAGAGGCGATATGGCGACATCCCGTCGGAGCCGTGACGCCGCGCGGGGCGCGCGGTAAAATCAATCTCGCTCCTAGTTTCTCGCTCCTCGCCACTCGGAAGGAACCGCCTTGGACGCGCCGCCGTTTGTTCATCTGCATTGCCATAGTCATTACAGCCTGTTGGATGGGGCCAGCCCGATCAAAGCGCTCGTCAGCCGGGCCAAAGATCTCGGCATGAATGGGCTTGCGCTCACCGACCACGGCAATCTGTACGGATCGCTGGAGTTCTATCAAGCGTGTCGCGACGCGGAGATCAATCCGATTCTTGGGTACGAAGCGTACATCGCACCGGGGAGCCGGCTCGATCGCAGCACGGGTTCGAGCAAGGAATCGAGTTATCATCTGACGCTGCTCGCGCAGAATCGGACCGGGTTTCGCAACTTGGTGAAGCTGGCGAGCCATGCGTACATCGACGGGTTCTACCACAAGCCGCGGATCGATAAAGAACTGCTCGCGGCGCGCAGCGAGGGGATCATTTGCCTGAGCGGGTGCGTGTCGGGCGAGTTGAGCCGGACGCTGCTGGCGGGGAACACGGCGGACGAGGCGCTCGCTAAGGGCGAGTCGATTGCGGCTTGGTTTCAACAGGTGTTTGGCGAGCGGTACTTTCTCGAGATTCAGAACAACGGGCTGGAGATTCAGCAGGCGGCGATGGAACTGACCTTGCAACTCGCCCGACAGATGGGGATGCCGGTCGTTGCCACGAGCGACGCCCACTACGTCCGCCGCGAGGATGCGGTCGCCCAGGACGTGCTGTTGTGCATCAACACGGGCAAGTATCGCACCGATACGAACCGGATGAAAATGGAGGGGGACCAGTTTTATCTGCGCAGCCCCGAAGAGATGTTCGCCGTGCTGCCGGAGCACGCCGACGCGCTGGCGATGAGCCAGCGGATCGCCGATAGCGTGCATATCGATCTCGATCTCGACCAGCGGCACTTCCCGGCGTTTCAATTGCCGGCGGAGAAGACTTCGGCGCAGTACTTGCGCGAGTTGTGCGAGGCGGGGCTTAAGGAGCGGTATGCGGATGTGGCGGAGCGGTGGGAAGACGCTAAGCCGCAAGCGGCGGGCGGGATCCTTTCACAAGAAGTGCGCGCGCGGCTTGATCGGGAGCTGGCGGTGATTGAGACGCTGGGGTTCTGCGATTATTTTTTGATCGTGTGGGACTTCGTGCGTTATGCGGGGGAGAACGACATTCCCAGTACGGCGCGCGGTTCGGGTGTCGGGTCGCTCGTCTGCTACGCGTTGCGGCTGAGCCACGTCTGTCCGTTGGGATACGACCTTCTGTTCGAGCGCTTTCTCGATGAAAACCGCAAGGAAGCGCCCGATATCGACATCGACTTCTGCAAGGAGCGCCGCGGCGAAGTTATTCAGTACGTGAAGGATAAGTACGGCGAAGCGAACGTCGCGCAGATCGGCACGTTCGGCACGCTTGCAGCGCGGGCGGCGATTCGCGACGTGGGCCGCACGCTCGGCATGCCGATTCCGCGCGTCGATACGATCGTGGCGATGGTGCCCGATCAGCTTGGCATCAGCCTCGAAGAAGCGCTCAAGCAAAGCGACGAGCTGCGCAAAGAGTACGACGGAAACGGCGAAGTGCGCGAGCTGCTGGACCTGGCCAGGAAGATCGAGGGCCTCGCGCGGAACGTCGGCACGCATGCCGCGGCGGTGGTGATTTCCAACCGGCCGGTGGATGAGTATGTGCCGCTGCAGCGCGTGAAGGGAAAGACCGAAATCATCACCCAGTGGGCGATGGGCGACGTGGAGCGGGCCGGCCTTCTGAAAATGGATTTTCTCGGCCTTCGGAACTTGACGATCCTCGCCAAGAGCATTGAGCTAATTGCCCAGTCGCGTGGCGAGCAGATCGATCCGCATAAGTTCCCGCTCGATGACAAAGAAACGTTCGCGCTGCTGTGTCGCGGCGAGACGAAAGGCATCTTTCAGCTTGAAAGTGGCGGGATTCGCGATTTGCTGCAGCGGATGAAGCCCGACCATTTTCGCGACATCATCGCGACCAATGCGCTCTATCGGCCGGGGCCGCTCGAAGGGGGCATGGTTGATCAGTACATCGAAGTGAAGCATGGCCGCAAGCCGGCGGAGTATCCGCACCTGGTAATGAAGGAGGTGCTCGAAGAGACCCACGGTGTAATGGTTTACCAAGAGCAGGTGATGCGGATTCTCAATCGCCTGGGTGGCATCGAGCTGTCGAGTGCCTACACGTGCATCAAGGCGATCAGCAAAAAAAAGCTGCCGACGATCGCCAAGTTCCGCGAGGAATTCATGGCGGGATCGCAACAGCAGGGTCTGGATAAGAAAAAGGCTCAAGAACTGTTTGGAATGATCGAGAAATTCGCAGGTTACGGATTCAATAAAAGCCATTCGACGGCTTACGCGCTCATTGCTTACCAAACGGCGTACCTCAAGGCCCACTATTCGGTGGAGTTCATGGCGGCGCTGCTGTCGGGCGATATCCCGGGGCGAAACTTCAAGAGCAAGGACTCGCTCGTCGAACATTTGGAGGACTGCAAGCGGATGGGAATCACCGTCGTGCCGCCCGATGTGAATCGGTCGCACGTCGATTTTGCGGTCCGCGAGGGCCAGATTCTGTTCGGGCTGAGTGCGATCAAGGGCTGCGGCGGCGGGGCGGCCGATGCGATTGTCGCCGCCCGTGAGAGCGGCGGGCCATTTAAGAATCTGTTCGACTTGTGCGAGCGGGTCGATCCGCAGGCATGTGGCCGGGCGACGGTCGAGACACTAATTAAAGCGGGCGCATTTGATTCGCTCGCATCCAATCGCGCGGCGCTGCTGTCGGTGCTCGATCGCGCGATGCAGTCGGGGGCCGCGATTCTCGCCGACCGTCGCAGCGGGCAAAAGGGACTGTTCGACGACTCCGACGATACGGAAACCGCGGCCGTGGCAACGGAACTGCCAAACATGCCCGACTTTAGCGAAAAAGAGCGGCTGGCGCTGGAGAAGGAAGTGCTTGGCTTTTATCTGTCGAGCCATCCACTCGCGGAGTTCGAGCAGACGTTACGCACGTTTTGCACCCACTCCAGCCAGCAGCTTGGCAACGTGGAGCATCGCACTGAAGTAGTGGTCGGCGGAATGCTCGCGGCGATCAAGTTCTCGCACACGAAGAACCCGCGGCCCGGCACGACCAATACAAAGTACGCGATGTGGGATCTCGAAGACCTCGACGGCATCGTGCGGTGCATCCTGTGGCCCGAGCAGTTCGCGCAGTTCGGCCACCTCGTGCAGAGCGATGCGATCGTCGGTCTGCGAGCAGTGATCGACCGTCGGCCGGGTTCGGAGGAAGTCAACTTAATCATCAACGAGGTGATGCCACTCGCGGAGCTATCGACGCGCTACACCAGTGGGGTCCAGATTCGCGTGCGCGAAGATCGACACGGTGCCGAGGGACTCGAAAAACTACGCGAAATCGTCCGCGGTTACCCGGGCCAGAAGAACCTGCGGCTGCGGCTTGATCTGACCGACGGCAACAGCGTCCACCTCGATTGTCCACGGAGCGTGGAACTCGACGCGGAGTTGCGGCGGAGGGTGGAGGAGTTGCTCGGGCCGGGGAACTACAGCCTGGTCGGTGAAGCGCCGAAACCCGTGGCGGCGCGGCCGCAGAATGGGCGGCGGCCGGCGATGGCAGGCCGGTGAGCCGTCACTTTGTTGGATGCCGCTGCCGAAGGTCAGTCACGAATTTTGCGTGCTCAGGACTTGCCAGACCGAGGCGAAGCGTCTCGACCATTTTTCGGCTTTCTTCGGCGAGCAGCGCAGGCACATCGAGCCATAGACCGGGGAAGACCTGCGACTTGTAAACGCCGTCGGTAGGCTTGTCGAGATCCACGAACTGATCGCCCGAACGGACAAACCAGCGGGCGTCGCGATCCCGCAGCAGCACGACGGCATATTCCTGGACGCCCAACCGCTCGTAGTCTCGCTTCTTCTCGTAGAGATCGTAGGCTTGACTGCTGGAGGCGACTTCCACCACAAATTCCGGCGGGCCGGCGACGTACTCTTCCTTGTTTTCATCAAGACGCACCAAACGCGTCTGGCCGCCGTACTCGGGCCGCAGGATGAGCATTCCGTCCGGCTGCGGCTCGCTGTCATCGCCTAGAATAACACTTGCGCCGTCGAGCCCCTCGACTCCCGGAGTTTCGAACTCGTAACTTCCGAGCCAATTAATAACCCAAAAGTGATGTCGTCCATGTCGACGGGCAAGTGGCGATGGCACGAAAGCGACTCCTCCGATAAGTTCCGCCCGAAAGTTCTTGGGCATGTGCTTGTAGCGGTGGTGGAACGTGGGCTGATCGAGGTGGTCGCCGGCCTCTAGGGGCGGCACCACCTCTCGTTCCGGTTTTGCCGTTTCTCGCGTTTTAGTCGCAATGGACATCGCACCCTCTCCTTCATTCGGTCGCTTTAGCGGACGGGGGGTTCCGCTCCTTTTCATTGTACGTTGTCGGCTGGGGGAAATTCTAGGCAATAATCAACCGACGGCCCGACCGACCTCGTGAATCGCCGAAATCAGCGGTATCATAGAACCATACGACCGCTCTCTACGCCGTACTACTCCTTCCGTTGCCCCCTACCCATGTCACTCATGAAGCGCATTCTCGTTACCGGCGGCGCCGGGTTCTTGGGTTCGCACTTGTGCGAGCGGCTGGTGGCCGAGGGGCACGACGTGATCTGCGTCGATAATTTTTTCACCAGTCAAAAGACGAACGTCGCCCATCTGCTCGACAAGCCGAACTTTGAACTACAGCGGCACGACGTAACGCATCCGCTGTTTCTGGAAGTGGATGAGGTATACAACCTCGCCTGCCCGGCGGCGCCGGGGCACTATCAGTACAATCCGATTAAGACTCTGAAGACTTCGGTCATGGGAGCGATCAACACGCTGGGCATGGCCAAGCGCTGCCGGGCGAAGATCTTGCAAGCCTCGACCAGTGAGGTGTATGGCGACCCGGAAGTCCATCCGCAGCCCGAATCGTATCGCGGGGCGGTAAACCCTGTCGGGCCGCGGGCCTGCTACGACGAAGGGAAACGGGCTGCCGAGACGTTGTTCATGGATTACCACCGGCAGAACCGTGTCAACATCCGCATCGTTCGGATTTTCAACACCTACGGCCCGCGGATGCACCCTTACGACGGCCGGGTGGTGTCGAACTTCATCCGCCAGGCGCTCTGCGGCGAGGATCTCACGATCTTCGGTGACGGCAGCCAGACTCGCTCGTTCTGTTACCGCGATGATTTAATTGAAGGAATTATCCGCATGATGAACGGACCCGATTCGTTCATTGGCCCGGTGAATCTCGGCAACCCGGGTGAGTTCACGATTGAGGAGCTTGCGAAGCTGGTGCTGGAACTGACTGGTTCAAAGTCGCGGATTGTGCAGAAGCCGTTGCCGGTGGACGACCCCACCCGCCGGCGGCCCGATATCACATTGGCAAAGAAGCATCTCGAATGGGAGCCGCTCGTACCACTTCGCGACGGGCTTGCCAAGACGATCGAATGGTTCCGATCGGTCAGGTTGTCCGATTTCCGCGCGCCGACGCCGAACTATTGACTTCGCGAGCGAGTCGCAATCCCGATTGATCGAAGTACGACAAAAGCAAATACGCCAAATAGCGCGCCAAGCGTGTCGGCGACCCAGTCGGCCACGCTGGCGTAACGGCCCACGGGCATTTGGAGTAACTCATCGACGACGCCGAAGAGCGAGCAACCGACGACAATCCACAACAAATGCTCGCGACCGAGCCAGCCCGTCGACACTTGCCAGTAACACGCGATCAAGAAGGCCAGAATGGCGTACGCTGCCAAATGAGCGAGTTTGTCGTTCGTGCCACCAGGGAGGATCGGCACTCTCGGCGGCAGGTGGGTCGCCGTGAACAGCGCGATCCAGTAGGCTGCCAATATCCAGCCCCACCACGACCCGGTCGAGGGGCCTTCGTTGTTTTTCGGCGGTAAGATGTCTTTGGTATCGATCACGAACCCTCTCCCGACCTCTGAAGCGCCACAGACTACTATACCGCATGAACTTTGACGCCACCCAACTACCATTGATGGACATCGACCAGCGGTGGATGCGGCTGGCGTTGCACGAAGCAGAAATCGCACTCGCCGAAGACGAGGTGCCGGTGGGCACAGTGATCGTCCACGAGGGACTGGTGATTGCCGCGGCGCACAATCAGCGCGAGCAACTTCGCGATCCGACCGCCCACGCAGAGATGATCGCGCTGACGCAGGCCGCCGCGGCGCTTGGCACATGGCGGCTCGAAGACTGCATGATGTATGTGACGCTGGAACCGTGCCCGATGTGCGCCGGCGCGCTCGTGCAAGCTCGGGTGCCGCGCGTTGTGTACGGCGCGGCCGATCCGAAAGCGGGCGCGGTCGCGTCGCTCTACCGCTTGCTCGACGACCCTCGGCTCAATCACCGGGCACTGGTTGTCGCGGGAGTCATGGCAGAGGAATGCGGTAGCATGTTGACGCGGTTCTTTCAGCAGCGGCGGAGGGAGAATAAGTGAGATGTGAGATGTGGAAAGGCAGAAGTAAGGAAAAACCTGGCGGGGCAATTCTTTACTTCTTACTTCTCACATCCCACATCGAACATCCCAAAAAGAGGGCCGCCGGGGGGTCAGTCCGGCGGCCGCACGGGGCGCTCGTGGTCCGACGAGCGTTTGACTTAGAGGAACTCAATCTTCCGCAGCGAATTCGTACACCAACTTGGGCGGGGGCACCTTGGCGGCGATTTGGCTGAAGGCTTCAGTCAACTGTTCTTCCATCTCGGCGACGGTGCTGCCGCCGGGAACGTTGATGAAGATGCCGCCGCCGACAAACGCGATTGCACGCATGAGGTCGGTGTCGGCGCTGTTGCCGACGGCCAGCGTATGCAAAATGATGCCGCGCTTGGCTGCCTCGGTGGCCTCCCAGAAGGCGTATCTCTTGTAGTTATCGCTGGTCGAGTAGTCGGCATTGCCGTCGCCATCGTAGTCGGTCCAGTCGGCCCAACTAAAATCGCTGGGCAAGCTCCAACTGGACGGTTTAATATTCGCCAAGCCGTCCGTCATGATGAGCAGCGTCGGTCGGGCGCCGTAACGAACATGCCCGGTGTCGGTGCCGCCCGTGCCCACGAGCAATTGACGGCCTTTCAGAATCCCATCGCCCATGTTCGTCTGGCCGTTGAATTCACCCGCCTGATGATGAACTTGCATGACATCGATCTGGCTGTATTCGTGCGTAATCGGATCGTCGGTCACGTCGATGCTGGCGACGCCGTCGTTGAGGGAATCAATCCTCTCGGCCCACTCGCCATAGCCCACGAGGCCGATTTCATCGTCGAAGTCGAGCTCGCCAAGGAAATTCAGGAACAGGGAGGTACCGTTCTTGACGGCGTTCATCGGCTGGTGCGGCGTCCGCCACATATCTTCCGAGTTGTAACGGTCGCGCGGCGTGAAGCTGCTGATCGATTTCTGTTGCAGGAAATCCATGAGCGTTCGATAGCCGTAGCGATTCTTGTATTCGGATACCGGATGGTTCTTCACAAATTCGATATACTTCTTCCACAGGGTGTCGCTCGTGGAGTTGCTGGGTTTGGACTTGGGTAAGCCGTTCGAGTTGCGCCCCGCTTGAGGGTAAGGAAACGTGCGGGCACCGTCCGAATTGTTTGCAGTCAGACCCAGGGAGCTAAGAATTGTGGAAGTGGTAGTACTTGAGATGTAAGTGCCTTCGTACGAATTGATGCTGCCCAACCCGCTCGACGGGAACTTGGAAGTGCTCGTTCCTGGCCATTGGGGGTTCGCTGCGACCATTGCATCCCAGATGTCGTCGAGCAATTCCTCTGCCGTATCGACGCCGAGCGATGAAGTGAGTTGGCTGTCGTAATTCATCGAGCCTGAGAAATCGAGCACGAGCACCAAGTCGCGCGCTTCGACAAACGCGGTGGCCGAAGTGGTCAGCGGCACGCTGTCGCGGCCGATCGCCCAGCCGAACACTAGCGGCACTTCGCCGTCGGGTTCGGCGGTGTCGGTATTGGTGCGCCGGGCAACGACTCGGACCACATTGTAAGGCGAGACGCCCCATTGAATGGGCCAGTCGCCCGTGGCGGCGTCAAATACTCGCCGGCCGAAGTAAACGTCTTGGTCGGGGTCGACGAATACTCCGTTCTTTTCGGCGACTTGGGCGGCCATCAAACGAGCGGCTGCGATGGACGCAGAGTCGCCGTTGATGCTGGCCGACCCTTCGCCTTGCCCGGCGGCATGAATGGCCGCGGTGATTTCTTGCGAGGCCGCTAACGCGGCCGCATCGACGGCGTTTTGCAACTCGGTTTCGGTGAGCACCACGCGGCCGCTGTCGACCGATAGCGACACGAACGCGAAGATCACCACGAGCAAAAAGCCCGTGAGCACGACAATGACGCCGCGGCGGGGAGTCGCCTGTTTGAAGGAATGATTTCTCATAGGGTTCGCCTCAAAGGAATCGATCAAGGTGGTGCGGCTAGTCGGAGATCGTAACAATTCCGTTGCGGAACACGACGCTGGCCGCCAGTGGGTAATCGCTTTCGGCGGGAACCGGCGCATAGCTGACGGTTGAATAGTCGATAGTCACGCTCACTTCAAACAAGGCGAGGTCGTTCGCGGGGTCGTCCAAGTTGAAGTCGGCCTCGGGGTTGTCGGCGTGCGTTACCGATACGCCCACGTTTTCAGCAGGAATCCCGTTCGATTCCAGAAAGTTCTGGACGTCGCTAACGAGCTTGTCGTTGGCGGATTGGCCATCGGAGAGCATGCCTTCGCGGTCCATGCAGGCGAGCCGCGCTCCCTCGCGGGCGGCCGATTCGAGCAGGTTCTGCGAGTCGAACACGCGATTTAGCTCGATCATGCCACCCACGATTGCCATCAGCACTGGGGCGACCACGGCAAACTCGACAGCGACCGCGCCCTGGCGCAGGCTTCGGCGAGCAGCGGTTTTCACGTTAGCGTTCATAGCAAACTCCTGTGCCATACGGCGGAGAGATTATTCGTGACGCATGAATGCCTGGCCCTCGAGCACAACGTGCTCGGCAAAGGGCATCGGCACCAGCGCGATCTCGTTGTAGTTCACCCGGGCGCGGACCATGAACAGCGATCTCGCTTCCATTTCTCCTAGCAGCCCGTTGAACAAGTGTCGTTTTCTAGGGGACGAGCGTGAGGGCTGGTTCCGGCGTGGTGGGGACGCGCGAATCGGTTGGTGAGACTCCAAGTCGCCCGGGAGGGCCGACGAGCCATGTCATGGCAAGCCAGGCAAGATG
>JBBDYG010000056.1:0-30679 GCA_040901765.1 Pirellulales bacterium
TCGACGCCGCCGGACATGGTGCGGCCGGTGTTGCCGACCCACTTGTTGAACGCGCGCGCGAGTCGCGTGATGGAATCCATGAGCAGAAAGACGTCTTTGCCCATTTCGGTGAGCCGCCGGCAGCGTTCGATCGTAAGCTGCGCGAGTCGCACGTGGCTTTCGACGTCGCGGTCGAGGCTGCTGGCGAAGACTTCGCCGTTCACGTTGCGGCGCATGTCGGTGACTTCTTCCGGGCGCTCGTCGATGAGCAGCACGATCATGGCGACTTCCGGGTAGTTCTGAGAAATCGCGGCGCTGACTTGCTGCATGAGGATGGTCTTCCCGCTGCGCGGCGGGGAGACGACCAAGGCGCGTTGACCTTTGCCCAGCGGGGTGAGCAGGTCCATCACGCGGGTGCTGATCGGCTGTGGACCGGTCTCGAGGCGCAACCATTGTTCGGGATTGATCGGCGTGAGCGAATCGAAATCCTTGACGTTGGGGTAGTCTTCCGGCGCCAGTCCATCGACATCGAGCAACTCGCGGAGCCTTGGTCCCTGACCGCGGCGCTGCCCCTGGACCATTCCGTGGAGCAATACTCCCTCGCGGAGGCCGTATTTTTCGATCATCGTGCCGGGGACGAAAGGATCGGTCCGCTCGCGTACAAAGTTGGTGGCGGGATTTCGGAGGAAGCCGTATCCATTGGGGTGCATTTCCAGCACACCCGATCCGGGAATCAGGAGCGACGGATCGGCATCGTCGGCAGGAAACGGATCGCGGCGTTGATCGACGGGTCCGTTGGAGCGTCGGCGATTGTTTCCACCGCCGCCACCACCGCTGCCACGTCCGGGGCGATAACGTCCGCGCGGTGCGCCGTTCTGGCGGCCTTGGCCCTGTCCTTGCCCCTGATAGCGGCCACCTCCGCCGCCGCCCCCACCACCGCCACGTCTATATTTTGCCATTGAGATTTTGAACCTAATCAGAAGTCAGTAAGAAGTTCAGCCATGCGTACGAAGCGTGTAGCTGAGATCATAGAAAGGCCATGTTGGCCGGAACCAAAGAGGACGGACCAATATTTAGGAGCCGTAAATGAGCATGGGGTGAGGAAGCCACAGTTCGCCGCAAAGAATGAATGCGGTCCCCATGGCTTCACTTCCCAGCAGATATTCGAACAATTAACGGCGATTGCAAACGGATTGACGCTAGATCAATCAGAGTGCATCGCCAACAACAAGGGATGCCTGCGATCACGGTGCGGAGAGCAACAGGAATTTACTGTGCATTTGAACTACGATCCGTGCCCCATAACGCACCCGTCAGGGCCTATTGCTGAATCAATAGCAATTCATGTTCCGGTCGCAAGAAGCTTCACCGACACTGGAAAGGGCATCCGCGTGGCCCCGGCCGGTTCAGTCTGTCGCGCTGCCTATTATTGATAGGTTGAGGGACAGGCCGCGAAGCCCTGCGGTAGCAAGCGATCGGATTGATATATTTAATGACATGAAATACCGTTCGCCAGCGCGAAAACCTCGACCGAGAGGCATTGGAACGGTTCCCCATGAACTATCGCCATCATGCGAGTATTGGCGAATGAACGCCGTGCCTTAAATGAAGGCATTCTCCGCGGCCTTGGCAGCCAAAGCTCGGCCAGCCAAAACTTCAACTG
Source organism: Pirellulales bacterium (assembly GCA_040901765.1). Classification (GTDB taxonomy): domain Bacteria; phylum Planctomycetota; class Planctomycetia; order Pirellulales; family Lacipirellulaceae; genus JBBDYG01. The sequence continues at coordinate 1,643 of JBBDYG010000056.1, forward strand.
TCCGCCGTCCGCCGAAGGTTAATCTATTGGGCGGGAGCCTCGTAAACTCGTCCATTTAATCGTCGAGCGGACTTTGGCTCGTCGGAAAGTGGGCGGAGTATCTAGCGAGGCCTCAAGAACCTGCCGCGAAAGGCAGGATGCTTTACTCATCGGTAATATTAGCTGGTTCGTTGAGGCTGTCAAGAGATCCTCCGGGGAACGGGCATAAATCGTTCGAGCGGGGCTGCCGACGGCAATTCGCTGAATGGATTGCAGTAGCCGAAATACCGAAGCCGCCCGCCTGTACCTTGATGGTCATCGCGGGCGGAAAATCTGGAAAATTCCGCGGAATTGGCAAAGTCTTCCCCAAGTGGCGCAGTTCAGGCGTCGATAATCCCATTGATGGCCGCATATTCATAGAGGCCCCATTACGAAGCCGCCTCCCGACAGGCGGACCGATTTCGTGCTTTTCACAGGCTGACGCAAAGGAATGCCGTCATGCGGATTGTATTCTCGAGTCTCTCCTTTTGTCTTTTGCTGCTGGCACCAAGTTGTGTCGCGGCCCAGGACGCCGGCCTGCCCTGGCTGACCGACTTAGAGGCCGCCAAGGCCGAAGCTCGGCAATCGGGACGATTGGTTCTGGTGCATTTTTGGACCCCGGATTGCAAGCCGTGTGCTGCGCTGGATCGCGACGTTTTTAGCCAGCCGCAAGTCGTCTCGGCGATGCAGCAAGCCTACGTGCCCGTAAGAATCAACGCGCTCGAATCGCGAGCTACGGCCGATGCGTTAGGAGTGACGCGAGTTCCGACCGACGTGATCCTTTCGCCGGAAGGCAAGGTGATCGATCGGGAGATCAGCCCCAACTCGCCAATGGCATACATCTCGTACCTGCAACAGACCGCATCGACTCACAAGTTTGGACCTGGCAGCGCCTACGATGCCGCCGTGGCTCAGGCACCGGTCAAAGTACCGAACGAGGCGTATGCTCAATTGAGCATTCCACCCGGTGGAGCGAACCAACTTGCACCGGCAAGTGCGCCCACGGTGCCCACTACTCCGGCATCAATGCCGACGGCGATTGCGAACCCCTATGCAGCAGTTGCGCCGACAGAATCGGCGCCGGCGGCGCAGTCCGTCAATACCGCGATGCCGACCGTTGTTTCGGCTCAAGGACCAACGTCTGCGTCTACAGCGACTACGAACGCCGTTCCTCCAATTGGCGATCGGTATGCGATGAATAGCTCTGTGACCGCGACCCCCACGATGAATCCGTATGCTGCCGTCGCGGCAACGCAGCCGACCACGCCACCCGCTGCGATGCAACAAATCCCGCAAACGCCGGTGCCCGCAGCCGCGGCCGGTGGTGAGCTTGCAGCGAATCCAATCTACCCACCAAGTGCAATGGGAACTGCTCCCAAACCGAGCGCCGTCCAACAACTTGCACCGCAAATCGCGGCCGCGCCGACCCTTCCGCCGGGCTCGCCGCAACTTGGTTTCGATGGTTTCTGCCCCGTAACGATGAAGCGACAATGGCAATGGGCGCCGGGCGACGTTCGATTTGGCGCCGTCCATCGCGACCGCACCTATCTATTCGCCAACCAGACTTGTCGCGACGAGTTTATGGCGAATCCCGATGCCTACAGCCCGGCTCTTTCGGGCCTCGATCCGGTACTTCACTTGGAGCAGAGCCAGTCGGTCCCCGGCAAGCGTCAATATGCCTTGGAATATAAGGGCCATTTCTATCTCTTCTCGAACGAGCAGACGCTGAACCGCTTCTGGCAAAACGCGGATCAGTATTCCGCCGGTGTTCAGCAGGCTATGCAGCCCGGCCAGGGCAGAATGGTGCGGTAGCGAGGTGGATCGGTAAGGTGCCAATTATGACCGGCGCGGCACCGCGGCGCGCGGAGGCCGATTTGCGTATTTCTCGGAGATCATCCCACTCGGCCACGCCGTGCGCGCTTCGAAGTTGGCCGGAAGTGGTGACAAAACTCTCGTCCTAACCGATCCAGGCCCCGCCGGCCGCATCGGGTTCGAGCGATTATGAATCCCGATCGCTCTCAGCCGGCGCTATGTATCTTCCGGCGAGCGGGTGCTATTGCCATTTGGCTGCAACCGCGGTAAATTGACTTTGTGAAAATAATCACAAAGTTTACCGCCGCGGAATTTCAAGATCGTCGCCGTCCCAACCCGGTCGCTTGCCGAGTCGTTTGATCGAGAAGATCCGTAATCCTAGAGTCTGGATCGAAGGCTCGACGGAACTCCGCGACGGGGCGGATGGCTGAATTGGCTACGATCCGCGTGCCACGCCCAATCTGCGAATCGTGGCATTCGGTGTGCGGGAGGGAGCCGCGCGGGGCAGCGCGCGGATGAGTCAGGCTGCCGATCCGGCCCGAGCCATGTTTTTCAACATACGATGTCCCCCATTCTGATCTACATCCTGGTGCTGGTTGGCTTTGTCATCACCAACATGGTGCTGGCGAGTGTCGCGGGTCCAAGTAAGCCGACCGCGGTAAAATCGATGCCCTACGAATCGGGCATGGATCCCGTGGGCGACGCGCGGCAACCATTCGACGTGAAGTTCTACTTGGTCGCCATTCTGTTTTTGGTGTTTGACGTGGAATTGCTGTTCCTCTATCCCTGGGCGGTGAGCGCCTATGAAGCAGCGGGCGTGCCCGAAGAACTTCGAAGCACCGTCTTTTACGTCATGCTCTCGTTCATGGGGACGCTGGTCATCGGCTACATCTATGCTTGGCGAAAGGGGGTGTTTCGATGGCGGTAGGTCTTCCCGAGAACGTTTTTCTGACCAAGCTCGACGCAGCGGCGAGCTGGGCGCGATCCAACAGCCTATGGCCGATGCCATTTGCGACGGCCTGCTGCGGAATCGAATTGATGGCGACGGCGGCGTCGCGGCACGACCTCGCCCGGTTCGGCGCGGAAGTGATGCGATTCAGCCCGCGGCAATGCGATTTGTTGATCGTCGCGGGCCGCGTGGTGATGAAAATGCTGCCCGTATTGCAGCGGATTTGGCTACAAATGCCCGAGCCGAAATGGTGCATTTCAATGGGCGCGTGCGCCTGTACGGGGGGCGTGTTCGACACCTATGCCGTGGTGCAAGGCGTTGATCGTTTCATTCCCGTGGATATGTATGTGCCCGGTTGCCCGCCGCGGCCCGAGCAACTATTGGCCGCGATCATCGAAATGCAGGAAAAGATTATGCGAACGGGAACATTTACTGGTCGGGAGTTCTTGGAACGCAAGACGTCGGATGGCCCCAGCCCCTTTGACCCCGATGAAGTTCGCCGCGTGCGAGAGGCCGCGCCAGTCAGGGGGCTGGACGTGTATGCTCCGCCCCACCTGAATTAGTGCCGCGGAAACAGTTCAGCGGCTTGAAGTAATCGAGTCGAACGGTCCTTTTGGTGAGTAGGTGAGTAGGTGAGTAGGTCTGAAGAAGCTTCGTCGCAACAGCCGAATTCACTCACTCACTTACTCACCTACTCACCTACTCACATTTGACACCCTTGCTACATCAGATGGCTGAATAGTTGCGTGCTGCGGAATTACGTACTGTGACCATGCTTGATGTTACCGATCTGAAACAGCGATTCGATCCCGCGATCAGCGAGTCGATGTTCCGCGATAATCGGCGGATCGTGGTTCCGCATGGGAAGGTCGGCGCGGTGCTCGCTTATTTGCGGGAGTGCGGTTTCGACATGCTGGTCGAGATGACCGCGGTGGACTACCTCGATTATCCCAATGCCACCGACCGGTTCGGCGTTGTATACGTGCTGCTCAACACGACATCGGGCGAGCAGGTGATTATCAAGACGTTTGTTAATTTGCCCGAGGCGAAATTACCGTCGGCTAATCCGTTATGGCGTTCGGCGGATTGGTTGGAGCGCGAGATTTACGACATGTTCGGAATTGAGTTTGAGGGTCATCCCGACCCGCGTCGAATTCTGATGCCGGAGGAGTTCACTGCTTTCCCGCTTCGCAAAGATTACCCGCTGAAGGGGCGCGGCGAGCGTCATAACTTTCCGGTGCTGACCCGCGCCGAGAGTTAGCCCGTCTGCGATCGAGTCCCACCCGAAGGTTTCACCCCGCCACTATGCCACTCACGCTCGCCGACACGCTGCCGACCGACGATGCCGAGAAGGAGTATCTGTGGACCTTAAACTTCGGTCCACAGCATCCGGCGACGCATACGACGTTGCGAATCGTGCTCACGCTCGATGGCGAGCGGGTGGTGGATGCCGTGCCCCACATCGGCTACCTGCACAGCGGCTTCGAAAAGCTCGGCGAGAAGCTCGACTTCAATCAGTACGTGACGATCGTCGATCGAATGAACTACATTTCGCCGTTGGCGAATGAAATCGCCTGGCATCATGCGATCGAGAAGCTGCTCGGCATCGAAATAACGCCCCGCTGCAAGTACCTGCGGACGATGCTTGCCGAACTGATGCGGCTGCACGACCATTTGCTGAACGTTGGCGCAACGGCACTCGATTTGGGCGCCTTCACCGCATTCCTGTACTGCTTTCAGCAGCGCGAGAAGATTTACGACATCGTCGAGTACGCTTCGGGACAGCGGTTTCATAGTAGCTACACCCGCGTTGGCGGCGTGTTGTTCGACGTGAACTTGGAATGGATCAACAAGGTCCGCAAGTTCGTCAAAGAATTCGCCGAGACGTTTGAAGAAGTCGATGGACTGCTGACGAAGAACCGAATTTTCATCGATCGCACGAAGGGCGTCGGCGTATTAACCAAAGAGGACGCTATTAGCTTCGGCGTGACCGGCCCGCTGGCGCGGTCGAGCGGCGTGGTCCGCGATCTCCGCAAAGACGAGCCATACTTGGCGTACGCTGATTTGGATTTCAAGGTGATTTGCTCCGATGCCGGCGACTGTTATGCCCGGTACTTGTGCCGGATGCGCGAGATGCTGGAAAGCCTGAAGATCATCACGCAGACCGCGGAGAACATTCCGGCGGGAGCAGTAAACGTCGATGCGAATTCCGACGTCGTGCTGCCCGCCAAGCCGGCCGTGTACCGCAGCATCGAAGGGCTGATCCAGCACTTTGAAGTGTTGATGCCTAATCGCGGATTCGACGTTCCACTCGAAGAGATTTATGCGGCCACGGAATCGCCCAACGGCGAGCTTGGGTTCTACGTCGTGGGCGACGGCACAGTCCGGGCCTACCGCGCTCGGACCCGGCCGCCATCGTACATCCACTTCGCGGTGTTTCCACACATTATGCGAGGCTACCTGTTGAGCGACGTCGTCGCCGTGCTGGGCAGCCTTAACATCATCGCCGCAGAGCTTGATCGGTGATTATCAAATTAAATCAAATTTAGGATTACCACAGAGGCACGGAGAACACTGAGGAAGGCACCATTCATTTTGCTTCGGTCAATTCATGCTCGGTGTTCTCCGTGCCTCCGTGGTGCTATTGATTTTTCGGTTTGAGCACTAATAGGTCGTGGCTTGCCAGATGAGTCTATCATGCCGGTTTTGAGTGAAGAAATACGAAATCGAATTCGAGAAGAATTCGCGAAGTACCCCAACAAGCGCGCGGTGACGCTTCCGGCGTTGCACATCGTGCAAGAAGCATCGAACTGCGTTTCGACCGCCGCGATTAAAGAGATCGCCGAACTTTTGGAGCTTCATCCGGCCGAGGTTTCGGACACGATGACGTTTTACGGTTTCTTTCGCAGTGGTGACCGACCGCTTGGGCACCGTCGCGTGTGGGTCTGCCGCAGCATCTCGTGCATGTTGCGGGGCGGGGAAGAACTGCTCGATCGGGTATGCAATCGGCTCGGTGTGACGCCGGGCCAGACGACCTCCGATGGGAGCGTGACCGTTGAATACGCCGAGTGCCTCGGCGCGTGCGAAGGCGCGCCGTGCATCCTCGTTGATGACGATTGTTTTCTGAACCAAACCGAAGAATCCGTCGCAACTTTAATCGAGCGTATGTAAACAAACCGGCTAAGATCAATTGATTTTACCACGGAGGCACCGAGAGCACGAAGAATGGATGCGTGAGGAAGAATAGGAATCGTGTGCCTAATTCGTTTTGTATCAATGCTGTTTTCTCTGTGTTCTCCGTGCCTCCGTGGTGATTCAGATTTCCAATTGAGTAATTACCCGGCGTTTCGCTGGAATTGAAATGGCTGACTTTGAACCTGTACTCTTGGCTCGAATCGATAAGCCCGACAGCGTGTCGCTGGCCGGTTATCGCGCCGACGGCGGCTACGAAGCGCTGCGCACCGCGCTGGAAATGGAGCCGGAGGCGGTCACCGCGATGGTCAAGGATTCGGCCTTGCGGGGACGTGGCGGCGCGGGATTCCCAGCCGGTCTGAAATGGACCTTTCTGCCGAAGAATCACCCGGGACCGGTCTACCTGTGTGTGAACGCGGATGAAAGTGAACCAGGTACGTTTAATAATCGCATTTTGATGGAGGAAGACCCGCATCAGCTCATCGAGGGGATCGCGATTGCCTGCCACGCGGTTCGATCGAACACGGCGTACATCTACCTTCGTTACGAGTACGGAAAAAGCTACCGCGTGCTCGAGGCGGCGATCAAGGAGTGTTACGCGGCTGGTCTCTTGGGCGAGAATGTGCTTGGCACGAGTTTCAAGCTCGACATTTACCTGCATCGCGGGGCAGGGGCGTATATCTGCGGCGAAGAAACCGGACTCATCGAAAGCCTCGAAGGAAAGCGAGCCTGGCCGCGCATCAAGCCGCCGTTCCCGGCCGTCGAAGGCCTGTTCCGCAAGCCAACGGTGGTGAACAACGTCGAAACGCTGTGCTGCTTGTCCCACATCGTGCAGCGGGGAGTGGCATGGTTCAAGTCAATCGGCGTGCCGGCCGACCCGAGCAATCCACGCGACATGGGCAGCTACGGCCCCAAGCTGTATTGCGTTAGCGGGCACGTGAATCGGCCATGCTGCGTCGAGTTGCCGATGGGAGTGACAGCACGCGAGCTAATTGACAAACACGGCGGCGGAGTATGGAAAGGCCGTCAGGTGAAAGCGGTCGTGCCCGGCGGCATCAGCATGGGTTTTTTGTCCGCCGAAGAGCTTGATACACCGCTCGATTTCAACGGTCCGCTGAAGGTCGGCTGCTTGGGCCTGGGAACGGCCGCAGTGGTGGTGGTTGATGACCAGACGAGCATGGTCGATGTGCTTTACAACTGCTGTCGCTTCTTCGCTCACGAATCGTGCGGCCAATGCACGGCGTGCCGCGAGGGAACGAGTTGGATGACCAAGATACTCCAGCGGATTCGCGCCGGCCGCGGCCGGCTCGAAGACCTCGATCTGCTGCAAGAGGTGGCGGGGTCGATGGGGATTATACCGGGCACCACCATCTGCGGACTTTCCGACGGTGCTGCCTGGCCCGTGAAGAACGCCCTGGGAAAATTTCGACCCGAGTTTGAAGAATACGTCCGCAGCGGCCGGCAGTCGATCACTCCCGCCGACGAACTCATGGCAGTTCATTAGTGACTCATTTTGGAATTAAGCAATCAATTTTACCACGGAGGCACTGAGGACACGGAGTACGAAAGAGATACAGCCGCAGGCAATTGTGCAATCTGAGATGTCTATTATTTAAGATTGTTTTCTCCGTGTACTTCGTGCCTCTGTGGTGATTCTGGATTTCACTTCTTAACGTTTTGTGATATGGCAACGGTCTACGTCAATAACCAACCGGTCGAATTGAAGGGCAGTGAGCAGATCAACTGCATACAAGCCGCTGCGCGCGTCGGTTACGAGATTCCTCACTACTGCTGGCACCCGGCGCTGTCGGTGGTGGCGAGTTGCCGGATGTGCCTGGTGGAAGTTGGCGAGAAAAAGCCGGACGGAACGGTTCAGATGCAGCCGAAACTGCTTCCCGGTTGCCAAACACTCGTCAAGGATGGCACCGTCGTGGTCGCCAACAGCGAGAAAGTAAAGGCGGCGCGAAAAGCGACGCTGGAGTATCTGCTGCTCAATCACCCGCTCGACTGCCCTGTCTGCGACCAGGCGGGCGAGTGCTTTTTGCAAGACTATAGCTATAAGTACGGCCGCGGTTTTAGCCGGCTGCAAGAACCCAAAGAGCTTAAGCCCGACAAGGACTACATCGGCGACCAAATCACGCTGTTTACCGATCGCTGCGTGATGTGCAGCCGTTGCGTGCGGTTCACGCGCGAGATCAGCGGCACGTCGGAACTGCTAATTATCAATCGCGGCAGCCATAGCGAGATCGATATTTTTCCAGGCGAGCCGTGCAACAACAAGTTGGCGGGCAACGTGGTGGACCTCTGCCCCGTGGGGGCGCTGTGCAGCAAGGATTTTCTTTACAAGCAGCGCGTGTGGTGGCTCGATGCGAAGCCGAGCGTGTGCCCGTTGTGCAGCACCGGGTGCAGCATCACGGTCGATCAGAACGAAGACCACGTCCATCGGCTTAAGCCGCGCCCGAATCCCTTGGCGCAAGGTCACTTCATGTGCGACGAAGGCCGCTTCGGCTGGAAGTACATCCATGCCGATGAGCGACTCACGATGCCCGAGCAACGCGATTCCCACGGTGGTTTGCTGTCGCAAGATTGGGATACCGTAATCCCCGCGCTCCGATCATCGCTGGCTGCCGCGGGCCAATCGGGCAAGGGCCTCGCCGCGGTACTGTCTCCTTGGATGACCGTTGAAGAAGCCTATTTGCTCGTCACCTACCTTCGATCATTGTCATCGAGCGTTGCGCTTGCGATTGGCCCGGTGCGGGTCGTGGGTGAAGACGACACTTACCCCAAGGACGTGCATGGCCGGCCGGTCGAGCCGGTGACGTTTACGATTCGCGCCGAGAAAAGCCCTAATCGATTGGGAGTCCAATTGACGCTCGATCACTTCGGCGACCAAGTGCTGCCCCTGGATCAACTTCTTGCCCGCGCCGCGGAGGGCGAGTTCGCGGCGGTGTACCTCGTGGGGGGCGACCCGGCGGGATGGATTACCGAGGAACAAGCCGCGCAACTGAAAGGCGTCGAAACGATCGTGGTGCAAGACATTCTGCCTTCGGCAGCAAGTCAGATTGCAACGTTTGTGCTGCCGGGCGGTTCGTTCGCGGAGCGCGATGGAACTTTTGTAAATCACTCGGGGCTTGCGCAGGAAATCCGTCGATCGATTCGCGGCCCCGGCGAAGCCAAGCCCGACGGGCGCATCCTGTGGGATTTATCGGGCCGCACGGGCCTGTTTAACGTTGCCGCTCTACGTGTCGAAATGGCACAGGCGATTGGCGGACTGGAATCGCTCGCGGTTACGCCCTTTCCGATCCAAGGCGTTCGCTTGGTGATGGACGCACCGAATCCTGCACTCGCCGGCGCCGCCAACGGAAGGCGGACCCCATGAGCGAACTGCTGATAACCTTAGTCACCATTGGCATTGTCATGGGCACCACCCTCGGGGGGTGCTTGTACCTCGTTCTCGCCGAGCGCAAGGTTTCCGCGTGGATGCAGGATCGCGTCGGACCGAACCGCGTCGGGCCGTTCGGGTTGATCCAACCGATTGCGGACGCGATCAAGGTGCTTCTTAAAGAAAGTGTTGTTCCGGCGCACGTCGATCGCAATTTGTTTTTGATTGCGCCGACGATTGGGCTATTTACCGCGATGCTGGCCTTCGCCGTGGTGCCGTTTGGGCCGGTGGACGAAGGGCCGCACTGGATGCGCTTCATCATCGCGCCGGGCATAGACATCGGCCTCGTGTTTATCTTGGCCGTGACCAGCCTGGGCGTTTACGGCGTGATTCTGGGCGGTTGGGCGTCGAACAACAAGTACAGCGCATTGGGGTCGCTCCGCGCCAGCGCACAAGTCATTAGCTACGAAATTCCGCTGGGGCTTTCGATTTTAGGCGTGGCCCTGCTGAGCGGAACGCTCAATTTGGAGCAGATACTCGCCAAGCAGGCCGCGGCGGGATTCTTCGGATGGAACATTTGGTTTCAACCGCTCGCCTGTTTGATTTTTTTCATCAGCGCCATGGCCGAATCGAATCGGCTGCCATTCGACTTGCCGGAATGCGAGCAGGAACTGGTGGGAGGTTATCACACCGAGTATGGCGGGTTTCGGCTGGTTTTGTTCTTCGTCGGCGAGTACACGCACGTCGTGACGATCAGTTTCCTGACCGCGATACTCTTTCTCGGCGGGTGGAGCTTCCCCTGGATCGCAACTCCCGAGAGCGCTTATCTCGGCGCCTGGGCGGTGAAGTTGGCGGTCCTGCTAACCAAGGTGATAGCGTTAATTTTTCTGATCATGCTGATCCGTTGGACCATTCCGCGGTTTCGATTCGATCAGCTCATGACGCTGGCTTGGGTCGTATTAATTCCACTTTCGCTGGCGAATGTCGTCGCGGTTATGTTCGTGAAACAGTTTGGCTGGCACCCATGGTGGTTGCTGCCGATCTCGCTCGGTTTATTCGCGGTCGCGGGCATTTTGAGCGTGAACTCGAAGCGAACCGAGTTGCGTCACCGGCCGCGGGCATCCCTGGCGAAAGCGTAGCGATCAGCAAGTCGAGAACGACTTCGGAAGAACATCATGCCGATCAATCCACAAGACGTTGACTGGGTGCAAGAGCCTGAAATGGGGTTCTGGGAGGCGACGTTCCTGCCCGCAATCTTGCAGGGTCTCAAAACGACGCTGGGCCATATCACCGACTTTAAGCCGGTGACGCAGGAATATCCGGAACAGAAGCCCGAGCTGCCGTTGCATTACCGCGGAGTGCATCGGCTCAATCGCGACGAGCAGGGTCGCGTGAAGTGCGTCGCCTGCATGTTGTGCGCCACGGCGTGCCCGGCCGATTGCATTGCGATCGAAGCGGCGGCCGCGCCGCCCGACTGGCCCGATCGCGATAAGTATCCGGCGACATTTGTACTCGATGAGTTACGGTGTATTTACTGCGGGATGTGCGAAGAGGCTTGCCCCGTGGACGCGATCGAGTTGACGCACCTCTACGATCTGACGGGCGAGTCGCGGCAGGCGCTTAACTTCGACCGCGAGAAGTTGCTGGAGATTTACGACATCACCAAGGACAACCCAAAAGACCCGGTGCGAACCGGTCGCGGCCGACTCGGCCCGGCGGCTGTGTTCGCGTCGCTCCCGACGTTGGGACCGGCAACGAACGTGGAAGCGGCCGATCGCTCAGCACAGGCGCCCACTCCGGGTGTAATTGGACTAGCTCCGCCCGAACCGCGGACGTACTAACAATTCGATCTGACCGATGTACTGGTTTCAAACAAACTGGCAGCTTGCACTGGGGTTGTGCCTCGCTGCGCTGGGCTTGTGGTGGATCATGCCCCCGCGCGGACGGACGGCGCCGCTCATCGGCTTTCCCTTGATTGCCGCGGGCTTGGGACTGCTGGGCTGGATCGGCGGCGTCGCCGTGGGACCGCTCAGCGAGACCGTGCTGTTTAGCCTCTTCGCCGCCGCCGCAATCCTGTGCGCGATCCTGATGATCTCGAGCCGTCGGCCAGTGTATTCAGCGTTGTGGTTCGCGCTGGCGACGCTCAGCGTATGCGGGTTGTTTCTGTTGCAATCGGCGCCGTTTCTAGCCGCAGCGACGATTATTATCTACGCCGGCGCCATCGTGGTGACGTTCGTCTTCGTAATCATGCTCGCCCAGCAAGGGGGCACGGCGATTTACGACCACTCCGCACGGCAACCGTTGTTCGCGATCGCGCTGGCATTCTTCGTGCTGGGCAGCATTCTGGCGACCCTCCACCGCGATGTAGCGGCCAGCGACGCGAAGCCGGTTGCGGCTTCCACCAATTTGCTCAGCCAGCCGGAGGCGAATCAGCCACTCGGCGCGATGACTCAGCTCGGGCGATCGATGTTCGGCGATTACCTGTTCGCGGTCGAGATCGCGGGGACGCTGCTGCTCGTGGCCACAATCGGTGCGATCTCGATGGCGCCCCGCCGCGCGAAGGGGACGCTATGACGGTGGATGCCGAACGATATTTGGCCGTGGGCGCGGTGCTGTTCGTCTTGGGAGCCATCGGGTTTCTAACGCGCCGCAATTTGATCTTGATGGTCCTCTCGGCGGAGATGATGCTGCACGGAGTATCGCTCACGCTGGTGACGTTTAGCCGCGTTCACCACAATCTCGAAGGACAAGCGTTTACGATTTTTATCCTCACGGTCGCCGCCTGCGAAGCGGGGCTGGCGCTCGCGCTAATCTTGGCACTTTACCAAAAATCAAAGTCACTCGATGTCGAGTTGTGGACCCAACTGCGCGAAGGGGATGTATCGCCGCCGGGCGCCGACGACTCATGGTCCATGGAGATCGAGGAGTTTGAGCCGATGCCGACGCTCACCCCAGCCGGCATTGAGCCGGTAATTCGGCGGCCACGCGGCGGCGAACATATTCCCGTGGTGGTTGCAAAGAACCCGACGGAACTCGATGAATACAACCTGCCCTCGGCGCGCTGATTTGGCTTTATGTCCGATTCGTTGCAAAGCATGATTCTGTGGCTCATTCCCGGCGCGCCGCTCGCCGCGGCCGTGGTGACCGCTGCGCTGGGGCCACGCTTGTTGCGCGATAAAAGCCATTGGCCCTGCTGGCTTGCGCTAGCCGTTTCGTCGGTTTGCTCGCTGGTCCTGCTCCTTGCAATTACGCCCGAAGGGTTCGAGCGGCAAGATCACGCCGACTTCGTTGTTACCGGATACGAGTGGATTGGCGCCGGCGACCTGAATGTTCCCATCCAATTGCGGGCCGACGCAATGTCAAGCTTGATGCTGGCGATGGTGACGTTCGTGAGCTTAATGGTCGCCGTGTTTGGCGCAGGCTACATGCACGGCGATCGGGGCTACCCGCGGTTCTTCGCAGCGGTGTCGCTTTTTGTTTTTTCGATGTGCATGCTCGTGCTCGCTCCGAATTTCCTCACGTTGTACGTGTTTTGGGAGGGAGTCGGACTGTGCAGCTATCTGCTCATTGGTTTTTGGTTTGAGCGACCTGCCGCCGCGGCCGCTGCCAAGAAGGCATTCGTGGTCAATCGCATCGGCGACTTCGGGTTGTTGTTGGCGATTTTTTTGATTTGGACGACGTTCGGCTCACTCGATTTCGCGCAGGTACTCGATCGGCCCGATGTGATTGCCCAGATCGCCGCAGCGCAGCCGGGCCGCATCACGCTGATCTGCCTGCTGCTGTTCTTGGGCGCAATGGGCAAGTCGGCTCAGTTTCCGCTCCACGTGTGGTTGCCCGATGCGATGGAAGGCCCCACGCCGGTCAGCGCGCTGATCCACGCCGCAACGATGGTCACTGCCGGCGTCTATTTGGTTGCCCGCTGCACGCCGCTCTTCGTTCACGCACCCACCGCGCAACTGGTCGTGTCGGCTATCGGCGCGACCACCGCGGTGCTGGCGGCGCTGATTGCCCTGACGCAGATGGACCTTAAGCGCGTGTTGGCGTACTCGACGGTGAGCCAACTCGGGCTGATGTTCGCAGCGCTCGGCGCGGGGGCCAGCGATGCGCACCTTGCCACCGTGGCGGTCACGGCCGCGATGTTTCACCTGTTTACGCATGCCTTCTTTAAGGCTCTGTTGTTCCTGTCAGCAGGAAGCGTGATGCACGCCATGGGCGACGTGATCGACATGCGCCGCTTCAGCGGATTGCGCCGTGCGCTGCCGATCACGCACTGGACGTTCCTGTGTGGTGCAGCCGCGCTGGCCGGCGTCCCGCCGCTGGCGGGCTTCTGGAGCAAAGACGATATCCTGGCCGTGTTGGGCGAAGCCGCGGACGGCGCTCGCTACGGATCGTTTTTCAGCATCATCCACGGCCTGATGATGTTCACCGCGCTGCTCACGGCGTTCTACACGTTCCGGGCCTATTTCATGACGTTCGGTGGCCCGGAGCGATTTCCCGCCGAAGCCGGGCACCACCCGCACGATGCACCGCCCTTGATGGCGTGGCCGCTTCGCGTGCTGGCCCTAGGCGCCATTGTCGTTGGCGCGGCCCTCGGCCCCACGCACTGGTTTGCCGATTATCTGCATCACACGCCCGGGCTGCATCCCACGCCGTCGCACGGCCTCCACGTCTCCGTGATGGTCACCAGTGCGGTGATCGCGCTAGCGGGCATCGGCCTCGCCTGGTTGTTCTATCTCCGCAACCCGCGAATTCCCGCGTCGATCGCCAGTCGGCTCGACCCGCTCTATTCGCTGTCGCTGCACAAGTTTTATCTCGACGAGTTGTTCTGGGGGCTGATTGTCGCGCCGCTGCGATTCGCCGCCTGGCTGGCCAGTTTCGCCGATCGGCTGCTGGACTGGCTTGTCGATTTCATTGGCAAGATTCCCAAGGCACTTAGTGCCGTGCCGTCGCCGTTGCACAATGGTTTGGTGTCATCGTACGCCATCGTAATGTGGGCGGGAGTTGCGGTGTGCGTGGCGATCGCATTGAAGTTGTTACCGTAGGCCTTATGAACGCAACGTGAAAACAGGAATCACCACGGAGGCACGGAGAACACAGAGAAAACGATCTTCATACGAGTTTGGTCAGGTGCATTATTCCTGTTTTTGTTAGCTTATAAATACTCCGTGCTCTCTGTGCCTCCGTGGTGCTATTGATCGCTTGTTTTCGGTTTGAGTTATGAAGTTTTGGCTGCTTTTACTTCTGTCGCTGCCGCTGGTCACCGCCTTGGTGCTGCTGGCGCTCCGACGCGCGCTGGATCAATCGCTGGCGCGCAAGATTGCGCTCGCGGGGTCGGCGGCGGCATTAGTGGCGTCACTCATGGTGGCCTACGAGTTTCAGTCTTTGCCGACGTCCGGCGGGTCCGCATCGCCCGTTCATCCTCGCTTCGAGCTGCGCCACACTTGGCTTACTTATGCGGCGGTTAGTGACACTTCGCCGGAAATGCATTTCGATTATTTTCTGGGTATCGACGGCATCAGCCTGCTATTGATCGTCCTTACCACGCTGCTTACGGTGGCGTCGGTATTGATTTCTTGGGATTCGATCCGCGATCGCGCGGCCGAATTTTACTGTTGCCTGTTGCTGCTCGAAGCAAGCCTGGTTGGCGTCTTCTGCGCGTTCGACGTGGTGCTGTTCTACGTATTGTTCGAGTTCACGCTGATTCCACTGTTCTTCGTGATTGGCATCTGGGGCGGGCCACTGCGGCAATATGCCGCGATGAAGTTCTTTCTCTATACCTTTACGGCCAGTCTCGTCACGCTCGTTGGATTAGTGGCCCTGGTGTTGGCCGCCGCTCAAGCGGGAGTCGCCTCGCCGACTTCGATACCGGATTTGGCGGCTTGGCTCACGGCGAATCCCTTGAGCCGTGAATTGCAGATCGCGCTGATGCTCGCGATCTCGACCGGCTTCATGGTGAAGATTCCGCTGTTTCCGTTTCATACGTGGCTGCCGCTGGCGCATGTTGAGGCACCCACTGCGGGCAGTGTATTGCTGGCCGGCGTGCTGCTCAAGTTGGGAACCTTTGGCTTTCTGCGATTGTGCCTGCCAATGTTTCCGGACGCTTGCCTAACCGTCGGGCTGCCGCTTTTCGCCACGCTGGCCGTCATCGGAATCATCTACGGTTCGCTTTGCGCGCTGGCACAGCGCGATATCAAGAAGCTTGTCGCCTACAGCAGTATTGCCCATCTGGGCTTTTGCATGTTGGGCCTCTTTGCGCTCAATGCCGAAGGATTGTCGGGCGGCGTGTTGCAAATGATCAACCACGGTCTCTCAACCGCCGGGCTGTTCTTGCTGGTGGGAATGATTTACGACCGCTACCACACCCGGCAGATGGACGACCTGCACGGTTTGGCCACGCGGTTGCCGCTGCTCGCCTGCGCGATGGTGTTCATCACGATGGCCAGCATCGGATTGCCCGGGCTGAACGGTTTTGTCGGCGAGTTCCTCTCGCTGGCCGGCATGTTTCAGCGCGACGCCGTGTTCGCCGTCCTCGGCGCCACCGGCGTGATACTCGGTGCATGGTATATGCTCGGGATGCTGCAAACGGTGTTCTTCGGACCCCTGCATGAGCCAACGCACGGCGACCAGAGGGTTGGGGATCTCAATGGCCGCGAGGCGCTTGCGATTGTGCCGATCTGCGTCCTGTGCCTGTGGATCGGCGTCATGCCGCAGCCTTTCTTGAGAACGATTCAACCGGACGTCGATGCCATCGCGGCCTTGTACGCGCAGCCATCGCGGACTGCGTCGGCCGATCGTGAAAGTTCCCCCAGCCAACCCAGAGCAAACATCGTCGCCCGACCCGGGAGCGTCGTCCCTTGAACGCAGCCATCGAACAAATCAATCAGGCTATCGCAATCGTCGCCCCCGAGGCAATTCTCGTGGCGACGGCGTGCCTCATGTTTCTTGTCGGTTCCTTCCTGGTTACCGATTCGGGGCAGGCGCGCTCCGGTCTGCGGCATCAGTTCGGTGTATTGGCACTCATCGCTCTGGCGGGAGCCGCGGTTGTTTGGCTCACACTGGATGCGAAACCCGTCGATCAGGGACCATTCCGAAGCGATCAATTATTGTGGATCGCCCGCACCATGTCGCTCGGCGCTGGTGCGCTCGTTTCGCTAATCCTATGGAACCAAATCGACGACGCGCACGCGGCCGAAGCCCAAGCCTGCCTGCTGGCGATTGTCGCTGGCGCAAGTCTTGTCGCCGCGGCGAACGACCTCGTTACGATCTTTCTCGCGCTGGAACTCGTCAGCATACCGACCTACGTGCTGCTGTTTCTTCCACGCCGCAACACGGCCGAACGCGAGGCGACGGTAAAATACTTTCTGTTGAGCATCTTTTCGTCCGGGCTCGTGCTCTACGGAATGGCCTGGCTTTACGGCGCGGCCGGAACCACCAATCTGACGGGTATCTCCGACACTCTCACGCAATCTCCCGGGGCAGCCACTTCTGGTGCGTTACTACTTGCGCAAGGCCTGCTAATCGCGGGGCTGTGTTTTCGCATGACGGCATTCCCGTTTCACTTCTACGCGCCCGACGTTTTCCAAGCGGTGATTCCCGCCAATGCCGCGATGCTGTCGTTCGTGCCGAAGCTCGTTGCCACGGTAGCCTTGTTGCGATTGGTGCCGCTCACGAGCGGTAGCACCGATCTGTTTCAATGGGCACCGACCGATTCCATCCGCGCACTGCTGGCGCTGATCGCGGTGCTTAGCATGTTCGTCGGCAACCTGATGGCGTGGCGTCAAAAGAATCTTTACCGCCTATTGGCATACTCCGGAGTCGCCAATGCCGGGTACCTGCTCGTCGGCTTTGCGGTCGGCCCCGCGCCGGTCGTTGGCAGCATCCATGCCGCGATCTTCTATCTCGCGGTCTACGGCATCATGACGATCGGCGCTATCGCGCTTTTGAGCAGTGCGACTTTTGACGGCGGACCCTTGCGCCAGGACAGCGACCTCCGCGGACTAAGTCGGACAAGCCCCGGCGCCGCTCTGCTGCTTGCCGTGTGCCTGCTGAGCCTGACCGGCTTGCCGCCGACAGTCGGATTTTTCGGTAAGTTGAATTTGTTCCTCGCCGCCTGGTCGGTCGGCGATTCGCTTGGCCGCAGTTTGGCGATTTGCCTGGCCCTCAATGCCGCGATCGCTGCCTGGTACTATCTGCGATTGGTTGCGCTGATGTATCTGGAACCGATGCCCGAATCGACAGCGGCAGTCCGAACGGACTGGCCTTCTTGGACTGCCGGCGCGGTCTGCGCGATTGCCACGGTGTGCTTCTTCGTCGCTCCGCAATGGTTGTGGATGTGGCTGGAATAAAGTTCGGTTCGCGACGGAACACACGAATTCCCCGCCGATTTTGGGAAGTACTTGCCCTCGTACCGCGGCGTGGGAACAATACAATCGAACGAGGTCTCCTTGGCACGTCTAGTCGGCCGGCTAACTGAGCCAAAGACTCAGTGCGAGGCTTCCACGACTCGAGCGTGGGGCACATTTCCGAGAGCCGACTCGGGTCGAGGAGACTTCTTCTTTTTGCGCCCGCGTAGGTCAGGCTCTGCCTGACAAACCTCTCAAGAAAGCGTAACGTACGGCTCTGTCAGATAGCCTGACGTACGGCTCTGTCAGGCACAGCCTGACCTACCAAGATTGAACCGCTCGCCGGCGACGCGTGATAAGTCGAATCAGATGTAGCAAGTCCTAGCGTCGCCGACGAGCGGCATGATCCCCCTCCCGCGACCGCGGTGTCGCTTCAAGCATGACCGGCCCTCCGGTCGATGCCTTCAATCTCCCTTCATCGAGCGTTGCAGTTGAATTACCTGCGCGCGAACTTCTTCCAAACTCGGGTTGAGCCGCAGGGCGCGGCGAAAAGACTCCAGCGCGGCAACGGGGTTATCTAACAGCAAATAGCACTGTCCCATGCCCGCCGACGCAGTGAAGTGGTACGGATTAATCTCGAGCGCTTGATGGCAATCTCGAATCGCGGCCTCGTATTGGCCAAGGTGATAGTATCCCGTGCCGCGCTGGCACCAGGCTTCCGCAATCCAGGGCGACTCGTGAATCAGCTCCGTCGCGCGGCGGACGGCTTCCTCGTATTGCTTGGTGTGATTGAGCCGCAATAGATTTCGCAGCGTCAATCGCTGCTCGCGGTTGCCCACGCGGCACCAGAGATCGCGAATGCCGGTCTCGGCAATGGAACGCACGCCGCGATCGCGATCGATCATGGCCCGGCCCAGTACCTCGTTCGACGTGTAATCGCCCATGAACCCAAGTGCCAGCACTGCCGCGCGGCGGGCGATGCGGTCGCCGATCATCGCCACGCGTTCGAGACTAGCGCAGGTATATCGCCGCGCCACACCCTTAATGAATGCGGCCGAATCCTGGTCGTCCAGATACGCCCGGTAGTGCCGGACCATGACCGGCAAGCGCGGAGAATCAGCGTCCACGAATAAACTCCCTGTCTTTTAGGACGGCGGCGCGGATCCCTACGCCCAGGCTCGCATATCCTTCGCTTGCGCGAGCACGCCGTTCAACGACAAGCTACCAACCGTCGGTTGGTTCCCCTCCCAAATCAGCCGGTGCAACCGGTTGGCGACAACTTGGAATCGTCCGTCACATCATCGGTCGATTCCCGGGCATCGCCGGGCCGCAAGCGCGGCTCTCTAGTCTTTGAGTGTAATCACCGTTTCAACGAACACAACGAAAAATGCGTGGAATTCCGTCAGTAAAAAGCCGGTTTTTTCTGGCCATTCATTCGCGTCGATTCCGCAACGGTGGATTATAATGAAGGGCCACCCCGCGGGGGAATCACCCTCCGCTCTCGCAAATTCCGATGCGAATTATTCACCACATTTTGCTGCTCGGGCTTGGCCTGACAATTCCGCTGCACACTCTGGCAGTGCAAGCAGCGCCACGCCAATCGGCCAGTGTTTTGGACGTGTTACGGCAACCGACGATCATCCACTGGCAAGGCATCACTTTACGCGAAGCTTGCCGCCGGTTAGCGGACACCGAGCGACTGCCAATTTTCATAGACCGTCGGGTCGATCCGCTACAGCCGATCAATATACAGGTGGACGGTGTGCGTTTACAAGAAGCTCTCCTCTCCGTCTCGCAACAAGCCGATGCCGAACTCGCCATCCTGCCGTCGTTGTGCTATCTCGGTCCGGCGGGAACCGCGATCGAACTGCCCACACTTTTGGAAGTGGGGCGGCATCAGGTGAAGGGTATGTCTGTTGCGACTCGCCGCAAGCTATCATCGAAGCAGGTTCTCCGCTGGCAACGCCTAGCAACTCCGCAGCAAGTTCTCGATAGCTTGATGCAGCCGCTCGGGATTCCGGTCATTGGACTGGAACAAGTCCCGCACGACCTGTGGTCCGCGGGGGAGCTTCCTGAAAGCACGGTGAGCGATCAGCTTACAATTCTGCTTGCCGGCTTCGATCTGACTTGGCAAGCCGACGAAGGCGGCGACGCACTACGGGTGGTGCCCATCGAGCGCCCGGTGCGCATCGCCCGGTCGTATTCATGGCGTGGCGCGACCGCGGCACAATTGCAGCAAGTCGCGGCGGAGCTTCCCGCCGCGAAGGTGCGGCGCTCCGGCGAGATTGTCGAGCTGAACGGAACGGCCGATGACCACGAAAAACTGCGGGCGATTATTTCTGATTTGCCGCGCTCGCAGCAGAATTCCCGCCGGCCGATCCGCCCGATGGCGCAGACAAAACTCTACTCGCTTCGATTGCAGAACCAACCGGTCGGCGACGTGCTGCGCCAACTTGCCCGGCAGCTCAAGTTGGATCTGCGCGTCGATGATGGGGCGCTCCGCGCAGTGAACCTTTCGCTTGACACGCGGATTTCGATCGACGTGGTGCAGGTTGAACTTGAATCGCTGCTCGAGACGATCGGCGAAGCCGCCGATATTTCGGTGAAGGCCACGGCTACCGAATTGGAGGTCGCTCCACGTTAATCGGGAATAAAGTGAGCCTAACGTTGTTTCGGACCGCCGAGCATTTTCTGCAACTGTTCTTCGATCCCCGATTCGATCTTGCCTTTGAAGAGCATCGCGGCGAACGGCAAATCGCCGACCACGCGCACATCCTGGGGGCCCACGGTCATCGTGCCGGTAAGCTTGATGCCGAACGTCTTGAATCCAAACCGGAGAACGTTGTCGGTCCAGGTCTGCTCGATGACCTCGACTTGCCCAGCCTGCGACTGCGCGATGCGATCGACGAGCGACCGGACTCTCTCGGTTGCTTCTTGCTGCGGCATCTGGTGGGGAACGGTAACGGTGAACTGAGGCATTGAAATCCTGCGCAGATCTTGAAGGGAATCGCCCCGCGTCGGTGCGGCCTTAATAACAAACCGTAGGGACTACGCCAACTCTTTGTCGGGCAAACGCGAAGGCAATCATCCGCCGGAAGCAGCGGCGCGCTTAATATCGCTCATCGTCGTAATCCATTCGATCGTGGTCGTGCCACAGTGGAAGGCCCATCTCGGCGCGTTGTGCCAAAATGGTGATCTTTTCGTCGGTGCCAGGCATCGCTCGCGTGGAAGCATAATCGGTCGGTCGCACGACCGGCGGTTCATAGTCCCACATTCCTTCGCGAATGGCGTCCAAGACAGAATGGCTCACTGTCGACTCCCCTTATTCGGTTGTGTTCATCCAGGCGCGATTCTAGGAAGCAGCGCGCCCGGAGCGTTTTCCAATCCGTACTAATTCAACCGCGATGCGCCATCCCTGCATATCGCACGATTAGCAGCCCCCACCCATTCGCAAACAAGAAATAAAATAATTCGCTGAATTCGCTTACGACGGCGGATTCACGAGGCTGAGCGTCGCCATCGAAACGGACACTCGATCCGTGACATTGGAAGCGATCTCGCTCGCAATAAGAAACTGCCCTCCCAAACTTACGAGTATCCAGAATTTGAGCGCGTTGTCAAGCAGCTAGTGGGCGAGGCGCGTTTTCCGGACCTGAGAAAATTCAAGCGGTGATGATGATCGAGGGCGTGTCGCACTTGAGCGACCAGCCGTCGTTGCAGTTTTCCTGCGCGACCCGAGTCGCACACGGCGCCGCGAACGCCGACCACATCGGCGCCGGCCGCGACGGCCCAGGCAAGGCGATCGCCCCGCAGCCCGCCGGCCAATGCAATCGCCGTGCCAGCCGAGTGTGCCGCGTCGATCAACTCGGCGATCGAGTCCCAGTTCCAGAATTCAAACAGCCCGCCACGCTCTTTCTGAAACGTGTCGATCAGTAAAATCGGGCAGGCGTGGTCGGTCGCGAATTGGAGCACCTCGCGGGGAGTTGGCGACTCAGCCGCTAACCAGTCCGCGTATGCGACTGGCACGATTTGTGCTCCGGCCAGCAAATGATTCTGCGCTTGTTCCAGCAATGATTGCCAGCCTCCGATCCGCGCGCATCGCGCCAGGCCGAATTTGACGAACTGCGTTCCGTCCGGAACGATCCGGGCGGATAGATTGGAGTCCAGAAGCTCGCCCGCGGCAATACTTACGGGGCGCTGCTCCCTAACGAAGTGCAACACCTCTTGCACCTGCTGCCAATCGGCTGCGCCGAGCGGGCCGCGGCTTGGTTCTTTCACATCGACTATATCCGCACCGCCAGCCGATGCGTCAGCCGCTTCCGACGCGTTGCGCACGCTTACCAGCAGCAGTGGAACAGCAGCGGAGTGTTGCTTGGCAGGCACGTTCATTTACTATTTCCTGCACGGTGCTCGCGACCCAGTTCATATAGTCGCCGATTGAGTCGCTCGACTAGCTCGACCGTCAAGGGTTCGCACCACGTGCCGCGAATCGTCACGTACCCATCGCACCAGCGCCCCAATACAGGATTCACCTCCACGTGCGACCATTCCTGGGCGCGGCGCGAAAGTCGGGCCACCAATGTGACGGTTTCCATTTGCAAATGGACCTTGGCCGGCAACAGGGCCTCGCCTTGGCCTAGGAAAAACGCTTCCACAGATTCGAGCGGCACAGCCAGCGGCGCGCCACCGCGCAGGTAAAACTCGACATGCCCGGGACGGTAAGCCACGCGCGGCCGAAATAGCTCGCGAATCAGGAAGCCGATCCCCACGGCACTCACAACCGACATCACAAGACCCGCGGTCGATTGCCAATCGCGAGTGTTCGAGGCGAGATACATTCCGAAGCCCACGATCAACAGCCCCGCTGGCGGCACGAGGGCCACCCCCAAAACGCGGCGGTTGCTGGCAACCCAAATTTCCCGAGGCATACGCGATTCCAATTCTCCGACCCAGCGTCCCGATGGTTTGCGATTGAATATAGCCGCTGGGAACTTGTAAGTGAACTCGCGACCGATTTACGGTTATGGACGATTCGCTCGCACCTCGGTAGCCTGAGTTCAGATTTCGCCGATGATTTTCGAGGAGCCGCTGCACATGACTCAGGTGACGGACCAAAAAACAGGTGGACGTTCCACTGCTGTGATCGTCGCGATTGCGCTCATCGGAATTGCTTACGCCGCGTCTCTTGGGATGGGATGGCCGCAGCGGGGCACGCGCCTGATCGTCGAGGCCGATCACTCCGATCACGTTGAGGCTACTGACGAAGCAGGCACCGCCGATCATGCACCGCCAGGCAATTTGGCTCCACCCCTCTGGACCGTCATGCCGTTCGTGTTGTTGCTGGCGGCGATCGCCGTTTTACCGCTAATGCACATCACCGAGCACTGGTGGGAGCTAAATCTTAATCGCTTTAAGGTTGCGGTCACTTTAGCGTCTTTAACCTTACTCTACTACTTGTTCCTGCATGATAATGCGATCGAGGGCCACTGGCCGACGCATTATGTCAGCCATCCAAGTGACTCACCCGTTCAATTCAGCCTCATTCGCACCGTTCTCGAGAACGCGATCCTGGGCGAGTACATTCCGTTCATCGTCCTGTTGTTCAGCCTCTACACGATCAGCGGCGGAATTCGCATCTCGGGCGATCTGCAAGCCAATCCGCTCACCAATGCCCTATTCATGGCGGCCGGCGGCGCTCTCGCAAGTTTTATCGGCACGACTGGCGCGGCGATGCTCTTCATTCGTCCATTGCTGGAAACCAATAGCGAACGAAAGCATGTGGCCCACACCGTTGTGTTTTTCATTTTCATTGTCTGCAATTGTGGGGGATGCCTATTGCCGATTGGCGATCCGCCGCTGTTTCTCGGCTATCTTCAAGGGGTTGATTTCTTCTGGACCCTTAATCTGTGGAAGGAATGGCTCTTCGTAAATGGCTTGTTGTTGGCCGTTTACTTGGTGCTTGACGAACTCGTGTACTTTCGACGCGAAACCGCGGCGGACATTTCGCGTGACTTACGGCAAATCCGACATTTGAAATTTCGTGGGCATGTTCTCAATGGACTGCTGCTTTTAGGCGTCGTTGCCGCCGTGGCCCTGCTCGACCCCAGCAAGGCGATCCCAGGCACCAACTGGCATCCCTGGATGTACCTTCGCGAGGTGGTGCAACTAGTGCTGATCGCAATCTCGCTGCACTTTGGATCGCGAGAAGTGCGTCGACAAAACGGCTTCAACTACGACGCAATCATCGAAGTCGCAGCTCTCTTTCTCGGGATCTTCATCTGCATGCAGCCGGCACTGCAGATTCTCGCCGAGCGTGGAGACTCGCTGGGAATTCATACGCCATCGCAGTTCTTTTGGATCACCGGAGCATTGTCCAGCGCGCTCGACAACGCGCCGACCTATCTTGTTTTCTTTCAAACCGCGCGTGCGATGACCGATGGCACCGGCCCCGGCTACATGGCAGGAGTCGATGAGATGGTTCTGACCGGCATTAGCCTGGGCGCGGTGTTCATGGGGGCGATGACCTACATCGGTAATGGTCCCAACTTCATGGTCAAGGCGGTTGCCGAAAGCTCGGGCGTGCGGATGCCGAGCTTTTTTGGCTACATGCTCTATAGCTGCTGTATTCTGTTGCCCATACTGGCTTTGACCGATTGGCTGTTTCTTCGATGAGTTTCCGCCGCCCCTGTCGAAACCAGTTGCCTTCCTCTACAATCGCTTGCAGGCGAGTCCACTTCTCACCGAGCCTGCAAAAGCATCCGTGACGCACGAGACAATCAAGTCGCCGGCGGCGCTCGCCGATCTCTGCCGCCGGCTGAAGAGCGCCGAACAGATCGGCTTCGACACTGAATTTGTATCCGAGGATACCTTTCGGCCCGAGTTGTGCCTGATTCAAGTTGCGACCGCCGACTTGCTTGCGGTCATCGATCCGCAAGCCGTTGGCGACGTGACGCCGTTCTGGGAGGTGCTGGCCCAGGGCCAACACTTAACGATCGTTCATGCGGCACGCGAAGAAGTCAACTTCTCTCTTCAGGCGATTAACGCCGCACCGGCTAATCTATTCGATACGCAGCTTGCCGCTGCCCTGTGCAGCAACGAATATCCCGCCGCGTATGCTTCGATCGTCACGCGGTTCCTCGGACATCGTCCCGCGAAAGGCGAGCAACGGACCGACTGGCGTCGGCGTCCGCTTACGGACGAACAAATCGACTATGCCTTGGAAGACGTTCGTTACCTGCTTCCGCTGCACGAGACAATTCATCGCGAAATCTCACGCTTGAAGCGGACCACTTGGCTCGATGAAGAAATGTCCGCGTTTCTCGCGGAGGTCGATGCCGCGCGAACGCGCAACCGATGGCGCAAGGTATCCGGCATCGGCAGCCTGGCGCCACGACAGTTAGCGATCGTTCGCGAGCTATGGCACTGGCGGCAAAGTGAAGCGGAACAACGCAATCTACCTCCCCGACGCGTGTTGCGCGACGACCTGATCGTCGAGCTTGCCAAGCGCAAGAGCGCCAAGCCCGATCACATCAAGGCCATTCGCGGAATGGACCAGGGGCTGTTGCGCAGAAAGCTGCAAGATCTTTCCGATCACATTCAACGAGCGCTCGAAACGCCGCTTGAAGAGCTTGGTATTTTCCCGTCGCATCGGGACGTCATGCCGTCGCAACTGAACCTGCTGGGTCAGTTTCTCGGCCCCGCCATCAGCAGCATCTGCCGCAATGCGAACGTAGCGGCCAGCCTGGCGGCGACGTCCAGTGACGTCCGCGATCTGATCGCCGATCAATTGGGATTTGGCAATGCTAGCGAGAAGCACCCCCCGGCCCTTGCGCAAGGCTGGCGAGCGGAGTTGATCGGCAACCTAATCGACGACCTGCTCGCGGGCCGCAAGTCAATTAGGATTGAAGACCCCCACAGCGAGCACCCACTCGCGTTCGATCCCACGCCGGTCGATGGCCGCTGACATTCACTCGCCCGCGGCGCCGGGCGAACCACTCGTGGGCGGCGGGATTGCGCGGGCCTTTTGATCCGGCTGCGGTGGCGGCCCGGGCTTCGTCGGTTCAGGCTCGATGGGCAACTCGGCATAAGCCTGGTTGACGACTTCCGCCGGCGTAACGTCGGCATAGGCCGCCGGCTTTGCCTCGTTCATCGGCGCCGCCGGCTCGCTGGTCGCCACGTCCGCATCACCAGCCGTTTCGGTCTTCACGAGACTATGCGGCGCGGTAAATACGGCGGTGTCGGCGATCCGCGTGTATCGTCCCGTGCGATGTTCGTCCTCTGATTGCGATTTAAGTCCCTGACCCGGTAGTTTGGTGCCGTTGTAGATCGATCCCTTCTGGAACGGCCCCGCGCCAAGAACCCAGAAGCCTTGCGAGCTGCTCTCGCTCATTGCCAGCCCCGATTGCCATACCGGCTCGCCAGTCTCGCGGTGGTACGCGAACACCGCCAGCTTGGCCACCGCCCGTTGAATGCTCCGTTTGGCGAACGGAATTTCGGGTATCGCCGCCGGCACGCCCGCCAAAGGCACCACCTGCGGCACATTTGTCGCCGGGATGCCAAATAGCAAATCGTTGCGATCGGTTCCCAGCGCCCCGGCGCGCGCCTCCACGACGAAGTCAGCCTCCTCGCGGGTGGCCTTCAGAATACATCCCGACGCCAACATGTGCTGACGGATGCTGCTCACCAAATACTCGCGGTCAACAATGGCGGAGCCAATCTTACTATCGTCGAGATATACCGATTGACCTGTGAGCGTTTGCACGTCGAGGGATTCAACGGCGCGATCAATCGCATCGGACAGCAGAAGCTGCTCCGTGGCGGTTCGCGTCGTGTCGCTGATCCGCGTCGTGCCGCAACCGGCGGCAAGGCACCCCAAGAGGAGCGCGATGAGTCGCGGTATTGCCGATAGGAAGGATTGCATGCGCAGGAGGGCGAGCGGATAGGGGAGGGCGGTGCCAGCGGTGGGCGGGACTATAGCAACTCTCCGCGTGCTACCAAAGACCAGCGACCGCAATTGCTAGCATGTGGGTCCGGCTTTCCAGCCAGACTCAAGCTGCGAACATTCTGGCCCGGGACGCGGCAGCGTCATCGTCGATGCCGTTGAAACCACTCAAGAAAATGTTCGATCCATTGTCGAACCCGTCGCCGAGCAATATTCGAGGAACGGATGTCAGTCGAGCGCGGTACCGACGGCATTCATTGGAATTCGAGGGCGGTAAAACCGGCGTTGCGGACACCGTATTCGCAACCGCCGGGTCGCTTTGCACGGGCTGGCTGGTGTGGTACAAATATTGTGGCGCGCAGCATCCAACTTGCTGTCCCATAACGAGTTGCAGCGAGACCGTAGCTCAGTCGGTAGAGCAACGGACTTTTAATCCGTTGGTCATGGGTTCGAGTCCCATCGGTCTCAATTTTCGCAAGTCGTTTCAGAACAAAGACTTTCTGACTTGCGTAGATGACGACGGTAACTGGCGAAAATTCGTCGGGTACAGAATGCGGTACAGAATCCCCCAGGTAGTTGCAGCTACCTGGGGGATATAGCGAACCTTTCAGCTCGCTCGGTCATTCATTTGAGCCGTTAGCTGGAGGGTTCCCCCATGCCGCGCGATCCAAAACCGTGGTTTCGTAAAGACCGGGATGCCTGGTTCGTCACGGTCAATGGCCGTCGTTACAATCTCGGTCCCGACCGAGAGGCCGCATTCACTCGCTTCTACGAGTTGATGCTCACCAGGGAGGAACCGGAGCCACTCGACGCACACGTGTCGACGTTCACGGTCTTCGAGCAATTCTTGGAATGGACGAAGGCGCAACGCGCGGCACGCACTTACGAGTGGTACCAAGACCACATTCAGGCCTTCGCCAAGCACATCAAGCACGACTTGCCCGCTATGAACTTGCGGCCCTATCACTTGATTCAATGGGTCTCTAAACATCCGCATTGGTCGAAGTCGTTTCAGCGCGGCAGCTTGGCGGCGATCCAACGGGCCTTTCGATGGGCACACCGAATCGGCATTCTTACTTCGAATCCGCTTGCTTTCGTCGAGAAACCTGCCGCGGGCCGACGCGAAGTGATCGTTACACCAGAGGAATACCCGACACTCTTGCCGCACATTTACAATGACCGTTTTCGCGACCTTATTGCAGCCGCGTGGGAGACCGGCGCGCGACCGCAGGAGCTTAGGCGAGTCGAAGTTCGCCACGTCCAACTTGACTACCGACGATGGGTGTTTCCGCCCAGTGAATCGAAGATTAAAACCCGTCATCGTATTATCTACCTTAATGATGAAGCGCTTCGACTTACCCGCGAGGCCTTACAGCGGGTGAAGGAAGGTCCGCTATTTCGAAATAGCCGTGGCCGACCTTGGCATCCGTTTGCCGTTGGTTGTCAATTTCGCGAATTGAAAAAACGAAGTGGTCACCGACTATGCCTCTATGTGTTCCGTCACTCGTTCGCGACTCGAATGCTGGTCGCCGGCGTCGATCCGATGACCGTCGCCACACTGCTAGGCCATGCCGATACGTCGATGCTCGGCAAGGTTTACCAGCATTTGTGTCAGCGATCGGACCACTTACTAACGCAACTCAATCGCGGGACTAATCCAACCATCGGTGCTTGATATTGCTTGCGTTCGTTGCCTACCAACGGGCACCGCCGACCGGCGGCCTCACTTGCTGGATCGATTCCATGCGAGCTTCGCTCGTTTTCAATTGCTTCTTGGGTTCGACATAAAGCATCTCGTGACGCCGTTGGGCGATTTGTTCCCGCGACAAACCCTTTTCGCCGGGAAGCATTTGGACAACCGGAGCGAAAGCGCGCTTCACGATTTGAATCATCGAGGATTGATCCTGAGCATCTAACCAGTAGTCGTAGCTTTCGCGGTGGATTGCATGCCCCAGTGCCAGTTGAATCAGGTTGTCAACACTTTCGCACAGCTCGCCACATTCGATACAGGTCATCGACCAGCGACGCACAGACTCTTCGAACGGTAGCGGGTTCACAGCTTCCTTGCTCTTTCTGCTGTTAATCTTCAATTCGCAGATGCTTGAATCGCATGGGTTTCGCGCGAGGCGAATGAATGGGCTGCGCGGCGGGTTTAAGTTCTCGCCGGCAACTCTCGATATACGCGTCCAGATCGGATTCGCTGATCCGAATCGCGCCCCGCGCAAGTCCAATCCGGTGGCAGGCCAATCTCCCCCGGGCCACAAGCTGATAAACGCACGTGGCGCTCACTCCGAGCGCAACGGATGCTTGTTTGACCGTTAGCATGGCACCCCCTTAGCGATTCCTTTCACGCCTGCGACGCCCAGTTCCAAAACGCGTCGCCGAACTTCTGCCGCCATGT
>JBBDYG010000057.1:0-30358 GCA_040901765.1 Pirellulales bacterium
AATCCCGTGGACATATGGTAAGCGGCTTGGAGAGAATTTCAACGGGCTGCTAGCCGCGGGGCGTCAGCCCGCGGAAAGCGTTGGAAATCCTCCTCAAGCCGCGGAGCGGCGACACCATAACAATATCGCCGCTCCGCGGCTAACGATGGCCACGCCCGTTGGGCGCCTTCGGGGAACTTATTCCGCGGCCAATCCTAAAGTGAATCGCATCGTGGCATTCTCGTGTGGTGGTTGCAAGTCCCAGCCCAGTTTGGCTTGCCGCACATGCCCAGACAGACGAAGATAGCAGTAGAGACTCCCAATTCCGTTAGCGTCTCGAAGTTCATGGCACCAGACACACCGCACGACGATCCATTTCAGAGCGGCAGCTTCTACGGCACGCCGCCGAAGCCGCCTGCGACCAGCAGCGATGACGAGGACGTCGGCGACTACGAGTTGGAAGGGCCTGACGAGCAGATGCTCGAAGCGGCGCACCGCCGGGCTGAAGCGGAAGTGGAAGCTGCCCGATCGAGCGTGGATATCGACGCCCTCTACCGCGAAGCGGAAGCCGAAACGGATTGGAGCGAGATGTGGCAAGGATTTCGGTTTCAATTTCAAACCAAGCATTTGCTTCTCCTGACGGCCGTTGTGGCCGTGATTACGACGGCGATCACCGAGGCCGGGCCATTGGCGACCATTGTTCTCGGGGTGCTTTTTTGTTTGGCCGGGGCGCATGCGTTTCTCGCCTGGCGGGAACATCAACGGCAGCAGAGGTTGGAAGTGCGGCGGCAACAAATCTACCAGCGGGCGCACCTCACTCGTGCGGGAACGCCCGCCGCGGAGCTTCCGCCGCTCGAACCGGTCGAGGAAGTTCCGGAACCAGTCGTCGAGCCAGAGCCATTTCGATTTTCTCCCTCGCGGAATGAATTGATTGGGACGATCGCCGTCGCGACGGCGATTTTCTGCCTGATTTACTTTGTCGGTCCCAACAGCGCTTCCTTATTGCTGGGACTGGTGGCGTTGGGCGGCCTTGTCGTTCATGCGGTTGGATTTCAACCGCCCGGCACGGTCGTGCTTGGGTGGTGGCTGATTCTGGTCATGTATGTGATCGTGAGCCTGCTTTCGGCGTTTCGAGGCGCAGCGGGCTAGGTGGGGAGGTCGGACGTCAGAGGTCGGACGTCGGGAAAATCCTCTGACCCCGTCTGCAGGCATTGAGTTTCTTCGTTCTGTCGCGGCGCGCAGCTAACATTCATTTGTGTTTGCGAATTAATTCGGGTTGGCGCATGGGGGTAATTGTGGCCGTAAGGCGTTGAGTGCCAAAAGGTTGCGAGTTTCGGCGTCACGGGGTTCTCCGAAGCATTGTTTCGCCGATTGTGTCGCGTGTGCGACAGGAGTCGGGGTTCATTGCCTCCGCGCTCCGCCCCTGGGCGCGCACTGCGAGCGCAGACCGCTCGGCGGGGCGACATGGTCGGCGGCAGCGCGGACCGCGAACCTGGCCGGAATGTGGAATCCGGACGACGAAGTGCGCTGATCCCCCTCCCCTCGATGGGGTGGGGCTAGGGGAGGGGTGATTAGGGCGGCGGACGGTTGTGGTATCGCATGGGAATAAAGCTCCTGAAGGGGGTGTATTTGTTCAGACGTACACCATATCAGAAGAGTGGCACTTTTTCAAGAAGATTCTGGAAAGAAAGCCGTTGCTGGCTTCGTCCTGGCTTGCCAACGGCGCGAAGCGGGAACCAGAAGCCCTCGACAGGCGAGCCAGCAATGGCGCGCAGCCGAAATGAAGCGGGGCTGCGCACCGAGTCGGTCGCGTGGTACGATGCCGTTACCGTCCCAGGGCCAACCTCGGGCGGGGTGAGGACTCATCACGGAGCCGGTTATGGCCAGCTTTTGGTCGGGATTGCGAGGGCTGCTGGGCGGGGGTTCCAGCGCGGAGGCCTATTTACAGCGGGGCATGGACAAGGCGAAGCGCAAGGACAATTCGGGCGCGATCCACGAGTACACGTATGTGATCGACATGCTGCACGCGCCGGAGGAACTCCGCGCTATGGCGCTGTTTAATCGAGCGCTGGTCTACGCGGCAGATAATAACCCGGCGATTGCCCGCCGCGATTTGGAACTCGTGGCGGCGATGGAAACCGCTCCCGAGCGAGTCCGAAATTCGGCCCGCGAGAAATTGAAACGCATCGACCGCCGCGGGGGCAAGTGAGATGCGCGATCGATGGGGCGTTGCCGTTTACTCGAACGGCCCATCGGGCGTTTGGCGCTCAGGCTCGTCGCTTTTATTGGACGGGGAACGCTCACTATCTTCCCGAACAGTGGGAGCTATGTCTGCGACTCGCACGCGGCGATGGTGATTTTTGGCGGCGATTTCCCTTAACAGGTGTTTGCTGGAAGCCAGCAAACGCTTTGTTTTCGCTAAAACTTCGAGTTCCGCTCGACTACGCATACGACTTACACTCCCGGGGCCTTCGAGGTTTGTCAGCAAGTGCTGTACCTTGCGGGTACGATTGTGTAACGAATAGGTGAAGTAATCGCCCTTTGCGGAAAGTCGCGTTCTACTTGTGCTCATTAGTTCCGCATTTTCTGTCAGGAGTTCACTGTGAACGGCATTCGCGTTCTTTGCCTTGCAACGATTGTGGCGATGGTTTGCCATTGTGGCCCGACGATCGGAATTGCGCAGCGGGCGGCGGAGGCACCGACGTGGCTCGGCGGGTATCCGCTTGCGGAGACGCGCCGCACGGCGATTGACG
Organism: Pirellulales bacterium; assembly: GCA_040901765.1. Classification (GTDB taxonomy): domain Bacteria; phylum Planctomycetota; class Planctomycetia; order Pirellulales; family Lacipirellulaceae; genus JBBDYG01. The sequence goes on from JBBDYG010000057.1 coordinate 2,733, forward strand.
CGCGTCCGTTTCAACGGTCGCTCGATGCGGCGACCATTCGCAAATGGATGAATTTGGCCTCGGGGAACACGATGGCCGAGTTCGAGTTGTTCCTTGCCCCGTTGTCGCCGCAGGAAACGCAGTTGCTCGAAGTGATCGAGCGGATGCCGGCGCCGATCGTCAATCGGCTCGATTTCAACGACCTGCGCGGCGTGTTTAGCAAAGGCGGGCTGCTGTCGCTACGCGAAGAAGAAAAACGGCAAGGGGGCGAAGTGCGGCACACGACGCCGGGGATCGAGAATCAATTGTACGGCGCGTACGACTGCGTGTTCGCGAGCGTCGGCCCGCCCGATGGTTCGCCGCGATACGGCGACGTGATCATTCGGCTCAAGGACACGGTGCGCGAGCACGGCTGGGCGACGCCGTTTAGCGGCATGAACTTCATGTGGCAAGTCCGGCACAAGGACGCCCGGCAGATGCAGGCGCTGCTCGCCGCGGGGAAGGCGTTGCCGCCGCCGCCAGGCGCGCTCAGCTTGGGGTTCGACGATCGGCTGCACTTCTCGAACTACGTGGTGACGGAGAAGGAGTGGAATCGGGCGCTGGCGTTCCAGGCAATCCTTGTGCTGAGGAATTTGGACGGCTCGCCCGCCAGCGAGCGGGTCCGCGAGCGCCTGGCGCAGATGCTTGTCACGGACGATCCTGCCAAGTTTTGGGCGCTATTCATTCCTGCGCTGGAGCCGAACCTTTCGACAACCGACGAGGCCGCGCGGGTGCCATTCGGGTACTTGGAAGGGAAATTTCCCGAGAAGTTTTCGATTGAAGATTTCGCCGCGATTGAAGTCTCGACCGAGCAGTTGGAGCAGGTGCGATCGTGGCCGGAGGCGAAGCGGTATTTGGGAACGGTTCGGGGCATTTCGCCTGGGAAGTGATTCAGGGTGGCTCGTCCGCAACCTTACCTTAGATCAGCCTGCATTTGTCGCCGCCGTCGCCCCCGTGACGCCGCCCGCAGAGTCTTCCCCGCTTCACCAGTTTTAGGGCCGGATCGGTCGAACCTGCCGGAACGACCGACAAAACCGGAAAAAAACTCCCCTTCCGTATCACCGTTAGCCGAAACCACATAGCGGAAGCTCTTGCGCTAGGGCGATTGGCTCTTTCGGCCGGATCGCAGTGCGGGCGTTCGAGCTTGTAATTCGCTTTGATGTTGACCACTTTTCCGCCGCGGCCGGTCTTTAGACGCTGAGCCGGAAACGCGCGCCTCGCGATTTTTCAGCACTTTGGAGGGGGGAAATGCAGACACGCTCTTGGATCATGGCCTGGGCGCTGGCAGCACTGCTGTTACCAGTGGCGCGGGTCGAGGCCCAGTCGGCCGACGGGCAGGAAATGGCCAACCACATTGCGACCGCCTTGAAAGAGAGTGGCCAGCTTTCGGGTTACCGTGTGGGGGTGCAGTACGAGGACGGGGTGGCCTGGCTTTACGGCACGGTGACCGACAAGAAGCAAATGCAGGCGGCCATCGAAGTGACCAAGCAGGTCGCCGGCGTGCAGCATGTCGTCAGCAAGCTGGAGATTGTTCCGGCCGAACGAAAGCCTTCATTTGAAGCTCCTATGGATGGGGCCCGCGAAACGGAACCCTCGCTGCTGTTGACAACCCTTGATGCGTCAGTGGAAGGTCCAGCGCGGATTCCAGCAGCGGCGGCACCCCGGCCGACCGTCCGACCGGCGTCAGCGCCGATGCCAGCCCGCCGATCGGGGATGCCGATGCCGATGGGCCAGGCGCAAGCCGAAGCCGTTCGGCAGGCCAGCTATGCTGGCAACAATGTTCAGCAGGCCCAGTGCGCTCCGGGTTGCGGCCCTGGTGGTCCTGGCGGCGGAATGGGATACGGCTCGGTGCCCGGCGCCTCGGGCTATGTACCGGGTGCTACCGGCGGGGTCGCCCATGACAACGCTCAAATGCCCGGCTATGCCTGGCCTAGCTACGCGGCCTACCCCAACTACGCGGCGTTAACCTACCCGCAACAGTATTCGCCGACCGCCTGGCCGTACATCGGTCCGTTCTATCCTTACCCGCAGGTGCCGCTCGGTTGGCGGCGAGTCACCCTCGAGTGGGATGACGGCTGGTGGTGGCTCGACTTCAGCCACCGCAAGTGCCACTAGAAGTAGGCAGTAGGCAGATGGCAGAAGGCAGTGAAGATAAGAAAGACAGGCCCTCGTCAGCTTTGGTTGACGAGGGCCTTTTCAGTTGGTAGCCGCGTCGCTTGCGGTTTAGCGCGGCCGGTCGGCACTGCTATCACTCCGGCGACGCATTTCTCGGAATAATCGGATTAATCCGCAAGTTCTACCTAGATTCACTCGATAACTACTGCAACGAGTCGCCTTCGACTTCGTGGCGAGCCTTGTCGGGCCACAAGGCCCCCGACTCTTCTCGAGCTTCAAGGGTGTTGATCGATGGAACGAACTTCCCTGCTGCCCCGTCCTCACATGCTCGCCGCGGCGATCTTGCTGTCGGCCATGTCGATGAGCACGACCGGTTGCTTTTGGGGCTGGACCCACTTCGGGCCGAGCCTCGGCATTCTGTCGTTGCCGGTACCGGTGAGTCCTTACTTCCAAGACCAAAAAGAAGATCAATACTGGGCGCACGAGCGTTACGAACGGGTGCCGATTATGGGCCCGGTCCAGTCGGGCGGCCCGACCATTGCGCTTGATCCGCCGAGCGACGACGAAGTGATGGTGGCGCTGGAAAAGGCGCGGCCTGTTGAGGGTGGAGTGCCGATGCTGTGGGAACGCAATCGCAACAATGTTCTTATCGTTAAGCAGAAGATCGCCGACTACGTCGATCCGCCGCGCGTTTATCCGCTCATCGGCCCGGCGCAACAGCACCACGCCCATTACAAATGCACGGTCTATTACCAAGACGTTCGTCGCATCGGCTGGCCCGTGCCGCACACCCTGCGAGACGAAGACACGCAGGAAGTGATTTACATCGACCACAACCATCTGCATATGGTCGGCGATGTCGATACCGGAGCAGGCGCGAATTTCTAATGCCTTGGTTAGCCGCGACGCCCACCACGGCGGGCAGACTCCGTCCTCGGAGCGGAGCGCGTAACAGCCTATGTCATCCGGTTGAATTCGGCGTTGCCGCCGACGCTAACATCATGGCATTACGCCGCAACTGCAACTGGCGTGTACGACGTTTCGCTCCAACGATTCTCGCCGGAATTGCGTTCCTAGCACAACCGAGCATCGCAGCAGCCGCAGGAGCCATCGGTGCCGAGCCTGCGCGGCAGAGCATGCTCGATGTGATCATCGCCGGCGGGTTTCTGATGATCCCGATTCTGCTGGCGTCGTTTGTGATGACGCTCGTCGTCTTCGAGCGACTCGTCAGCCTGCGCCGCGGCAACGTGCTGCCGGGACCGTTCGTGAAGTGCTTCCTTTCGCAATTGCGCGAAGGGGCGATGGATCGCGAGGATGCGCTGGAACTGTGCGAAGAAAACAACAGCCATGTGGCCCGCGTCTTTGCCGCCGGCGTGCGGAAGTGGGGCAAGCCGGCGGTCGAGGTCGAACAGGCGGTGCTCGATGAAGGCGAACGGACCGCAAACAACCTTCGACGTTATCTGCGGGTGATTAACGGTGTGGCGACCGTTTCGCCGCTGTTGGGCCTGCTGGGCACGGTCTGGGGCATGATGGAGTCGTTCAACGCCCTGGCCAGCGCGAACACCGCCGGTAAATCAGAGATGCTCGCCAGCGGCATTAGCCAGGCCTTGGTCACCACCGCCGCAGGCTTGTTCGTGGCGATCCCGGCCATGATTCTCTACCTGTACTTCGTTGGCCGCGTGGATCGCCTCGTCATGGAAATCGACGGCCGCGGGCAAGAGCTTGTGAACTTGGTCTCCGCCGAAGCCGCCCAACTTCGCAATTCCGCGACGCATCGAGCGATGAAGACGAAGAAGGCGGCGTAGCATTGCATAGTCAACGCGCTCCGCTGCGCTTCGAGGACTCAGCTTCGCGTCGCGGCTAACGAATACCGCAATCCCAAATCCCAAATCTGAAATCCCAAATTCCTCCCCCGTGCCCCTGAAAACGCAACACGACGCCGAGGTCCAACTTAATCTCACGCCGATGATCGACGTGCTGTTCACGCTGATCTTGTTCTTCATGGTCGCGGCGGAGTTCAGCGAGATGGACCACGAGTTGGAGGTCGATCTGCCGCAAGTCGCCGAGGCGGGCATGACCGCCGTCGAGAAGAAATCGCCCCGAACGATTTTGGTGCAGGCCGACGGCCAGGTGCGGCTCGATCAGCAACTCGTCGCGCTCGCCGATCTCACCGGGCAGTTGCGCACGGCATTAAGCTCCACTCCGGACCTTCAAGTCGTGATCCAGGGCGATCGAGAATGTCCCTTCCAATACGTCGCCGCAGCGATGGCTGCTTGCCGCGAGGCCGGCGTCGCGGAGCTTGGCATTAGCGTACAGACTGCTAGCACGGCCGCCGGTGGCAGTTTGAAGTAGCGCCCACCGCCACGTTGGTCGATTCTATAAAGGCCGACATTCCTAAAAACCAGGCGATTGGCTGTCGGCTGTCGGCCAGAAGCGGTCTTGCTTTGTTTCTGGCCGATAGCCGACAGCCAACAGCCGACGGCCATTCAAGCAATGAACCTTCTGGGCATCAGCTTCTGGAATTCGCTGCGAGCGTTGTCGGCGTTTTCGCTGGTGCTGTGGGCGCTGACCGTGGTATTTTCTTTCGGAGTGATCATCCTGCTACGGTCGCGGTGGGGCCAATCGCGGCCGATCCACCGCTACAGCCTCCTGTCGCTGCTGGCCCATTTGTTTCTGGCGTGTGTGGCGACCTCGATTCAACTCATCTCGGGGCCGCTCGGGATGGGAGACGGGCCGCCGGTTCGCGTCCGCTTACTCGCTGGCGCGACGGAGACCACAACGCAGGCGATCGCGACACCGCAGGAAGCACCGCTCGAAGAGCCGGTTGTCGAACCGGCACAGGAAGCAGCGGCGGAACCGCCGCAACTCGAACCCCCCGAGCTTGCTCCCGAACGGCCCGAGCCGGAACCAATTTCTGAGACCAAGCCACCAGTACTGCCGCACGAACCGTTGCCGCAACAAGAGTTGCCAGAGGCAACGCCCAAACCGCCAGAGTCATTGCCGGTCGAGCAACAACCGCTTCCACCAGTTCTCGCACCAGTCGAGCCATCCCCCAAGCTTGTATCAACCACTCGTGAGCAACCCGCCGCAACGCCGGCGGCGGCCCAGCTATTCGCCGATCGCCAGAGCGCCGGTCGCTTGCAAGTTGTCCAGGAACAAGGCGGCAGCTTTGCAACCGAGCAAGCGGTCTCCGCCGCGCTCGACTGGCTTGCCTTTGCGCAGTCATCCGATGGCCGCTGGGATGCCATCCGCTGGGACGCGGGCCGTGAGACGTTCACGCTGCAAGAGAATCGCGACAACGCTGGTCGGAAGGCCGACACGGCTGTCACCGCATTGGCGCTGCTCGCCTACCTTGGCGCTGGACATTCCCATGCCGACGGCTCGTATCGCGAGACCGTCGGAGCCGGGCTTGATTTCTTGCTTCGCTCGCAAACCGCGAATGGTAACCTGATGGGCGAATCCACTCGCTTCGCGCAAACCTATTCCCATTCAATGGCAACCTTCGCGCTGGCCGAAACTTTGGCACTCACGAACGACGGGCGCCTTCGTCCCGCGGTTGAACGAGCCGTTGCTCACTTGTTGTCGATGCAGAACCGCACTACGGGTGGCTGGCGCTACCGGTCGGGTGAACGAGGCGACCTGAGCCAACTCGGCTGGGTCGTCCTCGCGCTTCGCAGTGCGGAACTCGCTGGTGTGACGGTACCGCAACGTCATTGGGACGGGATCGAGCAGTTTCTTCGTTTAGTGCAACATGGCCCCGCCGGCGGCATGGCTTTTTACCAGCCGGGCGGTCCCCCCAGTCCCACCATGACCGTCGAGGCACTCTACTGCCGCCAAATATTGGGCCACGATTTCTCCGCGCCGTATTTGCGGGCTTCACTGGCTGAATCGCTCGCGGACGTCCGCCGAGAGCTTCCCGGTTCCGGTCGCCCGAATCTCTATTACTGGTACTATGGCTCGCTCGCGCTGCATCACGCCCGCTTGGCAAACCTCGACGCCTCACAAACCTGGGAGGATTGGAACGAAGCGATGAAACGCGAGCTTCTGGCATTGCAGGTCACCGACGGCGATCATGCCGGAAGCTGGAGCCCGTCGGCGTGCATTTGGGGTGGCTACGGCGGGCGTGTCTACGCCACCGCCGTCGCGGCGATGTGCCTGGAGGTTTACTACCGCTACGCGCCGAATGCGCTGGCGACCGACCCCTGGGTGGCCGCTCGTCCCGTCGAAGCACCGCAACGCTGATTCCCCGCCGCTTGCGGCTTAGCGGCCATTTCACGCCCGTTTGACTCCCCGCCCGCCAGTCGTAGAATAGAAGGTAAGGCCCTTCCTTTGAGTTACGTTGCCATCGGAGGCGGCCCTGAAGATCGGCGGTCGTATTATGTTGCTCGGCTTCATCGGTTCGGCGTGGCAGTGGATCATCGTCCTCGCGATCGTCCTCCTGTTGTTTGGAAATCGGCTGCCCATGGTTGCCCGGTCGCTGGGGCGCAGCCTCACCGAATTCAAGAAGGGCGTCAAAGACGTGGATGAGGATCCTTCCACTTCACAACTCGAGGACCAGGATCTTCCGCGAAGCGACGAGTACGAACGGGCTTCGCGCGAGCGCGTGGCAAGGTAGCGCCTGAGGTTTTTGGAGTGCATTGAGATGTTTGGCTTGAATCATTTTGAGTTAATGATCGTTGGGATCGTGGCGGTCCTTCTGTTTGGCAACCGATTGCCCTCAGTCGCCCGGTCGATGGGCAAAAGCCTAACCGAATTCAAGAAGGGTATTTCGGGCCTCGACACCGAAGTCCGCGACGCGTTCTATTCCGAGCCGAATGAGCGCGTCAGCTACGAGCGGCACACTGCTCCTTCGAGTCCCGCCTTCGAGCCACCCGTCGCACAACCGGCGACCGTCGGTTCTGCCAGCGCCACCGCGGCCGACTGAAGGCGCACCGCTAGCCGCATTTCCCCCCATTGGTTACAATCGCGGCTTCTTTCCGGGCGGCTAGCTCAGTTGGTTAGAGCGCTGTGTTCACACCGCAGAGGTCACTGGTTCGAGTCCAGTGTCGCCCACTCGCCCGAAGTCCTAGCCGAATCGCCACTTACGATACCTTCTGACGGTCAGAAGTGCGGCGTTTTCTTGAAGCGCAAACCAGTATGTACTGGTTTGCGCTCCACAAAGGAGACCCGCACATGCCACGTCTTGTTTCTCAAATGCCCCGGTATCGGAAGCATCGCGCCAGTGGCCAAGCCATTGTCGAGCTCGGCGGCCGCGTTCATTACCTTGGGCCGCACGGCACCCGTGCCAGCCGAATCGAGTACGATCGACTGGTGATGGAGTGGATCGCCAATGGTCGCTTCTCGCTTCCGACCAGCGAACCGTACGCTATCACCGTGACCGAGCTCTGTCAGCGGTATCGGAAGTTTGCCAAGTCCTACTATCAAAAAGGCGGAAAGCCCACCTGCGTCGCGGCGATCAAATCCGCCTTAAAATTGGCACGAATCCACTATGGCAAGACTCTCGCTGGGGAATTCGGGCCGTTGGCGCTCAAATCCATTCGCCAACGAATGATCGATCAAGGTTGGAGCCGACGATACATCAACGATCAGGTCGATCGCATCCGCCGGATGTTTAAGTGGGCTGTCGGCGAGCAGCTACTTCCCGTCGAGGTTCACCAGTCTCTAGCGGTTGTTCCTGGCCTTCGGAGAGGCCGGTCGGAGGCGGATCCCGTAAAGCCCGTTGAGGCGGCGACGGTCGATGCCACGCTGGCCCACCTGCCAGACGTCGTGGCGGATATGGTCCGCGTCCAGCGATTCACTGGCTGTCGACCGGCAGAACTCTGTCAAATACGGCCGTGCGATGTCGACCAAAGCGGCGAGGTCTGGCAATTCCGCCCGAAGAGCCACAAGACTGAGCACGCTGAACGGTACCGAGTGGTATTTATTGGACCGCAAGCACAATCCGTCCTTCTACGTTACCTTGCTCGCGATCACCAGGCGTATTGCTTCCGTCCACAGGATAGTGAGGCGAAGCGCCGTGCGGTCATGCACGCAACACGGAAGACGCCACTGTCGTGCGGGAACCGCCCAGGTACCAATCGTTCGCGTCGCCCAAAGAGGCCACCCGGGGAAGCCTATACTGCAGAAAGCTACCGGCGGGCAATTCACCGTGCGTGCGACAAGGCATTTCCTGCCCCAGAACAGCTGGCACAACGGTCCAAGGAAACCGAACGGGCGTGGAACGAGCGACTGACGGATGCCCAACGGAAACAACTGGCCGAATGGCAGTCGGCGCACCGCTGGAGTCCCAATCAACTCCGCCACGCCGCGGCCACCGAGATCCGCAAGCAGTTCGGCCTGGAAGCGGCCCAAGTGCTGCTGGGACACGCCACGGCAAACGTGACGCAGATCTATGCGGAGCGGGATCTGGCAAAGGGGGTCGAAGTGGCGCGAAAGATTGGCTAAAGTTGCGCAGATGAAAACCCTAATTCATGCGCTGGCTTAAGATTGCCGCTTGTTACTGTGCGCCACCCGCGACAGGTCACGTGGCGTCAGGAGATTGCACGTTGGCTTCGGGAACTTGGCTCACTTCCTGGAATAAACTCCGCGATCATTTTGAGACGGAGGCACTTAATGGACCGCCGGTCCATTTATGCTTCGAAGCACCGCCGAGATCGTCAGAGGAATTCGTGAAGGCGTTTCGACTCTGCGATTTCTGGGTTAATCCCTACTCTCAGGAGACAACTTCTATCCCGCGAATGATTGCGATGGGGATGGGCAATATCGGTCACTATGGGATGCCAGGAACCGTTGGAAGTTTCACTTGGTTCATCATCCATCCGAACGTTGCACGAGTCACACAGCGCATTCACTCAATGGAAGAGTTGGATTTGTCGCTTCACGAGGCGGCTGTGGTTGAACGCAGATTTTGCCAACTCGCTGATTTTGCCGGACAGCTCTTTGTAGAGATGGGGCAGGACGCCCCACTCAGGCCAATTCGACAAGACTTCATAACTCCCGATCGGCGCGGTTGGTTGTCGATTCTTCATGGTCTTGCAGTTGATATGAATGCCCGTCGATGCCCGGGCGCCCTTCGGGTCGAAGCATTATTGCCGAAGTGTCTGCCGTTCAATTGTCATCCTGAGTTGGCGCTAAGCATTGATACGATTCACCCGGAGCCATTCGCGGCGTCGGTTGGTGTAATCGAATTAATAATCAAAGTTCTCGAAGGAAAGCGTGCTGCGGAAGGTATTCCGATCGAGTACAGGACTCGCAATTTAACGAAGGGCGAGTCGGCATCCTATCACTCAGGCGGAAGAGTAGCAAATCCAACGAAATACTTCGAACGGCTCATTGAGAAGGGCGCCATTTCGCCTCCTGAGGGAAGCGGCCAACAATGGGTTTTTGACATTCGTGACTTCCCGCTAGAAGTTCACGAAAAGCTAAGGCGCAAAAAACTCTAGCCGACATCTAGCACTATCTAGCAATGTCTAACCGCAACAATTCTTTGAATTGATAGCCGCCGTTGCGCGCGTATTCTGCAAACATTGGTGCCCTATACCACGTTTGCAGAGGTACTCAATGGACGCGCAGAATTACATTACCCTTTCTCAAGCGGCCGCTCTACTTCCTGGCCGGCCGCATCTTTCGACGCTCCACCGCTGGCGGCTCGGCGGCATTCGGGGCATCCGTCTGAAGACGGCGCTCGTCGGCGGGCGCCGGTTCACGACCCGCACCTGGATGCAGGAGTTCATCGAGCAGACCACGGCAGCAGCCAACGGCGAGTTGCCCGAGCCGCGCACGCTCAAGCAGCGTGAACGCGATATCGAGCGGGCTGACCGCGAACTCGAAGCGGCCGGGTGGTGATCTCCTCTTCCCGTAGCGGGCCACAAAAAATGCCCGCGGCGCTGCCAGGCGCACACGGGCAATCTTCAATGTCAACTGCGATGCATTCTACTCCTCAAAACGATCCTCAGCAAATCCTCCGTGCCGTGAAGCTGCTGTTCTCCGAGAAGAGCGTCGTTGAGTTGCGCTGCCTTAAGGGCAAAGGCGCGACTGGTGGCTACTTCAACGACCACAATAAACTCGCGGAAGCGGCGGGACGGATTTGCGAAGGCAATGTCTATATTACGCTCAATAATGTGAACTCGGCGCTGCTCGCGCGCCGCGCCAATCGACTCGGAATCGCAGACAAAACGACGAGCGATGCCGACATTTTGCGGCGCCGGTGGCTACTCGTCGACTGCGATTGCCAGCGGCCCTCGGGAATATCGGCGAGCGACCTGGAACATGAGGCGGCCATTAAGAAAGCCAAGAAAATTGGCCACGCAATAGTAGCCCTCGCTTGGCCGGCGCCGATACTCGCTGATTCGGGTAACGGCGCGCATCTGCTCTTCCGCATCGATCTGCCGAACGACGCCGTTAGTGCCAAACTCGTTCAACGAGTCCTTAGGCAATTGGCGGTAAACTTCGACGACGATGATGACTGTTCACCCTGCGTGAAGGTCGACCAGTCAGTTTTCAACGCCAGTCGCATCTGCAAGCTGTATGGGACCGTCGCCCGCAAAGGGGACCATACACTGGACCGTCCGTGGCGCTTAAGCCGGATTCTATTTACCCCAGACGATATCAGGGTAGTTACGCGCGAACAATTGGAAGTCTATGCCGGCACCGAGCCGCCTCCGCCCGAGCCTCGCCAGACATTTCACGCGAACGGAAAGTTCAATCTCCGAGAGTTCGTCGGGAAGCATCTCAAGGTGCGGCAGGAGGGCTCCTACAATGGCAACGGCGCCATCTATCGCTGGAAATTGGAGACCTGTCCGCTCTGTGGCGAATCGGACAAGAGTGCCGTGGTGCTGCAATTTAGCGACGGTCGGATCGGCTACCGCTGCCACCATAACCGCTGCTGCGGCAAAGATTGGCAGGCGCTTCGTGAGCACTTCGACCCGGGCTATCGAGAGAAAATCAGCCAGCCGAAAGCTGCATCACCAAAGGCCATCGCCAAGGTCAAAGCTAAAAAACCGGCGGAGATCATCGGCGCGCGCCCGTTTCCGATCGATGCCCTGCCGCAAGTCGTTGCTAACTATGTGCGCGCGGCCTCGACCGCAATCGGTTGCGATCCGGGATTTATCGCATTGCCACTTTTAGCTTGCCTTGCACGAGCGGTCGGCAATAAACGAGCGATTCGCCTTAAGCAGACCTGGATGGAATTGCCCATCATTTGGTGTGCCATCATTGGCAAAAGCGGTACGCACAAGACACCGGCCCTCAATATGGCAATGCGATTCCTGGCGAGCCGTCAGGCCGAGGCCATCGCCGACTATGAAGTGGCGAACGCGGACTACGAGCAGGCCAAGGCGCTTTACGACCGGGCCTACAGCGCCTGGAAGCAAACCAAAAAGAAATCTGAAGAACCGCCACCATCGTCGCCCAAAGAACCAGTCTGCCAGCGGTTTTTTACCACGGACATCACAATTGAGGCACTGGCCGAGCGGCTTGCTGCTCAATTCGATGGCCTGTTGGTGACTCGTGACGAACTGGCGGGATGGTTGGGCGGCATCGCCGAATACAAAGGAGGCAAAGGGAGTGACCTGGGCCATTGGCTGGCCATGTGGTCTGGGGCGCCGTTGATCGTCGACCGCAAGACCGGGGCCAAAAAGTTCCTCCATGTGCCGCGGGCGGCGGTGTCGATTGTGGGAGGAATTCAACCAGGTGTTCTTCAGCGGGCAATCGGCAGGGAGCATCTGCAAGACGGGCTCTGCGCACGGCTGCTGATGGCAATGCCAGAGCCACGGCCTGTTATCTGGAGCGAAGCGGTGGTCGATCCGGCCATTGAAGAGGCGCTCGGCGAAACGTTCGATCGATTCCTGGCACTCGACCCAGCTGTAGATGAAGAGGGTAACCCAGCCCCCTATGCACTCTCGCTCACGCCCGAGGCAAAGGAAGTATGGAAAGATTACTTCAATCGTCATCGGGCGGAGCTCGTCGACCTGGACGACGACCTGGCTGCGGCCTGGTCGAAGCTCGAAGCGTACACGGCCAGGTTCGCGCTGATTTTTCAGTTGGCGGAGTCAGACTCCGAGGTGGATGAAATATCCATGCAGTCTGCGATTCAGCTTTCCGATTGGTTCGGCCATGAGGCGAAGCGCGTTTATGGTCTTTTCCATGAGGACGATGACGACCGGGAAACTCGAGAGCTCATCACCTGGATTCAGCGTCACGGGCGCTCCGTGACAGCTCGCGACCTCACCCGCGGTCCTCGGCAGTTTCGCAGCGATCCCGAGGCGGCCGAAGCGGCGTTAGCGGCATTGGTCGCCGAGGGTTGCGGCCATTGGGAAGGAGTTCCGTCGGCGCCCCAGGGTGGGAAACCGACCCGCCGTTTCATTCTCGGAAACGGTGGCGACGGCGACAGAACCTCAATAACTCCCGTGTATGAGGAGGTTTCGTCACCGTCGCCAGTGTCGCCACTATCTAAAAACGGAGAATTGCCCGACGGCGATTGCCGCTTGAACGGAGAGGCCGGACATCGGGCAAACGATACTGGAGGGGAAGTCCAATGATTCCCCTCAACCTCGGTGTGACTCATCTGCGGCACTGGCTTACGACAGAAGTGCCGCCGCGTGTGGGAGCGCCTACCGCGTCCCTTCACGCACTGGCGATACTGGCGACGGTGACGATACTTCGCGAATCGCGAGCAAATCAAGGGTTTCGTCGCCGTCGCCAGCAATACGCGCTACAACTGCGAGCCGCGTTCTTCGCCAACTGGCTACTACCGGCGCCAGAGCCGACCACGGAATGCCGTGTGGCCGCGTGTAGCAACGCTCGCGCGGGAGGCGCCCACAAACCGTTCCACCTTCCGCCCCACGCGTTCGTGGCCCGCCGTGTTGGCCCTGATGCCAGTCTTCGTAAACACCCCTCAACCCTGGTAGAGAAACGCCATGAAGATCGAACTTCGCAAACTGTCCGATATCAAGCCTTATCCCGGCAATCCGCGCATTAACGACGCGGCCGTCGATGCAGTGGCGGCGAGCCTCAAGGAATTCGGCTTCCGCCAGCCAATCGTCATCGACGAGGCGGGCATCATTATTGTCGGCCACACTCGCTTCCGCGCGGCACACAAGTTAGCTCTTGTGAAGGCGCCGGTTCACGTCGCTCGTGATCTCACCCCCGCACAGATCCGCGCCTATCGCATCGCCGATAACGCCACGGCCGACCTTGCCGAGTGGGATTTCGAGCTCTTGCCGATCGAACTTGCCGCGCTGCAAGACGCAGACTTCGACCTGGCGCTGTTGGGATTCAGCGAAGATGAGCTGGCGAAGATTCTGAACGCGGATGTCGACGACGGACTATGTGATCCGGACGATGTTCCGCTCCCACCGGACGAAGCAATTACACAACCGGGCGACGTGTGGTTGCTCGGCGATCACAAGTTGCTGTGCGGTGACAGTAGCGATCCAGCGCAGGTCGATCGGCTTCTTAGCGGTGCATCGATTCAACTGGTAAACACCGATCCCCCATACAACGTGAAAGTCGAGCCTCGCTCGAATAACGCAATCGCCGCTGGTCTCAGTTCGTTCCAAGGTACAACCCATCACCAGGGTCTCGACCTCGCACGCTATCCGTCCAAATCGAAACCGACGCAAAAGAAGTTGCGCGCGAAGGACCGGCCGCTGGCGAATGACTTTCTGAGCGACGAAGAGTTCAATCAACTACTGCTCGCTTGGTTCGCGAATTTGGCGCGTGTACTCGAGCCCGGCCGTTCATTTTATGTTTGGGGCGGCTATGCCAATCTTGGAAATTACCCGCCCGTGTTGAAGCAATGCGGCCTCTATTTCTCGCAAGGCATTATCTGGGACAAACAGCATCCGGTGCTCACACGAAAAGACTACATGGGCTGCTTCGAGATTGCGTTCTACGGCTGGAAAGAAGGAGCGGGGCACAAGTTCTTCGGCCCGAACAATGCCTACGACTTGTGGCACGTGAAGAAGGTGAATCCACAGTCAATGGTCCACTTAACCGAGAAGCCTGTCGAGCTTGCCACGCGCGCCATTCAATACTCATCGCGGCCAGGTGAAAACGTGCTCGACCTGTTCGGCGGCAGCGGTTCGACGCTCATCGCGTGCGAGCAAACGGGCCGCAAGGCGTTTTTGATGGAGCTCGATCCGCCCTATTGCGACGTGATCTGGCAGCGCTACGAGAAGTTCACGGGCAAGAAGGCGGAGCGCGTGTCGACCAACAAGAAAACCCCAGCCAAACGTGAGGCCAGGAGAAAAAAATGCAGCAGCCGCTAGCGGGAACCCGAGCCTCTACCTTAAACGCCACGTTTGGCCCGTGTCGCGGCGCGGGCCGTCCGATGGCCAACCGTGCGTCCCACGAGAAAACGCCCAACGACGCGGCGTCGTGGGCGTTAGGGTGGCCGAACTGGCCGCCGCCGTTAGCCGCTGATCTTGAACTTCCCGCGCTCGGTCTTCACGAAGCGCGATTCCTTCCCCTATGCAGAATCTCACGCAGGATGGCGCTGTAGAGCGTGGCATGGGGCGTCTTGCCGCCGGGGGATTTCCAATAGTCCTTCCCTTCCATCGCGGCCACCATCTCCTTAGTCGTCATTGGCTTCTTCACTTCCGCCAGCAACTTGGCTGCGGCGTCGATCGCGCTGAGCCTGTCGCCCTTGGCCTTCGTAGTCTTGGTTTTCGCGGAAGCGGCCTTCGACGACTTCTTCTTGGCCGGTGCTGCCTTCGCGGTTTTGGTCTTGGTGCCCGCGGACTTCGTCGAGCGTTTCTTGGTGGTCGTAGCCATGATCGTTCTCCTCGATACAGTTCTCGATGGAAGGGCTGCCATCGCCAGGCGGCGACACCTGTCGCCACGAACACACAGGAGCCATGCGTCGCCGAGAAGATCAAGCGGAATTTCGGGAAGAATTTCCCAGGTTTAGGAGAGCCTAAAAATGATGCCTAAGGATAGCGCCGCACCACCGGCTGGCGAGAATGCCCACACGTCCGGGCCGGTGGAACTGGGCCTGCGCTGTAAGGAGTGCGGCCACGGTCGGCTGAAGGTGCTCTACACGCGCGGGAAGCTACAGAAGATTATCCGTCGTCGGGAATGCTGCAGGTGCGGCCAACGCATTACCACTTGGGAGCGCGTGCCGGGGCAGTTCTAAATGCGTAAGCTGCCGACACAGATGGCCGTGAAGCAGATCGGCAAAGCGTTGCTCTCTCGATTACGGCGATCAGTGCTGCCAAACGAAGAGACTATAACGTTGCCTTGCGGATGCGGTTTTCCTGCATCATCCGGTCAGTTCCGGATCCGGCACGGCAAGTGTCGCCAATCACGCTGGAGAGCTGCGGAGTGCACATCCCCATGTCGTTGTCTACACCGAACAAGACCATCCGTTTGGTCGCGGCGATTTCCGGCTCAAAACAGACTGCATTCATTGACGTAGTAGCATGCCAAAATCTTCGTAGGCGCGGGCAGGTCTTCGCCAAGGCTCGCCGGTTTCAACATTCCTAGGTCACGGATTAGCCACTGTCGCTGCGATGCTTCAAGATGAATGCTACAAGCGAGATAGGCCTGCTCTTCGCGGCGATCGAGCGTGCATATGTAGACTTTGGTCGGGGCGACTTAACGAATCATCGAATGCCACAATCTCGCGATCACTTAAAAGTTCTTCAATTTCCTTGCGGCTTGGTGCGGAGGGTTGAGCACCCAGTCGTGTGACCGATACGGCACCGGCCGCGTTGGCGAAGCGGGCGGCGTCGAGCATCGGCTGACCTTCGGCCAGAGCCACCGCCAATGCGCCGTTGAAAGCGTCGCCGGCCGCGGTCGAGTCGACCTGCTCCACTTTGAATCCTGGCACGAACTGCTTCGAGGTGGACGACGCGACAAACGCCCCACGAGCGCCAAGCGTGAAGATTACCGTCTTAATTCCCTTGGCGAGTAGGATGTCAGCGGCACGATAGCACGAGGCTTCGTCGTTCACTGCGACGCCCGTCAGTAGTTCAACCTCCGTCTCATTCGGAGTTAAGATCGAGACCTTTTCTAATAGTTTGTCCGGCAAGGGTTGCGCCGGCGCGGGGTTCAAAATGACGAGAGCTCCGTTCGCATTGGCCAGCTCGGCTGCGGCTTGCACCGTGTCGAGCGGCGTTTCCAACTGCATAATGACAACGTCAGCGGTGGCAAAGGCGCTCTTGGCCTGCCGCACATCCAACGGCGAAAGTTTCGCGTTCGCGCCGCTGCCCACCGCGATGCTGTTCTCGCCATCGTCACCCACGAAAATCAACGCCACACCGGATGGGCACTTGTCGTATTGCACATGATCCACATTGACGCCGTATTGGATCAGTCCAGCGACCGCCCGTTCACCGAACATGTCCTGCCCAACGCGCGCGATAAAAGTGACCGCTCCGCCGGCCCGGGCAGCGGCTACCGCTTGGTTGGCCCCTTTTCCGCCAGCGGCCATAACGAATTCGCCGCCCAGGCGCGTCTCGCCCGGCTTCGGAATGCGGTCTAACTTGATGATCATGTCGGTGTTCGAGCTGCCGACAACAACGATTCTTTGCCCCATGGCGCGTACTCCTCGCGATAGATCAATCGATATTAGCGTAGACGATCAGGGCCAGGCCGACGACGAACAGAACGAACATGCTTCCGAGCAATCGGTTCGTACCGGGCCCGGCATTCCTAAATTCCTTCCACACGAACACTCCCCAGAGTGCGGCGACCATCGTCGCGCCTTGCCCCAACCCGTACGATATCGCGTAGCCGGCGGTGTCGCCGGCGAGAATCGCAAATGACATCCCCACACCCCAGATCATACCGCCCACGATGCCGACCGTGTGTAGCCAAGCGCTCCCTTTGGTAAAGTAATCGCAAAAAGGCACTGGGTCGCCCACAAACGGTTTCATCATCACGAGAGAATTGACGACAAAACTTGATAGGAACAGACCGATCGCAAAAAACACCAATGCCGTATAAGGCGTCAATTTTCCGGCCATTTCGGGATCGGCGATGCGGTCTAGCGGCGGCATCGCCGTTGCCACAAACGGGAAGAATTGTCCCATGAGCACGCCACAAAGAATGGATAGGGCGATTCCCTTGACGGTGGTCTTTTGACCCGACGAAGGAATCCGCCGATAAGCCAACGCGTCGAGCACGATCGCCGCGGCCACGCACGCCACACCGGTGAACAACGGAATCGGATTGCCGACAGGGTCCACCCGGTAGGTCGTGATGACGCCGATCACCAGCGCCAATCCGATCCCGATCGGAAAAGCCACGGCCATTCCGGCGATGTCAATCGCGGCGACCAATAGAATGTTCGCAACATTGAAAATGACACCGCCAAGCATGGCATAGCCGATGTACTTGCCTTGCGACTGTCGCAGGTCGTCCAGAAATCCCCGTCCATATTCACCGGTACTGCCGAGCGTGAAGGCAAAAAGAAGGGTCAGTAGCAATACGCCAAGACAATAGTCCCAGTAGAAAAGCTGGAACCGCCACTCCTTCGTAGCGAGCTTTTGAGTGTTTGCCCATGAGCCCCAGCAGATCATGGTGATAACACACATCAACACGGCTACGGGATAGGATTCAACGAGCACCATAAGAGTGGTCCACCTGGAAGTTGTTTCCAACCTATCTCGACTGCGTTAACTCTGCGAATTGAGACTTGGTTTCATTGCGCGACCCTGACCGTATTAATTGCGACGGAACACCACGGCGCGGCTGATTACAATTCTTCGTCCCGTGCTGCGAGAATCCGAATCGTCGCGCACGACGAGGCGTAATATGTGTTTGCCTGGCGGCAAATCGCAAGTGCGCCAAAGATCGCGGTCGATCGTGTTCGGACCAATATAGGCGTCGGCAACCAGTTCGTCCTTTACTCCATCATTACGAAGGGCAATGCTTTCTCGGAGCTCCGATGGAATCTCTCAATAGGAACTCGACAGGCATCCGATGAAGCAGCTTCGGCGGTTTCCGTCCGGTTTGAATCTGCTCAACCAGCAATTCCGCCGCTCGGCAACCAATGGCTTCGATATCCTGTCGAATCACGCTCAGGGGTGACGCCAAGTATTCGGCGAATGGTGCGTCATCGAACATTACCAAGGAAATGTCGTGGGGAACCTTCAACTTGCGTTCGGCGAAGGCACGGAGCGCCCCAAGGGCATTTTGATTGCCAAATGCAAATATCGCGGACAATTCCGGATGCGCTTCCAGCAACTCACAACTGGAACGATAGCCAGAATCTTCGCTGAAGTCGTCGCCCCGAATAAGCGACGCCTTCGGCACGAGTTTGTGGGCCCGCATCGCCTTCTGGTAGCCCCGCAATCGTTCGTCATTGGATGACGTACCGGGACGTCCCTGCAGGCAACCGATCTCCCGGTGGCCCTTTTCGATCATGGCGCTCGTGGCGGCATAAGCGCCGTGCTCGTTCTCGGAGGTCACGGTCGTAAGCCCGACATCGGAGAACCAACGGTCAACGACGACAACGTTGGCTCCGTTGCGCTCCAGCGGTCGCAAATGCTCGCTTGACTCGCCGATGGGGCAGATGATCAGGCCCTCAACTTGTCGCGACTGTAGATGGGTCAATAACTCCCTTTCATGGTCACTGGAGTCGTGACTGTCTGCCAGTAGCGTCGACAAGCCATGTCGTTCCGCGAAGATCGTCGCCTTCCGCGCGATTGCCGCAAAGAAGGGGTTGGACGCGTCGGGCACCAACAGCCCGATCAAGCCCGTGCGCTGGGTTCGCAACGACCGGGCGACGTGGCTGGCTCGGAATTCCAGACCATTGGCCGCCAAGAGAATCGCTTTCTCGGTCTTTTCGCTGATCCGATACTGGCGAGCTTTTCCCGCAAGTGCCCGGGAGGCGGTCGACGGGGAGACACCTGCCACTTGGGCAACTTGCTCCAGCGTCACGGGTCCAGATGCCATCTTCGCTTCCCCTTGGCCAATTTCAAAAAAACGCTTGCACAAACGATTGTGCAATGTCATAATAGCACTCGTCAAGTAGAAAAGCAACAAGATTTAGCGTAGCGGCGGTTCAGACGACTTTCCAGTCGACACAGAGCTTGCAATCGTTTCTTTGCGAGGGGCGATTCAGTCATGTCGTGAAATGGGCACGAAGGTTTGTGGTTGACTTCAACCATTGGATCTTTATTTCTGGCCGACTGATTAACTACTAGATTTTATTCCTCCGGACAGTTTCGTTTTGGCGGCCCTCCGGGACGGCCACGACTCAGAGTTTTCTGCCGTGCGATAGAGACAAATAGGATCAACAAACACGGAATCGGTGATCGTTAGTTGGGCAGCAGCGCGCGGCCGGTTGGTGAATCTGAATCACGAACCGAAGTCGCAAAAGCCAATTTGGGAAGTGGGCACACCTGACATCCAGCACTTTAGGGGAAGCACTATGGCGCGTAACTACTCATCTTGGCGATTGACAAGTCTCATGCTCGGCGCCCTCGTGGCAAACGCGTGGATTACGCAGGTCACGCTCGCGCAATACACCTTCATCCAGGATACCGACAACAACGCGGCCTGGGACGACGTCGCCAATTGGCTCGATGGTGGCTCCAATACCACCTATCCCAACGCACCCGACGCGACGGCACTGATCAATGCACCGACCTGGACGGGCGCCGCCCTATACACCCTCGCAATGCCAGCCACGGACGTGACCCTTGGCGCGCTCACCATCGATAACACGAACCATGCCAACAACTTTAGGAGCAACTTCACCAACAACGGCGGCAAGCTCATCTTCCAATCCACCTCCGGCCCCGCCACCTACACCGAAACTGCCGGCAGTGCCGAGGGGGCTGTAAACAGTCAATACCAGATCTTTCCCATCATCGATGTGCTCTCAGATTTGGTCATCACGCAAGATAACTATCCGAACCTGAATACCGGCACCATTTTTACCAATCTTCTCAACGGAGGTTCGAATATCGCGATCACTAAAGAAGGGTATGGCGCAATTCAGTTCAACCTCAATATCGCCCTATTTGAGGATGAAGGATTCCTCGGACAATACATCATCAATCGGGGTGGTATCCGCCTGATCGGAGAGTCGGCAATCGCCAATTCATCGGGAGTCACTGTTAACTCCGGCGGACAATTACAGTTGGCCGATAACAACCCTCAAGTCGTTCCCGTGTACAAACTGGCGGGTGACTCCGTTCTGAATCTCAACGGCGCCGGCAAGGTCGAGGATCCCTCCGAAATCACCACCGGCACCGCGCAAGGAGCGTTGCGGGTTGACATTCGGCCCACCCGAACAACCACCTTCGTAAATCCCGTTGTTCTTCAATCCGATAGTGTGATCAGCGTGGTTAACGCGGACACCACGTTTATTCTCGATGACGAGGTTTCTGGCGCCGGCGGCCTCACCAAGCACGGCAGCGGCACACTCACCCTCAGCAATGCGAATAATTCCTATTCGGGCGACACGACCCTTCTCGCCGGCGGACCCTTGAGCATCACCAATCCGTTTCTAGCCGATGACGCGGATGTCTATCTGGTAACAGGCTCGATCCTCAATCTGAACTTTAGCGGCACCGACGCCATTCGCTCATTGTTCGTCGACGGGGTCGCACAACAAGTCGGCACCTATGACGCCGCCAACTTGCCGAGCCTGATCACCGGCGCCGGCGTATTGGATGTGACGGCGCTGGGCGTGACCGGGGTTCCGGGCGATTACAACGGCGACGGCACTGTCAACGCCGCGGATTACACAGTATGGCGCGACGGCGGAGCGCTCCTCAACGAAGTCGCCACCATCGGGTCGGTCACGCCAGAGGACTACGATGCGTGGGCGGCGCGATTCGGCAATTCCGGCAGCGGCAGCGCGAGCAGCGCGGCGGTCCCGGAACCAACGGCTTTGCTGCTGGCCCTGTTTGCCCTGTGTGGCCTGCTGACGGTTACGATTCGCCGCTAGGTTGTCGCTGCGAGAGGGCGATTTTTTCAGAAGTGCTGTTCCAGGAACAGGGAACGGAGTTGAATAAGGAGTCATCGAGATGAGGCAATTCTCTCCGATTCGCTACATGCTGCG
The DNA here is from genome assembly GCA_040901765.1 of Pirellulales bacterium. Taxonomy (GTDB): domain Bacteria; phylum Planctomycetota; class Planctomycetia; order Pirellulales; family Lacipirellulaceae; genus JBBDYG01. The sequence goes on from JBBDYG010000057.1 coordinate 23,887, forward strand.
ACGAGGTTTTACCCTCGTGGAGCTCTTGGTCGTAATCGCCATCATCGGCATTCTTGTAGCGCTGTTGCTGCCGGCCATCCAGTCTGCCCGCGAGGCTGCGCGACGCTCGCAATGTACGAACAACCTTCGTCAGTTGGGACTGGCGGCGCACAATTTTGAAGGTGCCAAGAAATCTTTTCCGCTCGGACGAGGTGCTGGCTTCAAGACCAATCCCGATGGCACCACTTCGGTAATCCAGCAGTGGAGCCACTTGGCCCACCTCTTGCCCTACGTGGAGGAACCGTCAGTCCACGACCTTTGCAATTTTAACGAAAACTCCGCTTCTAGCGCTGCGAAATTGGTCCAGATTGGCTTTTTTCTTTGCCCGAGTGATTACGGCGAAGATCGTATGAATGTCCCCGTTTGCCATGCAGGCGGGTGGGCAGACGCCGGCCGCACCAACTATCACGGCAGCGGCGGCAACGACACGGGCCAGACGAAACCAATCGGCGGCGTCATGGTCGAGCAAAACAACGGCATCTTCGTCACCAATCTGGCCGTCAAGTTCAAGCACATCACCGATGGCACTTCGCACACGGCGTTATACAGCGAGTCGATTCGCGGCGACGGCAATAACAATTTGTTGGAGTTTCCCGGCGATTGGTTCCGGATTTCGGGAACAAACCAAACTGCAGATGAGGTGCGCAAGAGGTGCTTAGGGCTGAATCCGCCGACGGGCACAGGCGGCAGTCAGTTTTCCTGCAGAGGACGCAACTGGGTGCATGGCGACTACACGACGTCCCGTTACAACCACGTCATGCCGCCCAATGGTATTAGCTGCAACCAGACAAGCAAGGGCAACGTCGACGCAATTACGATCAACGAGGACGGCGGCGCCACCACCGCCTCCAGCCGGCATAACGGCGGCGTGAACATGGCATGTGCCGACGGCAGCACGCACTTCGTCAGCGAGGACATCGATTACTTGATTTGGAGTGCGCTGGGATCGCGTAACGGCGCTGAAACGGTGGGAAGCGCATTTTGACCAGTATTGATCGTCTAGCCCCTATTTCATCCCTTGCACCTGCATAAGGTATTGCACCATTTGGACTCAGATGTTTGCTGTTGATGGCATTCGACACCGCTATAGCGACTTTTTTAGAGGGAGTGACTAATGATTGACCTATTGTCTCGACGCTGTACTTTCCTTACCGTTGCCCTAGCGGCCATTCTCGGGTCGTACGGCGAATCGCGGGCGGCCATGATGATTACGGCTTTCGATGCGCCAATCAGTGAGAACTTTAACACGTTTGCAGGCACGATAGCGTCGATTCCAACTAACTTTACTTGGACGCCGGACGCAGCGCCGGGTTCAGCTACTAACATTGAGCGAGGATTCTTTAATCCTGCTCTGCAGGCGTACAACAACAACAATGGATTGTACGCACTGTATTACAGCTCAACGGACGATCAATCCGACCGCGCTTTCGGCACCAAGCGCCAGCCGAACTCTGTCCCAATCATCCTTGCGTGGAGCTTTGTAAATCAAACGGGCGCGGATATTTCGAATTTCAACGTCAGTTGGGATGTCGAACAATACACGCAGGGGGGACGACCGACCAAAATCGATTTCGACTACGATGCGAACGGCGCAGGCGCAACTCAGGCAGGAATTGTCGGAACGACGCTCACCACGGCGCAGACAGGCACACCGACTTCCGGGGCAAATCTCCCCGGTGGCACCCCACCGGGTGGCGGCCCGCCGATCGTCACTTCGCGCTCCGTATCGATTTCCTTGGCAACGCCCCTGGCGAACGGCCAATTGATTGATTTCCGCTGGGTAACAACTGGCGTCGAACCAAGCGGCGCTAATGCGCACTTTGGCCTTGATAATTTGTCGGTGACCGCGACTCGACTGGTTCCAGAACCCTCCGCTGCTTCGATCTGCGGACTAGGGTGCGCGCTCGGCGGTCTGACTCGAGTCTTGAGCAGGCGGCGCTCGACAGCGCGCTAATTTTGCCAGGATGATAAACAGGCACGTCTAATGCGATTGCTCGTTTTCCTACTCGGTGGCATGGGTACCATGATCGGCGGCGCCGGGGCAGTCGCCGCCGACCCCCAGCCGCCCAACGTCGTCCTCATCCTGGCCGACGATCTAGGGTGGACCGACTTGGGTTGCTACGGCAGCGATCTGTACCAGTCGCCGCACATCGACGGGCTGGCGCGCGACGGCATGCGATTCACTGCAAATTACTCCGCATGCAACGTCTGCTCGCCCACGCGGGCTGCGTTGCTCACCGGCAAGTATCCGGCACGACTGCACATCACCGATTGGATACCGGGCCTGCCGCCGGAGAATCCCAAGCTCACCGTTCCGGACTTCACGAAGCAACTGCCGCGAGAGGAAACGACGCTGGCCGAGCAATTGCACGACGCCGGTTACGCGACGGCTTCGATCGGCAAGTGGCACCTGGGCGGACCAGAGTTTTACCCGGAGCATCACGGGTTTGACCTCAACATCGCCGGGACCGACCAACCGCGGCCCCAGCCGGGCTATTTTGCTCCCTACAACATCGACACGATCAAGCAAGGCCCCAAGGGCGAGTACATCACTGATCGGCTCGGCGACGAAGCGGTAAAGTTCATCCGGGACAACTCCGATCAGCCATTCTTCCTCTACCTGCCGCACTTTGCCGTTCACACGCCGATCCAAGGCAAGAAGGAATTGGTCAACCGTTTTCAAGCGAGTGTCCATGACGGAATGCAGCACACGAACGCAGTGTACGCAGCCATGATCGACAGCATGGATCAAACCGTCGGCCGTATCCGCCAAACGCTCGACGAACAGGGCATCGCGGACCGCACGATCATCATCTTCACGTCTGACAACGGCGGCCGAATTCCGACATCCTCCAATGCGCCGCTGCGAGCGGGAAAAGGTTCGTGCTATGAAGGCGGCGTGAGGGTGCCGCTCATCGTCTATTGGCCAAATGTGACGCCGGGCGGAAGCGAATGTGCGACGCCCGTGATCACCATGGACCTCTACCCGACGATCCTGGAGATGATCGGCACTTCGGATGCCGAGAAGGTAGCGCTCGACGGCTTGAGTCTCGCTCCACTTCTTCGTCAGAACGGTGATCTCCCCGAACGGCCCTTGTTCTGGCACTACCCGCACTATCAACACTACCAACAGGAAGGCACGACGCCCTACGGCGCAATCCGCCGCGGCGACTACCGTCTCATCGAATTCTACGACGACAACCGCGTCGAGCTGTATAACCTGCGCGACGACGTTGGCGAACGGAACAACCTCGCCGATTCCTCGCCGGCCCTGGTGAAATCGCTGCGAGATGAGCTTCACACGTGGCTCCGCGCTGTCGACGCGCAGATGCCGACGCCGAACCCGGGCTACGATCCAACGAAGCCGGAGCACACGCCGCCGGCAAAGCGGTCAGCCGACCGATCACAACGATAGGGCCAGCAGACCAAAACCGAAGGACAAACGCAGCTTTGCTCCATTGTGCGCACGGCGCAGAAGGCCGATCGATAGGACGAAACCATTAATTGACAGCATGGCTGCGATCCGTAGTATCGCTTTTGCAAGCCCATAAGGCTGAAGATGACTCGCAACTTGGCATGGCCCGCAATCGTGGTGACTCCCGCAGCGGATCAAAATTTCTATCCGTGGCGGCTGTGCGCCGCCACCGGATGCCCTGGCTCGTTAAGAAAGCGTGCAATCATGACAACGTTATGGAAATTGGCGGCGTTTGTTCTAATCGTGGGCTCGCTGAGTTGTCCCGCCGACGCGACTACGTATTACATCGATTCCGTCAACGGCAATGACAACAATTCCGGTACGAGTTCGCTGCAGCCGTGGCAGACCATCTCGAAAATTCAGGGTACCGCACTATCCGCTGGGGACTCGGTGCTGTTTGCCAGGGGTTCTGGTTACAACCAGTGTTTTTACGTCGATTACTCGGGAGCCTTCGGCAATCCCATTACCATTGGCGCCTACGGCACTGGCACCGCTCCCGCTTTCACCAACGCCACGTTCGCCCAGGGTAACTTTGGCAATTGCATCAGGATCCGTGGCGACTATGTGACGGTGGACGGTCTTTACTTCTACAGTACCGCCGCGGTCGCCGGCGATCCCGCCCAATACTCCCCAGGAGATGGACCGTTGGTATGGCAAATGGGCGCGGTCAATATCGAAAGCGGGTGCGACCGATGCACTGTCCAGAATTGCGAGTTCTATGACTGCGTCGCAGGCATCAGAACCAGAGGGCAGTACACACTCATGCAGTCCAATCATATCCACGACTGCAGCCGGGTGATGGTGCCTTACACTGGCAATTGGGGCCCCCTCGGCATTTGGATGGGAGCGGACCACCAGACGGCTAACGGCAATACCATCAGAAATATGATCTCGAGCGCTGGCACTGCGAACATCAAGGGAGGCGCTTTTGAGGTCGATGACAATCGGATCAGCAAGTACGATATCAAGATCAGCCGTAATTTCACGCAAAACAACTGCGGCTTCCTGGAGTGTGTATTCGACGTTCCTAGCAATACCGCCTCACCCGCGTACGACGGCTGGGTCATTACCTTCAACGTTAGCGACGATTATCAGGCTTTCACAAAGCTCCGGTACTCTAAGAATTGCGCCGTCAACAACAACACCATTCTCAGCCGGAAAAGTGATAACGGGGGAGAGCAGGCCGTCTTCGTGGTGCGAGGCCACAATAAACAAAATCGTTTCAAGAACAACCTTATCATGACCAAGTACAACAAGGAGATTTTCGATACCGCCGGCGACTCGCCCGGAGACATTATCCAGACCAACCACTACTACGCGGTTGGGACCCTCGTGATGGGCGACGAAGGGCCGGGCTCCAACCCAACCTATGGTGACGCGAAATTTGTGAATTCGGCCGCGACGACCGCGGCGGGCTACAAAATTCTGTCGACCAGTCCCTGCAAGAACACGGGGCAAAACCTAGGCTACATTAGCGATTTTGAGTTTTTCCCGATCCCGTATGGCAGCAATCCGGATAAGGGAGCCTTCGAGTATCATCCGTGATTGACTGGGGAGGGGGTCAGGAAGGCTCTGTAGGTTCGGGGCCGAAGCCGGCATCAACTGCCATGCCTGCCGTTGATTGGTTTTTCGTGCGTTCGAGCAGTCGCAGCACAATACTCGCCGCAGGTTAACTCTTGGGCAAATCGAGGCGGACCAACAAATGACGATCATTCGATGGGTCGCATGCTTCGTAGGGGTATGTCTTTTAGCCTGGCAAGCGGGGGCGGCAGAGCCGGCGTTCTTTCCGATCCTGGCCTGGGACAACCCGCCGAACGACCCGGCGGTGCTCAAACGCATGCAAGAATGCGGGATCACGGTGGCCGGCTTTGTGCCGCCCGCCGCGCTCGACAACTGCCATTTGGCCGGCTTGAAGGCGATCGTTTCCGATACGCGGCTCAGCGACTATGACTGGGAGAACGTGGATGCGGTTGCAGCCCGTGCTCGAGTGACGGAAATCGTCGGCGAGGTGCGAAATCACCCGGCCGTGTTTGGGTATTATCTTCGCGACGAGCCAAAGGCGGCATACTTTCCAGGGCTGGCGAAGGTGGCGGGCCTCGTGAAGGAATTGCATCCCGGGGCGTGGCCCTATATCAATTTGTTTCCAAACTACGCCTCGCCGATCGCGCTCGGGGCACCGACGTACGATGCGTACGTGGAGCAATTCGTCGAGACCTGCAAACCAACGATCCTGAGTTACGATCATTACGCCCTGATGGCCGGCACCGAGCTGCGGCCGGGGTACTTTGCCAACTTGGAATCGATACGGCGAGCCGCGCTGAAACACAAGCTGCCGTTTTGGAATATCGTGCTGGCATCGGCCCATTTTAATTACCGCGAAGTGACTCAGGCGGATTTCCGTTTTCAGGCTTACACTTCGCTCGCCTACGGCGCCCGCGGATTGGCCTATTTCAAATACTTCACGCCCGCGGTCGGCAACTACCGAAACGCACCTCTCGACCAGTTTGGCAACGAGACCCCGACCTGGTACTCGATGCAGCACACGAACCTTCAGATCGGCAAGCTGGCCGAAACGCTGCTAAAGCTGCGAAGCGACCGCGTTTATCACTTTGGAAACATTCCGGAGGGGTGCGTGGGTACGGACGAGCAGAGCCTAGTAACGGCTGTCCGCGGGCCGATGCTTGTCGGCGATTTCACGCACGAGGACGGAAGCCGGTATGTTATGATCGTGAACAAGAACCTTACAGCGTCGGTAACTCCCAAGCCGGAGTTTCGCGAGCCGGTCACGACGCTCTACTTTGTATCGCCTTACAACGGAACGCTCAGCGAGTTCACCGGCGAGCAGATTTGGCTCGCACCGGGGCAAGGCGTGTTGCTCAAGCCGTCCAAGCCTTAAGAATAAAGGTTCTTCAGGAAATTTAGTGGGTGATTCCTAGCGTGTGCAGGCTGATTGGCCGA
>JBBDYG010000058.1:0-4545 GCA_040901765.1 Pirellulales bacterium
ACGCCAATGGACTGTTCGCGTTGGATCGCGCCGCGCCCAGCCAAACCGCCAAGCCAGTCGACGCCATTCGCGCGTGAAACGCTCGCCGAGTGCAGCCAGAGTGAGTTCGCGCGACGGTCATGGGAAAATGCTTCGGGTCGTTCGCATCGTCGGAGTTAAATCACCGCCACGACTTCAATCTCCAACTCCAGGCCGGGAATAGCAAGCTCAGGCGTGCCGACCGCCGTTGAGGCGGGATACGGCTCCACGAGATAGTCGCGCCGTACTTTGCGAAATGTCACTAGATCGCGGAGCATGTGAACCCAATACGACCGAACCATCACCACATTCTCGAAACACGCCCCGCCCGCCATGAGCAGTAGCCCAATGCGATCAAACGTTTGCCGAATCTGCGTTTCCATATCGGCCTGGATGTCTTCCGGCCCTTGGCCGGAGATGAACAGCAGTTGCTTTCCTTCGGCCAAAATGGCGGGCGAGTAACCCACGCCCGCCGATGGCGCGCCCTCGGGCCGCAACGCGCGTCGCTTCACGCCCGCTGGCTCGTTCGCACGCGCGGGGCTGGCCAGCGAACCCGCGACAATACCCGTCGCAGCGCCCAGCATTGCACCACCGACGAATCCTCGCCGGTCCGATAATTGTCGCGAACAGTCCTGTTTGTTGGCCATGATTGCTTGCCTCAGTTCAAGGTTGCAAAATTAGTCATCAAATCGTCGATCAGCGATTCCCATTGCGACCCAAGCGCTTCCTCGGAAATGCTACTAAACCCTTCCGCCGACTGCGAACCCGCGATCGATTCTTCAAACCGATCTCCAAAAGCCGTTTGCCAGGCAAGCTCGATCAGTAACAGTTCCTTCGCTCGGTTACTCGACCCAAATTGCTCCCGCTGGCCAACCGACGAAAACGAGCGTTGCGCATTTCCGACAAGTGGTACGTTCGGTTCCCAAAGCAGCAATGTTTGAGTCTCGCTCGCGGTATCGTCCTGGCCGGTTGTTCGAGACTCCTCCAACATGGCCGCCGAGGCGGACGCCGCCGCACCCAATGCCGCGGCAGGTCGGCCGATGCCGTACACGCGCCCGCTGGTGGAGGTGACGATGATCTCCGCCACGCCGTCGCCGTTGGCGTCGGCGATGATCGGCGAGCTAAGCTGACCGCCATCGGGCGTGAAGCTCCACTTGATCTCACCGCCGGTGCCCGCGGAGTTGGTGCCCACGACGTACAGCGTGGCGCCGATCGCGAAGACCGAATCGACCTTTCCATCGCCGTCGAGATCGGCCGAGGCCGACAGCGTCGGCGTGTCGGAGTAAGCCCCGCCGACCGGCGCATGACCCCGCCCCGGCAGGTTCATGGTCCACACCAGGGCACCCGTTGCCGCGTCGAGCACCCGCAACTGCGCGGGAATCTCCACTCCGGCCGAAGGCGGATGCGCCACGCTAAACAGATCGAGATCGCCGTCGCCGTCGGCATCGCCCACGCCTTGAATGAATCCGGGCGTGGCGTCGAACGTGAATGACGTATTCCAAATGGGCGCGCCGGTCTTGGTGATCAAACCGAGTTGTGCGTAGCTTCCCGCGAAGAGAATGGTGTCGGTGCCGTTGTTGAGAAAATCGGCCACAATCGGCGTTCCGTACAGAGGCGATCCCCCCGGGAACACACCTCCGTTGTACACCGCGCGATCGACAAGGTTTACGCCGGTCCCATCAATCACGTAGAACATATCGGGATGGAAGTTGACGGCCTCATCCAGCCCATCGCCATCCCAATCGTACACGGCCAGGTGCGCTTCGCCTGCAGCGCGGCTGATGGGGCTGGAGCCGGGCGTGTTGCCATAAGAGCGCGTCCAGAGCACATCGCCGGTTTGGCCATCGAGCAAGTGAAACTCGCCCGTGCCGCCGCTGCCGCGGATGATTTGCACCAGCACGTCTTCATGCTCGGTCGAGGTGAAGTTGCCGGTGCGCCACAGAGTTAGTCCCGGTTCGTTCCACACCCGTGGACCACCAGGCACGTCGAAATCGTGCTGCCAGACGGTTAAGCCATCCGCCGAAGCGGCCACCAACCGAGCTTGGCCCGCTTCACCCTGCGTGGCGTACAGCGTTTCGAGTGTGCCATTGCCGGTCAAGTCGCCCAGTGCGACGCCGCTGTACTGATGCTGGCCCTGGAACTGCGTTGCCCCAGTGAATCCGCCAATTCCCGAATGTGTCCACACCCGCGTGACCTCGCCTTCGGCATTCGGCTGCAAGGCGACGATCGATTCGGAACCACCCTGCACAATAACCGTCGGATTGCTCGTGGGACCGTCGAGCCGGCCCACGACCGCGCTCGATCGCGGCGGCGAACCGGTCTGTGCGAACACCGCCGTGCCGAGGAAACCGTCGAGCGCGACGCCATTGGGTGCCTCTCGGCCGAAGTTCGCCATCCACACGGTGTGATCGGCTTGGTCGATGAGACCATTGCCGCTGCCGTCGGCGCTGGTGCCTGGCGCGACCGCGCGCCCCAGCAGATCGCGCCATGTGTTGTAGTCGGCGATATCGACGCGGCCATCTTGGTTGTAATCGCTCACAACGCCGCCGGCCGGCCCGACCACTTCGCTCGCAAACAGAATGCTAGTTTGCCCAGCCAACGCTTCGCGCACGGCCAGCACATCGAGATCCACGCCCGTGGCGGTGCCGATCGCGGTGGCCAGACCCGGCCCGCCAAGTTGCCAGGCGGTGATTTCATGCCGGTTGGCGGCCGGATCGAGAATCTTCCGCGTGAAGAACACCTCCGCGCCGCCGGGGGTAATCGGGCCGGTCAGCAAATCGAGCTTACCTGTTGCGGTGGCACTATTCACATGGATGGGAAAATCGTCGATATTCTGGCTCACGAAGCCCGCATCTTCCAGCGTCCACAGCGTCGTAAAACCGCTTCCGTTCCAATCCAAGATTTCGAGCGTCGTGGCGGCCGGCGGAAGGGAACCCTCCGTCACCCGGACGAACAGTTCATAGTCGCCATCGCCATTCACGTCCCGCGCGCCGTCGATGATGCGATCGGGCAAGTCGTGCAGCACCTGGCCGGTCAGCGTGTTCATCACCAGCACATGCCAGCGCTCGTCCCCCGTCTCGTTGTACACGGAGGTGACAATCTCGGGTACGCCGTCGCCCGTGATGTCGCGTAAGGGAAAAGCCCCAGGCCGATGAGTCGTTTGCTTGCCAGCCAGACGCGGATCGAACGGATGGTCCCACAGGCGGACGAGGTTTCCACTAGCATTCCAACCCACGACCGAAATGAAGTCCTGAAAATCACCCATCACGATAAATTCTTCGCGTCCGTCGCCCGTCAGGTCGTACGCGCCAAACCAACCGTACCCTCGTCCGCTTTCGTTGGCCGCGGGCTTAAAGCTGCCGGTCTTCTCGACCTGGCCCGTATTGATGTTTAGGACATAGATATTGTTCCACGGCGTGAGCGCCACTTCATTTGTGCCGTCGTTGTCGAAATCCCCGACGATCAAGTTGGGAATGCCGAACATCGCCGGAATCTGCGGCGACTGCCACTGCTGCACCCACTGTCCATTTTGCCACACCGACAAGCGAATCACGCCCTGGCCGAACGTGGTGTCGAACACATGGCCTTCGATCTTCTCAATCAGTCCGTTTCCCGGAATGAAATCGCCAATCCGCCGAATTGAAGACGTGCTCTCGGCGACCAGCGTGCCGTTGCCGGCCAGATCGAAGTACGGCCCGCCAATCCCCCAGCTAATCCGCTCGCTTTGCGACATGGCTAGTGGCGTGGTGGGAACGGGCACAATCTCCCCGCCACTCGCTGGACTGGCGGCAATCCACGCCTCGCGGGAACCGATGAACTCCGACCACAACACTTCGGCATCGGTGAGAATATCTTCGCCCACGACCGCCTCGCCCGTCAGCCGCTTATTGCCCCGATGCTGATGCCACTCGAGATGGTTCGTTGGCTCATCGGCAGGCGGAGTCCACGGTGCGTCAGGCTCGTCGTCGTTCACGACCACCAAGTTGTCGATGTACACGGCCGCCGAATTCAGCGGGAACGCGCCGAAGAATCCGAACATATTGATGCCTGGGGCCCCGGCGATCCATGGCCGGTCGGGGCTACCACCGAAGTTCACCACGTCGCCGTTGATCGTCAGCCGGTAGGTTCGCGAGTCGCCATCGATGTCGTACCGCACCGCCAACACGGTATCGCTCGCGATCGTCGCCTGCGCGCTGCCGTTGCCGTTATCGACCACCACATCCGGCGAGGCGGCGTTGACGCGGAAGCTGTTCCAAACGGTCGTGTCACCCACCGAAGTGGGCGCCGTTCGCCCCGCGCTGCCGTAACCCAAACGAAAGTCGATGTACGTCCAATACTGGCCGGTCGGCTCGGGCATATAGAGATCGAACGAGATGCTTCCATTCTGAAAATCGGTGGGATCGTCCGTGAACATCGACCGCCAAGCCACGATCGGCTGATCCTCCCCCGGATTGTCGATCACGAGACTCTTATTCGCGGCCCCGCCGAACGGCGGAACGTAAGTTCCCCCCGGGCCGGCGACCTGGA
>JBBDYG010000059.1:0-29558 GCA_040901765.1 Pirellulales bacterium
CCGGTGGTGCGCTATCGCGACCACCGGCTAATTGCTGCCAAGCCTCCGGCTTGAAAAAGCTCGCGGCGCGATGTCGGGATTGAGCCTCGACCAGTTAAGCTACCTCTCCAGGACTCCAGCCACTAAGTCACATCTCCAAAACTCTAGCCACTTCGCTTTGCATTCTTCATCCCAGCGGGATGACAGCGATTAGCCGGTGGTAAGCGAAGCGCCACCACCGGAAAGCGAGCCTTCTCTCACGCACGACCCCGGCCGGGCTCGCAGCAATTGCGCGTCAATCCAAACACCGCAGATTAAACTCGCTGCGACCCCGCCGGGGTCGTGCAATTAATCGGGCCAGCTTTCCGGTGGTGCGCTATCGCGACCACCGGCTAATTGCTGCCAAGCCTCCGGCTTGAAGAAGCGCGCGTCACGATTCGGAGATTGAGCCTCGACCCGTTGAACCACATTCCCTCGACGCAAACGCGCCACTATTCCTCATCCCAGCGGGATGACAGCCATTAGCCGGTGGTAAGCGAAGCGCCACCACCGGAAACGGGACCGCCCCGCGCACGACCCCGGCAGGGGTCGCAGCAAATGCGCATCAATCCAAATACCGCGGGTCATAATCCACACCGGCCCGCTCGAGCATTTCGACAAGTTCCTCTCGGAACGACTTGTGCCGATGGTGTTCTTTTTGGTTCGCAATGTATTGCTTTACACCAAGCCGCGCTGAAGGACTTACGGTGAACGCTGAATATCCTTCTTGCCATGCGAACTCAGGCTGTTTGATCGTTTCGTGGACCCAAATTGACGATGCCTTTTTCAACTCGCGCATGAAGTCGGCGAGGCAATGGGTTGCCTTCAATCCCACAAGCAAGTGGACATGATCGGCAGTGCCGCCGACGCCCTGTGAAAATCCGCCGAGTCCGTTGACGGTACCGCCCAGGTATTCGTGCAGTGGTGCGCTCCATTCATCTTTGATGAATGTCTGGCGGTTCTTCGTGCTGAACACAAGGTGATAATGGAGACTCAAATAAGTGGACGACATTCGACGCTCTCCGCTTGCTGCGACCCCTGCCGGGGTCGTGCGTGATTCACGCAAATTTCCCGGTGGTGCGCTAACGCGACCACCGGCTAATGGCTGTCATCCCGCCGGGATGAGGAGTGCGACTAAAACTCAGGAGCGGGCGGCACGCTGCCCTGGGGCGGCCGAGCAAACGCCGGATTGTCAATACGAATGCTCTCAAAGAAGTCCTCAGGCCAAGCCACTGGCTTGATTGGCTCAAGAATCACCGCGCCGCCTTCACGACGAATAGCAATTTCTTCGGCGGAAAACTCGAATCCCGCTGGCAGGTGAACTGCCTGGGAATCTCGTATTGGAAGACATGCGTCTTGGTCATTAGTGACTCGATTAGCGATCCGCGGACAATCTGCGTCACCACCAATGGATTATATCATGACGCCAGACGAGAGGCAGCAGCCAGTCGTTCGGAGGCGGATTCGGGTCGGGCACGTGCCGCGCCAGTGTTGCCCTATTGTGGTTTCTGGCCGACAGCCCACAGCCAAATCGCCCATCTACTTCCAATTTGCCCGCCGGGATTGGTATGATAAGGCAAGCCCCCCGTCCTTCCCCTCGCCTTGAAGGAGCCAACGCATGAAAGCCAAACAACCGCAGTCCAAACAAGCGCAGTCGAGCCGTCGCCAGTTTCTTAAAACCACGGCGAAGGCGAGCGCGCTGTTTGCCGCGCCGATGTTTGTGCCTGCTCGGGCATTGGGCCGCGATGGGAACGTGGCGCCGAGCGAACGGGTGACGCTCGCGGGGCTGGGCATTGGGCCGCGGGGTGGTTATGTGCTGGGCTGCTTCATGAACGAGCCGGAGGTGCAGTTCGTGGCAATTGCCGACGTGCGGAATGATCGGCGAGAGGGTGTGAAGGCGCGGACCGAAGAAAAGTACGGCCCCGGCGTGGCGATGTACCGCGACTTCCGCGAGATGCTCGCCAAGCCGGAAATCGACGCCGTGCTGATTGCCACGGGCGACCGTTGGCATACCCCCGCTTCGATCTGCGCCGCCCGCGCCGGCAAGGACATCTATTGCGAGAAGCCCTGCTCGATGACGATTGCCGAGAGCCAGGCGCTGGCCGAGGTGATGCGGCGTTATGGGACGATCTATCAAGCCGGTACGCAGCGCCGCAGCGTGCCGAATTTTATCTTTGCCAAAGACCTGTGCGACCGCGGCGAGTTGGGCAAACTCAAGGAAGTCCATGCCAACACGCTCCACCCGGCGACGTCGCACGACTGGCTGCCGGCGGAAACCGAACCGCCGCAAGACGTGGTTGATTGGGACTTGTGGCTCGGGCCAACGCCCCCTCGGCCCTTCAACCAGAAATATGTGGACGGCGGTTGGCGAGGGTTCTTCGACTTTCACGGCGGCGGCATCCTCGAATGGGGCGCCCACACGGTCGATCTCTGCAACTGGGTCGGCACCAACGACGAGCGGATGCCGATTCTTTACGAGCCGACGCCCGGCGGGTGCGTCGCCACGTATGAGGACGGCCTGAAGATGGTGATGCGCGAGGCCGATTGGCTCGGCCTGGGCACGTGCAGCGTGCGCTTCGAAGGCGAAGATGGCTGGCTCGAAACGGGCGACACCGGCAAGCTGGAATTCTCCTCCGGTCGACTGCGGTCGCAGCAACGGGAGTTCGCAATGGCGGGAACTTCCGCCGACACCCACGTGCGGAACTTTCTCGACAGCGTCCGCACCCGCGAGCCGGCCCATTCGAACGCCGAGGTCGTGGCCCGCAGCCACATCATCTGCCACGCCGCCTACATCGCCTGGCAGCTTGGTCGGCCGCTGAAGTTTGACCCCGTCGCCGTTTCGTTCACCGACGAAGAGGCCAACCGCATGTGCTCGCGGGCGCTTCGCGACCCGTGGCGAGTGTAATCAGCTCTGCCACGTGTCGGCGCAAACCCCCTATTTTTGTAGAGGATTGCCACATGCCACTTCCAGCGGGGGTGGCCAAACTGGTGGCAAAGCTGGCCAGGAAAGGTCGCGGCAAGCCGCAAACGGCAAAGGACTTCCGGGAACCCGGTCGGATCCTACTCCTCTGGTGGAGCGAGTTTCGGATAGCCCTTTTACTTTGTTGACTCGAACAGAACTCTAGCTACCTAGGCGGTGAATTGACATGACAAACGCCATTTTGACCTACTTCCGCATGGGACTATGCGCGATTGCATTCACCGCGCCCGCATTGGCGCAAGACACCAAGGCCCCCTCGGCCGCCGATGCGATTGCGGTGCTGCAAGATGCCAATGCGACCCCCTTCGACAAGGCAAAGGCGTGCCAACGGCTGGTGAACGTCGGTGGAAAGGATGCCATCCCCGCGCTGGTCGCGCAGCTTGGCGATGAGCAGCTTAACGTCTACGCCCGCTCGGCGCTGGAAGCCATCGCCGACCCCGCCGCGGATCAAGCGCTCCGCGACGCGACGGAAAAACTCACCGGTCGGCAGTTGGCCGGCGTGCTGCTGTCGATCGGCAATCGTCGCGACGCGAAGGCGATAACACTCCTCAAGAAGCAATTGGGAAATAAGGATTCCGAAACTGCGTCTGCCGCTGCCGCGGCACTTTGCGAGATCGGCACCGCTGAAGCGGGAGCGGCACTGAGCGAGGCGCATTCTCAACAGTCGGCCGATGCCCCGTGGCTCGACGAAGCCGCATTGGAATGCGCCGAGCGACTTGGTGCTTCGGATCCGATAGCGGCTACCGACCTGTATGCCAGTCTCATTGAAGGCTCGTCGCCCAAGCACATCAAGCTGGCCGCCACGCTGGGTCAGTTTCGCTTGATGGATGATGGGCAAGTCGAGTGGCTGGTTGAACAACTGCAAAACGAGGATCGCGACTACTTCAACTTAGGATTAGCGGCCGCGCGGGAAGTTCCCGGGGCGGAGACGACGAAAGCCCTGATGAAACTGCTGCCGGCACTGGAACCGGAACGCCGGGCACTGCTGCTGCGTGCCCTTGGCGATCGGACCGATCCGCTTCCGGTGGCGACGGTGCTGGCGGAAACCAAGAGCGATTCACCCGCCATGCAATTGGCCGCCGTGGACGTACTGGCGAAGAGCAAAGACCCCGCTGCCGCCGCGGAATTGGTGAATTTGGCACTCGGCGAAGGCGAGGCCGCCAAGATTGCCGCGGAACAACTTTCCGAACTGGAGAGCGGCGCGGTCGATGCGGTGATTTCCAAGCGTCTCTCGCAGGCGAGCGAGAATCAGCCCGTCGTGATCGCGCTCATCGGGAAACGGCGGATGGCGGAGCTAAAGCCACAATTGATCGAGTTGCTTAATAGTCGGGATGCCGCGACCCGCGAAGTGGTATTGACGGCATTAGGACATGTGGCCGAACTTGACGATCTCGATCTGCTATTGGACCGCGGCTTCAGTGATGCTCCGGAAGCGGAGAAGAAGGCCGCTCGTGAGGCCGTGCGTACCGCGGCCATGCGGATGAGCGACCGCGAGGCGTGTGCCGCGCGTCTCGCCGACCGCCTGAGCAGTTCGTCGCCCGACCAGCAGTCCTTCTTGCTCACGCGGCTGCGCGAAGTGGGCGGCAACCATGCGCTCAAAACCGTGGTGAAGCACGCTGAGTCGAGCGAACCGGGGCTGAAGGATGCCGCAACCCGCGAGCTTGGTGCGTGGCCTACGGCAGATGCCGCCGAAGCACTGTTGGAACTTGCCAAGAACGAT
Source organism: Pirellulales bacterium (assembly GCA_040901765.1). Taxonomy (GTDB): domain Bacteria; phylum Planctomycetota; class Planctomycetia; order Pirellulales; family Lacipirellulaceae; genus JBBDYG01. The sequence goes on from JBBDYG010000059.1 coordinate 4,719, forward strand.
TCCGAATCGAAATATCAAATCCGCGCCCTTCGCGGCTACCTGCGGATTGCCCGTCAGCTTCAGTTGCCCGACGAAGAGCGGATCCGTTACTTTCACGCCGCGATGGAAGCCGCCGAGCGCGACGAAGAGAAGCAACTGGCGCTGGACGTGCTGGCCCGCGTGCCGACGGTCGAGTCGCTGGAGCTGGCTACGTCGCACCTGTCGGACGCCGAGCTTCGCGACGCGGCCGCGGAAGCCGCGCTGACGGTTGCCAACAAACTGGTGGCGAGCGACCCCGCGGCGGTGAAGTCGGCGATGGACAAAGTGCAAGCGGCGGATGTTTCCGACAAGGCGGCGGAACGAGCGCGGGAAATTAGCCAAAAGGCGGGCGGAAGCGGAGCATAGTGACGAGCACCGCAACGACTTGTCACGTTTCACGGTCGCTGAAGCCATACGCCTCGCGTTCAAACGGATTATCGAGATAGGGGTTCATACCGCGGCACCAGGCGAGCAAACTCAGCAGCAGGTAAGCGGGTATGAAGAGCGGTCCCCAACGCTCGCACTGGGCGACGTGAACTCGCTCGTGGGGGCGGGTCAGTTCGAGACTCCGCTCGTCGCAACCCCAAACGACGTGGCCGAGCGTCATCGCCGCGACGGACCCCACCCACGGGAGACCGCGCCGCAGTATCGTCGTGATGATCCCGCCATGAACTTCCAGCACGCCCGCCACGACGCGGGCCGAACCGCCCTGCATGAGAGCCAGCGGCACGGCTAGCAGGCCCAGCAGGGTGGTGGGTGACGCCCAAACGTAAACGAGAGGCTGGTACCAACGCATTAGTCGTAACACCGATTAAAACGGACGTTAACGGTGGGAAAGAGCCGGGCAGCTAGGGGTGAGCGTCACAATTGTAGATGGGGGTGGCTGGGGTCGAAGGCGCTAGCCGAAGCCCCCAGCGGAAGCGCGAACCGATGCCGACATTCAGGGTTCGCTGGGGGCTGCGCCTGCTGGCTACGACCCCAGCCACCCGGTTCGGCGAAGGCATCCATGCAGATTCTACCTACAAACGAGACGCTCGCCGGGCAGCTAGTGAACCGGCCCTGGGCTTTGGTATCATGGAACGGCGGTCGGGTCCAGTTTACGAGTATTCTAGGGGTACTTTCATGTCGCGGTCACTAATTTGGCTGAACCTCGCGCTGGCGGGAATGTTGCTTGGGGGATGTACGTCGCGTGGAACGGACAAACCGGAGTCCGAGGGCAGTGAAAAAGCTCAATTCGCGTTCATCACCAACGGGGTGGCCGATTTCTGGAAGCCTGCCGCCGCAGGTGCCGAAAAGGCGGGCGAAGAGCTGGGCGTGGACGTGACCGTCATCATGCCGAGTGGGCTGACCGACCAAACGCGCAAGATCGAGGATCTGCTGTCGCGGGGGACCGATGGCATCGCAATTAGCCCCATCGATCCCCAGAACCAAGGCGGAATTCTCAATCAAGCCGCCGAGCAGACAAAGCTGGTTACGCACGATTCCGACGCGCCGGACTCCGACCGGTTGGTTTACATCGGCATGGACAACTACAAAGCCGGCCTCATGTGCGGCGAGCTTGCTCGGAAGGCGCTCCCCGACGGCGGAAAGATAATGATCCTGGTTGGTCGGCTCGATCAAGACAACGCCCAACGCCGGCGGCAGGGATTCATCGACGCGCTGCTTGAGCTATCGCCCGACTCGCGGCGCCATCCTTCCGGAAAGCCGCTTACGAGCGCAGATGGCAAGTACACGATTCTCGGCACGCTGACCGATCAATTCGACCGCGCCAAAGCGAAGGCGAATGCGGAAGACGCGCTGACACGCCACCCCGATCTGACCGCAATGGTGGGGCTGTTTGAATACAATCCTCCGCTAATTCTGGAGGCCCTGGACCGCGCTGGCAAGCTCAAGCAGGTGAAGGTCATCGCATTCGACGAGAACGACGCAACCCTGCAAGGGATCAAGGATGGCACGGTGGTCGGCACAATTGTGCAAGACCCTTACGGCTACGGCCACGAGTCCATTCAAGTCCTTAGCAAGCTTCACAATGGAGATGTTTCGGCGATACCAGAAAGCAAATTCATCGACATCCCTGCTCGCGTGATCGACGCGTCCAACGTAACCGCGTTCTGGGACGATCTCAACGCCAAGCTCGGCAAGAGTAAGTGAGTTCGACTTGGTCGTTGCGGCAGCTAGTTCGACGGCGACTTCCGAGCGGACTCCCGTTCTGGAAGCCCACCGCTTTAGCAAGCAATTTGCGGGCATTCGCGCGCTGTACGACGTGTCGCTCTTCGTCGAACGGGGCGAAGTCTTGGCGATCGTCGGTGAGAACGGCGCGGGCAAGAGCACGCTGATGAAGATTCTGGCCGGCGTGCAAAGGCCGACTTCCGGCAGCCTTCGCGTCGACGGGCACGCCGTAGAGTTCTCCGGAGTGCGCGACGCCTTGCGGCAGGGAATTGCGCTGATTCATCAAGAGCTTAATCTCGCGCCGCACCTGGATGTGGCCACCAACATTTCGCTGGGACGCGAGCCAAGCCGCTTTGGCTTCATTAAACGAGCAGAAGCTGAACGTCAGGCGCGAAAATATCTCGATGCAGTTGGGCTTGATGTCTCGCCAAGAACCATCGTCAGCTCGCTGCCGATTGGGAAGCAGCAGCTTGTGGAAATCGCGAAGGCGCTCAGCACCAACGCTCGCGTGCTCATCATGGATGAACCGACATCCTCGCTGTCGCAGTTCGAGTCGCAGAAGTTGTTCGAGGTAATTCGCGAACTGCGGTCGCGCGGCGTGAGCATTCTCTACGTATCGCACCGGTTGGGCGAGGTGCAAGACCTGGCGGATCGAGTCGTGGTACTGCGCGACGGCCAATATGTCGGCGGCCTTTCGCGCGGGGAAATCGACCGGCAGCGGATGGTCAGCCTGATGGTGGGCCGCAACTTGAGCCAGTTTTATCACCGCATTCCGCATGCACCGGGCGCTGAAGTGCTGCGGGTTTCCGATTTACGCGTGCCAACAAATCCGCGGCACGCAGTGACGTTTTCGTTGCGCGCCGGTGAAATCGTGGGCATCGCTGGCTTGGTCGGCGCCGGGCGATCGGAACTGCTTACGACGCTGTTCGGCGTCACACCCGCGACGCGGGGGACGCTGACGTTGGGAGATCAAACGCGCCCGCCGCGCAGTGTGCCAGAAGCAATTGCGGCGGGACTAATGCTGGTTCCCGAGGATCGGCGCCTGACGGGGCTGCTGACCGCCATGAATGTCAAGCGTAACCTGTCGGTTGCCAGCTTGCGACGCGATCAGCGAATCGGTTTCTTGAACCGCTCGGCGGAACGACAGATTAGCACCGCTATGATTCGCCTGCTGCGAATCAAGGCATCTGCCGAGCAAGTTGCGGCCACGCTGTCGGGTGGAAACCAACAGAAGGTGGTGCTCGGAAAGTGGTTGGCGATGGATCCCAAGGTGCTATTGCTCGATGAACCGACCCGCGGGATCGACGTTGGCGCCAAGGAGGAGATTTACCAACTGCTCCACGAACTAGCCGGCCGAGGCGTGGCGATTCTGTTTGCTTCGAGTGAGATGGAGGAGGTTCAGGGTTTGGCCGATCGAGTGCTGGTGATGCACGAAGGGCGAATCGCGGGCGAGCTTTCGCGATCGGAAATGAGTGAAACCAGCATTATGAAGCTGGCAACCGGTTAGTGAAATTTCGTTTAAACAAGGGGTGCAGTAGGTTGACGACCGAATCGAAGAATCTTGCCGATCGTTCCGCAGCATTGCGGCAATGGAACCCGATGACCGCCAAGCTGCTTGGAATTGCGGCGGTGCTGCTCGCAGTATGCGCCTATACCGCCCTGTCGTCCGACCGGTTTCTGCTCGTGGGCAACATTGAGAACCTGGTTCACCGCACCGCATTGTTCGGAATCCTAAGCATCGGCGCCGCGTTTGTGATCATCACCGGCGGCATCGATCTCTCGATTGGCTCGGTCGTCTGTTTAGTCGGCGTGCTGTTGCCGTACCTGATCGTCGAGCGAGATTGGTCGCCTTGGATCGTCGTGCCGACCGTACTGGCCATGTCGGTCGCGATCGGCGTCGCGCATGGACTCTTAATCACCAAAATGCGCTTGCAGCCGTTTGTGGTGACGCTGTGCGGTTTGCTGCTGTACAGAGGCATCGCGCGGGGCATCACATTCGACCAAGCCCAAGGGTTTGGGGTTGGCAGCAAAGGGTTGCGAAAAATTGCGACGGAGCGGCTGCCGATCTTCGGCAGCAGTCCCGAAGTATTTCACCTGCCGGCGACCACGATGGTGTTGGTGATCGTGGCCATTGCCGCGGCCATTTTCTTGAACCGAACTATTTACGGTCGATACCTCTTGGCACTGGGCAGCAATCCCGAAGCGGCTCGCTACAGCGGTATCCGCGTCGATCGCATGGTGATCCTGGCCTACGTGCTCTGCGCGACGCTCGCCGGATTCGGCGGCATGTTGTTTGTCCTGGATATCAACGCCGCCCAGCCCAGCGACTTCGGCTCCAGCTACGAACTGTACGCGATCGCCGCGGCCGTTCTGGGTGGATGCTCGCTGCGCGGCGGCGAGGGGAGCATTCTCGGCGTGTTGATCGGCGCCGCGTTAATGGTCGTGCTCAGCAACATGATCAATCTGGTTCATCCCGATTACCAAAACATTGAGTTCGCGATCATCGGCGGCGTGATCCTGATCGGCGTGATGTTGGACGAGACGGTCCGCCGCGTCGTGGCCGCCCGGCGCGCCGCGGCTCGAAACAGTGCTCCGTAGAGTGACCTCCCGTGAGGATGCAACTGTTTTGCATTGCAAGCCGGAGGCTTGGCAGCCATTAGCCGGCGGTAAGCGCCAGCGCCACCGCCGGAGACTCGATCGGATGGAATTCTGCACCCCGGCAGGGGTGCCAGCAGCGTGCGCTCAATTGCTGGCACCCCTGCCGGGGTGCGACTGTTCTTATTCCGCGGTTCCGGTGGTGCGCTGCGCGACCACCGGCTAATAGCTGCAATCCCTCCGGGATGAAGAAGGACGTGCAGCGATTCCTTTTGCCGCAGTGCCTGCGGCGAAGTTAGAGTGTAGTGTGATACACGTAATTTCAGAATTGATCGTCTACTTTCCGACCGTTAGACATCCGTTGCGCTGCCAGGCTGCCGCGATCGCGCGAGTCGCAACAAGGCATCGTGATAGAAATTGAGCACCGACGGCTCTTTCGGTCGGATTCTGCCGAAGGTGAGTTCAATCGTTGCCGACAGCGTCCACCACACGAGTTGGCGCGGCTGGTGCGTTTCGCTGACGGGCGCACCGTACTTCTCGCCGAGCGCTTCATGCACCAGATGGAAGCCTTCGGTGCCGAATAATGCGGTGATTTGAAACAGCTTCTCGTCAATGAACTGATAGAGCAATATTTCGGTCTGCACGCCGGCGACGGTTGGGGAGCTCATCTCCTGCGGATCATCGACTCGAGCATGAATAATTCCCGCGGAATGGTGCCACGCGAGCGATCGCAACTCGGAAATGCCAACGAACTGCGTCTGATCGGACGTCCAAGGAAGCTCCCGCCCTGTGACTTGGCTCCGCCGCGAGTATTTGGCCTTGAAGTCATCGAGCTTCATTCCCAGGCGGTCGCCCTTCAACTCGAAGAGATCCTCGGAGTCATCGATTTCGACGCCGAGCCGTTCGACGCGTTTCTTGGCGGAGAGATTTGCCAATCGATCGAACACCTGCTCGAGTTGATCTTGATCGATGTCGTCGGTGGTCACGCATTTGAGTCGTGTCTCATCGAGGAAACCCGACCGCGATGCCCCGGACGCAGTCAAGTTCACGAACGCCAGCACGGCACTTTTTTGGCGACGAAAAAGCTCCTCGACCATTTCCTGCGGGGTGGCGTCCGAAAGGAGCCGCCCGGCGGCCCGCTTCTCCGCCTCGACCTTCAGCGGAATCGGAACGATCGCCCCGCACCGGCTGCATTTGGCCGTCTTGCCGCCAAACTCCTCCTTCACTCGGAGCACCGCGCGGCACAAAGGACATTCAAACGCAAAAGTCATGTCGACCGGAAAGAAGAGAGTGGCGATCGCCCCTGCCGCGGCAAAGTGCCGATTGTCTGGCTCGAATTTGCGTGTGGCCTACCGCTTAGTATAACTTCGCCCCCGCATGTGGCCAGAGAAATTGGGCAAGTTCTCCGGACTAGCGCATCGCTTCGTCACTGTGGCGGCGGTTAAAACAGCGGCGGTTTGCCCATCTGCCGACGCCAGTTGGAAAGATGCCCCAAATGTGCCGCTTCGTGAGTAGTCACCAGATGGGCCAGCAGATCACCCACCGTCGGCAGGGTCCGCTGCAAGAATTTCATCGGCAAAGGATTGGGCGCCGCAAGCTGCTCGGGCGTTACCTGAAGGAGTGCCGCCACAACCGCTTCGTGTCCCTCGCGGAGAGCGATCAGCAGCTCTTCTCGGTCGGGATAGGAATGCTGTTCGGAGAGCGGCTTTGAGCCTGGCCGGAACTCGGCGTGCCACTCTTCGGGCAGCCGCTTCGGCTGGCCCATGAGGTCCAGTGCGAAGTCGGTGCAGATTGCCAGATGCCCCAAAATCCAGGCGGGCGGATTCACGGCCGGCGAAGGTTGGTGTTCCATCTGTTCCTGCGGAATGTCGGCCATGAGCGCTTCGCACGATGCGAGCGTGAATCGATAAAGGGTGGTGAGTTGCGTGGACATTGAGCGTTCAGCCCCCCTTGAGCAGCTTCCGCAGCACGTAAGGCAGAATTCCACCGTGGCGATAGTAATCTAGCTCCACGAGCGTGTCGATTCGCACCGTGGCCGTGAATCGCTTCTCGCCGGCGGCTGAGGTGGGTTCCGCGGGACGGGCGATCACCGTAAGTTTTTGCCGAGCTTTCAGGTCACTGCCTAAACCGGGGATGTCGAAAACCTCTTCGCCAGTCAGGCCTAACGATTGCCAGGTCACGCCGCTGTCGAACTGCAAGGGCAGCACGCCCATCATGACGAGATTCGAGCGGTGAATACGCTCGTAGCTGGCGGCGATTACGGCCCGCACGCCTAGCAGATAGGTTCCTTTTGCGGCCCAGTCGCGGCTCGAACCCGTTCCGTACTCCGTGCCGGCCAGCACCACCAACGGCACGCCTTCCGCTTTGTACTCGATCGCGGCGTCGTATATGCTCATCTCCTTGCCGTCGGGAAGGTGCTGCGTGACGCCGCCTTCCGTGCCGGGCGCCAACAGGTTGCGTAGACGGATGTTGGCGAAGGTGCCGCGGGTCATTACGCGGTCGTTGCCGCGGCGCGCGCCGTAGCTGTTAAAGTCACGCGGCTCGACGCCTTGCCCGATGAGGTACTGTCCCGCCGGGCTTTTTACGGCGATTGATCCCGCAGGCGAAATATGATCGGTCGTCACGGAATCGCCAAGCGCCGCCAAGCATCGAGCGTTGTGGATCGGTTCAATTGCTTGCGGCTCTGCGGAAAGCCCGAGCAGGAACGGCGGCTCCTCGATGTAAGTGCTCATTGCGTCCCACTCGTACAGTTCACCGGTGCTCGTCGGCAGTTCGTTCCACTTCGGATTCGCCGTCCAAACACTGCCGTACTGTTTTTGAAACATTTCCGGCTGCACGCAACTCTCAACGGTTCGCTTCACTTCGTCGTGCGTGGGCCAAATGTCCTTGAGAAACACGGCGCGGCCATCGTCTCCCGTTCCGATCGGTTCGGTAACGAGATCAATGTCCGTGGTCCCGGCGAGCGCGTAAGCGACCACCAGAGGTGGACTGGCCAAATAGTTGGCTTTTACATCCGGGTTGATTCGGCCCTCGAAATTGCGGTTGCCGGACAACACGCCCGCCGCCACCAAATTCGCTTGCTGAATCGCGGCGTGAACCGGATCGGGCAACGGCCCGCTGTTGCCAATGCAAGTGGTGCAACCGTAGCCCACGGTCTGAAAGCCCAACTCGTTGAGAGACTGATCGAGACCGGCCTTGGCGAGGTAGTCGGTTACAACGCGGCTCCCCGGCGCCAAGCTTGTCTTCACGTACGCGGGCGGTCGCAGGCCTCGCGCAACCGCCTTCTTGGCCACCAAGCCAGCCGCAACCATCACGCTTGGGTTGCTGGTGTTGGTGCAGCTCGTGATCGCGGCGATAACGACCGACCCGTGCGTAAGATTGTCCGTGGCTTTTTCACTGACGGCACTGTCGCCATTAACGCTGGGGATCGTAACTGTCGCGGTTCGCGCGAGCGCCGCGTCGTCCAGCGCATAGCCGCGATTTTCCAGTGGCGCCCGCAGCGCCTCGCGAAATGACTTCTTCATTTGGCGCAGCGGCACGCGGTCCTGTGGCCGCTTTGGACCCGCCAGACTCGGTTCGACGCTGGAAAGATCCAACTCGACGAGATTCGTGAATGTCGGCGGCGGCGCGCCATCCGTCCGGTAGAGTCCCTGCTCCTTGGTATACCGCTCAACTAGTTCTACTTCGTCCTTGGTGCGTCCCGTTTGACGCAGGTAGTGCAGCGTCTGCTCGTCGACCGGAAAGAAGCCCATCGTCGCACCATATTCCGGGGCCATGTTGCCGATCGTCGCGCGATCCGCCACGGCCATGGTCGACACGCCGGGACCGAAGAACTCGACGAATTTTCCCACGACGTTCGCTTTACGAAGGATCTCGGTGACCGTGAGCACCAAATCGGTGGCCGTGGACCCCGGCGGTAGCTCGCCCGTTAACTTCATGCCAATGACTTCGGGAAGGAGCATGTAGATCGGCTGGCCGAGCATCACGCCTTCGGCCTCGATGCCACCGACGCCCCAACCGACGACGCCCAGGCCGTTGATCATCGTCGTATGGCTATCGGTCCCCACGAGCGAATCGGGCAGCGCGACCGGCCCGGCGTGATCATTGCGAATGAAAACACCCTTGGCGAGGTATTCGAGATTCACCTGATGGACGATCCCCGCTCCCGGCGGGACGACGCGGAAATTGTCGAACGCCTTTTGCCCCCAGCGCAGGAACTCGTACCGCTCGCGGTTGCGAGCAAATTCCAGTTCGATGTTCAGATCGAGCGCCTGGGCCGAGCCAAAGTAATCGACCTGCACCGAGTGGTCGATGACGAGGTCCACCGGCACCAGCGGATTGATTTTCTTAGGATCGCCACCGACCCGGGCCATGGCGGCGCGCATCGCGGCCAAGTCCACCACCGCGGGCACGCCGGTGAAATCTTGCAGCACCACGCGGGCAGGCGTAAACGGGATTTCAACCTCGGCGGGGTCGGGGGCTTCCCATCCCGCGAGCTTAATCACGTCCTGTTCCGTGACCACGTATCCGTCGCAATTGCGAAGCACGCTCTCGAGCAACACGCGGATCGAGTAGGGCAGGGCGGCGACCTTCGTCAGCCGCATCTCCTCAAGCTTGCTCAGACGGTAGATGCCAAGCCGGCCTTGCGGAGCGGCAAAGGTGTCACGCGCGGAAAATAGATCGGTAGCCATAATGGTTATACGCGAAGGAAAAGAAACGCCATCGCCGCAGCGCCCGCCTTCTACACGAGAGCGACTCACCGGAATTCTAGCGATTCTCCGTCAAATGCGGCAGGGCACGAGGTCAATGCCTACTCGACGGATAATTAAGGTCAGCAATCGCACTAGCGGTGGGGCCGCGCAAAAACTTCGCGTACCATCGCCCGGCATGCCGATCACACGCTCAGCCAGTCGGGCAACTCGCCCGCGGGTGGCAGTTTGATGACCGTTGCCGACTCGATCGCATCGAGCTTCCGCACGGCCTCCAGGGCTTCGGGCGAAGGCTCGCCGTCGATGTTGAGGATGCCGATGGCGTGCCCCCCAGGGCGATCGCGCCCGACTGCCATCTGGGCGATGTTCACTCCGTGTTGGCCAAACAGAGTGCCCACGCTACCGATGATCCCGGGCACGTCCTTATGGGTAAAGACGAGCAAGCAACCGTCGAGGTAGGCTTCCAATCGGTAATCATTGATCGCCACCAGCCTCGGCATATCGTTGCCGAACAAAGTGCCGGTGATACGAACTGTGGAGTCTCCACTGTTGACCTCGCAGGCCATCGAAGAACGAAAGGCGCCCATGTCGTGGCGCGACTCCTCCACGAGATCGATGCCTCGGTCCCGGAGCATGATTTCCGCATTTACCAGATTCGCGTCGGCGCCAAACGCCGACTCGAGCAATCCCGCCGCGAAAACGGCCGTGAGCACCTTCGTATCGCGGTCGGCAAGTTCGCCGCGGTATAGCAATCGACAGGACTTGAGAACGCCAGTTTGCAGTCCCGCCGCCAGTCGCCCAAGACGATAGGCCACGTGGAGATAACCCCGCAATGCTTCGATTGTCTTCGTGTCGAGGGCCGCGACGTTGACGGCGTGCCGAATAGCGCCGGTAGTAAGATAATCCGCAAGTAGCTCCACGGCCTCCGTAGCAACCTGGGTCTGGGCCTCTTCCGTGCTTGCGCCGAGGTGAGGCGTGACGACCACGCCCGGCATGCCAAATAGCGGGCTGTCGGTGCAGGGCTCGTGTTCGAAAACATCGAGCGCCACGCCGGCAATCTTACCACTTTTTAGACCCTCGACCAAAGCACTCTCGTTGTAGATGCCGCCGCGAGCCGCATTGATCAGCCGCACTCCGGGTTTAAGCAACGCGAGTTGCGGAATGTCGATGAGATTGCGAGTCTCGTCGGTCAGCGGCGTATGCACGGTCAGATAATCGACGACGGGCAACATGTCGGCGACCTTGGCAACCAAGTCGATGCCCATTTGCTGCGCTCGATCGGCGGCCATGAACGGATCGTAGCCGACGACTCGCATCTCCAAGCCCTGAGCGCGTGTGGCGACCGCGACTCCGATACGGCCTAGTCCGATCACGCCCAGCGTCTTGCCCGCCACCTGCGCGCCCATAAAGTTCTTGCGATCCCATCGACCCGCCACGAGCGATTCTTGTGCCGCCGGGATGCTGCGCGACAGAGCAAGCATCAGAGCAATCGTATGCTCGGCCGTGCTGAGCGTGTTGCCGGCCGGCGTGTTCATCACAACGATGCCTTGCTTCGTCGCGGCGGCTTTGTCGATATTGTCCGTACCGACTCCGGCCCGCACGATCGCTTTCAGGCGGCGATTGCCCTCGAGCACCTCCGCGGTAAGCTTCACGCCGCTGCGGCAGATCGCTCCGTCGAACTGCGTGAGCGCTTCGCGCAGTTCTGCCCCTTTGAGACCGGTGCGCACCTCGTATTCGATGCCGGGTGCTCGATCGAGCATCGACAGGCCTTCGGGTGCCAGATCGTCAAGTACAATTACACGGGGCATGGTTCGAAGGTCGATTGGGACTTGAAGGCAATCTGGGATGCTTGTTAGTTACTCAAACCGAACAAAAACAATCACTGTCACCACGGAGGCACTGAGAACACGGAGCAAGAATGAGACAGTTAGAACGGATGGAAGCGCAAGACTAAATGATTAGAAGGGCAGTTTTCTCCGTGCATTCCGTGCCTCCGTGGTAATCAAGACTTTATTTCGAGTTAGTGATGCGTCGGGCGAAGTCGAGCATGAAATCGCGAAGCGCTTCGACGCCCGCAAGGGGCATCGCGTTGTAGATCGATGCGCGGATGCCGCCCACCGATCGATGTCCTTTCAGCTCGGTCAGTCCACGACGCTGCGCTTCGCCGACGAACCGCTCGGTTAATTCTTCGTTGGGAAGCCGGAACGTCACGTTCATCAACGACCGGCACTCGGGGCGCGAATGCCCGCGATAAAAATCAGGATACTGGTCGAGCAAATCGTACAGCAGCTTTGCTTTACGTTGATTCACTCGATACATTTCGGCCAGTCCGCCGAACTCGGCCAACAACCAATCCGTAACGAGCTTTACGACGTAGATTGCAAACGTGGGCGCCGTGTTCCACAGCGAGGCATTCTCCGCGTGAAGCCGTAGGTTCAAATACCCAGGCAGCTTGTCGCCCGAGCGGGCCAGCAGATCCTTGCGGACAATCACAATCGTGACACCGGCCGGGCCAGCGTTCTTTTGGGCGCAGGCATAGATCAAGCCGTATTTTGCTATATCCAAAGGTCGGTGGAGAAAGTCACTCGATGCATCGCAAACGAGCGGAACGTCATTGACGATTGGCTCCTCGGCGAACTGCACTCCCTCGATCGTTTCATTCGAGGTGAAATGCACGTACGCCGCATCAGCATCAAGCTTCAACTCGCCGGAGGTGGGTAGCCGCGTGTAGTTCCCTTCCTTGCCATCCCAAGCGGCGCGGGCTTGGCCAAGCTGTTGGGCCTCTTTGAGAGCGCACTTACCCCATGAACCGGTGACGATGTAGTCGGCGCTTCGCCCGGTCCCCGCCAGATTCATGGGGACCATCGAAAACATCAGCCGACCGCCGCCCTGCAGAAATAACACTTCGTATTCATCACCGATCGACAGCAACTTCCGTAAGTTGGTCGTAGCTCCTTCCAAAATGGCGAGAAAGGGCTTGCTGCGATGGCTAATCTCGAGAATCGAGGCTCCCACTCCGGGCAGCGCAAGCATCTCGCGCTGTATTTGATCCAAAACCGGGACCGGAAGGACAGCCGGCCCGGCGGCGAAATTATAGTGGCGTTCACTCATTGGGGTTTCAGGTAAGTTGAGCACTCGGCGAGTGATGGGCAGCCGTCGATGAAGGTCGCATTTTACCGCTCCGGCTGCGCCTTGGCGATGGGAGCCTCTTGCGGCAATTGCGTTGGCGGTTCGGGCAAGAATTACGCTATATCCCTTACGACCCGATGCCCCTGGCGAAGTTCGCGCCCCGGGATTCCGTAGGGAAGCGCCCCCGTCCGCACTAATTGCTACAACTGCTTCCCTCCTATGCAGACCAATTAAATTCGCTGGCCAACAGCGAGTTCGTAACTTACCTTTCCTACGCCAGTGGTCGATATGGTAAAGCATCGATCTCCGGCGAGTCATTCCCCTGCGGCCAATCCGGCCAGCGACTGCCCCTACGATCTTCGGGCGAAAGACGGTTTTTCATATTATGGTCCAAACCCTTCCAGCGCCAGCATCCACTTCCCGGCTCTTGGAGCAGATTTCCGTGGCCCTCCAAGCCAGCCCCTATGTCCCCAGGCAGCGCGTGCTGGTGGAGACCCAAGAGGGTGCCGTGCGACTGAGAGGAAATGTGGATTCGTTCTTCCAGAAGCAAATGGCGCAGGAAGTGATCCGCCGCCTCGACGGCGTCGAGCAAATCGAAAACTTGCTCGAAGTAAGTTGGACGTAGATCGGTCAGTCTCGTAGCGTTGGCTTCCAGCCGATCGCGCGGCCGCTCCGGATTCGATTCGCCCGAACCGCTGCTTCTCGCCGCCCGCCCGGACTGATAAAATCCCCGGCAGTGATCCGTTCCATGCCGAGGGAGACTACCACCATGTGCCAAATGCGCCGAGCGTTCTGCGCCGCGTTTCTGTTCGCCGTTCTATCATTGTCGTTCGGGTACGCAGCCGAACCGATACCGGAGATTGGGCCGACCGGGCCGGTCGAGACGATCCAAGAGGGTTTCGCGTTCACCGAAGGTCCGGCCTGGGATGGCAAAGGGAATCTGTACTTCAGCGACATCCCAAACGCACGAATACATCGGCTTGATCCACAAGGGAAAGTCTCCACGTTCACCGACAAGTCGGGCCACTCGAACGGCCTGATGTTCAACGCCGCCGGCGAGTTGGTGGCGTGCGAAATGGACGGTCAGGTCGTTGCCTGGAACGTGGATACCGGTGCCCGCCGAGTGCTCGCCGACAAGTACAACGGTGCGCGGTTTAATGCCCCCAACGATCTGGTGATTGATCAACAGGGCGGCATTTATTTTACCGATCCGCACTACCGCGCGCCGGAACCGCTGCCGCAAGGGATGCGCAGCGTTTACTATATTGCGCCAGACGGGACCGTAACCCGGGTCGTCGAAGAGCTGCCGGCACCCAATGGAATCCTGCTCTCGCTCGACGAAAAAACCCTGTATGTGCTGCCGTCGGAGGACACGCAAATGCGGGCCTATGCGGTCCAGTCGCCTGGCAAGCTCGGTCCTGAGCGAATCTTCTGCCGGGTGAAGCAAGCCAAACCCGACGGCAATGGCGGGAGCGACGGAGCTACACTCGACGAACTCGGGAATCTCTACCTCACGACCGCACTGGGCGTGCAGGTTGTCTCACCTGATGGCGAACTGCTCGGCATCATCGAAGTGCCACAGCATCCCGCCAACGTCACCTTTGGCGGCCAAGATATGAAGACACTCTATGTCACCGCCCGAACCGGGCTGTATGCCATTCCGATGGAAGTGACGGGGCATCGGTACGGAGCGGAATAATCCCAACTGATTAGCGCGGCTCCGGCCGCAACCAAATTTAGTCGGACTGGATCGTCCCTGCTGCGAATTTCTATGCACATGACGGAGTGAACAGAAGGTCGCAAAGGGCGCAAAGTAAAGAGAAAACAGCGGCATCTTCGCATTCCAATTTTATTTTTCTTTGCGTACTTTGCGAGCTTCTGTAGAATTCTTCTTTCCAGCGTCTTTATCAAGGCTCCGCGCCTCATCGGCAGTTGTCGTAGGATCGCAGTAGAGGGCGGTTATGAATCCCAAAGTCCTCGCCGCCTGCGCAATTCTTGAACGTTTGCAGTGTGGTGGAAATTTGAATGCCGGTTCTCGACGACGACTACATTCGACACGGACTCGAGTTGGCGCGCGAGCATCGAGCGCGCCGTCCCCGGCGTGCGCAAGGCGGTCAAATGGAACCCACCGCTGTACGGTGTCGAAGGCCAGGTCTGGTTCCTCAGCTTTCATTGCTTCACGAAGTACTTCAAAGTGGCTTTCTTCCGCGGCACCTCGCTGCGTCCTGTCCCCCCCGGCGAGTCCGCTACCTCGACATTCACGAGGACGACCCGCTTGACGAAGCGCAGTTCGACAGTTGGGTTCAAGCGAGCCGATTGCCCGGCGAACGAATGTTAGGGGGCAGCGGAAAGCCAGACGTCTGTGAACTTCGGGTCCATCGTTCATAGAGCGGTAGTCGACGATCTTTACGCCGCGCGCGATCAACACGGCATACGGCTGGTGGATAGACAGGACAAGCACCTATAATGAATCGACCGGTGTCCGCTCGCGATTCAGCGGGTAGGCAATCCCCAGCCTACAATCTTGCTCGGTGCAGGCAAAACGATGGGAGCAATTCGACAGCTCGATATGAGGCTAATGGACGATCTCTTCGGAATGGGCGGCGGCTACGTCCTCGAATTCTCCGACCAAACATTCGCGGAGTTCTTTGCTGACGAGCTCAAAGTTGATATCGATGATCCAAAGTTCAAGCTCGATGGGACGAGTAAAGCCAAGCGCCTACGATTTTTCTTAAAGAGCTGTGACCCTAAGCTTAGAATCCGCACGTTGATGGCGCTTTGGGAGTACCGGGAGGACCACCGACGGCGTAAAGGTATCGCGGAAAGCATCCCGGAAGCACAAGACCAATTCTGTGGTTTGATCGAGCGCCTTGGTGGAAAGTGGCCAGGTGAGAAGAAACCTGGAACATCTATCGAACCTCTCACGGGGTTCGATTTGTCTCGGGCACAACTACTTATGCAGAAGCTGCTTGAACTTAGCCAACTTGACCCGCACCCGCGAGGATACGCCTTTGAAGGATTCCTGAAGGACATGTTTGACGCCAATGGCCTGGCAGCACGGGCATCGTTCCGGCTCGTCGGCGAGCAGATCGACGGCAGCTTCGAGCTAGCTGGCGAGACGTACCTACTCGAAGCGAAGTGGACCGGTCCAGCCATTGGAGCGGCGGAACTGCGGGCGTTCGACGGAAAGGTAGCAGATAAGGCGGCATGGTCGCGAGGCCTATTTGTTAGCCAAAGTGGCTTCACCCCCGACGGCCTTGAAGCCTTTGGGCGGGGAAAACGTGTTGTTTGCATGGACGGGCTCGATCTCTACGAAATGCTCGAAAGGAGGCTGCCGTTTGGTGAGGTGATGGCAAGAAAGGTTCGGCGCGCAGCGGAGAGCGGCGAGCCATTCATCCGTGTGCGCGAACTTTATATTTAGTGAATGTGAGGCGAGTTCGCGCCTGACTGCATCAAGGGCAATTCCAATGGGTGACATTAGGGATTTCGTCGAGCGAGCCGCCGAAATGTACGGCGTTCATCAAGACACCGTCCTCGGCAATAGTGAACTTTATCGTCACCAGGGGCTCTGTACAACCAAAAAAGCAGCCTCGGAATTCATCAAGGCCGCGTACAACGCCAGTCTCATTCCGGACGAAGGTCGCTACCCCGTCACTTGCTTGATGTGCTATCGAGCGGACGACGCAACTCAATTTCACACGCTCTTCAGCGAACCTCTCGAGTCATCGGCGGAGGAAGTGGCCAAACTCTCCCACGCGATTGACAATCGGAGCCACATTGCGTGCATTTGCGAAGAAGATCGAATCATGCTCGGCGGATTTAACGTCAACATGCTGTACAGCCAGCGCGAATACGGATACTTCTCGGGGCGGTTGGCCAATCCGCTGAAGGTGCGGATCAAGGGGCCGGGAAACATCGAGGTGTCCTGCACCGGCGGTGCATTGGTGTTCCGTGGCGGCCATATTTCCGAAGAATCCCTGCTAACATTTAGTAATTCGATGAAGCGTTTGGTGGCGCGAGTTACCGAAGAACTGAGGAAAACTCGAGAAGAATTGATTGAATCTCTCGACCACATTTTCAATGACTTCATGCGGGAGATCGTTCGGTTGGGACATGGAGGCATGGTGATTTTTGCCGACACACCGAGGGCAATGCACTTCTCGTCACTTCGTCAAACGAATTGCTATTACTTCGGGCAGTTGCTGTGCAGTTATTGGGACGAGTTAGCAGAATTGGTGAAAGCTGCCGGCGGCGTTGGGAAACTTCTCAATATGCCTGACCGCAGTCACCTGACTCCGTACATGATGAATGTTACGAGGGCTACCGAGCAATTGGAGAATTCTCTTCCAGCCATCGCCAACCTTTCTGGCATGGATGGTGCGATCGTCCTCACTTATGGTTGCAATGTCGGTGCATTCAACGCGATCATCGATCGGCAAAAGGAGCCTGAATCCGATCCGAAACTGATCGGCGTCGACGGCAAAGCTATTGATTACCAGGAGACCTTTGGACACCGAGGCTCGCGGCATCAATCGGCGCTTCTTTACGCCCGGTCAGTTCCAGACAGTTTTGTATTTGTCATCTCGCAGGATGGCTCAATCTCCACTTTTCACAACCCAAGCAATGGAACTGTAATTTGCGAGTTCGGCCTACGACCGATGGAGTGATTCTTGTCGGAACGATGGACGTTTGACGACAGCAGAGAAAGTGGCCATGCCGTTGGTCGCGTAGAAGGCCGCTGCCAACAACTATCAAGAAAACGACAACAACTAAGAAGACGAAGAGCGGTGCAAAGTCAGGAAAAGCAGGAGCCTCCCCCTCTCACCTGACCGATGTGAGAATCAAGGAGCTGAACGACTGGCGGGGCGAGACGCTCGCTCGGATCCGAATTCTCATCCACGAGGCCGGAATCATCTGCACCGGTGAGACGTACAAGAATCGCAGACGAGCGACTCAAACCTACTCTTCGCGCCCGAAGCACGCCAAGCACATATCGTCGCTCTGCGCGAAGCCGTCGACGAATTTACTCACGTCTCCTAACACGCGCTGCCCAAGTTCAGCGACCTTGATGTTGGAAACCGCAATCTGGCAGGTAAGTCGCTCGGTGCCGTAGAGTTCTCGCTTGGCATTCATCGCTTCGCTGAAGCCATCGGTGTAGATGGTCACGCAATCGCCGGGTTCGAGCATTCGGATGCACGACTCGTATTCGTACCCATCCGCGACTCCCAGTGGCAAGCCAGCCAGATCTTCACCCAGTTCTTCGACTTTGCCATCAATCGATCGCAACAGCGGCGCCATGTGGCCGGCGTTGACGATCGTGAGTTGATGCTCGCGCGGGTCGACCACGGCAACGATCATCGTCACGAAGCGATCCTCCCAATCGTGTTCGAGAAACGACCGATTGATTTGCCGTACTGCCTGGGCCGGATCGCGCTCGCTAGCCAGCGAAAACCGCACATCGCTGGAGAGGCGAGCCATGAGCAGGGCCGCCGCGACGCCCTTACCTGCCACGTCGCCGACAATCACGGCAAAACGACCGTCGGGCAAGAGCACGTAATCATAGTAGTCGCCCCCCACCTGCCGGGCGGATTGGTAATAATCGAAGAAGGAATAGCCGGGCACTTTCGGTGGCGCCGCTGGAAGCAGGCCCCGCTGCATTTGCCGCGCGAGTTCCAGATCACGTTGTACGGCCCGTTGCTCGATCGCCTGCTCGTGCATCTTGGCATTGTCCATCGACAACGCTGCCTGGCCGGCTACGCCCGCCAGCACTTCCAAATCCTCGTCCGTGAACCGGCTCCGCTGATTCATCGTGTCGATCTGGATCGCGCCGAGCGGCTCACCATCGCTGTCGATCATCGGCGCGCAGATCATCGAACGAATCCGCAGGTCGGTGATGCTCTGTGCCATGTTAAATCGCTGGTCGGTCGCTGCGTCGGCCGATAGAATCGCCCGCCGCGATCGCATTGCCTCTTCGATGATCGTGCGGCTGAATCGCATTTTTTCGTCAACATCCGAACGGCGCGCCTTGTCGGCCACCGAAACCAGCGGCCCGCCAGGCTTCGCAGGCATGACGATAAACCCGCGATCGGCCTGCACGAAAATCTTAAACAGGCTGTCGAGCAGCTTCGGTAGAATCTCTTCGACGGTAAGCGTCTTGCCCAAGTTGTGCGAGATCTCGATCATCGCACCGAGCTTGACCTCGGGATTCGCGGACAGTCGCCAACTGCCCGTGCCCGGGCCAAGGTCGAGGGTTGCTTGGACATTGGCGAGTTGGTCGCCTTCCGATCCATCATCATCTTCGAGCGGAGCCGACAGCGATGACTCATGCAAGGACGGTATCCCGCCTAAGGAAGCCGGCGCCCCTCCGAAGCTGAAAGCGAGTAACTGATCGCAGACTAAAATCTGATCGCCATCCGAAAGCGGCGCCCGGTCGCCGACCCGCTCGTTATTCACGAACGTTCCATTGCGACTGCCGAGGTCTTCCAGGTAAAACCGACCGCCGTCTTCTCGAACGAGCGCATGCCGCCGGCTGACCGCCGCGACATCCAGAGAAACAGCGCAATCGGAACTACGGCCGATTACCGATTCACCGTTGGCCAACTCGAATCGCCGGCCAGGCTCGCGCCCTTGAACAACTTGCAGAAAGGCCATGATCCCTCAGCCCCAGTGCATTGGGAGCCGTTCGAAAAACCTTGTCGCCATGCCGAGCAACGCCGACATTGTTCCTATTCTAAGAGAGAGCTAACCGCCGCAAAAGCCACCGCTGGCGGCGGAAATGCCGTTCCGGACTTGATTTTTCGGCCCTTGGCAAATAACTTTCTAACAGGCCCGGCGGTCTGCGGGAATCTCATCGCCGAATCTTTGGGGAATGGTGTAACGGTAGCACGAAGGATTCTGATTCCTTTAGTCTAGGTTCAAATCCTAGTTCCCCAGCTTGGGCTCAGATCGGCCTTATTTGCAAAATGATCGAAGGGCTTTCTCTTTACCGTGACAAGAGTTACGTCGCTCAAAGCGCGGTTCAAACAAATCAAATCGAGTATCTCGCGTTTGACGGTAATGTTTGAACCGCGCCAAAAATCGGCCGCCTTTTGCGTAAAATCAAATAGGGCGAGCGCGGTTGCCCCGCAAGCCGGATCAACGTCGCCCAGGTTAGCCAACGTCTCGCCTACTGTGGCAACCTCCGCCTTGAACTCGTTCGATTTGGATTGATAGACGGGCTCTTGAATTGAGCCCGCGAGGTACGCATTGAGGAGCCGATCCTGCATCGTTACCAGTTCGCTCTTTCGCTTTTCCAAGGATGTGGCCTGCCTTCGCCGGCACGTGGTTAGATCGGTGGCTGCGGCTCCAAGTTCACTACGGAACCAATCGACAAGTTCGGGTGAAGGCAGACGCATCCGGGCCAAGTCCTCGGCGATTGCTTGCTCAAAGTCTTCGGATTTCCAGCGAACGGTGGGGTGATCTGCACCGGGGTTATTGTTGGCACATCGATAGTAGAGGTGCTCGCGAATCCCGCCGCCCTTTAATTTGCGACGAATTCGTTCGCCCGTTATTGCTTGACCACAGAAATGGCATCGGAATATTCCGCCCGCGAGCGGATGGGCGAGAGTACTCGTTCTCCGGTTGCGACCGTGAAGGATATCTTGGCAGGCATTAAACGTGGCGCGTTCAATCAACCTTCGATACCGTCCCTCGAAGACCTGACCGTTGCGATGCAACTCGCCGATGTAAAATCGATTCCCAAGAATGTGCGAAAGTGTTGTACGGGTAAATCGTGGTTGGCTAGGTCGGAATAAATACCCTTCGCTAGCAAGCTGATCGGCAAGGCTTTTGAATGTGCAGTTTCCGGTGGAGTAGAGCTCGAAGATTCGAATGAGCGCTTTCGATCTCTCGGGATGCGGCTGGATCGGTTCATTACGGTCGGCGACATTCATGTAACCATAAGGAGCTTGGCCGTTGGGCCACCCCTGACGAACTTTCTCATCGATACCTTTGAGAACTTCGGATCGGAGATTGTCGCTATAGTATTGGGCGACGGCGGCCATCACGTTGAAAGACAAGGCTCCGGCGGCGCCCGGCCCGAACTGGTTGTCTACAAATGCCAGTTGAACGCCACAGACATCTTCGAGTTCCTGCAAACGAACCGCGTCCCGCATGTTGCGACAGACTCGATCCAGCTTATGGCTGAAGATGGCCTTGATCTTCTCGCGCTTTGCATTGGCCTTTACCCAGGCAAACATTTGGTTAAAAGCGATACGCTCTGCCCCGCGCTTGGCAGACTCAGCGACTACGAATTCGCGGGCAATCTTCCATCCGTTCGCCTGCGCTCGATCGCGGGTCACTCGCAGCTGAGCGTCGATCGAGTATCCTTCTCGTTGTTCGCGGGAAGAAACCCGCGCCCATATCACCACGTTCATGACTTCTTCTTATCCTCCTCTGCACGCACTAGCAATTCGGCGAGCCTACGGACGTTCGTGAGGATTTCGATCGCCTCTTCTTCACTGATCACGCGACCATAAGCTTTCGACCAAACGCGACGAGCTTCATCGATCCGTTCGTCCGACAGCCACTGGGTAGACAGTGGACGTGCGGCAAACGAGCCGGGCTCGGGTCCATGATGCCGCGTTTCGCCCTGAAATCCAGTCAATTCTGGTGAAAACGGCACAATAAGTTTTCCGGAACGAAATAGTGCGAGGATGTTGGCGTCTCCGACGAGAGCTGACGCTGTTATTCTCCGCGCCGATTAGGGACACGTCTCTGGGTAAACTGCTGCGCGGCGAAACTCATATGCGGCGCATGTCCCTAATCGCCCGCGCATCTCTTGCGCATGTTCCGCGCATATGACTTTTAATGTCCTTGTTCCACTTGTGGATATATCACGTAGCATGATGGAAAGGACACGCGACCAAGATGGTTCATTGGCCAGCAACGATTCTGGTCCATCGGTCGCTGCTATGCGGAGCAGTGTCGCATGGAAAGCGCGAATCAACCCGAAGAATCGAACAAGGAGGAGAGCGATCCGACGATCGGGGTCGCTGTCCGATTTCTCAGCGCGCTCTTCGCGGAATCGGACACAATACTCTTTCGCCCAATTGAGACCTGGATCGAGGAGGGCAAGAAACGCAGCCGCGTCGATTACCGGAACACACTCTATCGCAAGGCAGCCCCGGCATTGCTGCAACTTACGGTTGCAGCGTATCTAAAGCTTGCAGATAAAGAACGGCTCAACTTGTTCTTCGGCGTCTGTGCGCGCCTGGGGGGCAAAGGGCAGTTCGATCTGGCGTGGCAGATTCGAACCGTGCGTGCACTCTGGACCGACATTGATCACGTTTCCGCCGAGGAAGCGCTGCAGCGTGTCACCAAGGCGAAATTGCCCCCACCGTCGATCGTCGTCAATTCAGGCAATGGCGTGCATCTGTATTGGCTGCTCGACGAACCCTATGCGATCGACGATGCGGGCACGGCGGTTCCCGTGCTCACCGAATGGGTAGAGTTGGCCGACGGCAAAAAGAAGGCCCGCAAGTACGTCTTGGAGGATGGCGAGAAGAACTATCTCGATCAGCGTCGGCGATGTGTGCAATTAAGCCCGAAGGCCCGGCACATTCAAGACCTGCTCTCTGGAATTGCCAAAGCATGCGATGGGGATCACACGACCGATCTATCGCGACTGCTTCGAATTCCCGGTTCGCTGAATCGTAAGAACCAGCGTAACGAGCGAGTTCCGGTGCCAACGGAGTTGGTGGAATGCAACTCGGAACGTCGTTTTGCGCTAACCACCTTTGAAATGTTCTCCTCTCCATCACCAGAGTCGGAACGGGTGCAGAAGATTGAAGCGATGCCTCTGCCGGGAGTGCGGCAGAAGGTCTCACCAACAAAAACCGACAAGCTGGCCGAACTCATTGCTACATGTGCGATCGCCCCCGCTGGGAGCCGCTCGGAAGCCGACTTCGGCGCGTGTTGTTATGCGCTGCGCAACGGTATTGATAAAGAGCTCGTGTGGAATCGGGTCGAACTCGTCGGAAAATTCGCTGAGGGCGGGCGGCGCTATTACGACGTTACCTGGGAACGCGCCGAATTCGAAGTGCGATCGCAGGCGCTACGAAAGCTTGAAAAAGGGCTGAATGGCAAGGCATCCTCAAGCCGAGAAGGGGCGGGTCTCAGTCCCGGTAATGATTCGCAATCCGTGATTCGCATCGATTCCGCTCAAACTCCTGTTGCAGCGACGATGCAGCGAATTACCGAC
The DNA here is from genome assembly GCA_040901765.1 of Pirellulales bacterium. Classification (GTDB taxonomy): domain Bacteria; phylum Planctomycetota; class Planctomycetia; order Pirellulales; family Lacipirellulaceae; genus JBBDYG01. Next base: position 27,579 of record JBBDYG010000059.1, read on the forward strand.
CGACTATTGGAGGCGGGAGACTGCTACATTCGAGCTGACCAACTTGCGGTCGTGAGTCACGAGAATATTTGCGCCATCCTCTCTGCGGCAGAGTTGGCGGGGCTCTTAAACCATCACGTCGAGTTCTTCTTCGTTGAGGGCGAGGCAGGTGAATACCGACCACTGCCGCCGAACTATGCGAACACCTGGCTGAATCATCCGGGTGAGCGCATCCGCCTGCCAACGATCAAACTCTTCACTCACAATCCCGTTTATACCGAGGATTGGCGACTCGTCGAACCGGGATACGATCCGTCGTGCCAAATCTACTATGCCGGCCCCAAGGTCGAGCCGCGCGATACCACCGACCATCTCGATGCACTACTACGTGACTTCTGCTTTCGGTCAGTCGCCGACCGAACGAATTACATCGGGATGCTGCTCACGACGATCCTGGTCAGCCGATTCATAGGCTCCAAGCCAGCGGCTCTCTTCAATGGCAACCAGCCGGAACTCGGTAAATCGATTCTGGCGCAGATCATCGCCATACTCCGCGATGGCCATCCCGTGGAGACCGCCACTTACAATCCCAACGACGAGGAGTTCGAGAAACGCCTCGGCTCGATCGTCCGCCGGGGTGCCACGACAATCATCATCGACAATGCCAAGTCCCGCGGCCGTACCAAGCGGATCGAGTCGGCCTGCCTCGAGCGGTCGATTACCGATCCGATTCTGTCATTTCGTCACCTGGGCCATTCCCAAGACATTCGGGCCGAAAATTCCCATCTGTTTTGCGTTACGGCTAATACGCCTGATGTGAGCAGGGATTTAGTGACTCGTAGTGTGATCATCGACCTGTTCTACGAGGGGAATCCTGAGCGTCGCACCTTCTCGATCGCAGATCCGGAGGGTTACGCACTACAGCACCGCCTCGAAATCCTGGGTGAGCTGGTAGGGATGGTCGAACGATGGAAATCCTCAGGGAAGCCACTGGCCGACACCAACAATCGATTCAACAAGAGGGGCTGGGGGAACATCGTAGGTGGGATTTTGACGGTTTGCGGCAGGCCCGATTTTCTGGCGAACGCCGACGAGGCGGCCCTGCAGCTCGATGACACGAAGCGAGAGTTTGCGGAGTTGGTGTCGATCATGGCCAACCATCCGCAGGGAATTTGGACGGCGGCGGAGCTCGTCGACCTTTGCGCCGACCAGACTTTGCTGCAAAGCGAGCTCGGTGATAGATCGGCACGCTCGCAAGCAACCCGCTTGGGCGTCATCGCCGGACGGTACGTAGCCGAACGTTTCGAACTCCCTGATCAACGGATGGTCATCTTCCACAGATCGGAAGCCCGCAAGGGCAAGATCTACCGGGTCGACATCGAGGACGAAGTGCCGAACGTTTGAGGGTTTGCCGAACGTCTGCCGTACGTGGAAACCTGACAACGTTCGGCACACTTAAGTTAAGGAATCACAAGCACATGCGACACGCTGCCGAACGTTGCCGAACGTTTTCAAGTAACTACGCATACACGCGAGCGCTATTACGCCCGTGTGATACACACGTATGCATAAAAAACTCGGTAGGACAAACGTTCGGCACGTTCGGCACGTTCGGCAGTCGACCTCCGATTCAAATATGGCGAGCACCCTTCAGTTGGCTTACCACTGCATCGCACACGTTTGCGCTAGGGGCCAACGTCGTGGCCATCGGCGACATTGATACCAACTACGACGAGAACGCAGCACGTCGCCACACGGTGGCCCACGCGGCGTCTGCCCGAGTGGCAGAGCGGATTCCCGAGGCAATGGTTCCTTCCCGGCCAAGGATCGCAGGTGAGGCACGCGGGAACAGCCACCCTATTAGGCACAGTTTGTTTTCGATGTCCGAACTTTCCAACGTGGGCAAACGCGTGGCGACGTGCCGCGACGTTGGCGGAATTGGCCGGGATGATTTCCGGCTTGCGCCCCCTACGCACACGGGCCGCCCCGTCGGCCCACGTT
>JBBDYG010000060.1:0-28764 GCA_040901765.1 Pirellulales bacterium
ACTCGCAAGCCAATGACGTGCCCTGCTGGGATGACACGAAATAAATTACAGGCCCTGAACTGGCTAGCGCAGAGGTACAGAATTGAAATTGTGACGGCTCGCGACCCCATTACGGATTCCTGGACCAAAGAATGGCTCGACAAGAACAGAATTGCCTACGATTCGTACAGCAACATTAAGGAAGGAAATAAGCATAATGTAGATTTTGACTTAGACGTTTTGGTTGACGACTATCTTGGAAATATTGAGTCGTTCTTGGAAAACAGCGACGCTCAAGCGATTCTGTTCTCGCAACCATGGAATCAGCAGCGAGAAAATGTTGAAACATTTCTGAAAGATGGGCGTTTGCAAATCGCAGAATCGTGGAGTGATGTTCGTCGTCTAATTCCAGCTATGATTAAGCGGAAATGAGGACAAGCGCGCAATCACCAAGTTTTCGTCGGTAGCCGCCGCCGAAATCAAAAGGATTAGGAGTACAGTCATCTTCGGGATACGCCGAGCTTCAGTCCGTAGGTCAGGCTCGGCCTGACGGAAGAAGAAATATCAGGCAGAGTCTGACCTGCTTGGGACTTCGCCGCCGCGGTGAAGACAAAGGTGCCCGGCACCACTGCTGACTTGCTCAGCAGTGCGCAGCGGGTACCGCTTTTCCACTGCTGGCCGAGCCGGACAGTGGCACCCGCGCAGTGACGGTTCCCCCTCTCCGCTTTTCCACAAACTTCACGCTTGAAAAAAGCCACCCCATCTGTTATGGTGTACGTTTGAACAAATTCCGCGAACCAGGAGTACACCGCCATGTGGTTCCACAACCGTCCCCCACCCGTCTCGTCCTAACCCTCTCCCGCGGGGAGAGGGGAATCTGCGCGCTTTGCTTACTCGATTTGCGTGAATCGAGTCCGCCCGCAGTGCGCGCTTCGGCTGACCTTGCCGCTCTACGACGCGGTTATCGCTCGCGGTGTGCGCCGACGGTACGTGGCAACCCCCTTGGTCGTAAGATGGCCTTTGCATTAACCTACGCAAACTCCCGTTCGCCAATCGAGCAATCCGTTGCGCAACTGTTTGCAGCTCAACATGTTACCGCCGCGCTCGCCACCATGTACCAAGCCGGTTTACGTCAAAAAAACCAAATGAGATACGAGTGCCGCAACCCGACCTACGAGCAATCTCAACCTCCGTAGTGACAGGCGGCTCGCCTGGCGAAGGGTCAGCGGATCGCGGCTTCGCCGGTATTTTCCACTCGGTTGGCGAAGCTCGACGCGTACAATCTGTCGACTATTGCACGCTCATGTGAAACCCCAAATTTGTCGCGCACAATTCGATCGTCGCCGATTCCCATGCACAAAAGCTGGACGGACAAGAATTTAGCGAGAGATTTCCGTCGACTGTAGTTCCGCCGCCGCGCGGCGCTTTTTGGCAACTGGCACCGCCTCCAGAACGAGTTTCTCACGCCAGAATCGGTTCAGCAACCCTTCTTTCGCTTCCAGCGTCAAGCTGAACAGCGATGGCACGAGCACGAGCGTGAAGATGGTCGAGACCACCAGCCCGCCGAGGTAGACGCTCCCCAATCCGCGATACAATTCACTACCGGCACCGGGAATCAACACCAGTGGAAGTAGCCCCAGCACGGTTGTAATTGTGGTCACGAAGATCGGCCGAATGCGGGTGCGTGTGCTTTCGATGATCGCCTCGCGCGGCGACATGCCGTCTTCCCGCATGTGATTGAGCGACTGATGCACAATCAGAATCGGGTTGTTCACCACCGTTCCAATCAAGATCACAAAGCCGAGCATCGTGAGCACGTCGAGCGGCTGCAACACCGCCAGGTTGAGCAGCTTGAGGCCGATGATCCCGCCCACGGCCCCCAGCGGCACGCTGAGGATGATCACGAACGGATAGAGCCACGATTCGAACATCGCGGCCATCATCAAGTACGTGATGAGCACCGCCAATAGGATGTTGTAGCGCAGCGACTCCCAGGTTTCGCGAAGCTTGTCGGCCGTCCCTTCCAGAGCGATGTGGTATCCACCGTCGAGCCGGCCGCTGTCGATCAGCGGTGCGACGATTTGCGATTGAATCACTTGCATCGCATCTTCCAATGCCATCTCGGGCGGCGGCGAGACGGCAATCGTAATCGCCCGTTCGCGTTCGCGGTGATTGATTTGCTCCGGACCGCTCGCTAGCTCGGCCGTGACCAGCGCGCTGAGCGGAACCAACTGCCCGATGGGCGTGGCCACCGGCAATGCGGCGATTTTCTGTGTGCGATCCGCCCAATCGTCGTTGCCCTTCACGGTCAAGTCGATCTTCTTGCCGCCTAAGAAATAGTCGCTCACGTAGGCGCCGTCGATCAAGGCATTGACCGCGAATCCGATGTCGGAGGTGTTCATGCCCATTTCGGCGGCCTGAACGAGCTTTGGATGCACGTGGACTTCGGGGCTGGAAAGATCGAGGCTTGGCCTTGGAAAGGCTTGCGCCGTGGGAATCGTTGCCTTCACCTTGCCGAAGACTTCGCCTCCGAACGCAATCAGTTGCTCGATGTTGGGGCCCGTGATTTCGATATCCACGGTGCGGCCCGAGGCCAAGCCTTGCTCGAACAGACTCGATTGCTTCACTAGCGCAATTACACCTGGAAGGTCTGCGCTGATGCGCTGCATCAGCGGCACGAGTTCGCCCGCCCTCGTCTCATCGAGCGCGCGAAGTCCTAAGAACACACTTCGGCCGCGAACGACGAAGAAATAGTCGGCAATCGCGGGTCCATCAAGCTCCGCCAACTTCGGATCGCCGGGGTCGATGTCCCAATAGGGCCGCAGGCTCGCCTCAACCATGTCGCCGATCTCCATCATGTGATCGGTGTTGTAACCGGGCGGGGGGAGCAGGATGCCAATCGCGAGATTGCGATTTCCGGTCGGCAAATACTCAACCTTCGGCCATAAGAGCCAGCTCACTCCGGCCGAGACGCCCACGAGCACGAACACGGTTACGAGCCGGCGCAACACTCCGCGATGGAGCCAGCGATTGATTGCCACCACGAAATTTACAAACGCCGACGCCATCGCTTCGATCGGCGCGACCACGGCGTTGGTGATGCGTTTGGACCACGAATGATCCACATGCGTAGCTGGCGTAGGCGAGGCGCCGTTGGCCGCAAAGTTTGCGTGGGGATGACCGTTACCCAGCGCGCTTGGTTCAATCTTGGGCAGGTCGGGATCGGCACTCCCGCGTTTAAGCAATCTTGCCGCCGCAGCCGGGATTACCAGCACTGACACGAAGAGCGACAGGGCCAATGCGCCGCTGATCGCCAATGCCATGTCCTGAAACAACTGACCGGCTTCCGCTTCAACAAACACCACCGGGACAAAAATCGCGATGTTGGTCAGCGTCGCCGCGGTCACCGCGCCCCACACTTCGTGCGTGCCGCGCACGGCGGCGGTGAATGGCGGCTCGCCCAACGAGTACCGGCGATAAATGTTCTCGAGAACCACCACCGCGTTGTCCACAAACATGCCCACCGCGAACGCCAAGCCGGCCAGACTGATAACGTTCAGCGACCGACCCAGCGCGTGGAGAATCATGAACGTGCCGATGATGCTTACCGGTATGACCACTCCCACGACGAGCGCCCCGCGAGCGAACCACAGCCCCGTAACCACCAGAATGATCAGGCACACCGCGAAGAACCACGGCGAGATGTGAATCGCCGCCACCGAAGTTGCAAGAATAAACGGAATTGCCAATAGCGTTCGCACGCTCAAATGCAAGAACGTCATCAAGACGATCATGGTCAGCGCGCCGCCGAGAAAGATGTCGTCCGTCACTAGATCGACGGCCGAATAAATGTACTCCGTCTCGTCGTACACCTGTGAAAGTTCGAGGCCGCGCCGCTGCAAAATTTCTTTATTGATCTCCTTGGTCGTCTGCCGCAGACCCTCCATTACGTCGAGCACATTCGCGTCGGACTTGCGAATGCAATTGATGGCGATGCTCGATTCGCCGAAGCGGCGGACCAGCCCGTCGGGCTTTTTGAACCCGAGCTTCACTTCCGCGACGTCGCGCACAAACACCGGCGCGCCGCCGCGATTCGCCAGCAGTTGCTCTTCGACTTGCTCGGGGCTGCGAAATTGCCCCGGCACGCGGACGACGTAACGCCGCTTCCCTTCCCAAAAATCCCCGGCAGAAATATCGCTGTTCTGATCGCGAAGCACGTCGCGGACCTGAGAAAGCGTCAACTGCCGCGCCGCAAGCTTCTCGGGATCGACGATGACTTGCAGTTCGTCGTCCAACCCGCCCATCACATTTGATTGGGCAACCCCCGACACGCGCTCGAAACGGGCTTCGATCTCTTCCTCGGCAAACCGGCGTAGTTTCGTAACATCAAGGTCGGCCGGCGGCAAGAGCTCGTTAAACTCCGGCTGCTCCGCCGCCAACTCGCGTAAGCGCAGCATCGCCAGCCCGACGTTGTGGGCGTTCCGCACGCCGTCGAGCTTCGACGCCAATTCCGGATGCTTGGCCGTGAACTTATCGAACTCTTCAGCGGTCGGCCGGCGCGGCGAAAGAATGAACCAGGCGATTGCCTGGTTCGTGGAATTGGCGGTGCTGATCACCGGCTGGTCCGCGTCAATCGGGTACTCGCGGACCTGCTGCAAGCGGCTGTTGACCCGGAGCAGAGCCGCCTCCATGTCGGTGCCCACCGTGAACTCGAGGGTGATCGTGCCCATCGAATCGGTCGATTCGGACGACATTTTGGTGACATCTTCCACGCCGTTGAGCTGTTCTTCCTGCTCGACGACGATCTCCTGCTCAATCTCTTCGGGGCTGGCCCCGGGCCAGCGGGTTTCGATGGTGATCGTGGGCGTTTCCACCTCGGGCGTGAGCTGCATCGGCATGTTCACCAGCGCAATGTAGCCAAACAACACGATCATCAAGGTCGCCACGGCGATCTTGACCGGATTTCGCACAAACGCTTCGACCAGATACATCTTGCTGTTTCCCAAACCTATCGCGATCGCGAGACGGAATCGGCCGCCGCGGGAGCAGGGGCTTCCAAGATGCGGGCAATCGACACGTTCGGACCGAAGATTCGCTCGTTACCCTCGACCGCCACAAGCTGCCCGGCTTTAAAAGGGCCTGTGATCTGAATGCCACTTCCCGACGCGACGCCGACCTCGACCGGTACCGCGGTGGCTTTTCCCGACTTGCCGTCGGGCGCGGGATCGACGACATACACGAGCGGCTGCGGGCCTTTGCCAAGCACGAGCGCGTCCTTGGGCACCACCAGGGCCATGTGCGCCGGACCCGCGGGCAGCGTCACCCGCGCGTACATGCCGGCTTTGAGCAACGGACCGTTGGACGTGATTTCGTTGCGCACTCGAACCTTTACCGGAAAAGTTCGCGCCTGCACATTTGCTTGAGGCACGATCGCCGTGACCGCGCCTTCGAACAACCGGCCCTCAAGAGCCGGGACTTCGATTGTCACCTGCGAGCCGATCTTCACGAACGGAACGTGCTGCTCGACCACTTGGGCATATATTTCGACCTCATCGAGCGCGGCGACTTCCACGACCGCTTCGCCTTGCTTCACCCATTGGCCAAGCTCCGTGTTCTCCGCCACTACATACCCTGGAAAGCGGGAGATGATCGTGTGCTTGGCGATCTGATCTTTCAGCCGATCGACCACCGCTTGCTGAACCGCCACCTGGGCCTTGGCCTGGAGGATTAACTCTTGGCGGGGACCGATGACCGCCATGTCGTATGCCGACTTCGCTTCGTTGTACAGTTGCTCGGCCTCAATGGCCGCCGAAACAGCTTCGTCGCGTTCTTCTTCCGATGCCGCCCGGCCGCCTTGAAAAACCGTCTCAATGCGCTTCCGTCGGGCGGTAAGATACTCACCGCGGGCGACGGCGCCATTCACCCGCGCCAGTAATTGAGCGACCTCTTCGGGCCGGGTGCCGTTCTCGAGTTCCGCTAACTGCTGCCGGCGAAGCTCGAGTTCTGCTTCCGCGGCGTCCAGTTCCAGTGATATCGTTTCAGTCAACAATTGCGCGAGCTTTTGCCCGGCTTCAACGCGGTCTCCTTCTTCAACGGCGAATTCGATCACTCGGCCATCCACCGCGCTGCCGATGATCGCCCGCTTCAGCGGCATCACCGTGCCGACGGAGGTCTGCCCGCTGGCGACTTGCCGTTCTACAATCGGCGCCACAACAACCAGCGCCGCGGGCGGCTGGGCGTGGCTCACGGCGGGCGCGCCCAACGCTAACAGAATGAACGGGGCGAGGGCGCGGAAAAACCTTTGCATCGAAATCAACCTCCGTGGGTGCTTCCTACAATGGCCGGTGTCGTTAAGTTCTTGCGCACTTTGGCCAGCAACTTCTTCAGGATCGTCACTTGCCGCTCGCTCAGCCCGTCGGTTGCTTGTGCCCGAACCGCAAGTCCGCAAGCAGCGATCTTGGCCCAGACCGGCTCGGCCGCAGCCGTCGGGCGAATGAGTTTCTTGCGGCGGTCGTCGGGGCAACTGTGCCGCGCGATCCAACCATCGCGCTCCATGCGGTCTAAGATGCCAACCAGAGTCGGCGGCTCGATCGACAGGCGGTTGGCCAGTTCCGATTGGGTCAACTCGCTGTCGAGAACCAGGCACCCGAGCACCTGGGCCTGCCGAAAGGTAATGCCGTGGGGAGCCAGCTCATCGTTGAGGGCCCGCTGGTGGGACTGCTGAGCCAAACAGATCCAGTAACCCACGCTATTTTCGAAATCGTACTGAAGCACGCGAAGCCCCTCGATAATCGACCGCCGGTGAAATCGCTAGATTGATAGCGCACGAACCATTTTAAGGCGAGGTGAGCTAGCGGGCTAGAGGGATCGCCCGGTGAAGGCCGCGAAGAATCGCCGCTAGTGGCCAGTGCCGGCCTTGGTTTGGGCCGCCGCCTGGGCTTTGCGGGCCGAACGAGCGGCCCAAAGCTCATAGACCATCGGCAGCACGGACAAGATGACGATCGCCAGCACTGCCAGGCTGAAATTCTCTTTGACGATCTTAACGTTGCCGAAGAAGTAACCCAGGTAGAGAAACCCCGCGACCCACAGGACTCCGCCAATCGCGTTGTACGCCAAAAACCGGCGGTAGTTCATCGCCCCCACTCCAGCAACGAATGGAGCAAAGGTGCGGACGATTGGTATGAACCGGGCCAAGATGATCGTTTTTCCGCCGTGCTTCTCGTAAAACTGGCGCGTCCGTTCCAGGTGCTTCTGATTGAGCAACGGCAATTTGGTTCTAAACACTCGCGGCCCGATGTAGGCCCCTACCGTGTAATTCACCGAATCACCCAATATCGCCGCGACGGTCAGAATGAGAAACAGCGCGTGGACGTTGAGCGGCGACGGCCCATGCTCCGCGTCGATCGTTGCCAGCGCCCCTGCTGCGAACAATAACGAATCGCCCGGCAAGATCGGCGTCAGTACGAAACCCGTTTCGCAGAAGATGATCGCAAACAGAATAAAGTACGTCCACGTGCCATAATCGCTAAGCACGCCGGCGAGGTGCTTGTCGAGGTGCAGAAAGAAGTCAACGATCGGGGCGATCCATTCCATGGGCGATTCGCGCTAAACCTTAAGCATTGTGCACTACAGGTTGCGATCGTCATCGGGCGGCGGATCGACAAGAGCGCCCGCGGGCGAGAGACCGTGCTCGGCAACCTCGCGTCGCAGCGCGATGCCGAGCTTGCTGTGATGGCGACCGTAGAAAACGTAGATCATAAAACCGACGAGGAGCCAAATCGCTAGCCGCAGCCAGTTTTCCAAAGGCAGACTGAACATTAACAGCAGACAGAATCCAATGCCCAACAGTGGCAGGAGTGGCGAGAACGGCACGCGGAAGGGCCGATGAGCGTTGGGGTTCGTCTTCCGCATGATCAGCACCGCCACGCACACGATGACGAAAGCCAGCAGCGTGCCGATGTTCACGAGTTCCGCCAAAATGGACAGAGGCAACATCGACGCGAGTGAAGCAACGACTAATCCGGTCAAGATCGTCGATTTCCACGGCGTTCTGAATTTGTCGTGGACGGCGCCAAAGAAACTCTCCGGCAGCAAGCCGTCGCGGGCCATCGCCAACAATACGCGCGGTTGGCTGAGCATGGTGACGAGCATAACGGACGTCATTCCCGCCAAAGCGCCGATGTTGATTATGAATTGAGCCCCCGGCAATCCGATCGACTCGAATGCTGCCGCAACTGGGGCGTCTTGATCCAACTGGTTGTAAGGCACCATGCCGGTCAGAATCGCCGCCATGGCAATATAGAGCACCGTGCAGATCACGAGGCTGACGATGATTCCGATCGGCACGTCGCGCTCGGGCCTCTTGGCTTCTTCCGCGTGAGTCGATACGGCGTCGAAACCAATGTAAGCAAAGAAGATAATCGCCGCCCCAGCCAGCATCCCGACGGGCTTTCCGCCGGCGCTCTCCTGCCCCAGCACAGTGTGGCCAAAAAAGCTCATCCCCGAGTAGCCGTAGGGCGCGAATGGTTGCCAATTGTCGGGATTCACGTAATACGCGCCAACCACAATGGCGAACAGCACGACCGCGACTTTGACGACCACCATGATGCCGTTGGCCCAGGTGCTCTGCCGAATTCCGAGAACTAAAATAATCGTCAGCAGCAGCGAGATCACGGCGGCCGGCAGATCGAACAGGCTTCCGGTTCTTATGAACGCACCGGTACCGATATTGTAATCGAACGGAGCATCCCTAAACGCCACAGGGATGTAGATACCCCACATACCGAGTAAATTCTGGAAGTACTTCGACCATCCGTGCGCCACGGCGGCGGAGCAGACGGTGTATTCGAGCACCAAGTCCCAGCCGATAATCCAGGCGAATAGCTCGCCCATGGTGGCATAGCCGTAGGTGTAAGCCGAACCGGCGACGGGTGCCATCGAAGCAAATTCGGCATAGCAAAGTGCGGCAAAAATGCAGGCCGTGCCGGCGACTACGAACGACAACATTAAGGCCGGACCCGTGTAGTCGGCCGCCGCCACGCCAACCAGCACAAAGATGCCCGTGCCGATGATCGATCCGATGCCGAGCATCGAGAGAGCAACAGGCCCCAGCACGCGATGCAGCCGGTGCTGGCCGGCCATCTCGTCCAACAGCACCTTCAGCGACTTTGTCGAGAATGCTTGGCGAAACCACATGGGCAAATCCCTGCGCGCGATGAAATCGAATACGAGACGCTTAACCGCCCGCCGAACTGCGCGACGCTCGCTCCATGGTGGTCACGAGCAACTGGCGGATTAACTCCAGCTCCTTCGGCAGCCGATCGCCCAGCTTCTTGAACAGTTCTTCATGCGATGCGATCTCTTCAAGCCACAGCTTGTGGTCGAAGCTCATCACCGCGTCGAATTTAGCGGGCGTGAAGTCGTTCAAGCCACGCCAATCTAAATCTTCATAGCGTGGCGACCAGCCCAGCGGCGTCTCGACCGCCGGCGCCGCGTTGCGGGACCGCTCGACGATCCACTTGAGCACCCGCATATTCTCGCCATAACCCGGCCATGCAAACTTCCCGTTTTCGTCGCGACGAAACCAGTTCACACTGAAGATCCGCGGCGGGTTTTCCAGCTTCTGGCCGAAATTGAGCCAGTGGTTGAAATAGTCGCCCATGTGGTAGCCGCAGAACGGCAGCATCGCAAACGGATCGCGGCGGACTTCGCCCAGCTTGCCAAACGCGGCGGCCGTCATCTCGGATCCCATCGTCGCCGCGTTGTAGACGCCAAACGGCCAGTTAAACGACTGCGAAACCAGCGGCACCAGCGTGCTGCGGCGCCCACCAAAAACGAAAGCGCTGATCGGCACCCCCTGCGGATCGTCATACGCCGGGTCCACCGACGGGCACTGACTCAGCGGGGCCGTGAACCGCGAATTGGGATGCGCCGCCTTGCGGTCGCTGCCCGGCGTCCAGTCCGCACCCTGCCAGTCAATCGCGTGCGCCGGCGGTTTTTCGGTCATCCCTTCCCACCACACGTCGCCGTCATCGGTCAGCGCGACGTTCGTAAAAATGGTGTTCTCGCGAATCGACGCCATTGCGTTGGGATTCGTCTCGTCGTTGGTGCCAGGTGCGACGCCGAAGAAACCGGCCTCGGGATTGATGGCGTATATCCGCCCGTCCTCACCCGGTTTGACCCACGCGATGTCGTCGCCGACCGTTTGCACCTTCCAATCGTCCTCGCGGAACGGCTTGGGCGGAATCAGCATCGCGAAGTTCGTTTTGCCGCACGCGCTGGGAAATGCCGCCGCAACATACGTCTTCGCGCCGCCGGGATCGGTTACGCCGAGAATCAACATGTGCTCGGCCAGCCAGCCATCGTCGCGGGCGATCACCGACGCGATCCGCAGCGCCAGGCACTTCTTTCCAAGCAGCGCATTGCCGCCGTAGCCCGAACCGTAGCTCCAGATGAGCCGCTCTTCGGGAAAGTGGACGATGTACTTGTCCTTGGGGTCGGGGCTGCATGGCCACGAAACGTCCTGCTGGCCCAGTTCCAGGGGCATGCCGACCGAGTGCAGGCAATGGACGAACTCGCCGTCGCCGAGCGCGTCGACCACTTTCCGGCCCATGCGGGTCATGATCCGCATGTTGACCACGACGTAGGGCGAATCGCTAAGCTGCACGCCGACGTGCGAGATGGCTCCACCGATCGGCCCCATGCTGAACGGGATTACGTACATCGTCCGCCCGCGCATCGACCCAGCGAACTTCGGCTCGAGGGTCGCCTTCATCTCCTTGGGGGCCATCCAATTGTTCGTCGGACCGGCATCCTCTTTCTTTACCGAGCAGATATAGGTGCGGTCTTCCACACGCGCCACGTCGCTCGGATGCGATCGAGCGAGGAAGCACCCCGCTCGCTTCTCAGAATTCAGCCGAAGGAACGTCCCGGCAGTAACCATTTGCTCGCAGAGCGTGTCATATTCCTGCTGCGATCCGTCGCACCAAACCGCCTGCGCCGGTTGACACAATTCGGCCATCTCCCCCACCCACCGGCGGAGTTCTTGATTCCGAACCCAATCGGGAACCTCAAACTTATTCATCTTCCACGTACTCCAATCCTGCGTATTACCTGACCCAGCCGCGCCGGGCCGCGAATGTCCGAATTGGCCTCCAGATTACCCGTCACTCCGAACCGCGCACAGTGTTAGCGGCGGCTTAACCGCCGGCACAACCGAATTCACCGGCAAATTGCAATGGTTCCCAATCACCGCACCGCCTTGAACAACCACCGGGCGGGGCGGTATCCTAGAATTCGTGGTCGCCGCCCTTAGTTGGTAGAGCGAGTCCGCCGTGGCGGATTAACCACTGAGTCGTAGGTCTCCTCCGGGAGAACGAGCAAAAACAAAAATCATTCCCCTGTAGCTCAGTTGGTAGAGCGAGCGGCTGTTAACCGCTATGTCGTAGGTTCGAGTCCTACCGGGGGAGCTTTTTCGGTTTACGGAATTGGGACCGACCGACGGGTTAACGTACAGCGCCGAGAGTTCCCCTCTCGGCGTTTCGCGTTTATTCGCCGGTATTTGACGGATCGTTGCCCGGCGGACGAGTTGAGAGAGTTCTCTCCTACCGTGCGAGAAAACCGGTCGCCCCGTCTGTCGGTACCAAATTGGCCAAAAACTCTCTCGCTCTCTGATTAACAGACCCCGATAAGTTAACAACCCGGTATCGTTCGGTCCCCGAAAGCAACCCTCTCAAACGCAGCGACGATGACGGCTAATCTATCAGATACGTCGATCGTAGTTGAAGAGGCCCAGCTGCGTTTGCTCCGCGAGAAGTCCTCTGCTCAACGGGCGATGCTGGCGATACGACTTTCCTCCGAAGTCGTACGTGCCGCGAAGCGAGCGATTGCAAGGGTCGATCCGAGCTTAAGTGCTCGGCAAGTAGAACTGCGATTTGTGGAACTCCATTACGGCCAAGTGCTTGCCGAAGCCGTGCGGCAATACGTAGGAGAGCCGCAAGATGAACGATAACAGTGAGCTGATTCTAGCCCTGCGTCCGGTCCTGGGGGAACTCGATCGATTGGGAGTGCGGTATTGCATTGGCGGCTCCGTAGCCAGTTCTTGCCACGGTGCCGCCCGAAGCACTTTGGATTTGGACCTGGCTGCCGAACTCGATGAAGCCGCTGCGCTGAAGATCATTTCGGCGCTTCGTGACACTTACTTACGTCAGTGAATCCGCAGTACGCGAGCTGAGTAAGCAAGCAATTGACTTTCGCGGTAGAACGACATGCAGATGGAGCGAATCCTCATGAATGAGGTCGAAATCAACGGGATCGTTGCTGAACTTGACCAGGAGTATACGGGCAAACTTCCCGAACAGGCGATTCGCGAGGCCCAGCGCCATCCGGCGGAAATCACGCCCTTCCTAATCGAGTTGATTCGAAAAGCGACTGACGCTGTTCGCCGAGGACAGATCCCGAAAGGAGAGGGCCATCTCTACGCGCTTTTCCTATTGGCCGAATTCCGCGTGAAAGAGGCTTTGCCGGCGATCCTCGATTCCGTCTCACTTCCTGGCGACGGCCCCTTTGATCTCTATGGCGACTCAATCACGGAGGATCTCAGCCGGATCCTGGCGGTCTTGGTAGATGGAGATTGCGGGAAGCTCGATGAATTGATCAACAATCGAGCGGTGAATGAATATGTGCGGTGGAAGGCCGCTGAGACTTACCGTTATTTCGTACGAGATGGACGCCTGACACGCGACGAAGCGGTGCATAGTCTGCATGAAGATCTGCGCGTCGCGATTGCCAGCCGCGACAAAAAGGGAGCCAGCGGGATCGTGGCCGAGCTTTATACCTATGCTCCGCACGAGGCCCTTGAGGATATTAAGGAAGCGTTTCGCCGGCAATTGATCGATCGCGGGATCGTCAACTTGCCATCGATCGAAACAAGCATCGCCAAAGGAGAGCCCTGGGTACAGGAAGAACTTAGTCATTGTCCGACTTCGGGCATCGAAGACACGTTCCTGGAAATGAGCCAATGGAGCGCCTATCAAGAACCGGTGCATACTGCACCCATTTTGGACAGCGAATCGCACTGGGATGCTGATTCGGAGGTTATCAACGATTACGACCCACTCGCAGAATCATCAAACGGACATCACCGCGTCGGCCGCAACGAGCCGTGCCCGTGTGGCAGCGGCAAGAAATTCAAAAAGTGCTGCGGAGCCAAATGAAGCGTGATGAGGCATGAGGACAAAACGCCGCTTACGACAGCGATGACATCCTCCAGTAGGGCGGCAGTCTACGTTGGCGCGGCATTTAGACGTGGCAGTCGCGGGAGTCGGCGGGCGAATTCTCGTCATGTCGGCGCAAGCCGGGACCGCATTCGATTAAGTCAACCAAGTTGGTTGATGGCGCTCTGCGCTGCGACGATGAAGGGCGCTCCAACGAAAGCCTCGGCCGGTCTGGTTGGGAGCAACTCCTGGCAGACGGCGGCGCCTGTGCTTGGCGCATCTCCGCGCCGTAGAACTCCAGCTTCACAGTGGTAGGTTGAAAGTGCTTGCAAAAGCGAGGGAGGTCCGTATCCTAACAGGCGCTTGTCTTCATCGCGGTGCTCTGACGCAGGGAGAATGCGCGGCAATGGATCGAAGCGACCGTGGGCGAAAATTTGGAGCGGCCCGGCTTTACGATCGAATATCGCGCGCCACAGATTCCGGGGAACCGTCCCACGAACTCACACGGTTAATTCCTCGACCACCGTCCTGTACAACTAATCGAACAACGATAAGTACTTTTGTACTCGAGCTTTGAATGCGGTTCGGGATTCGAAGAATCGCAACTGCAGGATTGGGAAGCTGCGTCAACTTGCGAAGCTTTCCTAGGCCGGCGCGAAGCTCATTTACACGAGCGCGCAGCGCCGACCGACATACCAGAATGTTGAATGCTCAAGCAGCGGCACGATGGTAGCTGTTGAGCACTCCGCCAAGCCGCTTGCGGCATTCGACCTGACCGAGCGGCACGGTCGGTGCGCATTCCTTCGGCGGCGGCCGCTGAATAATCAGCCGATTGTCGAGCCCTTGATGCGGCCGATCGGCATGATAGTAATCAACAAACTCTCGACAGAGATAGTCGAAGTGCTTCTCGCCGAAGACGAGAAAATGATCGAGGCATTCTGTCTTGATCGACTGCACGAACCGTTCGACGAACGCATTTTCGTTCGGCGAACGAAACGCCGTCAGCCGCACTTCGGCGTTCTTCGATTTCACGATGTCGTCGAATCCGTTGGCAAACTTGCCGTCGCGGTCTCGCATGACCAGCTTGACAGACAGTCCCGTTTCTTCGGTATGGCGGAAGAACGCTTGTGTTTGTTCCCGTATCCAAGCAGCATCCGGCTTGCAGGTCGAAGGCGTAATAAAAACTCGTCTCGTTCCCAAGTGAAGGTGAGTTCAAACTTCAAATGCAACAAGCCAAACGCCCTGGATTTGAAGGGGTTTTCGACGTTTGTTCACGATTCCCCGAAAATTCTAGAGCCGAACTGCTAGCAGCTTCGAAAATCAGCCCGCGACTCAGCCTCAAAGTTGTCGCATTTGAAGTTTGACATCACCTGAATGAATACCAGGGCAAATACCTGCTTCAGTCCGAAACGAGTGATGATCCGCTTCGAGAAGAAGTCGCACTGCCAGAGCGTCTCGGCGTGCATCTTCAGAAATTCGTCCCACGTGCCAGGCCCACGCTTCGGTCCCGGTTCCAACTCGCCCCGCTTCAGGATGTTGACGACCGTTTGCCGCGAGATCGTCTGGATTCCCAACTTTCTTAGTTCACCAAGTATCCGCGTGTAACCCCAGTTCGTCTCCCGGGCGAGCTTCAGGACGAGTTCCTCGATCTCGGCTGCGGTCTTTCTGCGACCGACAACCTTCGTGGGCACGTGATTCTGCTCCTCGCGACGCCATTTAAGGTATGTGCCATAGCTAACGATCGTAATCAGGTGCTGCAGCGCAGGACCGATGGCTTTTCCCAATTCCAGCAGCCGTGCCCGCTCCTCGGGCTTGAGATGAATTGACTTCTTGGGAATCCGGCTTCGCAGGAGTTGGTTTTCGGCTTTGAGAAATTCGATCTGCCGAAGCAGTTCGTTCCGGCTACATCGGGCGATGACGTATAGAAGGGGCTGGAAAAGCCGGTCCATGCCAGTATGATCCTGTCTAGAAGCTGTTCTTGAGGAGGTTTGAATCTTTTTGTACCCCGACGGACTGCCCATAGAAGGTGGAATTCGGTGGCCTCGTCCAACTCCGATCCGATGCTCCTTGACCCAACCGGCACAGCTTGCCAAACTTCGCGCCGTGAGCGGCCAACGAATCCTTCTCCAGTTAGCAGCGCTCTCTAAGCGCTCTCGCGCGAATTCTCAAGCTGTTAACCCGAGAACAGATTTTCCGTAAACCGTTGCTTCCGATCAGCAACCACCGAACGGGACTCGGAATCGCTAATCGCTTGTGATGAAACGACTTCCGGCATTTCCAAAACAGAGAATCGTTATGAAGAGGGTTGTTTACGGGGAGCGGCTACGCCAACTGTGGAAATTACCCGCCGGTGCTAAAGGCTACTGGTCTCTACTTCTCCCAGGCGATCATCTGGGTCAAAGAGCATCCAGTGCTGACGCGCAAAGACTTCATGGGAAACCACGAGTGGTGTTTCTATGGCTGGAAGGAAGGCGCGGCGCATCTCTTTCTGGGCCCCCACAACGCCGTCGACGTGTGGAGCGTGAAAAAGGTCAATCCGCAGTCGATGGTCCACTTAACCGAGAAACCTGTGGAACTGGCCATGCGGGCGATCAAGTTTTCTTCACGGGCAGGTGAAAACGTCCTCGACCTATTTGGCGGGAGCGGTTCGACGCTGATCGCGTGCGAGCAGACGGGCCGAAAAGGATTCCTGATGGAACTCGACCCGCTGTACGCCGACGTCATCGTCCAGCGTTTTGAGAAATTTACTGGAACGAAGGCGGAGCGGATCCCCGCGGACGATCCGATCGCCGCCTAGATTTACTAATCGAAACGAATCATGGCCAAATCCGACAAAGCCACCGTCATGAAGCGGGTCCAGGAGGTTCTGCGGCTCCTGCTCGCCGGTGGTGAGTACGAGGACATAAGTCAATATGCGGCCGACCGAGATTGGAAACTGTCGGAGCGTCAGTTGCGACGTTATATGGAGCGAGCCTATAAACGCCTCGCATCCACAACCCAACGGGACCAGAATCAGCTCCTGGGCCGGCACCTTATGCAGCGGCGGGCGCTCTATGCCCGTTCGCTGAAGGCCAACGACATGCGCACCGCGCTGCAGGTGTTGCGCGACGAAGCGCTGCTCGAAGGGCTCTATCCCTCGACGAAGAGCGCGACGACCACCTCCTCCAGAAATGTGCCTTATTCCGGCGCTTCGGGACCGCCGCTGTCGCGTGAGGAGCGCTTTATTCGATTGCAATTCGCGGAGGCCCGTAAGGATCGAACTGAGCTTCGCCTGCTGGAAACAGCGACGCCCCACCTGATATACGAAGTGCCCGACTCTTTGATACCGCGGCAGATGCTTAACCTTCAGGCGCTGATCTACGTGGCCGATCAACTCGACCATGCCAGCACTTTTTTTATGACCTTGTTCTGCCTGGCGCTGCCGACCGGCGATGAAACTGAAGATTCCTTTGAATTGGTGGGCAGCATGCATGCGTACAAATTCAAGGTCGAGACCGATGCTTGGCAGCAGTACACCGAATCGATAGGCATCGACTCGCAGAAACTCGTCGCCGACAACCACCACGGCAACATGCTGGAACTTTTTGGGAAGCGCATTTACGACCTGGCGCCTACTGAAGAGGCAATTCGATCGCGGCTCATTGCATCCGGTCAATCGGCCGAGGATCTGCCCACCTCGTCCAGCATTGCCCGCGAGTGGCGCGACATGCTCAACGTAATACTCCGGCAAAAAGTTGGTTAGTGCGCAAGGTCGGACCCATCATGGGCCAACTGGGTCCGAACTCGCTTGCCATGTTGCCGAGTTCGAGGTAGTCACTGGCACGTCGGCCCCTATCGGGCCGAGTCAAGCATAAACCGCCTCGCTTTCCAGGAGAAAAACCCGTGAACGCCTCGATCCGCCCGGCCGATGCCACGAAGATTCTGACCCGCGGCGAAATGGCGACCGTGTTGGCCGACTTGGTACGCAAGGCGCCGCGCTCAAAAAACACGCGGCTCAACCTCGTGATCTTCCGCCTCGCCGCGTGTTGTGGCCTCCGGGCGAGCGAGGTGGCCACCCTGCGCGTGGCGGACGTCCATACGCAATTGCCACGACCGCACCTCAAAATCCGCGTTGGTGCCGCCAAGGGGGGCCGTTCGCGAACGGTGCCGTTGTGGTGGGATGCGGGGACTCTGGCCGACATCTCTGCGTGGAAAGCGGACCTCATGGAACGGGACGCTGCGAGTGACGCATCACTCGTCGGTAGCCTTCGGCCCGGACGGGAAGGAACGCGGCTGTCGCGGCATACGCTCCGCAAGCGGTTCCGGACAGCTTGCAAGGTGGTCGGCGCCGAACGGCTGGCTTCGCTAACGATCCACCACGGCCGTCACACGTTCATCAGTCACGCACTCGCGGGCGGTCGAACGCTGGCCGAAGTGCGCGACGCGGCGGGGCATGCGAACGTGAGCATCACGTCCCGGTACCTCCACATCGCGGTCGACGATCAAACCGTGGGACAACTCTTCGCATACCTCCCAACCTACGCAAATTGAATGACATATAATCGTGCCTAATGACATATAATTTCGGGACCGTTCTGATAAAAAGTCCCAGCCGAGACCGGCGTGTAGAAAGCGCCCCGCCCCATCTTGGAGAAGCCGTATCGCGTGCGCGAAAATGTTAGACTGGGATGAGCGCCTCGTAACTTGGGAACGAGCGATCGGAGGAATGAGGGACCGGCGGATGTATTCAAAAAGGCCCAAAGTTCGTGAGTTCCCGACGTTTATTTGACACGATGAGTTTAGAGGCGTCACGGGCCGAAAAGCTCGCTATACACGGGATACGCCAATGGGTATCGCCAAGCGAACGGTTTCTGGTCTGGCTTAGTAGCACCCCAACAAGCTCTCGGTCGATGCGATCGAAGTAGTCAATGTTTTCCGAACCTTTCTATTACTCTTCAATCGCTTTGAGCGTTTCAAGGACCAGCTGGTACTGACCGGTGCAACAGGGGCAGGCTCCAAGATGCTCTTGTACGCGGAGAAGCACTTCGTCGAGCGGCATGCCGTCGAGAATGCTTTGAGTGTACTTGTCTAGTTCATCAAGGCATTCCGGGCAGGTCAGCTCCACTTCTCGCGTCTGACGGATCATCGTGATCAGCCGGTCAACTTGTTCAGCGTTTAGCGCCATAATTTCGCCTTAGGCCCAAGCCTCGCGGACGTCCTCGACTGTGATACCGGATGCTTCCAGGCCGCGACGCAGTTTCTTCCGGGCGTCATGCAGCAACTTGTATATCGAATTGGTGTTGCTGCCGAGTTTCTCAGCAAGCTGAGGAAGCGGCACGCCGCCAAGCTCCGCGGTGAGCGCGGTCCATTGCCTTTCGGTCAATTCGCTGTCGATCAATTCCTTCAGCTTGCTCAAAAGCTTCGTTCGGCTATACGTCTGGTCGGTCTTCTCGGACGCATCGACAGCGATCTGAGGATCAAATTCTCCGTTTGCTTTTACGCTCTCCAGGGACACATTCTGCCAGTCGCGTTTTCGCATCTTGCTGACGGCCGTTCGCACCGCAATGGTCACCGCCCAAGTTCGAAACTTGCTTCTGCCTTCAAAGTCGCTGAGCTTTTCAAGAATCTTCATGCAAGCCTCCTGGGCGATATCTTCCAGGAAAGCGTCGTCGATTCGGCCTTGGTTCGACAGGCTCTTAGCAAGGCCTCGGCACAACATGTCACGGAGGTCACGCACTGCATTATCGCGCAACGCCACGTCCTCGGACGCGAGGTCGCTCGTCCAATCGTCATCGTTACGCCGAGCAATCATCTCCGGCAACGTTCCTGCTGATGGTCATGCCGATAACGGCCGCAGTATACCACCACACAGAGACGATTGAAAACACGCCCGCGACGAATCGATCGACATGGTCAGGCGGCAAGCGCCTTCGCAAATGTTTGCTTCGATTGTATGCCGACGAGCTTTGCCGTTGTCTTTCCATTACGGATCACGATGAAACTCGGAATTGCTTGAGCGATCTCATTCCGTCGACCCGATGGCCGACGTGCGTATTCCTGTGACTCCGCTCATGAGGATTTCTTACTTACGTCGAAAATTGGTTGTTTTGGAGCGGTATTTTGGGAAATACTGGTTCTCGTCGTAAGGATTCGCAGGGAATGACGTCCAAGGTTCAGTCGTGAAAGAGCACCCGTTCCCCGGCCAGTGAAACAAGGAGATGATCGATGAGCAACCAATTGAATACGTTTTTGAAGGAGGCGATCGACGCTCACGGTGGCCTCGACCTCTGGCGCCGGTTTAAGGGGGTCGCCTCGACCATCAACACCGGCGGCAGACTGTGGGACATTAAGGGAGCCAACGTCATCCGCACGCCGCGCCGCGCGACCAGCGAATTTCGCCGGCAGTGGACTCGGGTAGCGCCGTTCGGCGATCCCGATTGGACCATGAACTGGACGCCGGAGCATGTCGAGATCGTCGACAGCAAAGGCACGATCATTGTCCAGCGCGACAATGGCCGCGACGCCTTCGATCGCAGCTACGACGCGCCCTGGGATCCGTTGAATCTGGCCTACTTTAACGGCTATGCCATGTGGACCTACCATGCCGCTCCCTTTGTGTTTGCCGAGCCGGGGTACGAAGCACGCGAAATCGAACCGATCGCGCATGACGGCCGGATGTTGAGAGGTCTGATGGTCCGCCTTCCTGAGGGCATCCATTCCCATGCTCGCGAACAGCGCTTCTACTTCGGCTCGGACGGGCTGCTGCTCCGCCACGACTATGAAGTGGACGTGTGGGCGGACACGCCAGCCGCGCACTTCCTGTCGGACTATGTCGACGTGAACGGTCTCAAGTTCCCGCGCCGTCGAAGCGTCTTCCTCCGTCGGCCCGATGGAACGCCAGATTTGGACTTCAATTTGGTGACCATCGAGCTCTCCGACTATACGCTATTCTGAGCGGCGTCCCTTGGTGAAGCCGCAGCTGAGGAATCGAATCGTCACATTTGACCGACGGGAGCATTCACGAATTCCTTACAAGGTCGAAATCGATCGCACACCTTATCGGCGAGAGTTTTTTCGTAAGGAATCGCGTCATCCCGCATCCAAGGTCCAGGAGCCGACCTTTGGCTCTCGACAGCTTTTGAACTGTAATGCGAGATCCTCGACTATCACGAAAGGAAGTACCCATGTCGACAACTGCACTCCCCAAGATGATTGGCAAACATAACCTGATTCAGCGAGGCACCTTGCTGTCTTCGGCGGGCGCGCGAACTGTGGAATCCTTGGGACGCCATACCGCCCGCTACGGTCTGGTCCTTGCTCTCTTCTGGATTGGCGGCATGAAATTCACGGTCTACGAGGCCGAGGGGATTTCTGGCTTTGTCTCGAATAGTCCGCTGATGAGCTGGGCCTATTCAGTATTCAGCGTTCAAAGCTTCTCAGCGTTGCTGGGGGTTACGGAGATCGCCATCGCTCTGATGATCGCCAGCCGGCCGTTCTCGGTTCGCGCCGCGTTAGTCGGGACTGGGTTGGCCGTCGGCATGTTCTTGACCACGTTGAGTTTTCTACTCACCACCCCGGGTGTGTGGGAGGCATCGGCTGGCGGATTCCCGGCACTCTCCGTGGTCCCCGGGCAGTTCCTCGCCAAGGACTTTGTGTTGTTCGGCGCGTCGTTGCGGCTGTTCGGCGACGACTGGCGCACTCTGACAACGAGCTGATCTCAGGACCAAAAGGTCAAATGAATAATTACACGCGAATCAAACTCGAAAAGGAGAATGTCATGACCAAGGCGATCACACAGATCGAAAAGGTGATCTACACCGCGAAAGCTCACACGACTGGTGGCCGGGAGGAAGGAACCTCGCGCACCTCCGATGGCCGTCTGGATGTCAAACTCACAGCTCCTGGAGCCAAGGGCGACGGCACCAATCCCGAGCAGCTGTTCGCCGTGGGCTGGTCGAGTTGCTTCCTGTCGGCCATCAAACTTGAGGCTGCCGCAACGAAGGTGAGGCTGCCAGCGAATGTCGCCGTTGACGCGGAAGTGGATCTGGGAGCGACCGATGGCGCGTACTTCCTGCAGGCCCGTCTGAATGTCAGCCTGCCGGACATCGACCGGGAGACCGCTCAGAAGCTAGTGGACGGTGCGCACCGAAGGTGCCCTTACTCCAAAGCCGTACACGGCAACATCAACGTCGTGACTAGCCTGGTCTGACGCGAAACGACCACAATGCAACCCACGGGCTCGACATTCACTCCATTCACGCCGAGGAGAAGAAAATGCGAACGTTCACCAAGAGCGAAGAGGCGATCCGCAAGCTCTCGCCGGAGCAATATCGTATCACGCAGCAAAGCGGAACCGAGCGCCCCGGAACCGGAGAATACCTGGATAACAAGGAGACAGGCATCTACGTCGATATTGTGTCTGGCGAGCCGCTGTTCGCTTCGTCCGATAAATTTGAATCGGGATGCGGCTGGCCAAGCTTCACCAAGCCGATTGAACCTGCCAATGTCAACGAATTGCGGGATACTTCGCACGGTATGACGCGCACCGAAGTGCGCTCGGCGCACGGCGACAGCCATCTTGGGCACGTATTTCCCGACGGGCCGAGCGACCGCGGCGGATTGCGCTATTGCATCAACTCGGCCGCGCTGCGGTTCATCCATCGCGACGATATGGAGGCCGAGGGTTATGGGGCTTACCTGAACCAAGTGACGATTCCAATGACTGAAGAACGCGCTGTTCTTGCCGGAGGCTGCTTCTGGGGCATGCAGGACCTCATCCGTAGCTACGATGGCGTTCTGTCGAGCCGGGTCGGGTACACGGGCGGCACCAGCTCCCACGCGACCTATCGCAATCATGACGGACACGCCGAAGCAGTCGAGATCATCTTTGATCCTGTTCGCGTCAGCTATCGACAGATCCTCGAGTTCTTCTTCCAGATTCACGACCCAAGCACGCGCAATCGCCAGGGCAACGACGTCGGGACCAGCTATCGATCCGCGATCTTCTACACCAGCGACGAGCAGAGGCGGACTGCCGAAGACACGATCGCCGATGTAGATGCTTCAGGCATGTGGCCCGACAAGGTTGTGACCGAAGTCGTTCCGGCAGGCGAGTTCTGGGAAGCTGAATCGGAGCATCAGGATTAGCTCCAACGATATCCTGACGGCTACACCTGCCACTTTGTCCGGCCCAACTGGAGACTGCCGAATCGCAGCAATAAAGTTGTAAAGTAGGCGTGACCCCCCTCGCATTCCCCATCCCTTCGGCGAATGCTCATGCGGCAGGCCCGCGCGATGGATATTGAAGTGTAGTCGTTCCGTCGAATTTCGCGTTCACTAGTAGTTCCCATTTCAATAGGAGATTCCCAGATGAAGACTTTTAATGTCATGTACCGGACGTTCCTCGCGCTCGCTGTCTTCACCGCCATCGGTGTCAGCGAGATGACTCTGGCCCAACACGCCCCACACACCGGGAAGGACCAGGTGAAGGTGACTCAGTTGTCCCAGCGGAACATCATCGAGAAGCTGGACGGGAAGGACGCCGGTGCGACAGTGCTCGAAGTGACCTTCGCGCCCGGCCAGAAGGATACGGTACATCGCCATGCGGGCCCGGTGTTCGGCTACGTGCTGGAGGGCGAATACGAGCACGCCATCGATGACAAGCCGGTTAAGACGTACAAGGCCGGGGACACGTTCTACGAACCGACCGGTTGTGTGCATCGGGTTGCTGCAAATCCGAGCGGCAAGATTAAGACCCGCCTCTTGGTGGTGATCCTGCACCCCCGCGATGTCAAGGAAGTGACGGTCTGGGAGAAGCACTAGGGATCGTGGTGCAAAGCCGATTTGTGGCCGCCGCCGGAACGTGGAGTAGCAAAGCGACTCGCTCTGCGTGCGGGACTATGGCGGCCCGGTTGGCATTTACCTCGCGGCCAATTGCCCGTTTGTCTTGACTAGAAGCTGGCTCCATTTCTCAACAGGAGGTTTACAGATGAAGTTTTTTATTGCAGGTGGAACGGGAGCGATCGGTCGTCCGTTGGTTGCGGAATTGCTCGCCAAAGGACACGCCGTAGCAGCTCTGACGCGTTCTTCAGAAAAGGCTCAGGCGTTGGTGGAACAAGGTGTAGAACCCGCGATTGCCGATGTATTTGATGCCGATGCGGTCAAAGAGGCGGTGAGGCGCGCTCAGCCAGAAATCGTGATTGAACAACTCACCTCCCTACCTAGAACCTACACCCGTGAGTCAATGAGTGCTGCCGCCACCTTCAATCATCGCATCCGGTTAGACGGAGGCGCCAACGTACTGGCAGCGGCGCAAGCGGCAGGTGTGCGGCGCTACTTAAGGCAGTCGATCGCATTCTGGGCGACTCCTGGTCCTGGATTGGCAGATGAAGAAACGCCCCTAGCATCCGATGCTTCCCCTGCGGTTGCAGCCGATGTCCGCGTAGTTGCTGAGATTGAGCGTCGCTTACTTGAAAGTTCCAACATAGAAGGAATTGCCCTGCGTTTTGGCTTTTTCTATGGACCTGGCACTTGGTTCAACCCCGATGGCGATGTCGCCGGGCAGGTGCGCCAGCAACAGTTTCCAATTGTCGGGAATGGCGAAGGCGTCTGGTCGTGGTTACATGTTGAGGACGCGGCCAAGGCCACGGTTGCAGCAGCAGAGCAAGGAAATCCTGGCGTTTATCTCATTGCGAATGATCACCCCTTAGCGGTGCGCCAGTGGCTGCCTGCGTTTGCCGAGTGGCTGAACGCTCCTCCGCCGCCGCAGATATCAGTTGAGGATGCTCTGAATGCGGGTGGCGCGGACGCAATCTACTACGGGACTCAGATGCGGGGCGCTTCGAATGCCAAGGCGAAGCGTGAACTGAATTTTCGGCCGCGACAGTTGGAGTGGATAGCTAATCACGGCGGGAGGAATTAGCATGGCAAAACCCATTCTAGTCACGGGCGCGGCGGGCCGCGTCGGCGGGATAGGGCGCACGGTCACCGAGCTCCTGTTGAAGCAAGGCAAGGCGGTGCGCGCAATGGTGCGAACGGAGGACGAACGCGCGCGGGCGCTGCGCGACATGGGTGCGGAGGTCGTGGTCGGCGATCTGCTCGACCTCGATTCGATGCACAGGGTGGTCGCCGGCTGCGAGACGATGTACTTCGGCATGTCGGTTTCGGCTGACTATCTGGCCGCGACCGTCAATGCCGCGGCGGTGGCGAAGCATCATCGCGTGAAGGCTTTTGTCAATATGTCGCAGATGACGCTCTCGCAGATGAGCATCACCGAAACCACGCTGAGCCCGCAGCACAAGCTGCACTGGCTCGCCGAGCAGGCGCTCGACTGGTCCGGCGTGCCGGTCGTGCATGTGCGGCCGACCGTACTCCTCGATGGGTTCTTTTTGATCTTCACTGCCGATTCCGTCAGGGAAGCTGATCAGATCAGACTGCCGTTCGGCAAGGGCAAGACTTCGCCGGTCGCCGTGGAAGACGTTGCACGCGTGATTGTCGCGATCCTCGTTAATTCGCAGCCCCACATCGGCAAGACCTATCACCTGACCGGCCCGCAGTCCGAGAACATGCGTTATTTTGCCCAGGAGTATTCGAGGGCGCTTGGCCGCACGATCACCTTTGCCGACATCCCGATTGGGCCGTGGCGGGATGGGCTGCTGGAGCGCGGCTTGCCCGTTCACGTGGTGAACCATGTCGCGACGATGGCCGATCTGCACCGCGCAGGACGCTACGACCGGATGTCCGACGATGTGCGCACGCTAACAGGTCAAGATCCGCTGAGCGTGCAGGAGTTTGTCAGAAAGAATACGGCGGCATTCACCGCGTCGGCGAAAGCGGCCTGAGTATGCGCGGATGCCATTGCGCCCGCATTGGTCTCCCGAGGATGTGCCGAGACGCAACGCAGGCAGCTAGCCCGACTCTTTCCCCCGTCCTGTGGACCAACCTGTTAGCTGGCTTCCTAGGGGATCTGGTGTACGTCTGCTCATAACGCCGGGTTTTATACTTCCCAGGCATAAAGTCTGCGAGGATGGAGGGTATGTCCGTCATTTGGCGATCGCTGTTCGGCCGTCCCGCGCGTTGGCGGCATTCGAGGGTCGGAATTCGGAAGCGCGAAGAGCGCTGACCTTCGCTTCGGGAAAGTATTCCGCCGCGATCGCTGTGGCGAGTTCGCGAATATCCGAAGCGGTGCCATCACTCGTCTTAAAGGCCACGGCGGCTTCGTCGCCGTCGGACATTAAGAAGAAGGCGAACCTGTACATCCCCGAATTCAAGCGGGTAACGCAGATCGGCAACGTGCGGTGGTTTGCTCTGACTCCGAACGAAACGATCCCTCCTCTGGGGGTGAGGTAGTAAGCCGATAGTCCGAGGTCGCGCAACTCATCGGCGCAAATCTGCCATGCTTCTCTCACGTCCATTGTGTTTGCCCCACAAATGAAAGTCGGTCGAGCAAAGAGCTTGATGCCGTCAGTTTGCGGCTGGCACAAGACGCGGCCCGTCGATCTTTTCTACGTGGTAGAGGCTTGGCCGGCATAGCGATCGACCGCCATCGAGATAGGTCACAATGATCGTGCCATCGCTTAGCACCGTATCAACGGTTCCGGCTCGCTTCGCATTGCCATTTCCGGCGGGATCGATCCCGACCGGCCAGATCCAAACGCGGTCACCTATTTTGCAAACCATAAAATCACCTGCCCCTAGAAACTGCAACGATCACCAAGGAAGTGTAGAACAGCAAAGATGCCGATATGCCGGTCGCGAGCTACGAACACTCACGTTTCTTCCGCCCCGACGATCGTGATAATCCGTACCACTGCCTGCCCAAGTATGCACCAGTTTTGAGCTATGCTTGGCATGTCGGCTGCTGCGTTGCGAACCGCAGCATCGCAACGACTCGGGCAGGCCCCGGTGGACGCACACCCCGTCCCGGGGCTTTTTCTTGTGCCTTGTTCTCGGTCGCCGCATGTGCCGAGCATCCTGATTTGGCACGCAGCGTGCTGTCTTCCAGGCATGCAGCGTTGAGCCGCCAGCGTGACGATACTTAGTATAGGGGGTTTCACCAATGGTCGCGTTAATAAATGACAAGTGCCCGTCGTGTGACAAGCGGCACACGTTCTGTTTGAGGAACGGAAGCTCCTTTCAAGAAAGCATGGAGTACAACTTCACCTGCCCGGAGACTCGCAAGCGCGGTCGGGAAAGCTTTTCGCAGTGGAATCAACTTGTCGCCGGATGCCCGAGTGAGGCCGTGATAGTGCGACCTGCATCCTGATTCTCACGCTCGGCCGCGATCTACCCCGGCCACAGGAGCGGATGGCCAGGCCGACGACACCGATAGCGTCCGCGACTTCCGAGCGTTGACGCTGAGAGTCGAGGCGGAACTCGGGGGAGTGATTGGCGGCTTTCAGCAGCCTCGGCTGATAGGTTAGGTTCCCCCGTCGTCTGATTCAACAGCACCACAACCAGGGACTGAATCGATAGTGCTATAGCCTCTGCCACCGGCCTGAAGAAACACAAGAATTAACCACGGCTTCATCGGCTCTTAATAGTGTCTTCGACAATCCTCCTGTAGGCCACTTTGCTAACTTGCTTATAGGAGGATGAATATGAAGCGTCTCGGATTTACCCTAGTGGAACTGCTGGTCGTAATCGCGATTATCGGAATTCTAATTGCTCTATTGCTGCCAGCGGTGCAAGCAGCCCGCGAAGCCGCCCGGCGAGCGCAATGCACCAACAACATGAAGCAATTGGGGATTGGTGCTCTCAGTTTTGAATCGGCTCGGAAGAAGCTCCCTGCACCCGGCCAGTGCGATTCCACCGGCGGCGCGTCAACAACATACATGATTCATTCCACGCCCACGACAATCTTACCGTATATCGAGCAGACAGCCGTGTACGATATGCTCGATCACGAGAGCAATCCATTCACCGCCTACTCAGCAACCCCAAGCGGCAATGGCTTCAAGACACCGACCGGCTGCTTGCTGCACCCCAAGTCCAAGGGACGTAACTACGACGACCCAGCCCATCCATCGGGGCAGCTCGCGGCGAAAACCAAGATCGATACTTTCATTTGCCCTTCGATTCCGATATCGAGTGACGAACGCGATCCGGTTCACGGCTATGGCGGAATTGATTACATGGTGGTTGCCCTCTCGGATATTGACAGCCGCGCTGGCTCTCCGACTTACGGCATGCGAACAGCCCCAGCCGGTTCCGACGAGTGGAAGAGTCAGGTTGTCGCCCCGATGCTCGATTGTGAAGGCGGCGGCTTCAATCGGGTTAGCGACGGAAGTACCCACACCATTCTATGGATCGAAGACGCGGGGCGGGCACATCCCGACGTGTTCGGTCACGGAGCATATTCCCATCGTTTTACTCCCGTGCCGAGTGCCGCCGATCCCATCAATATGTCGAGCGGTCCTAACGGGCGACGTGTTTTTGCATGGGCCGATGCGGACGCGGCGAGTAACGGCTATTCCGGACCTAGCAATGCGATCAGTCCCGCCTCGCGCGTGGCACAGCTCAACAATTACGCCACGCCGGAAGGGGGGCCGCCCGAGTGCCCGTGGTCGGTGAACAACTGCGGTCCCAACGATGAGCCGTTTGCGTTTCACTCGGGGGGCGTCAATGCGACTATGGGCGATGGCTCCGTTCATTTTCTGGCTGACAGCATTGATGGAGTGATCGTGAAATGGATGGTCGGTGCCGAAGACGGCGAAACCGTCAATGAAAGCCTATAGTCCGATAATGCGCCCCCTTGGTAATTCGGTCCGAAGGAGATTGGTCAGAGATGCTGTAAAGGACGGCACGTCGGATTTGCCGCGAGTTTTCTTCTTAAAGGCCGCCCCGGCAGCAGTGCCACGGCTCACGCGCCAATCGACTCAGCCCACTTTACAGCCCTATCGTGTAACGAGGTGTTTCTAGTAGCTTTGGTGTCGGTCGGCTATTGGTGAAACCGTGAAGAGGGGAATATTAAGTGCCAGTACTGTAATGGAGAGGTGAGGATCGAGGGGAAGAATCCGCCGATGGCCGCCCGTTTGTTCCATGTGTGTGCCAAGATTCGCGGCACACGCTCGATGATCCTTCCGCCCCGTAAGACCCGACGCCGCATGGCGCTGCGCGTGTTTTGCGAAATGGCGGCAGAAGGTTGGCCGCGCAGCCCACTGGAACAAGTGTGGATTGACTTGGGCTACATGGCGCCGGTGGTGTGAGTCTTCTGCCGGGAGTCGGGCAATCTGTTCCGTCCGGCCGTTGGTCGCGGAGCGGCGCAGCAGCGTAATCAGTGGTACACCCGTCCGACGAGAACCGGTTCCACCGTCCGATACATTGGCGAGGGGTACCATATCAATTACTTGCCGGCCGAAGGATTGCTATTGTCGGTAGTCGATTCCGATCAGTGGAAGACATGGGCGCATCAACGGCTGAGCACGCCGATCGGTCAACCGGGGGCCATGACACTCTATTCCGCACTGCCGCAGGAACATCTGACGTTCGCACACCATCTGACGGCCGAGAAAAAGGTCGAGGAGTTCGTGCCGGGGACAGGGCAATCGAATGTTAATTCACGGAAAAGCCTGCGATTAGCTTCTCGAATGCG
>JBBDYG010000061.1:0-28482 GCA_040901765.1 Pirellulales bacterium
AACGCCACAAGAATGAGGGTATTGTGATGCCTACTTCAAGCGATTGGAGCGTGGCTTCTTTGAATTGCCGGCCAGCGGCCCAGCGGGCGTGGAGCTCGACTACAAACAGCTGTCGCGATTGTTGGGCGGCCTCGATCTGCGCAGCGGGCGCCGCCGTCAGCGACGGTATCGCCGCGTCGTCCAAAATAATTCTGGAAATGGTCTTTCCTAATTGGAAAGAGTCGATAGAACAGTGGTCGTTATGGATGACGACCACGCTCTTCCGAACGATCTCGCCGAGTGCCAACAGCTCTTGTTGGCGACGTTCCAGCGGGCCGCCGAGCTCAGCCGTGTGTTGGATGAGACGGCCGTCTCGTATGGGGAGTTGCAGACCACGCA
Source organism: Pirellulales bacterium (assembly GCA_040901765.1). GTDB lineage: Bacteria > Planctomycetota > Planctomycetia > Pirellulales > Lacipirellulaceae > JBBDYG01. The sequence goes on from JBBDYG010000061.1 coordinate 379, forward strand.
TCAGGCCGCGCTGGAGGAACTCAGCGCGCTGAAGCGGTGGATTTATGGTCGACGAAGCGAGAAGCTGGTCGAGGGAGAAGGCCAGCGTCATCTGTTCGATCTGGAGTCATCATGCCCGTCGGCTCCGCCGCTTGGACCGACACCGGAATCGCAGCGGCCAGCAGCGGCGCGCCGGCGTCGCCGAAAACTCGACCTCGACAAGCTGCCCCACTTCCGGCACGAGCACGACCTGAACGCAGCGGACAAGCAGTGCTCCAGTTGCGGTCGAGCCAAGGACCGCATCGGCCAGGACGAGAGCCGGATTCTGGAATACGTCCCGGCGAAGCTGGAAGTCCACGTCCACGTACGACCCAAGTACGCGTGCCGGTATTGTAAAGACAGCGTGGCGTGCCCGCCGCCTCCCGAGCGACCGATCGCCCGCGGTATCGCCGGACCGGGACTGATTGCTCAGATTGTTGTCGCCAAGTTCGGCGACCACCTGCCGCTCTACCGCCAGGAAGACTTCTTCGCTCGACACGGCCTCCACATTGCTCGCAGCACCCAGTGCGATTGGGTGCAAGCGGCGGCTGAACTATTACGGCCGCTCTATGAGCGGCAGAAAGAGCTGCTGCTGCAGTCCTCCGTCCTGTGGACCGACGATACGCCAGTGACCCTGCTCGGCGGCGGCCAGAAGGGGAGCCGCCAAGGGCGCTTCTGGGCGTACATCGGCCAAGAATATCCCTATTCGGTGTACGACTTCACCGAGAGTCGCGCCCGCGACGGACCGGCGAACTTTTTGCAAGGGTTCAAAGGCTACCTCCACGCCGATGCCTACGGCGGCTACGACCACATCTTTTTGGGATCGAACGATTCGATCCGCGAAGTCGCCTGCTGGGCGCATGCGCGGCGCAAGTTCTTCGAAGCCATCCACAGTTCACCCCGCGACGTCCACCAGCTCTTGGAGTGGATCCGGCAACTGTACGACATCGAGGATCGAGCACGCATGTGGACCGAGGCTGCGCGCACCGCGCTTCGTCAGCAAGAGGCGGAGCCTGTGCTCGATCGGATCGAAGCCTACCTGGGCCAGTTGGAACGTCGTGCGCTCCCCAAGAGCGTTCTCGCCAAGGCCGTGTCGTACGCTCAGAACCAGTGGCAGGCGCTCCGGCGTTACACGACGGACGGGCGACTATCGATCGACAACAATGTCAGCGAGCGAACGCTCCGGCATCAGGCGATAGGCCGAAAGAATTGGCTGTTTCTGGGGAGTCGGCAGGCGGGATCGCGGGCGGCCGTTCTATTCACGATCCTTGCCGGGGCCAAGCGTCACCGTATCGAGCCCTGGAGCTACCTGCGCGAACTGCTCCTGCGCCTGCACGGCGACGATTCGCGTCTCGACGAGATGCTGCCCGACAAGTGGGCCGCCAATCACCCCGAATCCGTGCTCACCTATCGGCTCGAAGAATCCCGCCGCAAAGCGGCCACAAAGAGCACGCGCCGCCGTCACACACGAGCGATGAGCACGCTCCGTTAATTGACGACCGAACACCCGGAATCAATCCACACCCAACACAGTCACCTGTGCGAAACCTAAGCCGCTCCCAAACGATGAACGTGATGAAATGGCTCGCAATGATTGCTCGTACATTGTGTTTATTGACGAAACAGGCTTCATGATGGGTCCACTAGTGAGGCGAACTTGGGCACCGCGAGGACAAACGCCCATCATCAAGGTTACGAGCCCCCACGAACGAATCTCAGCGATAGGAGCAATGTCAATCCGACGATATTCGTTCCGATTCGGATTCCAGTTCCACCTTCTTGCGGACAACACCAACTACACGGGTAGATCAGTCGCAGCATTCGTCCGCGCTGTGAGAAAGCGGCTTCATGCGCCGATTACAGTTATTTGGGATGAGTGCCGCATTCATTGGGCTTGGCCTGTGAAGAAGCTCCTTGAAGAGAATCCCACCATAGAAGTTGAGGCACTTCCGCCATATGCACCCGAGCTGAATCCCGTGGACTACGTCTGGTCCTATGTAAAGTACGGCCGGCTGGCGAATTATTGCCCGTCTAACCTAACCGAACTCCGAAAGACTGTCACCGCCGAACTGAAACTGGTGGCGAAACAGCCTAAACTGCTGCGGTCACTGTTTTCGGGCACAGGGCTTACGCTCGATTAAGAATAGCAGCATTACTTCCGCCTGATTAAAACGTAGACAAACCGAGCGATTATCGACGGCGGCATACCATGTCTTGAGCGGACGCTTACTCAAAATTTAGCTTTTTGGTGTCGCAACATCCGGTGGACCAGCGGATCGCCATGACGTCGAGGGACGGAACAGGTGGCCAACCGCTTGGTCGAAAGCGACGCGGCGCTGGTGGCGCAAGGCGCCACGCGGCACGGCCGGCGCGGGTGGTGATCGAGGCCTGCCCGCCTTGACGGAGGAGCTGGTCACCGCGCAGAACCCGTCGATGGGACTGGCTCATCGCAACGCCCAACTGCTGCACCGGCGAGTCTCGCATTGCGCTCCCATCCAAAGGTGTTAGGCTCAGCGTTGCGGCCGGACACGAGAAGCTTGGCTTGATGTTGGTCCAGTAGAATGAGCACGACGGCTCGATCGGATCTGCCTGGGCGATGGCGTACGGGGCCTGACGATTGCATGCGTGCTCTCGCGAAGGTGAGACAGGAAGCGTGCCGGGACACCGTGTCCGGCATGATCATGCCGTAAATATAATCCCCCGTTTATTTTTTTGACTGTGATAAGTGCTAGCGTGGGTGTGAGGTCCTCAGGGCCCGTCTGCGGCCGTGCGAACTTCGATCGTCCGAAGGGCGTGCACCCCGGCTGATCGCGTGAGCGGGCCGCAGGGCGGCTCTCAACGCAAACTACAACCTTCGAGGGCAGCGGCTCTCGGGGCAATGAGTTTGTTGGGCGAGCGGGCGTGCAATGATTGATATCCATTGCAATCGAATGCACCTAAGTGGAACGAAGTGATACGATTCGCGCCTCGGCGCTGAAGCTCATGCACATCGAGACACGAGGTCCCACATCTACATCGCTGATGACGCTTCCGGGCGGATACGCTTCACGGCGCACTAGCAGTTGGCGCCGACGGGGCACGGTTGGCCCCGGTGGTCATCATCCGTCGCGCGAGCCCCAGCGACTTTAGCGCTACCTGATAACGCCGTTCGGCACTCTCTTGCCGCCTTGTCCACTGCGTGGCTTGTGTTGGCGTCCATTGGGGTGAGCTCGCCTCGACCGCGTCCAGGTACTGCAGCTGTAGCCAGCAGGCAATCACCCGCTGAACCGCCAGCTTGACCAGAGGGGTGTCCTCAGGAGCACTGATCTCTTCGCGCAGGGCAGCGGCCTTGCGGCGAAGTGATTCCAAGGCGAGCTGGTCTTGGCCGGCGACCCGCTGAAACAACAGTTTTTCGGCGGTGTTGGCCAGGTCGCCCAGCAATTGCCAGTTTTGCGGGTTTTCATCGAGGAGGGTCCGCAGCTTCGCCAGCGCCTCGGGATCACCCTCGTTGGCGAGCGCAACGAACTCGGCTACCTGGGGCGGCAACTGGCTCTTGCGAGAGTCAGCTGTAGGTGGCGGTGAGGGCGCGGGTTTCGAGTTGGGCTGCGGCTCGTAGGTATGCGCGGCCGGCGCCGATTCGAACTTGGCCATGGGTTGATCCCCTTTCCGATGCAGGGTTTTGACGTCTCGGCGAAGCCGCTCTACTTCCGCATCGAACGCCGAGGGCGTGCGATAGGACGGGTCGAGCGGCGGAAGCCCCACCCGGTGAGTGCCGTTCCGACCTCATCTAAAGTCGTGCGGTTTTTGCGTCATAACCCAAGGACCGACCAATAGCCATCACAAGCGTTGTATTCACTTTATTGTCGCGCCCATCCTGCCCATTTGTGGGGAGCACCTATGCAATTCACTGTCGTCATGTTCCTTTCCCTGACCCTGCTAGCGGTCGCCATCAGCCATGAAGCGGCCGACCGCCAAGCCGCCCAAAACCTCGAAATAAGTAAACACAACCGCGAAGTGGCCGCCGCTCACCACGAACTCGCCCACGTCCATCAAGACGTGCAGAGCGAGCGCCACAACCTCTCCAGCGGTTGGAACGATCTCGAATCTGAGCGACGTCAAATCGCGCACGATCGGCGGACCCAGTCGCTGCTGGCTGCTCTGGTTCCCATGGTCGGCACCATCGCGGTCGTGGTCGCTGCGCTTTACTTTTTACTTTGCCGGGCAATTGGTCCGGGAAGCCCGCTCGTCTGATGCCATCGACGCACAGCTATGCGAGTTCTTGGTGAGCGACCTTGCGGCCCAAAAGCCGCTGCTGCTGCCGTCGCACGACAATTCGCCCTCCCCAACTCTGCTGACCCATCACCCCCAGGAGGATCTATCCCTTGAGTCACATCGTGACGATCCAGACCCAAGTCCGTGACCCGGTCGCCGTTGAACAGGCCTGCCAGCGGCTTAAACTTGCACCACCTACTCTCGGTACTCACCAACTCTTCTCGGCCACGGTCACCGGCGACGCCGTCCAGCTCCCTGGTTGGACCTATCCCATTGTGTGCGAGACCCAGACCGGCCAACTCCACTACGACCACTTTGAAGGCCGCTGGGGCGAGCCGGCGCAGCTCGACCGATTTCTGCAAGCCTACGCTGTCGAAAAAGTCCGCATCGAGGCCCGCCGACAAGGCCGCACCGTCATCGAACAGCCGCTCGCAGGCGGCTCGATCAAGCTCACCGTCCAGATAGGAGGTGGATTATGAAGAGGATCGAAATCATCGTCACACCAAACGGCGGGACCCACATCGAAACCAAGGGATTTACCGGCAGCGAGTGTCGCAATGCGACTCGACAAATTGAGGAGGCACTCGGCATCGTCCGCAACGACCAGCCGACGGCTGAGATGTACGCGCCGCAATTAGCCGAGTGCGCTACGTCATTGCACATCTCCCCCGGATGCACAGTCCCGTGACGAGCAGCTATGAAGTTCACGATCCTGTACGTTCAAATCCCGACTCTTTACCAGTTCGCCCTTTGCTAATCGTCGTTGTAGAAGGAGCTCACGACCTCGAGTTCCTGCTCCATGTATCGCGAGTGTTACACGGCGCCGACAAATCAAGTTTGGGCCAATTGGTGGACCGAGGGGAGGTGCTGCTACTTCCAGTCGGAGGCAGCCACCTTTCACTATGGTCGACGCGACTCGCGGCGCTCGCCCTACCAGAGTTTCATCTTTTCGATCGGGAAACGGAGCCCGAGACGGCATTGCGGCAGCAGATTGTTCACCGCATCACTGCACGCCCCGGTTGTTTCGCCACGCTTACGGCAAAACGCTCGCTGGAGAATTACTTGCATCCGCAAGCGATCGTTGAGGCGGGCGGGCCAGTGATAGCTGTCGCGGACGACAACTGGGTCGCCGAGCTGGTGGCGCGACGCCCATTTGAAGCGCGCCTTGGTCAGCCGGTTTGGTCGGCGCTATCACGCCGAGCGCAGCGGCGGCTCGTCCAACGAGCCAAGCGCTGGCTTCACCGCTGGGCCACGCCGCAAATGACGCCTGAGCTGCTCGATGAGCGTGATCCGCAAGGGGAGGTCCGGGGCTGGCTGCAAAGGATTGCAGAGCGGACTTGTTACTCAGCCGCCGGCCCGGGCCAGTCGGCTTCGTAGCCAATACTAAAAATAATTACGAAATTGTTTTTGACCGATGCGGATTGTTGACCTTCCTTTACTCTTTTCAGGAGACCTGCCCTGTATGAATCTCTCCGCAGAACTTGGTCCGTATATGCGGGCCTGCTATACGGGTATCTGGATCCGCACATTCGAGCCGAATGAGGCCCTGCGCTCGATGGCCGCGATGTGCCGCGAGGAAGCTTGGAACCTGGCGACGTGAGACATCGTGTCCGGTCTTCAGATTCCCGGCCACGCGGCTTGCGACGAGGTCTCTGCCGCCGATCCGCTGGCTGCGATTCGCGCGCTGGGCGCCCAGGGCGACAGCGACACATCGACGCTGCTAGTGCTTTTCAACTTTCACCGATTTTTGCAATCGGCGGAGATCGTCCAGTCCGTGCTGCAGCAGCTCGAGCGCAGCAAGCAGCAGCGGACGTTTTTGATTGTCGTGGCGCCGGTGATCCAATTGCCGCCGGAGCTCGAGCGGCAATTCGTCGTGATTGAGCATCCCCTCCCGGCCCGCGAGGAGCTGCTGGAGATCGCGTGGGGCGTGGCAACCGAGCCAGACGATCTACCCGCCGGTGTGGAGCTAGAACGAGTGATCGACGCCGCGGCCGGGCTCACGCGTCAGGAAGCTGAAAACGCCTTTGCGCTCGCGCTCGTGCGACATGGCCACCTGGAGCCAAGCACGCTGTGGCAGCTCAAGGCCCAGACCCTGGCCAAAGGGGGATTGTTGGCGCTTCATCATGGTACGGAGACCTTCGACGGGCTGGGGGGCCTTGAGGCACTCAAGGCGTTTTGCCGAAGGGCGTTGCGAACACGCTCCGCTGGTCGTGGAAGTGCGCTGCCCGTGGCATTTTACTTCTGGGCGTTCCGGGCACCGGTAAATCGGCCATCGCCAAGTCGCTGGGCAACGAGGTGGGCAGGCCGACGCTCACGCTTAACGTGGGGAGTCTCATGGGTTCGCTCGTCGGCCAAAGCGAAGAACGCACGCGCCAGGCGCTGGCTACGATCGACGCCATGGCGCCATGCATTCTGTTCATCGACGAGATTGACAAGGCTTTGAGCGGCATTGCAAGCTCAGGCGCGACCGACAGCGGCGTCTCGGGGCGGATGTTCGGCACACTCCTCTCCTGGCTTAACGACCACACGAGTGATGTGTTTGTCATCTGCTCGGCCAACGACGTTTCGCGGCTGCCGCCCGAGTTTACGCGGGCCGAGCGATTCGACGGAGTGTTTTTTCTTGATCTGCCTGGTCGCGCCGCTAAGGACGCCATCTGGCGGATTTATCGCGATCAGTTCCTCATCGATGCAAAAGAGTCTCAGACGGCCGATCACGAGTGGACCGGCGCCGAAGTCAAAGCCTGCTGCCGACTGTCGGCGCTCCTTGATGTACCGCTCACGGAAGCGGCCCGTCAGGTGGTGCCCGTAGCAATTACGGCCCGTGACTCGGTCGCCCGTCTACGGCAGTGGGCCAGCGGCCGATGTTTATCGGCTGACGCGCCGGGCCTCTATCAGTATCGACGTCCTGGCAGCTCAAAACGCCGCGCCATCAAGATCGACCCTTCCAACAATTAAACAACCATTCCAAAGGAGGACTATGCCGCAAACTGGAAAGCCAGCGCCGCAGTACGTCGTGCAGCACGAGTTCGACGACGAGCCGACTTACGTGGTCCGCAGTTCCGACAAGCAACTGGAGGTTGAAGATTGCATCGCGTTGGGCAGCCGCTTGCCGGTCTCGCTTCGACTGAAGCTCGCCCGATACGTCTGCGACGAACTCAATCGGTTCGCAGAGGGCCAGCACATTGACTCAGATCCTGCATCCATTGAACGAACTTCCGTCATCAGCCTTGCAGCAGGCCAATCGACGATCGTATTCAGTGTCGCGGGCGGCGTCGTGCACGACCTTTTCGCACCGCCCGCCGCGCCGCGCGTGATCCTCGTCGATTGGGACACAGAAGCATGCGACGAGGGCGCGAACCTCGTGCATTCCATTGACGCAGGCGGCAAGCCGGTTTTCGCCTGGGTCGTCGAAATGCCAACCAGCGAAGTACCAGCGGGCGGCTGCGACGTGAGTCGGGCGCTCGCCGCTGCCGGCATCGTTTTGGATGCCAGTGCTTCGTCTCCCGGCATCCGCGACCCGGCAACGCTGAGTTTGGGCCAGCTCGTCAACATCGTGAGGAAGACGCAAGCGCTGTTCTATCTTGATATTTTGGACGACCGCGAATTCTGGAACCCCGACAAGGAGTGGCACGGCGCCGACCTGCTCGACGAGCTGGCGCTGCTACTGGACCAGTACCACCTTGCGCCGCCACGCATCAGCGAGGCACCGCTCTGAATCATGCGTCCCTGTCTCCTGACCCTCACCCCTGGAACTCTGCCTATGCCTACCACCCTCGCCGCGCCGCCGGAACCGCCCATGCGGGCGAACCCGGCGCAGCGGCTGCGCACCGAAATGGCCGGTGTGCGGCTGTCGTTCACCTGGCTCGGTGTCAGAAAGACCCTGTCGCCGGAACAAAAATCCCAAGCGGCCGAGACGTTTGGCGCAGCCGATGAGTATGTCACGGCCAGTAAAAAACTGCTCGATACAAAGCACCCCGCCTTCAAACAGGTGACTGCCGTGCGGCATCGCCTCATCGCCGCCTGGAAGTCCCGCAGCCTGCCGTTTCCCGAGCCAGGCATCCGGCTCATCCGCCGCGATGCTATCGCATTGCTCAACGAGCAGTTTCAGACGCTGAGGGTGCAGCTTATGGACGCGGTCGATGAACTCAGCAGTGTCTACGACGAGTTGCTCACCACCGCCCGCCGGCAATTGGGCACACTCTTTCGGGAGAGCGATTATCCAACCTCGCTCATCGGCATGTTCGACGCCGCGTGGGATTATCCCAGTTGCGAACCGTCGAGCTACCTGCGCGCGCTCAGCCCCGAGCTGTATGAGCAGGAATGCCAGCGGGTGGCGGCGCGGTTCGAAGAGGCGGTCCGGCTGGCTGAAGAGGCGTTTACCTTCGAGTTCAGCGAGCTCGTTTCCCACTTAGTCGAGCGGTTGTCGGGGCAGGACGATGGCAAGCCGAAGATCTTCAGGGATTCGGCCGTGGACAATCTGCGCGAGTTCTTTGAACGCTTCCGGCACCTTAACGTCGGATCGAACGAGGCGCTGGACCAACTCGTGACGGATGCCAAAGGGCTGTTGCGCGGCGTCCAGCCACGGCGGTTGCGCGAGAATCAGGATTTGCGCAGCGGACTGGCCGAACAGCTCAAGCAGGTAGGGTCGGCCCTTGATGGCCTGCTCATCGAGCGGCCCAGGCGGCAGATCCTGCGGACGCCAAAATAGATTCACCCCTGAGGGAGGCAACCATTGAAACCGAGCACCAAAAAACTCACTTTTCGCATCGAAGTCACCGCGCCGGCGAACCTCGATCCCAATGAGGTGGGCGGACTACTCAATCAACTGATCAAGGTCGGGTACGCGGAGGCCGTCGATTCGTGCGACGAGGATTCCGAATACCTCGCGGAGCTCGCCCGGCTCGCTACCTCGCTTGACATCGGCGAGCCCGTTCTGGAGGAAACCCCATGACACTTATTCTGCTGCCGACTTCGACCGCAACGGAAGGCGGCCACGAGCTACAAGGAACAGTCCCATGGCGGCGAACGATGAAGGTATGAATGCAAGTGTACGCCACGACGCGCGAGCTCGTGATTCACTTCCGATTCGCAAGCTAGTGAATCTCGTGGATGACTTACAGAGACTGATGTACGCCGAGTCGCTTGATGGTCGCGAGATTTGGGATCCGGCGAAACAATCCCGCACGAGTCCCGCCGACCTCCAGCAAGATCTCGAGCAGTTGATGCGCAGATACGGCCTGTTGCCTGCGCCCACGACCGCGGACGCTAAGACCGAGTTGCACGCGGTACTGTCGCGGACTGGCTGCGCCGACCTGACGGCGATCGTCACGGCCCAGCACGGCAAGCACTACATTCGCTTCCCGGGCTATAGCAACCGAGGGTCGGAGTTTGGTCCGGTGATTCGCATCGAGCTCGATGACGCGGGCCACCCGCAGCTCCGCGCCTGGACCGACATCCGCTGCAACAATCCCACGCACACGCTGCGTTTTGCGCGGGCAATGGATGAACGGACCGTGGTATAGCCGGCTGGCCCGCATGGCGGCAACTCTCCTCGCCCCCCGAACCGTAAAGACGAAAGGAGCCCCTATGAAATTCCGCGTTCGGTACGCCCGCACCGTGTATTTGGAAACCATTGTCGAAGCCGATTCCGAGGACGAAATCAAAGACGACGGCAGCTTGCCGAGCGTCTACACGGACATTCCCTCCGAAATGATTCCAGCGGCGGTGGACCGAGTCGAAGATTACCAGTGGTGCTGGGAGGTGAAGCCGGCCTGGGACCAGATGCCCGAGGAGCTGGTGGATCGTCTCGCGGCCGAGGACAAGCTCGGGGACGCGGCTGAAATCTTCGAGTTGGGCTGGGAAGAGGACTACGTCCTAGCCGCCGCCCAGCGAGGCGATCCCAGCTTCAGCATTCTCGATTTCGCCCGTGAAATCGTCTCGGGCGCACTCGAAAGCCACTCCGGTGAGGAATCGGCCGAGATGGAGCAAGTGCTGGCGCTGATCGGCGAAAAGTACGATCGCTCTGGAGAAACGTAACTATGGAGCTGGTCATCGATTCCCGCGGCGGATGCCGCCTGGTATACGACGAAGCGCTCGATCTCAGCTCGCTGGGGCCAGTCTCGATCCGCCGCGCTTCCCACGTCGAGCCGACAGCGGCAGGCGAGTGGCATGCCGATCTGTCGCCGGTCGGTGGACCTGTACTCGGGCCGTTTGCCAAACGGAGCGCGGCGCTCACCGCCGAGCAAGCTTGGCTCGAACTGCATTGGCTGCTTGCTGCAGCCGCTCGCGAATAATCGGCCGATTATTCTTGGCAATATTGCTCATTGACACCGTGTCTCCGTGCGGGCCGCCCTTCCCGCGCCCCGCAGTTTGTTTTGTTGATCGTTTTCTTCCGTTCACAGGAGCACTCGCATGACCCAACATCATCTGAACCGTTTGGTGGCCGCAGCCACTGGCGAAAGCCGCCGCACGGTGGCGGGGCTCGGCTTCTCGCTGGCCGATCCGATCGTGGTGGAGCACGATCCCGAGCCCTACGACGAACTGGCCAGCTACGTCGATTGGGACGAAGTCGACTCCGAGCGCTACGCGCTCTGCCCGGCGTAGTCGTATTTCGCGTTCCACTTTCCACTTTCCGCTTTCCGCATTGAGATTGCCCATGCCCCTCAAACTCTCCGCCGGCCTCACCAAAAAGGTTGGCCTCCCTAACTACGGCAGCCTGGGCGCTGCCTGCCACGTCGAGCTCGAGCTCGACAGCGCTCTGCTCCAATCGCCCGAGGCACTTCAAGTGCAAGTGGCGCTCGCTTACGAAGTCTGTCGCCGCGCGGTGGAGGCGGAGCTCGCCCGTGATCCAGCGGAACCTGCCGCGGCAAATGACCACAGCAATGGTCACGTTGAAGCGACATCGCCCGCCACGGATCGGCAACTGGCCTACGCCCGGCAACTCGCGACCGAAATTCCCGGCATCGGCTTCCGCGGACTGGAAGAGCTCGTCGAGCAGCGGCTCGAAAAACAGCTCTCCGAGCTGACGCTGCGCGAAGCGAGCCGGCTCATCGAGCGGTTGCAGAAGGTCAAGGCCGGACAGATGCCGCCTCCCACGCTGTGGGAAACGCCCCTGAGTTGAGGCCAAGTGGCCCCAGCATTTGATACACTCACCCCCCAGGAAACATTGCCCAGTGAAAATCTTTTTCATCAATTGCGACGGTGGCGGCTTCGCCGATCATCTGGAGATCACGCACGGCATCACGGTGGCCGAGCTCTTTGCGCAGCAAGTCCATAGCGGCGACCCGAGCGGTTACTTGATCCGGGTCAACCGGCAATCCGCGCCGCGAGACCAGACCTTGCAGGAAGGCGACCGCGTGAGCTTCACGCCCCAAAAAATCCACGGTGCCTAATTACGGCATGTGCTTCATCGGCCGGAGCGGCACGTCGTCGCTCCGGCCCGTTTCTTCCCCTCATTACCTGCGGGATGACCCGTTATGGACCCTACCCATGTGAAAAAACTATGGCGCGTCGCCGTGGACATGCAGGAGCGGTTGACGCTTAAGGATCAAATTGGCTCCTGCCTGACATTGCCCACGCCCGAGTGGCAACGCTGCCAGGAGCGGCTGGCCAGAATGGCCCAGCTGCGTGAGCAGGACTGGCAGGCCAGCCTGCGGCTGCTCGAACCGGACACCGACCGCCAATTGGGCGGCCTGATTGCGCAACTCGAATCGCTCGCCGCGCGGCTCGCCAAAATCTGCTCTCCGCGGCCGATCACCACGCCCGCAGATATTCTTCGAGACCTCGTGGCCTTGGACGAAGAATTCGAGTCGCTCCATATCGACTTCAAAGAGCATACGCTCTCGGTCACGACCGAAGCGATCGAGCTGGCGGACGAATACCTGGGTTCCTTTGTGATCGAGCTCAAATGGTCCACCTTCGACTGCCCGGGACTGCCGTATCGAATCCACTCGCTTGAATCGCCCGACGCCGACGTACCCCATCCCCACGTCCGCGACGAGATTCTCTGCGAGGGGGATGCTACGGAGCCGATCGCCAAAGCTCTGGAACAAGGCCGGATCTACGACTTCTTCGTAGTCGTCCGCCAGGTGCTGCGGAACTACAACCCGCACAGCGCGTTCGAGGGTTTTACTGACTCCCAGGCCATACCCTGCATCGACTGCGGCTATCGGGCTGGCGAAAACGAACGAATCTGGTGCCGCGGCTGCGACAACGACGTGTGCGACGAGTGCAGCCGGCTGTGCGAATCTTGTAGCCAATCGCGTTGCCACGGTTGTGTCGAAACGTGCAATGGCTGCGACGACTACACCTGCGCTGCCTGCCAGAAGAAGTGTTCTTCCTGTGATGAGATCTTTTGTAAAGGGTGCCTGACCGATGGCGAATGTAAAAACTGTCGAGAGGAAGAAGTTTTTGAAACGGCCGGAGCGGATACGCCAGCCACCGGCGCCGAGCCTCCGCTTCTCGCCGTATGCGTGGGCGAAGCTGCTCTTTCTGCGTGATGTGGGCGAGACGGAGGTCGGGGGTTTTGGGATTACCCGGGCCGATCACCTGTTGTTGGTCGAAGACGTACAACTCGTCCGGCAAGCCTGCACCTGGGCCAGCGTCGAATTCGAGGACGCGGCCGTGGCCGATTATTTTGACCGGCAAGCGGATGACGGCATCAGCCCCGAAGCTTGCGGGCGAATTTGGATCCATACTCATCCGGGCAATTCTGCCGCGCCCAGTAGTACCGACGAAGCGACGTTCGCGCGGGTCTTTGGCCGCAACGAGTGGGCCGTGATGTTTATCCTCGCTCAGAACGGCGACATCTACGCGCGGCTCCGGTTTTCGGCTGGGCCGGGCGGTTCGCTTGAACTACCTGTCAGCGTCGATTATTCGCAGCCGTTTGCGGCAACCGAGCATGGCGAGTGGCTGGCGGAGTATCGCGCCTGCGTGAAGTCCGACGAACTTCCAGCTGTCAGCGAGCCGCAGCCAAGAGAAGAGCGGGGGTGGTGGGAGGAGCAAGCTTGGTTCCGAGGTTTTGAGCAGGCGGAAAACGATCAGGAGCGTGCCGACCGCGCGGCAATTGCCGAAGGCCAAGATCGCGACTCCTGGCAGGCGGAATGGGACCAGTACGAGCGCCACCTTAACGGAGAACTCTATTGATCAATACCGAAGAACGATTCAGTCGTCAGCAAGGTCTCGTGCCGCATGAGCGGCTTGAAAAACTCACCGCCACCGTGATTGGCGTGGGCGCGATCGGCCGGCAGGTGGCGCTGCAGCTGGCGGCGCTGGGAGTAAAAAGTTTTATCTTGATCGACCACGATACGGTCGATCTATCGAACGTGACGACGCAGGGGTACTCGCTGGATGACGTCGGCCAGCGCAAAGTGTATGCCCTGGCTAGCGCGCTCCAACTTTACGACGGCCAGATCGCGACGGCCGAAACGCCCGACCGCTTTCGTCCCGAAATGCACGTCTCGGACGTGCTCTTCTGCTGCGTCGATTCGATCGACACCCGGGCGGCGATCTGGCGGAGGGTGGGCAGGGGCGCTGCGTTCTGGGCCGATGGCCGGATGCGAGGCGAGGTGCTAAGGATTCTTACTGCGGCGGACGAGGCAAGTCGAGCTCACTATCCGATGACGCTGTTTCCGGAGGCAGAAGCGCAGGTCGGCACCTGCACGGCCCGCAGCACGCTCTACGCGGCCAGCATTGCCGCGGGGCTGATGCTGCATCAGTTTGCAAGATGGCTGCGCGGGCAGGAGGTCGATGCCGATCTGTCGCTCAATCTCATGGCAAGCGAGCTGACCACGTGATGAAGGTTTACGAGTCGATGCCTGCGCCGGCAAGAGTTCGGCGCAGGCATCTTTTGGGCATCGTGACCAGCCTCGCGCACGCTTTCATTTAGCTGTCCAATCGCCAATTGGCGAAAGCGAATTGTCGGCCCCATCGGCGGCAGCTAGAATGACGAGCACGCGGTTCGCGCGTATTTCGAATCGATTACTCACAGGTGTGAACCCAACTATGCCCGGCCACTGGCCGGGAACCGACATTTTGAACGACGCGTTAGCGTATGGTTCCTGCTTCCCGACAACCTGAGACACCGGAGCCCTCGGGTTCACAACTCAGAAGCGGTACTAGGTCCGAACGCTCCCTGTACGGGAGCGTCAGCCTTGTGCTGTTCTGGTGTGCCCCGTCGCAGGGGCATCGGGAGCGGCTTTGGTTCGGCGCTCCTCTTTTCTTTGCACCGTCCGCTGCCGCCGGCACGGCGGGCAACTTTTTTATCGGAGGGACGTACTATGCAAACATCTTGCAGTTATTCAGTTTTCCGAAAACTGAAAACTCTGAACTCACTGCGATGAGGTATGGCATCGTCCCTTCGTGACGGACAACTCATCGACAAATGCCTGAGAATACGATGGCCTTCGTCGCGCTGATCATGAAGACAGCGCCTAAAGATCAAGCATCTTCAGATCAGTGCCGCGGCGAAGGGATAGGCGGGCTTCGACGAGCCCGTGACGACGATGTCGTTTGCATGTTTGCGAATGGCGGCGTCGCAGACCGCATAGCCCCAGTTCATAATCTGCTGCTGTCGATGTTCGGGAAGGCGCTTGAGACGGGTCGGGGTATCCGCGAGTCGCAGCGTTTGATCGAACGGGGCAGGCAGGGCATCTGGTAATTGGTAGTTGCGGATGTCGGTACGGATTCCCCAATACGCGCCGCAACGAAGCTTGTTATTGTATGAGTCGATGAGTTGCCGCTTTCGCAGGCTGCGGACTTGGTTGTCGATCACGTCCAGGATTCGTTTGGAGTGCCGCGCCCAGTCGCCGGCCGGCTCGGATTCGGCCGCCAACTTACCGCCCGCGTCACTTACAAGGAGAGTCTTGTACCGTTTCCAGGCCGTCTCCAGCCCGAGATTGTCATATACCCCGCCGTCAGTAAGTACGAGCGAGTCGGTAAACGGCTCCCGTTGCAGGTCGCAATTAGGATCTGGCGCAAAGTCGGCTGGTTCGACATCGATCTCGGCTGGCGAAATAAACGGGGGAAAAGCGGATGAAGCAGCAACGGCCTCAGCGAGTCGGATCATTGGAGTGGGAATGACTCCGACGCGATAGTCGGCCAGATACGGGCGCGACATTCGTACCAGTGCACCGGTTTGGACGCTGGTGGCATTGATCACGAACCGCGGACCTTCCTCATCGGTGGGAAGATCCTGGAGCGTTGCGTCACCGAACAGGACTTCCTGATAGTAAGCGACGATGCGGTCGCTCACAGTCCCGGGCAAGAAAACGCCACCGAGAACGGAACCGCGGTCGATGGTCTTGCGAGCTAGATGTTGAATCGGTTTGACGACAAGTTCGAGGAGATTGGTGGCGCGACCCAGGGGATCGAAATTCAGTTCAGCCCAATGCCGTCCCAGCACGCCGGCGGTGATGGAGCCGCCAGAAACGCTGGAGACGCGCGATAACTGCGGAAGGATGCCCATCTCGTTTAGTCGGATGAGGACGCCGGCATGAAATAGCATCGCCCGGTAGCCGCCGCCCGAGAGGCAGAGAGCAATACCGGCTTCCGGTTCCGAAACACGTTCTTCAAGAACAATCTCCGACCGATCACTGGTCACTGGGCCCTCAGCATGGATGGAGGGCGGTGGCGTGCGTATTGGATCCATCATTTGACTGCTGTGACTGACGAGGTAGTAGCAAAAACCGTAGATTGCTTTGCGCTATCAAGGCAAGTCCCACTCAACGTCAAAACAAAACTTCTTAGAGTCTTGAGTCGACGCGAAGTGGCTATGCTTTTTGAGCGCGGCGACCAGCTTGCGTCGCGGGACCTCGGTGCCACTTTCGGGGCTGCCGTGAACGCCCGAACGAGTCGAGACAATACTCTTGAGGCGATCCGCGGCGGTGAGGTCCGTTGACTTCTTCTCAAAGAGCTCCCACAGCGACTTAGGCGTCGCGTTGAGGCTGCCGTGATGGCCGACCTTATAAAAATCGGTCCGAGCGAGGGCACGGCGAACTGCATTGCTTATTGAAGACTGTGTCAAAGCGTAAAGCCAGTTCTCAATCTGAGCATCCCCGGGGAAGAGAAGGGTTTTCTTGCCTGCGCGAAACAGTAGAATGAGGCTCGTATTGTTGAGTGCCCGATCGAGAATCCGTACGATTTGGAGGGTCTGATCGACATTCAATTGGTCGAGACGTGAAGCAAGCCAGCGAGCGTGCATCGGAGGAAGTCCGGTTGTCGTGTCCTTGCTGAAGAATTCATCGTCATCACCTGTCGCCGCTAGTCCGGTCTCCCCTTGGATCGCCCAGAAGTCGGCGTGAAGATGCCAGAATTCGTCCGGATCGGTACGACGTTGATTGAGGATCGCGGTCGATTGCTCTGCGGTTGGCGGACCTAGGACGTCCACGTCGACGCCCGGCAAAACGGTTTTTAGTCCCGCCTCTTTACCGAAGGAAAGGAAGCGCGGTTTGCGGCGGCCCATGGTCAGGAGGTTTTCTACCGCAGCACGGTTGGAGAGATTGTTCTCACCGAGGAATTGCAACTGCAACGCGCCGCGGACCGATGGCGCATTCCGCGATAGGAGCGCTTTTCGCATGGCTGCCATCTGCTCTGCGACAGCTCCTGCCAGGGCTTGCATTCCCAGCAAGCCGCGGACAAACGACTCGTCGTCCGATAGCTCTTGAGTGGCAGTCCGTGCATCTGGCTTCGCATTGGGATCTTCGGTCCAAGGCATTAACACGACTTCAGGTTTCAGGGATGCAATGATGTTCCCGGCGGCAGTGCCGGAAGCATTGGGTTTGAAGCCGTCGATGTGATCCTTGTGGCGATGGGTTGCGACGACTGCATGTAGCTTCCCGTTCGACGCGTGGGCGATGTCTTCGGCGATCAACGTCATGTACCGGGATGGCGTGATCGGCGACTTTAATTTCTTGACTTTTTCCTTTAGATGGTTGGGAACCTTGGTCGAGAGTCCACGACGCAGCGTCTCTGGTATGTGCGTACTGCCAAAGTCGATCAGCAGGTGACGGTCGCGTGAGCGGGCGGCCCGCGTCGGCGGATAACGAAACGTCAGCAGAAAGCAGTCGCCGAACCCCACCTGATACGTTCGCAGCCGGCACGAGGTCGGTTTCAGAGTAGCCATCAATTCAGCTCCTCATCTGGAAACTGCAGGAGCGGAACAACGCGGCTCCGATGAAGTTCGGCAAAATCGCGAGCCTGGTGCGTTCGGTGCCGACCGTCGCGATAGCCCCCCTTTTCGACCAGATAGTCGAGGCGGGACTGTTGACGTTCCACGGAATTTAAGCGGTTCCCGATGTGAAACTTCAGGCGACCGAATTCATCGAAAATCAATGTCCCGCCCCCGGACAGCCGGAGGTGGATACTTCGCAAAAGATCGTCCGGCACCTCGAGACGCAGCAGTCGAAGCTCGGCAGGGGTCATGTCCGCGAGTTGAACGTATTCTGCAATCGTTTCCTGAAGGTAGTGCCCGTCCGCGCCGAGGCGGATGCACGGCCGCACGGAAATGACCTCGGTGTAGACGTTTTCGTAGAGTCCGAGGCACTTGCGGTTCTCCCACAGGAAGCGAAAGACTTCATCACGGTCCGTCTGCAGCGAGCGGAAGTGGGAACGGGCGTACGTCAAACGCTTGGCATCGGTAGGTCCCCACATCCCCGGTTTGGCTCCCTCCTGAATTGATGCCGGTCGGATTCCAAACGCGGCAAACGCATCGCGAAGCTGCTGACGATAATGGTATTTTTCGTCGTTGGCATAAACTTCATGGTCGGCGGTGAGCATTGCACTGAGATAATCGCCGTAGGTGATATGGACCGGCATCAAGTAGTCGATCGCCCGAATGGCGACGGTCAGCAGATGGTCCGCGGCGGTGGCCCCATCCTCCACGGCGCGGTCCAAGTCAATAAGGTCCGAGGTCCGGTCATCTGAATCGTTCGCACCGGTCAATCCTTCCAAGCGTCGTTGAAGCACCATCAGAAACGCTCGCAGCATGGCGGCCACCAGGATCTCTCCGCGGCGGTGTTCCTCGCGAAAGTCGGGGTCCTTGAGATAGTGATCGGGCGACGGAGTCAGTTCGCCCGATTGACGGAGCGGGGCGCCACGGACACTGTTGAGTTCCTGCCCCATCTCTTCGGCGAGCCCGAGCAGAACCGACTCAACCAGTTTTTCGGTAGTTAGCGCTGATCGTTTGATAAACAGGCGACCGCCGATGGTCTTTAGGATGCCCCGGTTTCGTCGAAACACCATCCGCACGAGCTCCTGCTGTGCGAAGACTGACAGCAAGGCAACGACGTCGCTGAACCCTTCATGAAAACCGCCCTGATCGGGCGACGAAAGATCCATGAAGCGCGGACGCAGTCCGTCGAGAAGGGCATGTGTAGTCTCGTGCGCTACGATATCGTGCGACAGGGAGGTAAACACGGTCTTCTGGCGCCGCTTGAAATAGCCAAAGAAGAGTCCTTCGTCCGACCGCGAATAGAACGCATTGGCCATCGCAAACGCGTGTGGCGCGACTTTAAGCTGGTGCGATCGAATCTTCCAGCTCACACGCCGTCCAAGTGCAAATTCAAATCGAGCGAGGATTCGCATTACAATGGCATAGACGTTTTGAGCATGGAACCGTGGATCGCCGACCAGCTTATCCGGCGGTGTATTGGCATAGGGGTCGAGGAAATCACCGTCGCTGTTGGCTTGATAGCTCTTGGCGGCCAGCGGCTTGCGATAGCGCCTCGTCGTTGCGTCGTAATCGACGACCTGGACGCGATAGCCCCACGGTCCAGCCGCCAACCTTTCGGCGGGAATCCAAATCTGCGAGGTCAGCGGAAGGCCGTGTTCGTCGGTAACGGCCGGATCTTGAGCGAGGATCGTGAGCGGCCGCTGAGCTCCGTCAGGTGGCGCGGAGTTTGCATGCATTGGACCGGACCTCTGTTTCAAGGGTCCCGACGTAAAAACTATACCATATGTGCATCACGAGTATCATTTGCCTGGGCTGCCATATGGATTTGGAGTGCCGCGTCCCCTCCAATCGACACGCGATCGGAGGTTGGCAACTGCCAATCGAGCAGGTTTGGGACTCAAGTCGAAGAGGCGAGGTGCGAGCTCGCCAAGGCTTCACTCTAAGGGCGGAGCTTGGGTGTAAATGATCGCTGAGGAACTCGTGAGCGGAAAATCGTCGACGATGGAGAATCGGCTGACTACGCATCGTAATCGCCATCGAAATCCGAATCGTACTCCGGCACATTGGGAGGTCCGATGTCAAACTCATGTTGTTCAGAAAAAATACTTGGCAGTGACGTAGTTCCAACGATGAACTGCGCGAATGGTGCTGTCGGATCGTTTGCGTCGAGATATATCTTGCGACGTGACAATTCAAGCTGATCGAAAAAGCGTTCGGCATCGACAAGTTCTATTGGCATGCCAAGCTCGAAATACCGGTCCGCAGTGGAGCGGGCGCCGGACGTGAATGAGGACGTTGTGACAAACGCTCCTTTGGGAAGGCCATTCAATAGCAGTGCGCCGGCAAGCGAGCGGATGGGTTCAGCCTCGATCTTGCCCTTGTAACGCTTCACTTGGATGCCAATCTGATGGTCGTCCGGTCCGTCAAGCACGATCACATCGATTCCGTCATCACCCGAGTACGAAGTCACGCGCACGCTGTAGCCAGCATTGGAGTACACGTCGGCTACAAGCCTTTCAAATTTTTCGGGGTGCACGAGAAATCGGTCGTCGTACTTCGCGAGGAGGTACTGGATCAATTCGTCGGTCGGAGTCTGCACGTCATCCAGGTCTAGTTTCTTGAGCGTTCCCCAGGCAGCACAAAACGTGTTCTCCACTACAACATCTTCGACCCGAACGTGATCGGAGCTACGGACCTTTTCGATCACATTCCACCATCCACAAACGCTACACGCATGGGCGGCCAGGTACCGCGTGGTGTCGCCAGCGCCCTTCCGCCAACCGGTCTTGGGAGCCTCGATGACAGTCTTATCGGAGTGGTGTGACAGGGTGAGGAGTTTTGACTTGCTGCAGAACGGGCACTTGGTAATTCCAGACCGCCCTGAATCAAAATCCCGCATTGAGGCGCGAAATAGCTCAACTAAATCGTCCTGCTGCGGGTCGGAGACGTCTCGATATTCCCAGATCATCGTTGGCAACTGAGGTTCGGAATGTCTGCGGTTGAGCAGCAACCAGACAACAGCCAGTGGTTGATCCCGTGGATGACGTTCGAGGTGCGATGAGGGTGGAACGGACAGCTTGAGGTTCTAATTATCCAACGTCGAATCGACAACGCAAGCACTCAATTCGCGGCTGGGACGAATCTCCCTGGAGAGAGGATTGCGGCCGATCTCTGCCGCATAATTTGCGGTGGTGCGACGCCCGAGCCAACTACGGCCATGTTGCTCTCACTTCCACTGACTCTTTGCCGACTTTGATTGAACGCATGGCCGGCAAGGCGGCTCGACGTGTCTCTATGCTCGCTTCCTCAGTTGGCCGCGACGCTGATGCCACTCTCGCGGCTCTCGACGGTGTTGAGTACTTGCATTCACTCGCCGCCCGTGAACTCGCAATCCTCCTCTTCACGTCAGTAGTTCGTCGAACGCAGCCAGAATGTTCTCGCCCCTTGGGCCCGCTCAGTCGCACGTTTGAGGCAGTACGCGTGCGTTGTAGGTTCCAACGGAAGGCGCGTCCGTGTCGGTCCAGGTCAAGGAGTATCGGTGAGGGACGCCCGCGGCCAGATCGACTTGATCTGCCAGGCGTCTAGACGTTTGAGGACTGCATCATTTCCTTGGGCTTGGAGCGAGACGCCAATGCTGTCCTCGCGCCCCGGGTAGACCCGCATGGCGAGATACTGCTTTCCGTTGGCGAAGACTTCGACGACGCTTCGGTCGATGAAGATCCGTAGCTTCAGCGTCTCATTGCCCCTTCGTATGGTGGCCCGTTCCGGAGGACGGAGCCAGACGTCAGGTCGATTGCTGGATCGAGATCCGTCGAGCACAATTTCCCCCGCGGTGTGGTACCAATAGGACAACTGCCGATCGTGATTGTAGAACGTGATGGAGGTCTGCTCTTCGCCGTCCGACGAGCGGAGGACGTTTAGTTGGATCCAGCGAGCTTCGCCCGGATCCAGTTCCACGGCGAGTTCCATCGTGTTGCCCGTGATCTCATCGAGCACGATCTCGCGGTTGGCAGGCAATGTTTTGTCGTTGACCTGCTCGTGCTCGCGGCGGAGCGACTCGAGTTCCGCAACCGGCTCGATCCGCAGACGCTTCCGATCATCGAGTGTCAACCGCTGCGGGACCGACATGAGCTGGTCCCAGTCGTCACTTTGCAGGGCATCGTTGATGTTCAGGATGTTGATTACGCCGCCCTCACCGTCGGCAGCAGCCGATGGGGCATGCACCCCACCGGGGGCGACTCGACCGTGATTAAATCGCCCGTGCTCGTACGGTTGAAAGCGGCGAGCGTCGCGGTCATAGTCGCCGAGGAAATACTGTCCCCCATTGCTGTGGCTAAAGAAAAGCAAGATGTGCTTGTCGCCGATTGCCTGAAAATTCGGACAGGATCCGTCATCGTCACGTACGGTGAAAGGCGTTGTTTCGAGGAATTCGCCTTCGGGTTTCCAGTTCGACAAGTCCTTTGTGGACCACAGCGACATCATCGGCCAACCGCCGCCACCGGCGTAGGGAGCCATACCCCCCACCAAGCCATAGTAGCTGTCGCCTTCCTTCCAAATGTCGGAGTCACCCGCCGCGGTATTCACCGGGCCCGACTTGTCCCAGTTTAAGAGGAGGGGGTCGTCGGAGATGGCGACCATCTGACCTGCTTGGATGCCGGGGTAGAAGGCGACGACACGATCTTCTTCGACCACGGTGCTCCCGGAAAAACACATCCGCTCGATTCCAGGATAAATGGCGTACGGCAGATCGCGCCAGTGCACCAGGTCGTCGCTAACGGCGTGCCCCCAATGCTGCCGCCGCTGCTTGACGTCTGCCGCGTCAGGGAACTCGTCCGGCGGATAGGCCTGGTAAAAGAGGTGCCACCGCCCCTTCCAGAAACAGAGACCGTTGGGGTCGTTCATCATGCCTTCTGGACTGACAAAATGGTAAGCGGGCCGGTAGGCGTCCGCTGCCAACCGTTTCCGGGATTCAGCAAAGCGGCGAATGAGAATGTTTGCCGCCAACTCCTTCTCTTGTTCTTCAACCGTCTCCGAGTAGGTTTGTCGCGGAGTGGGAGAGGGAAACGGCTCGTTAGCGACCGCAGTGCCGTCCTGCCCACTGGATGAGGAGCACAAAAAGGTGCTGAGTGCCAGCGCGATCAGCGCGGCGAGACGTCGAGCGGTGACGAACGTGGGCATGGCGACTCACAGGTAGAAGTCGAAGCGGGAGGATTGGACACCGCGCTTTATGGTTGAGGCAGTGCGAAGTCGCGTTTTGCCGTTTCTTTTGGCAGCTCGATTTTCACTTCCGCGCTCTCGAAGAGTGGCCGGCCCATGGGATTCATCATCCCGTCTTCACTGATCTGATAGGCTACGCCGTCGTAACCGAAGATGCGGACGATATGGGGACCGCCCGTATGCCCCCGGTCGGGTGGCGTGCTGTATTTGCCGTCCTTGATGTCGGCCCGTGCGCCGGGGCCCGAGTTCCCCGCCTCCGCGTCGGGCTCGAACACCATGAAGCCGATGGGTACTGGCCGCCCGTTGAAAGTCACTTCTCCTGCCAGGTCGTAACGGGCAGCGCGCTGTTCGCCGCAACCGGCCGTGGCGACCAGCGCGAACAACAGCGGAGCCAGGTAGGGTGCCGCGAATTGCGGCCGATTTTGTTCATAAATCACTGTGATCGAGAACCTCCCCATCATTCCGCGCTGAGAGCCTGCGAAAAACGGTCAGCGCAATTTCGTGATTGATTGATTGGACCGAGCCGTCGGCGAATACGCATTGAAAGCCGGCGGGGTGCGGACCCCCAAACGCGCCGCGCAGCGGTACCAGTGTGCCATTGTTGCCGTGGCGGGTAGTGTCGGAGGAATCAAACCAATCAGGCTCGGGCGGAAAATACCCCCAGCGAATCGTGTCAAAATCCCATCCTTCAACATAGCCCCCGTCGTCCTCTGCCTGCCACTCACCGAGTCGCCCCTGATTAAACGACTTCTCGCCGATAAGCAAGGTGTGCGTAGTGCCGTCAAGAATCCGCGCGATCTTCACTGGACTGCTGCGGAACTTGCTGCCGTCCGGACGACGAACGATGGTTCCGTTTTTGCCGTCGCCCAAAGCTGCCCAGCCAATGCTTCCTCGTTGGTCGGTTCCGGCATTACCCGCGTAGTCGTTCATCGCGCTTTGGTCCCGCAGAAAACTGGAGCCTGGTTTGGCAAGCGACTCGGGGGCGCGGCGGGTGGGGCAAAAGTAAACGGAGACGGGAGTGCGGGCGACTTGGCGATCGTCCGCTACCGCCCACAGGACCTCATGTTCAATGTACGGCAGGATCTGATAAGCCCAGCTCCAGTTCTGGTTGGGTGCGATGGCAGGCCGGCCATCGACCATGGTCCGCGGCAGCCAATAGCGTTCGCCGCCGTCGGGAAAGACGCCCTGGGCATTTTCGTGGTTAAAGCAGGCCAATCCGATTTGCTTGAGATGGTTGCTGCACTCCGTCCGCCGCGCCGCCTCGCGGGCAGCCTGCACCGCCGGCAACAATAGCGCAACCAAAATGCCGATTATCGCAATGACGACTAGCAACTCAACCAAAGTAAACCCGCTGGGCTTCTGGCTTTCAACCTGCATTCGCGAGTCGGCCGGCTCATATGCAATGGCGCGGCACGACTTGCGGCTTACGCGGCTGATAGAATCGGAGACGGACAGATCTTTCAAGCGTAATGCCCGTAGGCGGACTGCGTTAGTCATAACTTCACCATGAACGAGAAAAGAGGAGGATGCTCATCAATCGTCATTGCTTTCGGCGTCGCCGTACACTAGCGAGCAGACCGAATGCGAAACTACCAATTAACATTAACGTGGCCGGGGCAGGTTCGGGCACGATTGATGCGGCAGCTAACGATCCGCTGCCGCTCGAACCAAAGTGGCTCACCCACAGGTGGTAATCAGTTTGGTCGACGCCATTCAAGCCGTCGCCGCCCCCCGAGATGGCGGACTCGTCCGCGGCGCCGAGATGGTCCCGCCAAACGGTGTAGTCCGCGGCGTCTACTGCTCCGTCGGCGTTAAAGTCGCCGGGCGAACCGGTGAACAACGACAGGGAGAGACTGTCAATCGCCCCGCCGAAGTGCCCGCTTGTCGGATTCAACGTGCGGATGCGGAAGCGGACGTCGCCGCTACCGTCACCTGTATACACGAAACTGCCGGGGACCAGATTGAATTCGCCTTGCCATGCGCCTGGCAGGTGTTCGTGGCTGGCTACCACCTCGATACTCTCGCCCTCGCCACGAATCAATTCGATGACCAGGCCGTCCTCGGGGCCCGTTTGCTCACCAGGCGCCTGATAGACCGCGGGGCTAGCCTCAAAGTCGACCTTGTATTGTTGCCCAGCCGTGTTCGATCCGGCGATCGGCGGCACGAAGCTGAATTGCTCGATGACATTGTCTTGCCAAAACATCACGGCAAAGTCTTGCGGGTTCGTCGTGACCTCAATGTTGCCGGGTTCTGCAAACACCGCATGCACCGCGCCGCCCCCCTGTTTTGACCAGCCAGCGACATCTCCGCCAAAAGCGACGTCGAGGCCCGACTCGAACTGCTGGCCGTTGAAATTCTGCGGCGGCGCGGTGAAGCCCTCAAAACCATCGGCGAAGATTTCGGAGGTCCCCGTGAGCGTCACGTCGTCGATGGCCCCGCCAAAGGTTAAGCTACCAGGATTCGACGGCCCGATGCGCAGTCGGACATCGCCGCTGCCGTCGCCAATGTACTGGAAGCTGGCCGGATTGAGAATGATGTCGCCCGCCCAGGCGCCCGGCAAATGAGTAAAGGAATCGAGCACCGAATCATTATCTCGAAGCACTTCGATCAAGAGACCGTCGGCGGCGGTCGTCTGCTGAACGCCGGCTTGATAGACCGCCGGGCTCGCCAGAAAATCGATTGTATAGTTCTGACCGGAGTTGTTAGACCCGGCGATTGGAGCATCGAGTGTGATCACGTTATCCTGCCAAATCATCACGGCAGGATCCGAGGGCGGCGTGAATGTCAAGATGTTTGCGTGATCGACCGCGTGCACCACGCCCCCGCCTGTCCCTTGCCAATCGGGTATGCTCCCGCTGAACGCCACGGGATGGCCCGTGTCGAATTGGGCGCCATTGAAATGTCCTGGAGGCGCGTTAAAGCCGAAGTCACCGTCAAAAGTGGCTTCAAAAATTTGCGCGGTACTGTCGGTGACCAGCGAGACTATCGCGAACAACGCGGCGGAGGTTATCAGGCAGTGGGCGTTGAGAGCAGGAATCTTGCGCATTGAGTAATCTCCTATGAAAGAGTAAGTTCGACGCGATTTCGCGAAGTAGAAAAGCAAAACAGGATCGTCGTTAACCTCGACCAATTGACAGAGCGGCTCCCGCAACAAAGCACAAAGAAGCTATGGCAATGGACTCGGACTCGGGCACATCGTCGACGAGGCTTGCGCCGTTGCTGGTCGCGCCAAAGTTGGACTTCCACGTATCGTACTGGGCGACGCCGATCGTGCCGCCGTCGCTGTCGTTGGGCAGGGTGCCTGCCAGCGCGCCGAGGTGGTCTCGCCACACGGGATAATCCGCCGCGTCCACCACGCCGTCGTCGTTGTAGTCGCCTGGCAATTCGATGAACAAGGACAGCGAAAGATTGTCGACCGCCCCACCAAAGCGGCCGCTCCCGAAATTGGACGGGCCGACGCGGAGTCGCACGTCGCCGGAGCCGTCGCCCACGTATTGGAAGCTGTCGCCGGCCAGCGCGATGTCGCCCGCCCATGTGCCCGGCAGGTACTCGTAACTAGCGAGCACGCTATTGTCGCCGCGGAGCACCTGGATCAGCAGGCCGTCTGCAGCCGATGTTGCTTGGCTGGCGACCTGATACACGGCGGGGCTCGCCTGGAAGTCGAGCGTATAGGTTTGGCCCTCTCGGTTCGAAGCGGCGATGGGAGAAATCGTGGTGAGGACATTGTCGTGCCAGATCATGGGCGCGAAGTCGCGGGGGTAGGTGACGTCCGGGTACAGGTTGGCGTGGTCCACCGCGTGGATGGAGTTGCCGCCGCTGTCGTTCCAGCGGGGCGCGTTGCCGCCGAATGCCACGGTCAGTCCCGATTCAAACTGCCCGCCGTTAAAGTTCTGCGCAGGTGCGAAAAAGGAATCAAATTCCTCCGCAAAGATCACCGGGTGGAGAGGCGGCTGGGGTTCTTCTCCGCCATCGATTATTTCGAGTCGAAAGATGCCGCCGGCGGTGCCGATCAGCATCGTCCGGTCGGGCGTCCTCGTGGCCGACAACACGCTGCTGCCGTTCGACAGGATCTGCGTCACCGCTCCCGTGTCGGGATTAGCGGCCACCACGTCGCGGGCCCCCAGGCGAGTAATGATCGCGGCGCCACGGACGAGGTCGGCCGTCGGCCCTGTGATCTCCTCGTCGGGATACCAAATATCGAATCCATTCGACGAGGTGTTGAAGCCCAAGTCGGCGGTCGACGAACTGAGATTCGCGGTATTGAAGTGACCTGCCGCGAGTGCCGCCGCGTTCTGCCGCCAATCGGTGAGGTTGTCGCGGGCCGGGTCGATGGCCACATCGGTCCCCTGAACCCGGTCGAGGCCGTTCTGCAAGTTGCCGTCGGTTTGGTAGAATTTTTCGAATCCGTGATCGGCGAACTGGAAGGAATGATAGAGCTGATCGGGTTGATTGCCTTGGGGGGCGGTCGGCCCGGTCTGGTTCATTGTCACGAAGGGGTCGCCGTCGCTGTTCGCTCCCTCGATGGCCAGGCCGAAGGGGTTGCGAAGCCCGGCGGAAAAGACGCGGAGCTTGCCCGGGTCGGTCGATGTAAACGCCCGCTCGTCGACGTGATAACCATCCGCGCCTTGCCCATTGCCGGGCGGCGTATCGAATCCCGCGATGTTGGGCGTCGTTGTGTCGCCAGCGAGTTGTGTGAGGTCTTCGATCCAACTGATCGTGCCCGTATATGCGGTTTCGTTGTTGCCCGGCTCCGATTGCGTTCCAATCGCCATCAACAGCGAGTCGCCGCGGACTTGCATGTTATTGATCTCGTGATGCGTGGTGACTTGCACGTTGTTGAGGATGGCCTGATTCACTTCGCTTGCTTCACCCCAATTGCCATCGCCGTCGTTATCCGTCATCCGGCGGACCGATTGAATTCGCCGGTTGAGGGTAGAAGGATGACCGGGTATGAACACAACGGCTTCATTGAAATAGAGGACATCCTGTCCCAACACCGAGTCGTGATGGACCGCCACGCCGAGCGAACCCCGAATGCCACCTTCCGGGTTACTCGCCGGATTGCTCCAGATGAGTTGCTGGTTGCTAAGTCCTGAGTTCGGGTCGTAGTCATAACCGAAGACCCCCGTCTCGTATCTGGCGACAAAAAGTTTGCTGCCGTCGGTGCTAAAGGCCATCTGCGCGACGAGACCGCTGCGAGGTGGATCGATCTGCGTCAGTACCAAGTCGCCGGCAAATTGCGGCACGACTTGCAGCGCAGCCGCTGCCGACGCAGTCCACCACAGTGCCACCACCGCAAGCAGCCCTAGACCGTGCCCGGACCGCCTGCGATGGAGGTTCGTTGGTGGAGCTTTCCGCCTACCGTTGCGTCCCATATGAAATTGGAGCAAAAGTGACTAGTGCTTGATCACTCTTGGATTGATGGATAAAGCCGCCTGAGCTTGATGCGG
>JBBDYG010000062.1:0-28276 GCA_040901765.1 Pirellulales bacterium
CCTTTCACCAATACCAGTTATCAAAACTGTTGCATTTGAAGTTTGACATCACCGACCAAAAAAGTCTTGAATCGCTTGAATAGCCCCCTCGCCGGTGCCGCCGCTGCTCTTGGTGAGAGTCAAGGTCGCTTTGGTCGGCATCTTGCCTACCTCGGTCGACGGCAGCAAGAACCGAATAAACGCGTCGGTCCCTTCGCCGAAAGTCACATCGTATGAAGTCGCCAGAGACGTGCTACTGCCGTAGTTCGTGCCGCCGTTCCCTGGATCGACATGTGCATCTTCGACCTCTGGATCACCCTCCAGAGTTAACGCCGAGGACACATAGCCGACGCTCGCTCCTCCGTTACGCGTCGTGACCTGCACGATCGATTGATGGCCACGTAAATCAATCAGCAGCCGGTCACTGGCCGTGTAGGTGCCCGATTCAGTGAAACCGAGAACAGTTTCCGTGAAGCCTGAGCTGTCCGTTTTCCGGTCGAGTTCGCGATCGATCCCGAGCCCGGCGAAAAGTGTGTAGTAGGAGGAAGTGGCGGTCGCAAACTGATCGCGCAGCGCTGCCGCCGCAGCCGCTACCACTTCATCGCTACTTTGCAGGTCTTCACTAACTTTCGCTGCCAGCAGCAAAGCCGATTCGCCGAGCTTGTCAGCTTGAGCCTGCAGCGCTAATTGAATTGTGATGTCGCTCGTGCTGAGCTGGGCCGTCTCAATTTCGATGGCGGCCACCCTAAGCCCCTCGTAGAGGCTCAACTTGTTTGTGCTAACGGTGAAAACGTCCTAAGCGGAGTATTCGCGCTGGGCGAGGGACGCCATTCGATCGATCTTCGTTTCCAAGGCTTGAAGATCGGCGGTGAGTGCGGGTGCATCAGCAGGAAACTCATTCTCGGCCACGGACATGTCCAAGTCCGTAAACTGCCCATCCGGCGTCAGCTTTAGCAAGAGCTGGGCCGTTTCCTCGGCAGTCGCCGCCTGCGTTGCCGCCACTACCCGGCCGATCCGGTCCGCCAAGAATGCCGCCTGAAATTCAGGTTCCGCGATGTCGACGACAACCGTGTACCGCTCCAGCACGACTTCACCGATCCGCAGCTCGAACTGAAGTTCTTGCAGCGACATATCGACTGCCGGCAGATCGTCCTTCAATTCGAGCACCGCCCGATACTGGCCCGTGCCGTTCACCTGAGTCCGCAAATCAAATTGCGGTTTGGGACGTTCGACACCCTCCTCGTCGTCGGCCGCCGGCAGGTCGACCATCACGAACCGAGATTGCAATTCCTCCTGGCCCCCGACAAAGACAACGTCTTACCACAAAACCTCGCCTGTCGAAACAGATAAGACGCGTCGCTCTTCCAGCGTTTCGAATCGCGACTGTCGCGTGCGTTGACTTTTTCCTCGGTTCTCGTTGCGCCGGCGCCGAAGGCCGAGTCGTGTAAGTGTCGTAGTCTAAGACGTTGAAAGACGACGCATCGCGGATCCCTCGCGGATAGAAGTTACGGGCGCGCCAGGTCAATCACTGCCGCAGGCGGAACTAGCGCCAGTTCTAGCAACTCATCTGAAGCGGTGTAATCGCCGACCGCCTGCGAGACCGCAGTTATACCCGCTGCGAACACGATGGCAAGAAAAATTCCCGGTCGAACCACCTGGAAGCGGGGGTTGCGCTTGCAAGCGGGGTGCGGCCGTTGCCGCCCGATGATGGACCGGCCTGGTGCGACTCGCTTTCCGCTTAGGATACCGAGTGCTTGCGGCCTTCCGTGACTTTCGGGCCCGATCACATTTTCGCAGCATGCCTCGGAGCATAAGCTCGGAGCTGCGCTGTCAAAAACGATGCTCGCCAGGGCCGCTCCCGGCAACCAATACACGGTTAAAAAGTTGGACTGGTCGCACCGTGCAAACGGACCACACTACCTCCGCGAGCTCCATGTGAGTGATTCGGTCTCCCCATCGGGCCCAGCAGTTGGCCGCGCTGTCAACAGCGGAATTGAAGTATTGGCTCGAGAGCCAGTCCGCGGCAGGTGTGGAACCGACGCTCGCCTCGGCGGGGCAGTACGCAAAACAAGTCGAGTCGGAGCGTGGCGGCAAGAGGTAGTCCACTACGTAACCGTTCACAGGGCGGGCATACACGGAACCTGGAAAATGTGGAATACCAACTTTCCCGTGATCTGCGCTATGCGAACAATTTTCTTGTGGTGCATTTCGCCTGAAATCGGAAGAGTTGGCGCGAAACGTAGTATCAGCGGTTTCAAAAGCACGAAAAAAGCCTTGTTTTCTGGCCTCTCCAGAGTGTGAACGGTTACGTCCACTACTAATGAGCTGATGCAGTAGCGCGGGCTAACAGCGATTGCGTGCAGCACCACAGCCTCACCTGCACCCCCACAACGCGACGATCATCACGGTTCTGTCGTTGAGAGCTGTCACGGCTCGCGGCTCCCATCGGGATTTGCTGCATTCTTGCACAGTTTTTGATTTTGCGCGCGCTCCGACCCCTGTTCATCTCGATTGAAGGGGGGAGGCCCGTTTGATTTTTATCCGATCCCCGGGGCGAGGGCGTGCAACATGGCTCGGTTTTCCGGCTCCAACAGCCGCTCGCCTCGCAAGAAAGCGCTCCTGGTCGGGATCAACCAGTACGCTCTGCCGGCCCCGGCCCTCAAAGGGTGCGTCAACGACGCGCTCATGGTCGGAAACCTTCTGATTGACCACTACGGATTCCAGCCCGGAGAAGACATGCGTCTGGTGGTCGATGCGCGAGCGACCAAGAACGCCATCCTGACCCGCTTGGACTTGGCTGATCGACGGCGCAAGACCGGGGGACGTGCTGATATTCCATTATTCGGGGCACGGTGCGCAAGTGGCTGCCCGCGTCCCGGGTCAAGAGATCGATGGCAAAGACGAGTGCCTGGCGCCGATCGAGTACGATTGGGACGCCGCCCTGATCGACGATGACCTCGCACAGTTTGTGGAGGGGGTGCCCGAGGGTGCCAATTTGACGGTCATTCTCGACAACTGCAATTCCGGCACGGGCTTACGGCTGCTCGCGCCAGGCGGCGTGCCACCCACCATCAAGCGGATCATTCCGCCGCCTGATATTCAGTTTCGCACGGTCGACGACATCCAGGTCACACGCGGTCTCAACTATTACTCGGTGACGATGTCCGAGTTTCGCAAACTCGCATTGCGGCGATTCGGTCAGTCGACCACAGACAACGGAATCCTGGTTGCCGGTTGCCGCTCGGACCAGTTGGCGAAAGACGCTTTCATCGAGGGCGATTTCCACGGCGCCCTGACCTACAGCCTGTTTCAGGCGATTGAGGAAAAGGGTCCCGAGCTGTCCTATTCCGACTGGGTCGAGTCCGCCACGCAGATCCTCAAGGAGCGGCACCAGATCCCTGAGCAGGATCCGCAACTGGAATGCCCCGACGAATTGGCCGGTTGGAAGCTGTTCTCGACCGAAGCGACGCAGCGCCGGCCGGTCCGCGCTGTACGCCGGACCGCGCCCCGGCACGTCGTCTACGTGCATGGCATCTGTCGCCATGTCCGCGGCTTCTCCGATCCTTGGTGGGAGAGCATGGAGCCCTTCGTTCCCAGTATCGCCGCCGGCGATCGGCACGAAGTGCTATGGAGCGACTTGGTTACCGCCAGCGACCGGGCGCTGCAGCCTCAGCAGAGGGAAGTGGCGCAGAGCATCAAGGACGTGCTGGTCGACCGCTGCGAGCGCGTGCTCATCGAGAACGGTCCCGAGGTACTCGGAACCGAGCGATCCTACGAAGAGTTTTCTACCCGTTCGTTCCTGGGCATTCCGGGACTCGACTGCGTCGATGATTTTACGAAGTATCTCATGAGTCGCCCGATCCGCAACAAGGTGATTGCCCGCTTCGACGACGTCGTGCGGCCCCTGCTTGCCGCTGGCGCCTGCCCGGGACGGCCTCCGTCCGCGGGTGGTCCGCCAGTGGATCAACTTCGACGCCAAGCATGACATCGTCGGCGGACCCCTCAAGGGGAATCCAATTGAGGTCGACTTTGAGCATCTCCAACTGGCGCCGGTCGGCTGTTCGCGACTGGCGAGTCCCTCTTGTGCTCATGGGTCGTACTTCCGCGCGGAGAACAAAGCCGTCAATCGCGATATTTTTGGACGTCACATCGAAGCCTAAAGCTTCATCTTACTTGCAAAGAAGCCAGGTTATGATTCTTCGTCACTTGCTCGACGTCGCTCTGTTATTTGGAGCGATTTAGAAGCTCACGCCCAGACCAACACTCCCTACGCCGCGGGCGAACCGGTAGCGATCACCACCAACGCGTTTACATTTGCGGGGCGCATCGCCGACACAAACAGCCCCCCAGTGGCTGGTGCTCACCGATGATACGGGAAGGTCGCTCTCGGTCAGCCTCGATGCCGTCCACTCGGTTGCCCTCGCCAAGGCGCGTGCGGCAGTTCCGGCCCGAGAATCGGCCAGGCGATCTCAACGTTTAAGAGGGCACAGGAGGAGATCGCGCTTCTTAGCGTCGGAACCATAACCGTTCCGTATTTTGTTGGCCCTCGGCGGCGAAAAGGGGGCATCCTCGATTGGATCCTCGATCCGAACGATAACGCAGCAACCCTGCTGATGCATGCGACGAAACTAGGGGCGATCAATCAAGCCCAAAGAATCGTCGGCAGGTTCGTGCGCATTGATACGGCGGTGGGATTCGGGCGAGCATTGGATGATGCACAGGCGGTTGATGAATTGATCCAAATGGGACGTCAGTGACATGGGGCGCTCAAAACCGGCCATCGATGAGCGGGTGAAAACCGGCCATATGTAGGAGCAGTGGTTCGCCACGTAGCCTTCAGCATTCACCTGCTGAAGGAGCCCTACGATGGCGAATTGCCTCACGATCGACACGATCCTCACGCTGCATAAGTCCGGTCACTCCCACCGCGAAATTGCCCGCCTGACGGGAGTCCATCGGGAAACCGTGGGCAAGTACGTCAACGCGGACGGCGCGAGCGAAAACCGGCCCGATGCGCCTCCCGGCTCGGGCGTCAAACCGGGTCCGTCGAGTGTCTGCCGGGCCCATCACGACGTGATCCTGGCGAAACTCGAATCCGGGCTTTCGTCTCAGCGGATCTATCAGGACTTGGTGACCGAAGCGGGCTTCACGGCCAGCTACTGGAGCGTCCGCCGCTATGTGGCGCAGCTCACGCGCCGCACGCCGCTGCCATTCCGCCGGATCGAAACGCCGCCGGGCGAAGAAGCGCAAGTCGACTTCGGCACGGGCGCTTGGGTCGTGGATGCTGCCGGCAAGCGCCGCCGGCCGTGGATCTTTCGGATCGTGCTTTCCCACAGTCGCAAGGCGTACAGCGAAGCGGTGTGGCGGCAGACGACCGACAACTTCATTGCCTGTTTAGAGAACGCCTTTCATTCTTTCGGCGGCGCGCCCCGGCGATTGGTGATCGACAATCTCAAAGCGGCGGTGCCGCAGGCGGACTGGTACGACCCGGAGATTCATCCGAAGCTGCAATCGTTCGCCAGACACTATGGCGCGGTCGTTTTGCCAACCAAGCCCTACACACCGCGGCACAAGGGGAAGGTCGAGTCGAGCGTCAAGTACGTGAAGAACAACGCGCTGAAAGGCCGCCGCTTCGCGAGCCTCGCCGAGCAGAACGCCTTTCTTGACCAGTGGGAACGGACCGTGGCCGACACGCGGATCCACGGCACCACCAAGGGGCAGGTGCAAGCCCAGTTCGAGGCGGAGCGAATCAGCCTGCTGCCATTACCAGCCGATCGCTTTGCGTGTTATCGCGAGGCGTTGCGGGCGGTGCATCGCGATGGGCATATCGAGGTGGCCGGCGCTTTTTACAGCGTGCCGCCGGAATACGTAACCAGTCGCGTCTGGGCGCGATGGGACAGCCGGCTGGTGCGGGTGTTCAATCATCGCTTCGAGCAGATCGCGCTGCACGCCAAGGCCGAGCCGGGCAGGTTCCGCACGGCGGGCGAGCACATCCCCCGCGAAAAAGTCTCCGCCGTAGAGCGCGGCACCGACGCCTTGTTACGTCAGGTGGCGGCGATCGGTCCGCAGACCCGGCAGTGGGCCGAAGCCATGGCCGGCGCGCGGGGCATTGAAGGAGTCCGAGTTCTGGTGGGCCTCAAGGCGCTGGCCGGCAAGCACGACAGCGAGGCCTTGGAGGAGGCGTGCGCCACGGCCCTCTCGCACGGCGCCTATCGGCTCCGCACGATTCGAGAGCTGCTCAAACGCCGCGGCCGTCCTCAGCAGGCCTTCGAGTTCCTCCAGGAGCATCCGATCATCCGTCCCTTGAGCGACTATTCGCTCGCTTCCCTGCACGAGTTCCGCAAAGAAAGGAGCTGTCGATGAATGTCACGCTTTCCGATGCCTTGAAGCAACTGCGCCTGGGTGGTCTATCCAGCACGCTCGAGGTGCGGCTGCAAGAAGCCCAGTCCAATCGGCTGGCGCACGCCGAGTTCTTGGAGTTGGTCCTGGCCGACGAGCTCGCCGTGCGGCAGGAGCGGCAAATCGCCCGCCGCATCAAGGCGGCTTCGTTCCGCGACCAGAAGACGCTCGAAGACTTCGATTGGGATTTTAATCGCTCCGTGAAACGCAAGCAGATCTTCGATCTGGCCGCCGGTGGCTTCGTACGGCAGCAGCGCGATGTGCTGCTGGTCGGTCCGCCGGGGGTCGGCAAGAGCCATCTGGTCCAGGCGCTGGGCTTGGCCTTGGCCAAGGCGGGCTTCACGGTCTTGTACCGCTCGATCTTCGATGCCGTGCGTGACTTGCTGCACGACGAGGCGTTCGAAGGGCACGATCGGGTGATGGCCAAGTACCTGCAGCCCGATCTCTTGATTCTGGATGACATGGGAATGAAGCAATTGCCGAAGCGGTCGGGAGAATACCTGTTCGAGATCATCATGCGTCGACACCAACTCAAGAGCACGATGATGACTTCGAACCGACCGCTGGAAGATTGGGGCAAGCTGGTGGGGGACGTGCCGGCCGCCACGGCAATTCTCGATCGCCTGTTGTCGGAGGCTCAGATCGTACAGATCACCGGAAAGAGCTATCGACTTCGCGACTCGCAGGAGAAGCTGGTTCCAGAGAAAGAAGGAGATTGATTCGGGCCAACCTCCGCTCGGGCTCGACAGAAGGGGGCCGCCCCTTCGCGCCTCTGCCCTCGCATCGACCGCAGCAAAGGGTGACGGTCGATGCGACGGCGACGGCGGAAGGGGCTAGCGGGAACTTCTGAAAAATCCAAAACCGGCCAAACCCGCACACCGGCTCCGATGGCCGCAAACCACGCCCATGAGCCGGCACCACGCGCATCCCGGCTTGCACATTACGCCCGCCGTAACCATAACTCAGGCATGTTCACCACCACGTTCACCTGTCGGTTTTCACCCGCACATGCGCGGCCGGTTTTAAAGCGCCCAATGACACGTGTCCGGCGGTGAGCATGCGGAAGAGGTGGAGCGCATTTCTTTTTCCAGACAGCGGCGCCGGCGACGGAGGTCTTAGGCCGACATTCACAGTTTACTGTTCGGGCTGTGTCACGTGCGTACGCAATTGAATTACTCTACGAGGAGTCATGACATGCCGTGCACTCATCTATTGCAGCTCAAAAGCTGCTCAGGCCGAGCAGAGCCTCTGAGAGAGCGATCCCACTTGTACGGACCGACGTGAATGTGGCCTATTGACCAATCATTCGTTCCGGGCGTCGCCGCGAATCGCACGCGGCTCGCCGGCTCACCCCAAGCCTAGCCGCGGAGCAGCTCAGCCCGCAGCCATGCATCGAGCACCACCGCCATGGCCTCCAGCAGCCTTCTAACAAGCTCGGCCTGGCCCTTTGTCTCCGCGAGTTCCCGGGCCTGCAGACGACGCAGGAGGTCGCTCGAAGGGTGCCGTTGGCTCCCCTGATCGTGCCCGCCCGGTTGGTTGACCAGGATCACGCGTCATAAGTTGCGAGGACCTTCGCTGCGACCCGGCATCGCCCGATACTCCAGCCGGCGGCAGCCAACATCCACAGGATGAAGGTCGTGGGCTCTGGAAGCGATCCATTATCAGTTACGGTTCCTGCACCGAGAGTTTGACCGAAGCGAGACTTCCACACGCCGTAATCACCGGCATCGACGCTGCCGCTGCCATTTCCATCCGCGGCCAGATTCGTCGTCGAGCCAAGCGTGTCACGCCACACGGTGTAGTCGGCGACATCGACGATGCCGTCGCTGTTGTAATCACCGGGAGCCGAAAGCGCAACGCCGCTTAACCGCACGTTGTCGAGCCAGCCGGTGTCGATCGACGTGTTGAACTGCCAAGCGAAGCGCAAGGCGAAGTTGGAATTGTCGTTCGCGCCAAGTACGCTCGACAGATCGATTGTGCGATGGGCCCAGTTCTCTGGCAGCTGGTTCAATTCCTCGGAAAGAATCTCGGCAACGGTCCAGGGGCCTTCAGTGCCTTCGAGGCTGTAATAGACGACGAGCTTGTCCTCCGGGCTCCCCTCCAGCAGGTTGCCGATGCCGATGCCGGAGGGGCCGGGCGGAGTGTCCTGTGAAACTTTTACATCGTATTCGACGATGAGATTCCCGTAGCCTTCCAGGGAGATGGCCCTGGTCAAAATACTTCCCTCGCGGGTCTGGTAGTCCATGTTGTTACTGCCCCCGCTGCCGGTTGTCTTGAGCGCGCCGCTGGGACTGCCTCCGACAGCGTCCCATGTCGCCGTCCCGGGATTGTAGGCGCCGGACTTCCAAGTCTCGAGCGTCCAGCCCTCCGTGCCAACAGTGAACGGGAAAATCTGGATCTGCTCGATCAACGGCGGTGGTGGCGGCTCGGAGAGCGAGACCATTACCCTGTCGAGGTAGAAGGTGTTTCCCACCCCGCCGGAGATGCGGAAATCGGCACCGGAGTTTTGGCGGTTGCCAAAGTAAGCGTCCGTGAGGTGGAAGGTGTGCTGCTTCCAGGTATCGGTCCCGCCAAGCGCGATGTCCCCGCCATTCTGGTAAGACTCGCCAGCCGTCGAGTCATACTGCAGTGTAAGCTGCCCGTCGCCGGTGTCGAAGTAGTCGAACGTGACATACAGGTCGTCATGATTGCCCTGATAGGCGAACCAGTCGGCGACCGCGAAATACATGTAAAAATCTTCGTTGGGGTTTTCGTTCGCGCGAGCGTCGCGTCCGCCGAGAGTCACCTTGACCGTGTCCCCATCCCCGCCGCGGGGTTGGATCATGCCGTCGATCTCATCGACGGCGCCCAGATCAATAGTTGCAGGCCGATTCCCGGCGTAGCGCCCCTTGATAATGTAGGCCTGCGGGCCTTGGGCCAGCGTGAAGGTTTGGCCCGCGCTGGGAGTCATCTCGTAGGCTACTTCGCCCGTCAGCGGATTGAAGGCCTGGAGGGTCATGTTCTGGCGAGCCTGGAGCTGCACTCCCCCTGCGAGGATGCTGATCGGCAGCGTGTAAAATTTATCGCCCTTGACGTTTGAGAGGTGCCGCACGACTCCGCTGGTTGGGCTGGCGACCTCGGTCCAAAACGTGTTCGCCTGGTCGTTGGCATAGGTGACAAACGGGGCGAAGCCGTCCTTGCCTTCCGTGCGCTGAGGCCAGTTGGCGATGTCGCCGGGAAGGATGTCGTCCAAGTGCTGGAAGTTGCTAACGCCAGCCATGTCTTGGAAGCGCGTGTTGCCGAAAACGCCGGCGCTCGTATGGTAGACGTACATCGGCAGGCCGCTCATCCACGCATAGGCCGCGGCCGATACCAAGCGGACGGGGCCGTTCTCGGAACTGACCGATGACCCTGGCCCGATCGGCTCGTTGCTGCTCGCGGGGGGCAAGCCTGCAATCGAGTTGACCCGCCACGGATCGCGCACCGGCAGCCAGCCCTCTTCCGAACGGTCGCGCGAGAAGTGGACCGTAGCGATGTCCGCGGCACTATTCTGGTACATGTTTTGGATGCCGGCGTTGCTCGTGTCGTCGGGACTGCTCAGCGACACGAGGACGTCGGTGCGATCGGCCAGATACTGGCCAAAATTTCGCACGACGGTCGTTCCGCCAGGCTCGGGAAAGCCGTTCTGCCACGACTCGTTGGCAACTTCGAGCATGATCACCTTGTGCTCGCGGCCCTGGATTGCGTTGAGGACGCCGTTCATGTGAGCGATGCGGTCTGCCTCGTTGGGCATGCCGTTTTGCGCATCGGCAAAGAGAGTGATCTGCGTGCGAATGCCGTACTCGTCGTAGGCGATGTCGATCATGTCGCCCAGTTGCTCCCAGTAGTCGGGCCAGGCCTCGATCATTTGGCCGTCGTCGTTGGTGAACGCGATCGGAGCGATCTCCTTGCCCAACCAGGCAGAGTTTCCGCCGACCATCGACAGGGTGCGAATGTAATTGAACCCCTGACGCGCGAGAAAATCGAGGTCGCTACGGTAGCGCCCGCGGTCGTACTTCGTTCGTCGCAGCGCCTGGAAGTACGATGCCCCGAGGCCGAGGAACTCGCCTTGATCATCTTGAAGTGCGTGACTGTCGAGCGACACCTCGCCCGTGCGCGGCTCGGGCAGCGGCGGTAGAGGTTCGCTCTCCGATAGATCCCACACACGCAGGTTGCTGTAGATCGCATCAATCGGCGCGCTGCGAGTTCCCGGCGGATTGGCGGCGCCAAGACGCACGCTGAGCCCCGCCGGATTCCAAATTCCTGGAACCGAAGTGGTCCGCAGCAGCGATCCGTCGCGAAACGTGCGGAGGATCGAGTTACCCGCACCATCCGGCTGCCATTCCTCGCGGAAGTGATACGTCGTATTTGGATCCCAGGAGAGCACCGCGGTATCGGGCTCTTCGTAATTCGGCGAGATCTGCCACACTAGCTCCAGTGCGTCGGTAGCGCCACCTTCCGAGCCGATCTTGCTGACGAAGTGCTTATAGGGATTGTTGCGATAGCCGCTATAGTTGGTGTCGGCGTTGTCGAACGTGTAATCGTACATGTGAAACAGTTCGGACTTGTCGTTCATGGCCGGCCGGCTCTCATCGGGAAACAGCCCTCGGATGTCCCACTCGGCGGCGCCGGTGGTGAGCGCCGGAATGTGCCAGTAGATGGCGTCATACTGATTGGTGACCTGCCACCCGCCAGAGACAAAGCTTCCGCCGCTCCGCGTGCCGATGCTCGAACCTTGAAGCAGATCCTCCAGGATCAGCTCCTGGGCGGGCGCATTGGATGTGAAGGACACTGCCAACAGGAGTATCGGCAGACCCCACTTGGCGGGACGATTCGGTATTCGATGGCCCACGGTACATCCTCTCACGTAGAAGGCGTGCGGTTCGTCGTCCAAAGCTGAACGCGTGAAGCGCATCCTTATCTCCAATTAAATCACAAAACACATTTGGTACGTACGGCTCGCCGTCGGGAATGTGCTTTGCAGCTAGGGATGAACACGTACCTCAGTTTAGCGAACCGCCACGAGCGCCGAAACGGTTTTAACTGTGGGAAGTGGCCGAATACGGGATCTGCTGACCGACCGGTGCATCCGCCGGTCGGCATGACCCAAAGCGGGACGTCGCTACTCATGCGGCTCGAGTCCGTAACGTCGCCCGCCATCTTCACGGCTTTCGATTCCGGCAATGATGATCTTGCACTGTTCGACAGTTTCATTAAAGCCGATCGAGTTGCTCCTTCCTTGCACATAGTCGATAAACGTCTCTAGCTGCGTCTTAAAGGCGGCGAAGCTGTCGCGGAAGCGGGCATCAAGTCGGCCGCTTGTGCCATAGACCGTCACGTGACAGAATCCGCCGAACATATCGTCGTTCACAACGATTACGACGTCTGCGGGCAGATCGTGGCGAATGTGGACGACATTGCTGACGGAGCTGCCCGTGTTGCATACGTCTTGCCATCCGCCGGGCGGAAGCAGGCCGTACACAGCTTCGAGTGCATGGATGCCGTAACGTTCCCAGCTCTTGGCGCACGTGGCGACGACTAAGCGCAGCTTTCCAATTTCGGAAAGTCG
The DNA here is from genome assembly GCA_040901765.1 of Pirellulales bacterium. Lineage (GTDB taxonomy): Bacteria > Planctomycetota > Planctomycetia > Pirellulales > Lacipirellulaceae > JBBDYG01. The sequence goes on from JBBDYG010000062.1 coordinate 11,966, forward strand.
TTGCCGCAGTTCAAGAAATTCCTGCGCGTAGCGCATCGCACTGCTGGAGCCGATTCGCTTCCCCGCTTCATGCCATGCCACGAATTGCTGTAAATGATCGCGGCGAACTGTCAGCGGCTTGTCGATGAAAACTGGCACACCGGCTTCGACGAACGGACGTGCACGATCGAGATGCTGCTCGCCCTTATCGGTCGGAATGATCACGGCATCCACCACTCCTATGGCTTCCTCCGGGTTGCTCAGACAATGTTCGATGCGCGCCGATTGAGCTACTGCGCTGGCATCCTCAGGTCGATCGCACCAGATATGGGTGATTTCAGCTCCGGCTAATCCTAACGCCGACTCGGGTTGAGCGCTGAGATAATCGGAAATCACCCCATATCCGGCGGCGCGAATGATTGCCGGGTCGAATCGACCGTTAATGATTGCGCTCCAACTGAAGGGATGGCCGTTCTCCTCGACCATGCCGAGCATAGCCAGACGAATGCGGCGCGGATTAGCGTTTGGGAAGGCATCGGTGGACATGTCTGGGGCAACTTCTAAGTGTCGGCACGCGGCACACACATTCGCTTCAGCCAGGCAGAGAGCGGGAATAAATGAGCGACAATGAGGGTGCATGCGGCGGCAATGGGCGCCGTCCACAGGGGCGCGATGTCGGGCGAAAGCGCTGCCACCCAACCGGCGACACAACCGGCTATGAGTCCAATGATCATACCAGTTGGGGCGACAGATCGCCGCATCACAGACATCATCACCACGACCAGCAAGGGACCGGCAAATACACCGAGAATGATTTGCGTCAAATCGAACAGGGTTCCGAGACGATTCACGAATCCTGCCAAAAATGTAGAAACGATGCCGACGACGCAACTGCAAACGCGAGCAAATCGTAACTGCTTTTTCGGCGAAAGCGGGCCCGCGATGCGTGGCAACAGATCCAGTGTGATGGTCCCGGATAGAGCGTTGATGCCGCTGGTCATGCTGCTCATGGTGGCAGCCAGGATCGCCGCGAGCACCAACCCAGAAACCCCCACGGGCAGTTGAGTGGCGATGAAATGGGGGTAAATCTTGTCCGCATCAGTTGGAAGGGCCGGGTCAGGAAGGAAGTGATAGAACACGAACATGGCCAGCCCAACTCCGGAGAGCATGGCGAGCATCAGGATCACGCCAAAGACATTGATAGAAAACGTGCGCAAAGCGGAGGGTATCTCTCGGGTGGCTAGGTAACGCTGCAGCGACATTTGATCACCGATGTAATTGGCGAGGTTTGCCACCGTCACGCCAATGATCACCGTCCAAACGGTCAGCTTCGCCGTTGGATCAATTGACAGCGGCAGGAAATTGAGCCGGCCCGCGTCGTGAAGTGCGGCAACCGCTTCGCCGACCGGCACCGGGAGCTTTGTCCAGACGCAGACAAAGGTCGCCGCGATTCCCACCACGATGATCACGAACTGAAGGGCATCGGTGACGATGACGCCCCGGATGCCGCCAAATATGGTGTACAGAGTGCTGACCAAGCCAATGATCAAGATGCACGGCCAGAACCACGCGGGAGATAATCGAGCAGCGGCCATGATGGCTAATGTAGGAGCATAGATCAGAGCCGCCATCCAGCCGATTCTCATGAGCACATACAGGATTGACGCGGTGGTCCGGGTTGACGGGCCGAATTTCGCCTCGATGACTTCGTAGGGGTGCGTTCCGCCGCGGCCCAAGTACCGTGGTAGGAACCACCGAAGCGTTAAAAAGGCCACGGGCATGCACACGAATGTCACTCCGACGAACAGTACAATTCCACCGTTGTACATCACCGCGGGATAAAAGAGGAAGCTGATGCCGCTGAACAACGTCGCGGCGATCGACAGCCCAACCAAGACGGTCCCGAACCAGCCGCCCATCGACCCGCCGGCGGTAAAGTAATCGTCCGCGTCCTTCTGCCGGCCGCTGGCGGATATACCGACCGCGATCATAGCAGCAAGGTAGAAAACGACTATCAGAGAGTCGATGAGCGAGAGAATGGTACTTGCCTTGTCTGAGTTTTAACGACACTCGACGGGAATCGCAACGCGGCACATGAGTTGGCCAACGCCTCGACGATTGCAACGTTTACCAGGCTGTCCAGCCGCCGTCGACAACGATCTGGGTGCCGGTGACATAACTTGCGGCGTCCGAAGCGAGAAACACGACCGCCCCGGCAATTTCAGCGGGATGACCCACACGCCCCATGGGCACTTTTGCCTTCAGCCGCTGCATGAACTCGCTGTCCTGCCCTTGCGTCGACGGTATCGGGAACGGCCCCGGCACGATCGCGTTGACGCGCACTCCAGACGGCGCCAATTGCACGGCCTGATATCGCACCAACTGCAAGATACCGGCCTTTGCCACTCCATAGTCGATGGGATTGACGGCCTGCGTTGCCGGATACATGCGCGGATCGGGGCTGACGACTCCGTACATGCTGGAGAAATGAATGATCGAACCGTGGCCCTGATCCCGCATGACCTTGCCAACTTCGCGCGTGGCCACGAATGCCCCGGTTAGCGTAACGCGCAGTCCGGCGTCGAATTCTTCGGCCGTCAATTCGTCCCAGGGCTTCTTTGTATAGAAATAGGTCATGTTGACCAACACATCGATGCGGTCAAACTTGGCGCGGATGTCCGCCGTCGCTTTGATCACGCCCGCTTCATCGCCGATGTCCACGGCAAACGCATCGGCGGCCAGATCGCGGCTGCGGAGTGCGGTGACGATGTCGATCGCTTGATCGTGACGCACGTCGCTGCAAATCACATGGGCGCCGTGCTCGGCAAGGGCGTGGCAGACCTCTGTGCCCAATAGGCCTGCGCCGCCAATGACCCAGGCAATCTTGCCACTTAGGTCGAACCGTTGAATCGCTTCTTGCTGTTGGCGCACGTTCCTATGCTCCCTTTCGGCAAATGTCGGCCGCGCGATTGAAGTTCGCATGCATTTCGCTACGTCGCCTGAACACCCCGCAAGCAATCGCAGCCATCCACAAAGCCCAGGCCGCCGGCTCGGGTACCGTGGCGCCGGCCGCATCGGTGAGGCCTGCGCCGCTGGCCGAGGACTTGCCGAAGTTGGCTTTCCATTGGTTGTAATGCGATAGCCCGATCGGACCAGGAAGCGTGTTGTTCGGCAGGGTGTTATTGGCGCCCTCGTTGTCGCGCCACACGACGTAGTCGGCCGCATCCACCACGCCGTTGTTGTTGTAGTCCCCCAGGGTGCCTGCGCTCGCTTCCACGGTCACGTACAGGCCGTCGCTCAGGAAGTCGTAGGTCAGCGGGCTGCCCCCTAGGAACGAGACCATGGTCGAAGTCGACAGGCCCGCCTCGCTCCCCCAGCCTATCAGCTTCAATGGTTCCGCGGTGGCCGGAGCCACCAGCTCCGAGAGGTCGATCGTCACCGTGCCACCGTGTGTGAACTCGCTCGTGATATTGAGCTGGTCAAACTGCTCGCCGGGGATCAGGGAGCTGGCTAGGTTGTCCAGTTCGATGCTGATGTCCATGCCGGTGTTATTCCAGTCGCCCGCGACATTCATGACGCCGGCCGAGGCGCCGACCTCGACCTGGGCTCCGGCGCTGCCGCTCACATCGCCTCCGATGTCGCCGCCACCGGAGAGGATCCCGTTCGAAGCGAGCGCCAGACCGTCGGCGAACCTATGCGTGCCATTCGATCCGGTCTGAGGGTTTAGTTTCATTCGGTATGTGGCGCTTGGTGTGCCGCCGTCACCGATCGTGAAAACGGAACTATTATCGACGTTGGCATTTACCGTAGCCAAGCTGCCGGACCGAAAATCGATTTCAGCTTGGCTTGTTTCAGCGAGCAGGCTGCCGCCCAAATACTGCAAGGCCAGATTGTCGAACGCGCGACTAATCTCGATGCTGCCTTGGTCAATCACGACTTTCCCCTGCCTGATTTCGACCCCCCAACCTGACAGGCTCCCATTGCTGATCGACAACAGGTTATTCAAGCTTGCCGCCTCACGTCCGAGTAAGAAGATGGCATTCCCGTCCACAACGCCGCCATCCTCGACCAATAGGCGGTTGTTTGACGACGCCCGGCCGATATCGTGTCGTTGGCCTCCTTCGGTCGGGGGAAATTGTTGACCGCCCCGGACGTTCAGCCTCGAGCCGGAACCGGAAACCGTCACAGTATTGTCGGGCGATTTGGCGGTGGTGCCAATAATCAGCTCGCGAGTCGTGACGAAGCCGCCATCCAGCACCTTGAGTTGATTATTAGTCTGGTTTGGCTTTTCCGGAGCGATATTGTCTCCCAGCGAGATGCTCTGCGCATTCGCATACTGAGACCCTGCGCCGGTTACAACGAGCTCGTTGTTCGATGCGCCTTGCAGGCCAATGATCGTCTGCGTCGTACTCTCCATTCGACCGCCGTCGGAGATGATGAGCGACGAAGTCGATCCGCCGTTGCTGCCGACGCGGATCGCCGCCGTGCCCCCAGTCCCGCCGGTCGCCTTCCAATAGGTGCCATCTCCAGTCACTTCCACCCGGTTGTTGTTGGCTCCGTCGGCGTTGCCGATCAAGACAATTCCCGTTTCAAGGTCGCCGCTGGCGACGATCATTTGGTTCGTCTCACCGGCGGCCGCTCCGACGATGGTAAATCGCGACATGCGATACAGGTGACCCAAGCCAGATGGATCGACGTCAAAGGTGATTGTCCCCGTCGAGTTACGGAGGAAGAGGTCCAGAGTGTCAATCGACCCGGAAAACGCGACGTTGCCGTTGAAATTGTTGTTGAAAATTGCCGAGTCGCCGCTTTCAGGCGCATCAAGGGACCAATTCGCATCGGAGAGAAAGTCGCCGTTGGTTGGGCCGGTCCAAACCGTCGACACCGCGAACGAGCTCGCCGCGCCAATCAATAGTAGGGCCCAGGCGACGCACACTTCAGGTAAGTGTCCTGCCCGGATCAACCTATACATTAAGAATCGAGCAACTGACATGGATATCATCGTCCAAAACACGGAACACGTCGAACATAAAACGGCGATCATTCGATGGGCGTTGACTGTACGTGCTTGTCGAGATCCATCGATACATTCTCGATCAACATTCCCGCCGAATCGGTCGTTTCCGCCGTCGAACGAATTCGCAAATAGCTGATGCCCTTATTAGCGGTATTGAGCATCGGGAGCGTGACCACCTTCTCGCCGCCTGCCGACACTTCACATTGCCGTTTCGCCAGATCCCAGCGAAATTCCAGCACGATCGATCTGCCGAAATCGAGCGGCCCGTGGTTTAACAACTTCCCACCGGAATCAATCGGCAGGCCGAAGATGGCGAATCGCTCGCCATTGTAGTCCCCCGGATTGTAAAACCTGTCGCACAGCGCGAGATTTGCGCCGCCAAATCCCTCCGGGAGCATCAACCGCAACTTAAGATTTCCTTGAATCGCGACGGGGAAATTCCAAACCGCGCCATCGCCCGGTTTGTCTTGCGGCCTGCGGAGGTGCAGTACATGCGCGCCCTCTTTCGAGGGGTGGTCAATCACTTCCGGTCCAAGAACCCGATCTCGAAATACGGGCGATTCCGGTTCGCCAAATTCCGTAAACGCACACCAGCCATCCAGTCCATTCGAGAAATCATCCTCGTGGTGCGTGGCAAGGAGCCAAGCGGGATCAAAAATTAGAATCGCGCGACGCTTTTCTCCCTGGCCCGTACAAAGCACGACTTTGCCCTGGTCATTCATGACTCCAGTCGAATACGCCGTGCCGCGATCGCCCCGGTGCGGAGGCGACTCGTTACGTAGTGGGTCGCGGTAGATTTCGCGGCATCCCCGCCAGGTTGCGCCGTTATCCTCGGAAATCGCCGCATGTAGTGCATCTCGCCCGCCGGCCACGGGCTTTCCGTTCACCCGAGGCGGGTTTTGACCATTATGCCACAGGACAATGATTCGTCCGTCGGACACGCGTACGACCTCGGCTGGCGAGTCGGAAGAGATAAAGTCGGAAGGCACGGCATCGCTCCAATTGGCGCCGCCGTCGTGGGAGTGCGACTCGTACATGAAACCAGTTTGCGTCCGCATCAACATCCAAACGTGATCATCCTCCAACTCAACAACGTTGGGTTCGCAAGCGCCATAGTTGGAGCCGTTAAAGCCGTCGTAGCAGGGGGCAACGAGGCGCGACGGCGACATCTGCCATGTTTCCCCGTTGTCGTCGGAGTACATTGCCGAAACTTCATGAGCACCGGTGGGGAGGCCAGCTTTACGCCCTGCGAGCCACATGCCCACGGGCAGCACGATGCGGCCGCTCCTGAGCTGCGTCACGCCGCGCATCGCCCCAACGACACCTTCAAATATTCGGCGGCCCGAGGTCCAAGCGGCTCGTCCGCCGGTCGTCTTCCAGTGCCAAACGTCTAGGAACAAATCGATTCCATGCCGGCGGCCATCGCCGCGCCGAACGAGAACAAATGCATGGAGCTCACCATCCTGCGCGAGCATGGCCTGCATGCACCATACAGCCTGTCCCGGCATCTTAACTTCGAATTGACTATCGCCCCAGCTTAACCCTCCGTCCGTAGAAGTTATCGATCGCATCTCGCTTCCCGACGGCTGCAGCGTGTAGAAAAGTCGCAACGAGCCATCCGGCAATTTGACAATGAGTGCTTCGTTCTCAGGTGACTCCTGAATGAACACCGGCGCCATGATATCGGACATCGCGACTGAACTATCTCCACATGCGACCCGCCACATGTTGAGCGAGATGAGCACAGCGACTGTCGCCCAAGTCAATCGTACCAGTCTCATGTTGCTTCGCTCTCGTTCCGTAGGATAGACGCCAAGCGCCGAGTTCAGTTCGCCGTGCCGCATCGCAAGGCAAGCTGAGATTTAGTCTGCGAGGGCGTACAGTTCGTTGGTGACGGATACGTCGCTTGCTCGCGAATAGTGATCGGTTGACAGCAAGTTGCTGACGGTATCGCGCGGCAGGGTTACGTGATTTCCAGAAGAGAGTGCATCCTGGATTTCCTTCACTTGGGCCTCTTTCAAAGCCGCGGTGTTACGGCTTTGCCGGCCATGTTCCGCAGGGGGCGTAAATGTTGCGTCGGCGAGAATTGAGGTGGGTTGCTCCAGGATGCAGCGCACGGCGTCAAAGCTGTGGTAATCGAAATGGGCCCACTGAAAGTCCTCGAATGCGGGCACAGCCCCGACGCGCATTTTATCGGGATCCAATAGGAACACCGGCCCAGTTTCCACGCGAAAGCCATCCGTCTTTTGTGAATAGTCCGCCCATTTGACCGGATACTCCACCGCGAATTGACGTGCGCCATCGGCACTGGTGAACACTGTTTTCGCAGCTATTCGCCGCCAGGCCGCGAGCGCGTCGCGGATGTCGGCGGCCGTTCGCAGTGGTTCCGCCGACACTCGCTGAAGTCGCCAGTTGGCCTCGCCGAAATGCTTATGTTCGAGCACCGTTGGATTGTTGAGATAGGCTGAACTGTGAGAACGCTTCGTAAATACGTGGGTCTTTGAAAAAATAATCCAGTAATCGTAGCCGGGCGCCATCTGACCGGTGCCCGGATCGGGCGTGAGACCGGTCTTGGCCATCACGCCGAGCACGTACTCGTTCGACTCCCCCGACATGAGGTCCGTGAGACAGCCGCGGCACTCCATCTGCACACGGACCCAGATGCCTGAATCTGTCGGCGAGCAATAGAGAAACGAGTTCGGAAAATCGATCGCTTCAGTCGAATCGCCGCCCTCGCCCAGCTCTTCGGCACTCGCCTGCGGCGCGTGCAACAATAATGCCCCAGCAAATGCCCCAGCGCCCGACGCCGCTATGAATGACCGCCGCGTGCAACCCAACGAACTGTCGTTCGCTGTGGAAGTCGCTTCAGATGGCTTGAAGCCGCGGCGGCCACTTCTGATTGCAAAACGGCTGGAGTCGACGACACGAATCGGCATCAGCGGGCACCCCGACGTCGCGCTAGCAGCGCGGCAAACGCCAGACTTAGAGCGAGCACCGCACTCGAAGGCTCGGGAACGGCGGCCTGTCCGGAAGCCGCAAGGTCATCGAGCATCACGTAGAGGCCATCGCTCTGGTACTGTACGCCCAGAGCACCCCCGCCCACAAACGACACCAACGTATCTCCACTGTTGCCCAACACTCCGCCCCAGCCGATGAGCTTCAATAATTGAGGCGTCGGCGCTACGTACTCCGAAACATCGATTGTGACGTTTCCGCCATGCGTGAATACGCCGGTGATGTCCAGCAGGTCATGCTTCTCGCCCGGCGTCAAAGAGGCCGACAGGTCGTCCAACTCCAACATGATATTGAGGCCCGTGTTGTCCCAGTCGCCCGTGACGTTGATTACTCCCGGCGAAACGCCCACGTCGACCTGGCCGCCCGCGCTGCCGCTCACATTGCCCACGATATCGCCGTCGCCGGAGAGAACTCCATTGGAGCTAAGCGATAAACCATTCGCAAAGGTGTGCGTGCCGCGAACGCCGGCGCTGCCCTGGCCGAAGTTCATCTTCCATACGTTGTAGTCACCTTGGTCGACCGTACCGCTGCCGTCGCCGTCGGCAACCAGATCCTCGCCGGTTTGGTTCAGCGAGTCGCGCCACACCGTGTAGTCCGCCGCGTCTACCGAGCCGCCTTGGTTATAATCGCCTGCCGCCGCGGCGCCGGTGCCGAGCTTCATATGATAGGTGGCCGAGTCGCTGCCACCATCGCCTACGACGAACGCCGAGCCGTTATTGATGCTGGCGTTCACGCTGCTCACGGTCCCGCTATTGAACGTGAAGGTCGACGCAGCTCCGTTTTCGGCGATGATGCCGCCCGCTTCGAAAATCTCATCTCCAGCGTTGAAGTATTGAAATAAATCGACCGTGCCGTTGGTAACGCTCACATTGCCGTCGATGATTTCAAGCCCCGTGCCAGCCAGGCTTCCGTTGTCGATCACCACTTGGTTCCCGCTGCTGGTGGCCTCCACGCCAAGCACGAAATAGTTCGTGCCGTCGACGACGGCGCCCTCTTCGATCGTAAGCAGGTTATTGCTAGCCCGCCAGCCGATGTAGGTCGGCGTACCGTCGTTGCCGTTGACGCCAACCAGTGAGAGCGTTGTCCCCTCGCCCGAAACGAGCAACGTGTTGTCCGGCGCGCCAGCCGTGATCGCCATGTAGACGTTGGACGCCGAGCCGGTGGCGCCGTTAAGGAACTCGGCGCGATTGTCGGTCGCGTTGGGGCCAAACTCACTTCCGGTATGCCCGATGCCAAGATAATTGCCGCCAATGAATTCCGTCCCTTCCCCATCGATTGTGAGCGTATTGTCGCTCGAACCGACCAAGCCGATAATCGTTTGGCCATCGGCCGACATGGTTGCTCCGTTATGGACGAGCATCGTGGTTCCACTGCCCTGAAGCCCGATGTTATATCCGCCGCTGCCGCGCGTGGTATGAAAATGGGTACCGCTGCCGGTCACTTCAAAGAGAGGATTCGGGCCCGATTCCTCAGTGCCTAGCAAGAGCTGCTCCGCCTGGATTTCGCCGCCAATATGCTGGATTTTTGGAAAGCCGGGCGCGCTGGCCGCACCTACCAGCATGAAACCGCTCATCGTCCACTTATGCTCGCCGACGTCAAAGGCGATCGTTCCGGCGGTATTCTGGACGAACGTTCGGAAGTTAGTTACGTCGGCGTCAAAAGTGATTGTTCCGTCGACATTCGTCGCGTCATTGAAAATTCCCAGGTCGAGCTCGCCGGGCGCGCCAAGCGACCAGTTCGCGTCGTCGTTGAATAAGCCGCCCGTCGATGGACCGCTATAAACGGTCGTGATCGCCATGGCCGGTTGCGAGGCCAGCATCGCCATTGCCGCCGACGCCAATAGGCAACGCCGAGAACCCGCCAGCACTGCGCCAACGCTACTCACTCGATTGCTGTTGTTCGTTTGCATGACTACCTCCAAACCCCAAGTTGTGAATGGGCACTCAGATCTCTATCCGCACATCGGAACATTACATCCCGCTCACTCTACCGTCATTCCGTCAAAAGAAAATCATGTTCGACAGAATCGCTGCCGGACTCGATGGTTATTGTAAGCTCTGAATCGCGGTTGTACTTGTCCGGGAGAAGCTGCTTCACCGCCGGGGCGCCAGCAACTCGCGGGGCGTTACGATACTCTTCTGGGTCGAACATCCTGATCTCGACCCGAAAATTGCCTATCGGCACTCCGCCGGACTTGTCCGTTTCGTAGGCGCCGTCGCGGATGTTTTCGACGGTGATCGGGGCGCGGGTGGGCTCGACGGGAATAAAGCGAATCTGGCCGACCTCGATCGGTTGACCGTCATAGCTTGCTTTTCCCGAGACATGCACTCTTTCCAGGCCGGATCGGTAGCCGCAGCCCAGCGACAACAAAATCGACAGCAATAAACCAATGTGCTCGGCGGAAAACGCTGACGTTTGGCAGCGGCCAATCCCCCGAAAAGCCAATGAATTGGACACTTGATGCACCATCATTCGTCGATCATTCGCGCGACGCAAATATCAGGCGGTAATCGCACGTGTTAGTAATCGTTGGAGACTGTTTCGGCGCCCGCGCGGGTGGTCAGCGCAGCCAAAGTAGCGCTGTCAATGTCCTCGCTGAGGAACGAAGCATGTCCATCGCAGAATACGAAATGACATCCCCCTGGATGAAAGCTGGCGAAGCTGCCTTCGTCGACGCTATTCCAGCGTTGTGGCTCAAACTTCGACGCCAAATTGATTCCGTTCGCCGTGTGGAGAACATTCCACGTTATCCAATAAAAGCCGAAGTTGTTCGAGGCTCCTAAGCTGCCAACAACTTCGCCAACCATAAGGGTTTTACTTGTGCCATCGGTTATTTTGGTAGTCGGCAGGTTGGAAACCTGGAACATCACTCCATCCGCGTCGGTTCGGCCCCACGCTTTCCCTGGATCGCAGGTCCAATCGCGACTGTCGGCCACTCCCGCCATGTTGGTTTTTGCCAGATCTTCCTGGGGACCGCCCCCATTGAACATTCCACTACAACAAGCGACGAGTTCATAGCCCTTCACGTCCGAGGGACAGAGAAAGGACTCAATCCTCGTTCCTCCCGCGGCGAAATTCGACTTCGGCACGTGCATCTGCGCCGGGGGTTTAAAAATGATCTGGTTGTAAAGCGTGTCCTCTTCGAGGTAGGGCAAGATGTACGCCGCCCACCCAAACCCCGTCGTTCCGGAGTGCAACATCGGATGACTACGCGGCAGTGAACAGGGAACTCCGACCGTAAAGTTTTCAAGTCCGCTGGGGAAACGCCCATGAGTACTGTGATGGTTGTGCAGCCCGACCCCAGCCTGCTTGAAGTTGTTCAAGCATTGCGACCGCCGAGCCGCTTCGCGGGCGGCCTGCACGGCCGGCAATAACAGCGCCACTAAGATGCCGATGATCGCGATGACTACCAACAGTTCAACGAGGGTGAAGCCGCTTCGCGTGGTCGTAGCTCCGCCATCCAGAAGGGGTCGCGCCCGGACGCCGGCGGCTGGAAAAGATTGCGGCGCACCGCATTTCAGCGCGCGGCGCAGTGGTCCCGACAGACCTTGATCTTTATCTGTCCGGCTAAAATTTTCGTGCATCGTTCGAACTCCTACCTTCGCGAATTCACTTCGCCTGAAATCCCTTACCCAAACATGACCGAGACCTACCACTGTCTATTTTACCCCTGAACTGCTCTCGAAAAGCTTGCTCGTTGCCAATTGACGGTCGGATCCTCACCACGAGCAACATGACCAAGGGCCTTCGTTATCGGATGGTCGGCCAACGCTTGACGCTGGTTTTCATTCAACAAACGAAATGGTTTGGGCGCGAACATCCCTGGCACGTCGCGATCGTTCATCAGCTCGCTGTAGGTGGGAAACACCCCGTATTCGTGAAGCAGCCCGAGCAAGCCGCTGAGATGCCGCTGGGCTTCGGCCGCGGCGATCCAATCGCCCGATTCCGCCGAGCGGGCAATCTCCCGGGTCCATTCCGGCGCCAGCGAGAACACCCCGTCAAGATGATTGACCACACCTTGCTCGCACAGAGTGTCGACCTGGTCTGCTTTGGCAACGATCACCCGAAACGAGTCATCGACGCTGCTGATCAGCTCGAGCGTGTCGTTCAAATCCCCGGAGCACTTGATTCCCGCGATATTTTTGTGTTTCGACAGTTCGACGATCATGCTCACGTCGAGTCTCACGCCTGTCACCGAGGGCAGGTCGTAAAGAAATAAAGGAGCTTTGGAAATGTCGGCCAAGGCACGGTAGTAATCGAGCTGCTCCTCCGTACGGAAACGCACGAAGTATGGCGACAGCACAATGACCCCATCGACCGGAAGCGTATTGACGTATCGAATGCGGTCCGCCGTACGAGCGAAGCCGGCATCCCCCACTCCCGCCAGGAATTCTCCTTTGCCCTTGCAGAACTTCACCGCGTGCCGGAGCAGGCTGGCATAGGTTTCTTCTCGCAGCAATTGCAACAGACCCATCGTGCCCGCCACCAGCACACCGTCGATGCCCGCGTTCCATTGCGCATCGAGCAAGCATTGGAGCCCCTCGAGATGCAATGTTTCATCCGGGTTCAAAGGCGTTCCGACGGCGGATATCAAGTTTATTTTCGACATGGCCACTGCCAATTAGGGAGAGTCTATTCAACTCAAAATGAAAGCGCGCCACAGAGATCACGCGAAGCGAATGAAATGCGGTCGATCATCCTGGATACTGCTGCCGGTGTGTTGCTGTTCTTGTGGCGGATTGTCATCGTTTTGAGCAATCATAATTGATGCTGACGCGGCGGCGTCCGGGTTGCGTCACGCACCTCGACCGGGATTCTCACGTGCTTTCTTTTAAATTCCTTGCCCGCTCGAATCTGCCGGAGCATACTGCCAATCCGTTGCGCTATTTGCTCGAATGGCTCCGATGTTTGCACACAGGGATAGGGTACATGCTCGACATGGGCCGTTGAAAACGTTTCGTACACCAACTCCACGTCCTGAGGCACTTTCAGCCCCAACTGCGCCACGATCGGCAGCACCAAATTCAGCATTCGTTCGCCGCGACAGACGATACCTGTGGGACGGTTCGGGGAGGACAATGTCGCCTCGGCCTGCGCGCGCAGCGCGTCTAAATCATAGGGGCACAGCCGCGCAATTAGCGAATTGGGCGGCTTTTCGGCGACGGTCATCGCCTCCACGATCCCGTCCAAAAATTCGTGATCGCCCGGACGGCCGTTGCTGATGCCCAGCAGCGCAATCTTTTCGTGACCTTTATCAAACAGATATTGAGCCAGCAAGCGCCCGCATTCGAAGTGGTCGGAGTCGATCGACGTCAACTCCTGCAAGTCGTGGTCGAGCGATCCCAGGACAACCACGGGCACGCCCTCCTGCTGCAAGAAACGATAAATCTCGCGCGAACAGCTCATCGCCACGACGCCGCATAGCTCCCAATTCGATTTCGTCGGCGCTAACAGGCTTTTCAGATACAACACCTCTTCTTCCTTGGGAAGAAACGCGAATTGCACGCTGAATTGCTCGGGCTCCGATTCTGGAGCGTGAGCCGGGTGCGTGAGAGAATCGATCAATAGATCCAACGGCACCACGGAATAGTTGGCCCGTTCTTCGGGCATGATCACGTACACGACCTTGACCCGCCGGGTATGATCGCCCCGAGCACCTGACCCGATAAACGTTCCGCTACGGTCGCGTCGCACGAGCTTCTCTTCATCGACCAGCAACTGCATCGCCTGAGCAGCCATCGACAGATTGACGCCGAATTGGTGCGCCACCTGTCGCGTGGACAGGTACTTTTCGTTGGGGGCCAGCCCCCTGCGGTAGATATCCTGCTCGAGCTTCTTCGCGAGGTACTGAGGATTCGTTACGTTCGCAGAGAGCATGGACATACCCTGAATGTAACCCCTTCAAACAATCTGTCAACTTCTGTATTCAAATTACCACATCTGTATTTTTAGGGGGGTTCACGGCGTTAGTGCGGGGCCGACGGTCGGTCGCTCCTCCCTTGCCCGATACCCACAGAATTATTGCAAGCCTTTATATATGTGAGAGTTACGAATATAAAAGACTGCTTCCAACGTGCCAGCTTCCACCCCAAAACAAATCCACAATCATGCACCTTCGCAGCACCGACAGCTAAAATTTTCATAAATTTATAAAATTTCTGTTAAATACTGTAGCAATCTGTTTGCCATCTCATTTATAATGGGCGCGGGGTGTCCCAAGAACGCGCACCGCATTCATGGGATCTCGCCACGCTCGCGGCCGAAGGAAGCAGCTCTTTAAGGACGCAATCGGCGCATGACGAGTGCTGCTTACAGGCGGACGAGCGCGGCGATGGCACGAACGTGAATTGGGACGCACGTTGGGTCGAGCCGGAGTTCGGTGAAGTATCTGTGGCGGAGAAGGGGACTAAGGACCAAGTTCTGCAACTGGATAACCTGGGTTCGCACTTCGTAAGTGGATCAGATGGTTTCCAATTTCCTGCTTGATTGGAGAGTGACTCATGAGATTCATGACAAGGGGGGCCTCAACATCACAGGCGACCAAAGGCCAGTCGCGTACACGCATGGCAACCCAATTCTTTACGGCTATAATCGGCCTAACGTTCGCCGGGTCGTGGGCGGTTGCCGCGACCACAGTTTACACCGGCTCCTCCAGCGGCGGCGTCTTCAACGACGACGACAACTGGAGCGCTGCATCGCCGGGGGACAATCCAGCTCCGGAGGGGCTCAATGACCTCGGCATCTTCAATAGCACGACGAATGTCGACGGGACGATCACCTTCGACGCCGATGCGACCCATTTTCGCACATTCGTCCAGAACACTTCGGGGACGATTGCTTTCGATACCGGCGATTTCAAGTGGACAATGACGGGCTTTTTTCTGACCGGTACCGCCGTTACCGAACAGAATCATATTCAGTTAATCAACGGCGAGATCCAGAGCGAAATCATTCTGCTCGGAAATACCGCCGGCTCGACCAACCCGAACGTCATTGAAGTCATTGGCCCCACCGCGCTTTGGCACACCACAACCACCGGAGGCGGTTTTCGCGTTGGCAGCGGAGGTTCGGCTAACTCGCAGTTCATTGTTCGCGACGGCGGTACGATTACCGGTAATGGCCAAATTATCATCGGCCTGGTTAGTTCCGCGAATGGTTTGATGCGCGTCACCGGCGATGGTTCGACCGCGACCGTGGCCGGCAGCATCCAAGTCGGCGGCGGCAACTCGGCCCAGTCGGAAAATAATCGGCTCGAGGTACTCGACAGCGGCCATGTGACCGGTGGGCAATTGCTGATGGGCGTGACCGGTTTCGCCGACAATAACACGACGCTCGTTTCCGGCACGGGGTCAACCCTCACCATCACCGGCGTCAGTCGCAGCGATATCGGACGAGTCGGCGCAGGCCACACGCTGCAGATCGATAACGGCGGAACGGTTGACGGCTCGGCCAATTTCACGCTCGGCGTGGAAGCGGACAGCACCGGCAATCAGATCCTTGTCAACGGCAGCGGCGCGAGCCTGACCGGCACGGGTGTCGACGCCAGGCGCGGCACTCTGAGTGTCAATGGCGGCGCTGTCATTCTGAACGATGTCTTCGACGCCGAAGACGAAGTCTATTCGGGGGGCGCGCTGCTCGCCAACGTCGGGGCCTCGTCCGTTGTTGACCTCAATCAAGGGTCAATTTCCGCAATCCATGCCAACATCGCCAATGGCTCCGCTTTCACGGTTGGCGACGGCGGCGCCGAATCGGCCACCTATCACATGAAGAAAATTGGCGACGGCAACAACGGCACGCATACCTTTGCTGATGGCCTGTCGCTGAGCTCCAACGCAATCTTATCGGGCAGCGGCAACATCGTGGGCAGCGTGACCGGCACCGCGGGCGCGCAAATAGACGTGGGTGCTTCGCCCGGAGTGATCAACGTCGACGGTTCCTGGAACAACACCGGCTTGAACGTCGGATTGGAAGTTGGCAACCTGGCGCTTGTGCCGGCACAAGCTGGAGTGGGTTATGACCTGTTGAATGTCAGCGGTCCGTTCTCTCACGGCGGGACGGTGAACATCGACGTGTCGGGGTTTGCCGCCGGATCGGGATTCGTCCAGGATCTCAAGCTTATTGGCTGGAGCAGTGAGGTAGGTAGCTCGGCCGCCACGGGCGTGTCATTCGTCGGCGGTCCGGCGCTGCCGTTTCAAATTCGCTCCGACGGTCTGTATCTGACCGACGTATCCTTTTCGATTATCCCAGAACCTTCGACGATCGCGATGTTCGCGATCGGGTTGATTCTGTTCGGGGTAGGA
>JBBDYG010000063.1:0-131236 GCA_040901765.1 Pirellulales bacterium
GGGACCATTATCCGGCCCCCGCCGCTGTCCGAAAGTCCTGGGCTATCGCACACCGCCTACTTTTTACCAGGTTTGTATGGTAAACTTATTGTATGTCTCAAGTATTTCATGCGATTTACGAAGATGGCGTGTTGCGGCCACTGGACCCCGTGCATTTTACCGAGCACGAGCAGGTGTTGTTGGCCGTCCAGAATTCAAATGGCAACACCGCTCCGAGTGAAGCTGAGTTGGTACAGCGACAGCGAGAATCGCTGGCGAAGTTGCGAGCGGCGATGGATGCGCTTCCATCCGCAGCACCGGTTGATGGCCTCGGCGGTGCCGATCACGACCAGATACTCTATGGCTGGACAAAATGAAGTTTGTGGACACCGGGGCATGGTATGCGTCGTATGTACCTAGTGATCCCGATCACGAGAGAGTAACGGCGCAAATCGACGGTGCCGAAACGCGTCTGGTCACTTCTGATTTTGTGCTTGGCGAATCGCTAACTCTGTTGCGCACACGCAACGAATATCAACGCGCCGTGTTGCTTGGAAAGAATCTGTTGGGTTGGAATTCGGTCGAGTTGGTTTACCTGACTCCTGACGAGATCGCTCAAGCATTTATTGTCTTCTCAACTTACCGCGACAAAGAATGGAGCTTCGTTGATTGTTCCAGCTTGATCGTCATGCAGCGACTGAAGATTACCAAGGCCATCTCTTTGGACCATCACTTTCGACAGATGCCTGGAATAACCGTGTATCCCTGAACCGAATATCGCATCATATCGGGAACTTAATCCCCTGCGCCAGTGGGAGCTGGTCGGAGTAATTCACCGTGCTGGTAACGCGGCGCATGTACTGTTTCCAAGAATCGGAGCCCGATTCGCGGCCGCCACCGGTTTCTTTCTCGCCGCCGAATGCGCCGCCGATCTCGGCGCCACTAGTGCCGATATTTACATTCACAATTCCACAATCGGAACCTGTCGCGGAGCAAAACAGTTCCGCTTCGCGAACATCGCTGGTGAGAACCGCTGAAGCGAGTCCCTGGGGGACAGCGTTGTGCTGCTCGATTGCCTGCTCGAAGTTGTCGTAGCGCATGAAGTAGAGAATCGGGGCGAAGGTTTCCTGTTGAATAATTGGCGCCTCGGCACTGATTTCGACCAGCGCGGGGCGAACGTAGTAGCCGCCGGCGGGACAGCCCTGGGTGACACGCTCGCCGCCGTGGACCGTGCCGCCCTGTTCGCGAGCAACCGCGAGTGCCTGCTGCATGTGGACGAAGGCTTGTTCGTCAATCAGGGGACCGATGAGGGTGCCGTCTTGCGTGGGGTCGCCGATGGGAAGCCGGGCGAAGATGAATAGTAGCTGGTCGCGCAGTTGGTCGGCCAGCGATGCATGGGCAAACAAGCGGCGCAAAGTCGTGCAGCGCTGGCCGCAGGTACCTGCGGCGGCGAACACGATCGACCGCAGCGCCAGATCGAGATTGGCCGAAGGGGCGACGATCATGCCGTTGTTGCCGCCGAGTTCCAGCAGCGAGCGGCCGAGCCGTTCCGCGACGGTTTGGGCGACGGCGCGGCCCATTCGCACCGAACCTGTGGCCGAAATCAAAGGCAGGCCCGAGCTTGCGGCAAGTTGTTGCCCGACGTCTGGGCCGCCAACGATTACGTTGCTCAGAGCTGAGGGCGCTTCGTCGAACTTAATAATGGTTTGTTGCAATAGCGCGTGGCAAGCCAGCGCGGCCAACGGCGTTTTCTCGGAGGGCTTCCACACGACGGGGTCGCCGCACACAAGTGCGAGGGCCGCGTTCCAGGCCCACACCGCGACCGGAAAATTGAACGCCGTGATTACGCCAATCGGCCCTAACGGGTGCCAGTACTCGGTAAGCCGGTGCATCGGCCGTTCGCTGGCGATGGTCTTGCCGTAAAGTTGCCGGCTGAGGCCGACGGAAAAATCGCAGATATCGATCATCTCCTGCACTTCGCCAAGCGCTTCCTGCGTAATCTTACCGGCCTCCCAACTGACCAGCGTGGCCAGCTCGGCCTTTTGAGCGCGCAGCCTCTCGCCGAACTGCCGCACAAGTTCGCCCCGCACCGGCGCGGGTACCGCGCGCCAGGTTCCAAACGCATCGCCCGCAGCTTCGATTGCAAGGTCTGCCTGACGAGGGCTAGCAAGTTGAAGCGTAGCCAGGGTCGAGCCGTCAATCGGCGAACGGACGGTATGCGGAGCGCCTTCGCCCAATTGCCATGCATCGCCGATCGCGACGGACTGATCCAAACGAGAAAGCCCGAGTTCGCCGATTGCAGTTGAAAGTTTGTGTTCCATAGTGGCTTGTCTCAAATTGAACTGTATCTGGTAGCCGCGGTGCAATCGAAATGTTGGCCGAAGCGGTTTTGCAGGAACCGCTGAAAATCGACGTCTTCCTGCCGCACGAAACCTTGCTTTGCCAGCCCACTTTGCACGTGCAAGTCGAGAACCGCACACAGTCCACTGGCGGTGGTGATTTGGATCGCACTCCAGTTTTCACCGGTGATCTCGCCGTGGTAAATCTTGCGGGCGTCGCTCCGTTGAACCAGATCGCCATTGCGATAACCAGTAACGGTGCAGAACGTCACCACGACATCTTGAAACGTGATGGGCACCGCGCTTTCCAGAATGTCTTTTAGCAGCTCGCGCCGCTCGGACAGGCGCAGCTCGTTGACCAAGAGGATCATGTGATCGCGATGGCCGACGTAACGCACCGTCTTGTAGTTAAGCTCGCGAACGCGATCGGCCAAAGTCTCGGCGAGCGTACCTAAGCCGCCGCTAGTGTTGAACGCCTCGTACCGCACGCCGTCGAGGGAAAAATGCTCGTGTCCTTCCAGCGGCAGCGCCGATACCCGCTGGCCGTTGTGGATCGCATCGCAGGGATTGCAATACTCGTTAATCAAGCCGTCGGTGGACCAAGTGAGATTGTACTTAAGCGAACCCGTGGGAAATTGCGGCAACGCGCCGACGCGCATGTGAACTGTTTCAACCTCGTCGAAGTACTGCGTAAGATGATTGGCGACAATGGAAATGAAACCGGGCGCAAGGCCGCACTGCGGCATAAAAATCTGGCCGGGCTTCGCTTGATCCGCGATGGCTCGCACGCGGCGAGTCGTTTCAATGTCTTCGGTCAGATCGAAGTAATTAACGCCCGCCGCGAGCGCCGCCTCGGCAACGAGCGGATTGTGATGAAAACTGAGCGCGGACAAAACCGTATCGCGGTCTTGCATGGCCCTCTGCAAAGCGTTCTTGTCGTGGGCGTTTAGCTCGATCGTGCGGACGCCAATCCGGCTCGCGATCCGATTGAGCGAAGGCTCGTGCAAATCGCCGGCCACGACATCGTAGTCGCCCGAATCGATCAGCAGCCGCGCAATCATCCGGCCGATTTTGCCAGCTCCCAGCAGCAACACCCGATGCTTCACGGCAGGTCGTCTCCCCAAACTATTTGGCACAGGTAGAATGATTTGTGTAGGTCAGCCTTTCTTGGCTGACATACCCTTGAGTGTCAGCCTGGAGGCCGACCTACTAATAGGATACGTCCTGATGTCAACTCTCGCGACTCCAACCGCACCCAGTGAGTTCCAATGGCATCCGCAGCCGGAGGCGGCGGCGCTAGTAGAACGGTTGCTTTCGGAATACGTCGCAAAGCATGCGCGAATTCGCGACCTGAAAACGCAAATGCACGACCTAACCGGTACTCGGCTGGTCGATTGGGTAGACCACTTCGTTGTGCAGCCGAGCGATACGTTTCCGAGCGAAGCGTTGGGCGTCGGATACGAAATCGGCACGGACCTCGACACTACGGTCTGGCGGCACTCGGCGGGCATGTTTCCGCCGCTGGTCGTGGCCGACAAGCGAATGCACGGTGGGCTGACCACCGGCGTGGCGATCAAAGTCGAGGATGTCAACAGCTTTTTGGCAAAACACGCTCTCGCCCACAACGCATTGCCGATGGGCGCCCCCGGCGGGCAGTTGCGAATCGCTCTCATTGCGGCGACGAATGACGTGGGGTTATGGATTGTCGAGCGACACGGCTTCACGGGTTTCACCCCGCCCACGGTGATGCCGGATCAGATCGCCGCGGCGGCACAGCACTTCCAGCGGTTCACGAATCGCGAACGAAGTTTCGATTTTCCGGCGGAAGGTTTCGCCAACGTTCGACGACTTATTCAAGCGGCACAAGCCGACATCGGCGTCGATTGGGCCACCGACTTGTTCTTTGCGGCAGAACGGGCGTACTGGCAAGCTCGCAACCGCGCGGGTCAATCGCAATATGCGCGACAGCAGCGGCTGGGACTCGGCTGGGCCAATCACGATCATCACACGTACCGCTCGAGCCGCGAGTGTTTTAAAGACTTGATTGAAACGCTTGAGTCGCTGGGCTTTGAGTGCCGCGAGCGGTTTTATGCGGGCCGTGAAGCGGGCTGGGGCGCGCAAGTCCTGGAACAGCACGGCTGCGGGTTGTGTGTGTTTGCGGATGTCGATCTTTCCCCCGAAGAAGTGGCGGGCGACTTCGCCCACCAACCGCTACGCGAACGCGACGAACTTGGCACCGTTGGGTTGTGGTGCGCCCTGCATGGTGAAGCATTTCTGGAAGCGGGGATGCACCATTTGGAAGCGCAGTTCGATTTTGACTCGGCCCGCGAGCAACTGCAGAGTGCGGCGGTGCATTCCATGGACCCGTTCACGAATTTTCCGTTTCTGCGGCAAGCGTTCACGGTCGGAGAGGTCTGGCCGGTCGAGCCGGCGCGAATCGAACTCCTATTGGCCGCCGGCAGGATCACTCCCGAACAAGCCGATAAATTCCGCCGCGAGGGGGCGCTCGGTTCTCACCTGGAAGTGCTCGAGCGCAACGATGGCTATAAAGGTTTTAACCAAACGGGCATCAGCGACATCATCCACCGCACCGATCCACGACGGGGCGCTTGAGCGATTTTTTGTTTTGAATCACGAAAACACGACAGGACGAATGGCGAGACGCCGTGAACGATGCTATTGATAGGCTGAACAGAAGGTCGCAAAGGGCGCAAAGAAAGAAATGAAAAGCATTCTTTGCGCCCTTTGCGACCTTCTGTTCAAATTTGTATTTATTAATCAGTAAGTGCGACGCATCGGTTCGATCTTTCGTATTCTCGCCGTTTTGCGATTCACCCAGAGGAACGGATTGCCAACTAGCAAATGTCAGAACCCTGTGCCAGTTGGGAAGTCATCGTCCTAGGCGCGGGCGCTGCGGGGCTGTTGGCGGCGACTCGGGCGGCCGAACTCGGGCGGCGGGTGCTGCTTGTCGAGAAGAATGCTCGACCGGGCGTGAAGATTCTCATGTCTGGCGGAACGCGCTGCAACCTTACCCATGCGACGGATGCCCGTGGAATTGTGGAAGCCTTTGGCGCGCAGGGGCCGTTTCTGCATTCGGCGCTGTCCGCACTTGGGCCGGACGAGTTGGTTCAGCTTGTCGAAGCCGAAGGGGTCGCCACGAAGATTGAGAGCACCGGCAAGATATTTCCCGTGAGCAACAAAGCAACCGATGTGCTGCGCGCCCTGCTCAATCGGTTTGATCGATCGGGCGCGAAGCTTGCGCTCGACGAACCGGTCGAAGCGATCGAACGGCAGGACGACGGGTTTCGCGTTCGGACAAGGAAACGCGAGCTTGTCGTCGAGAAAGTCATTCTCGCTACAGGCGGGCAGTCGTATCCCGGCAGCGGCACGACCGGCGACGGTTACGCTTGGGCTAGGTCGCTAGGCCACACGGTAATTCCGCCGCGGCCGGCGCTCGCGCCTCTTACAACGCACGTTGAGTGGGTGATGCAACTCCGCGGAGTTACAGTGCCCGATGTGCAGATCCAACTACTCCCGCGCGATCAGCCGATTTCGATGAAGCAACGGCCGCTCGCTGCGCGGCGCGGCTCGCTGCTTTTCACGCACTTCGGGCTTTCAGGCCCCGTCGCAATGGATGTTAGCGGAACCGTGACCGCTCAAGCGACGGGGGCGAAGCTTGACCTGCTCTGCGATTTTCTACCCACGGCCACAGCTGACGAGATCGTCGAGCGGATGCGGAACTCCGCCGCACAGGATGGCAAGCGCCAAGCTACATCCGCGATCGCGTCGGAGCTTCCGCGGCGGCTCGTCGAAGCGCTGCTGCTGCAATCGGAAGTTCCTGGCGACCGCCGTTTAGCGGAGCTATCCCGCACCGAGCGCGAAGCGCTTGTTAACGCGGTTAAGCGGCAGCATATCCCTATCAGCGGCACGCTGGGGTTCAAAAAGGCCGAGGTCACCGCCGGTGGCGTCGCCCTCGATGAGGTTGATTCCCGCACGATGGAGAGCAAAATCGTGCCCAATCTATTCCTCGCCGGCGAAATTCTGGACCTCGACGGACCCATCGGCGGCTACAATTTCCAATCCGCTTTCAGCACCGGGTGGCTGGCGGGGTCGAAAGTGTAGGGGGGAGGTCGGAGGTCAGACAGGACGGATTATTGCGCTGCGAACCTTGGTGCTTGCAGAACCGTCTGCTTGAAAATCGGGTTGGGGCGGGGCGATGCCGGAGGAGTCTTCCATGAACGGAATCAACGCGATTGACGACAGCGAGACCTCGTGGTGGCGGCGGCCAGCGGGCGGACGGGAGGTGTTGCAGATTGCGCTACCCATGGTGGTCTCCAGTCTCTCGTGGACGATCATGACGTTCGCCGACCGGATGATGCTCAAGTGGGACTCCGGCATCGCTATGTCGGCGGCGTTCACGGCCGGAATGGTTTGGTTCGCGGTGCTTTGTTTACCGCTCGGCGTGTGTTCTTACGTCAACACGTTCGTTTCGCAGTATTACGGCGACGGCCAGAACGACAAGATTGGCCCCTCGACCTGGCAAGGGATTTGGTTTGCTGTGCTGTGCGGGCCGCTCATGCTGGCGGCGATTCCGCTGGCACCCGCGATTTTCGGAGCGGCGGGTCACACGGCCGAAATGACCGACTTGGAGGGCCGCTACTTCCAAATCTTGTGCTGGGGCGCGCCGGCTCTGCTGATCGCGCAGGCCGCGTCGGCGTTCTACGCGGGGCGCGGGCAGACGGTGGTCATGATGTGGGTCGATTCGGCTTATGCCGGATTGAATCTGGTGCTCGATTACTTGTGGATTTTTGGCTTCGGCGGTTTTCCCGCTTGGGGAATCGATGGGGCGGCGTGGGCGACGGTCGTCTCTCTGTGGCTGAAAGCGATCACCTATATCCTGCTGATTCTTCAGCGCGATCATCGACACCGGTTCGCAACGTTAAGTGGCATGCGCTTCGACCGCGTTCTGTTCAACCGATTGATTTATTTCGGCGGTCCGAGTGGCGCACAGATGCTGCTCGACATCACCGGCTTCACGGTATTCACATTGCTCGTCGCGCGGCTAGGCGCCGTTGAAGCGGAGGCCACGTCGATGGCCTTCAGCATCAGCACGCTGGCGTTCATGCCCGTGTACGGGTTGGGGCTGGCCACTGGCGTGTTGGTCGGCCAACACTTAGGGCAAGACCGCGACGACCTTGCCGCCCGAGCCACTTGGACAACGCTCGGGATTTCCCTCGGCTACATGGTCCTCATTTCGGCGGCGTATGTGTTGATGCCAAATGTATTTCTGTTCGGCTTTTTTCTGGACGAAGCCCCGACTGCTGCGGAAAACGAGGCGGTACGTTTGCTCGGACAGCGACTATTGATCTATGTCGCGGCGTACAACCTTTTCGACGCTGCCGCCATCGTCTTTGTGAATGCCATCAAAGGGGCGGGAGACACGGTGTTCGTCCTCGGTGTGAGCGTGGTGATGGCAACGCTGCTGGCGGCCGCAAGCTGGATCGGCATTGAAAAATACAATGTCGACATTCACGGCTGTTGGGGCATTTTAACGGTCTGGATTTGGCTGTTTGGAATGACCTTTTTCTTGCGGTTTGTGCAGGGAAAATGGCGTAAGATGCGCGTCATAGAGCAGATGTAATTCAGCCGACGCGAGGCTAGCGCATGGAAAAGCCCGTGTTGCTGTGAACAGCAACCCGGGCTTAGTATTTGCGTACAGCAATTCTATTTACTTCCCGGCGCTCGTCCAACCCTGCGCATCGCGCGCCACGTCGGCGGCCGTGGGCTTCGCCTTCGGAGAAGACGAAACTTTCTGCGACGTCGGCTGCCCAACCGCGGCCCTGGAATGGTAGACGGCATTCCAGACCGGCACGTTGGGCCGTTGGGTTACCCGGCCGGCCGGGTCGTACAATTCGGGCGGTTGGAACATCGTGGAAGGCGGGGTATCGGTTTCGACCGCTGGGGCCTCAGATTCAGTTGACTTTTCTTCGAGGACACTGTCCTCGAGGGGCTTTTGGACCTCTCGCTGCTCGTCAACCGGCTCGCCTGGGGGTATCGTCGGCGGCTGCGCAGCGCCGTTAGGAACCGCGGGAGTCGGAGTGTTGGGTGGTGCAACGTACGTGGAAGTCGCACTTGTCGCGCATCCCGCACAGCCGGTAACGCTCGTCTCGTAAGTGGCCGGGGCCACGTAGGAACCGCCGGCGCACGTGGAGCAGCCATCGGCGACGGCCTGCATCACGACTGGTCGCGAACATCCGCATGGATCGGCACAACAGGTTGCACACGGCGACACCGGTGAAGCCACCACTGTGGTTGCGTACCCGGCGCTATAGCCTAGCGGATAGGCTGGCCGGTACGCCGCGGTGTAGGTCGGTGCGTACGATGCTCCATAATAGCTCGGTGGGTACGTGGGCGTGTAGGCGGCAGCATACGCCGTCGCATACGTTGGTGCATACGCGGTCGCGTAAGTCGGGGCATACGAAGTCGCATAGGTCGGCGCGTAGGCCGCCGAACGGGACCAACGATTCATGCGCCACCGATCGAGCACGGCACCTGGATACCAACCGGTGGTGGGGCGGTAGGTTTGATAAACGACCGGCGCGGGGGCATAAGCTGCCGTATACGCCGGTGCGTAAGCGACGGCGGCTGGCGTTGCGCAAGTGGTACACTGTGCCGCGGCGGGATCAGCACTTACCGCGAGTGCCAATGTTCCACCCAGGATCAGTCCGCCAAAGAGACGTGTGTAAATCATGATTTCACTCACTTGATTGAAGAGCGCAAACTTAGTCTTACTTACTTCTAATCTGCCGACCGGTCGGTTGGCAACGGTTGTCGCGGGCGCGGGCCAAATTTGGTAGCAAATTCTACTTGGGCAATTTGCAACGGCTAACGAAGAACTCATGCCAAAACGTCTACTCCTTTGGTTCACCTGCGAGCTGGCAAAGTAGCCGAGGCACTCGGAGTTCAACTTATCCATGAGCGAAAAACATGCCGAGTCTGGCGACTCGGCGAAGTAAATATCCTGGCAGGCGTCTCGAATGGTTCTCCCGGCCGTTGTATGACCAGTTTACTCTAGCGCGGGCCGCGAGTGGGGCCATGTGGCGAGGAATCAACATCGGTATGCCGATGGCATCCAACCCCTGACCCGATGCGGAGTTACGGTGTGCCAAAGCATCAAACTGTACGGCCCCGGCAGCACTTGACAGAGCTTTCCCGACTTCACGGCCGCTGTCTCACTTTCACCGGTTGTCGGCGATTCCGTTCGTATTGGTCGTAGAGGTCAAACCAAACCTCACGGAGATTGCCGCCGTGCCGAAAGAAACTCACGGAGGCAGCGTGGTCATTGACCAGCGGCTCGGACCCGCCCTGGAGCTTGTGCATCAAGTGCGTCATCAACGCGGCACTTGGAACGGGCGTCAACAGGGTCATGAGCCGAACAGCGGGAGAATGCGTGGTTATCAGCAAGCCGCGGCCGCAAAGCCAGCAGTGCCAGCTTAACTTGAGTCGTTCCAGATAGGACAACTGCTCGTAGCCATCGACAATGAATACAAGCTTGCCTCCGAGATTGTGCGATTTGAGAAAACCGACCGGCAGCCGTCGCTGTCCATCGTGCAGTGCGACCGCTCGCGTGCAGATTTCCCGGCGGTGCAGTTCCGGCAGCAGCGCCGCAATCAGGGTCGATTTTCCGACGCCGTGAGGGCCGACAATTTGACCGCGCCAGTGGTGACGGCTCAGTTGGTTTACTAGCGATTCGGCGGACACTCCAGCGGGAAAGCAAAACTCGAGCACCCCAGGCCGCGTTCGATGCGAAGCGAATGGGTTGCCGTCGAGCGATGCTTGAGTTCGATCGGTCATGGCTGCGCCGTTTCTCCAATTGCGACAGCGCCGTCGCCTGTGGATAGGCCCTGCGCGGTTGGAACGCTTCCGAGGCGAAACGCAACTTCGCAGGCCTGCTCTCGACCGCCTAAATAAAACAGCCGCAAACGCACGAGCCAACGCACTTTCACAATGAAACCATCGTAGCTGAGCGGGCTTGCTGGGAGCTTGACCTTGAAAAGTTGGGGGTTGGCGATGTCGGTCTCCGGCACCGGTTCGAGCGGCACGCGAAAGAAGTGAAGCACGCCAATGTCTTCATCCCCCTTGCCGGCGGTGTGCCACAGCACCGAAAGCTCGACCGCGCTCAAGCCGAGGTTTTGCCAGCGCAACACGCGAAAGCTGCCGGTCAGCAATTCGCCCGGCTCGAATTCACGCTTGCTGCGGTCCAGCCGCAAGTCAATATCGGGTTCGTTAGCTCTCACGCTTCGACCCTTGGTTCATCATGTGAGTAGGCGGGGGATTTATAATCGGTGGGTGTGGTCGCCTCCGGATAGACATAAATCGGGAACCGCCGCTGAAACTCCGGCCAGCGGTGGGTCGTGCCGCACACCTCCAGCAGC
The DNA here is from genome assembly GCA_040901765.1 of Pirellulales bacterium. Taxonomy (GTDB): domain Bacteria; phylum Planctomycetota; class Planctomycetia; order Pirellulales; family Lacipirellulaceae; genus JBBDYG01. The sequence continues at coordinate 10,754 of JBBDYG010000063.1, forward strand.
CAGCGGACTTCATTATGACGCGAACGAAACGAATGCATCGACTGGGCGGGAATGCCCATGGAGAACTGCGATTCGAACGGTTGGCCGTGCTCGATGGTGAAATTGCGTTCGCGTAGCACGCACTCTCGATACACGGGTTCAACCCACTCGCGCGTATCGGTGCCTTCCCGGTACACGGCGCGTTCTTCGCAGATCAGCGACACGGTTAGCTGCTTCACTGTCATCTGGCCCGATTGGATAAGAAACAAATCGCATTGACCGCCCGCCTGAAGCGGGTGGTGCGAAATTTCGAGCTGAGTGGTGCCAATACCGACCACGCTCCAGGCTTCGCGAACGAGCAGCACGATCAGCCACACGCCCGCAATCGTGAACGGAATGACGATGGCGGCAATGAGCCAGTTGGCCGTTCCATTTAGATACTGCACCAGGAGTCGTTCAACAAACACCACGACGAGTCCATTCCAACACAGACAAACGGCGGCCATGGCGGCCAGCCGCCAGTTGGGGGAGCCGTCAATTGGCAAGCGGTGGGCCAGCCGCACTCCGGGGCTATCGATGACCCGATCGACGCTCGGCACGGCGTCCAACGTTGGGCCGGTTACCGGTTGAACCGCACGGATGTCGAAGCTCGACATCTGTTGGGAAACTGCCTGCCACTCGCTCGAAGCGTTCCATTGCCGAACCGTACGGGCGGCGCCAATTGCGCCGAACACCATCAAGGACGTCGGAATGAGCGCCACCAACCACGGCCACCAGCGATAATCCCGACCCAGTAGAATGCGCGAGGGATCGGTGGGATCAATCCAACACGCGTAGTTCTGGCCGATCTCGTAGCGCTCGAGTGTCCGCTGGGCATCGTCTCGATTTGGAGAATACTCTCCCGTGCCGTCGTGCGTCCACTCGGGATTCCCTGCGTTGCCTCCCTCGACGGGCGCCAATCGCAGTTCGGCGCGATAGTCGTAACCCTTTAGCGTTTCTCGCGGCGAGATTCGCTTGTCGATCAAGCGACACGTGGCTGGGCGCAAACCTTCTGCGGCGGGAAGAGCCTTCCAGTCCGGCAACATGACCCAAGCGACGTGCCATCCCAACACCAGCCCACCCGCAATGAAGAAGAATAGATAGAAAAAAAGTTCACCCCAACGACCGACGCGGTCGGACGCGGTGCGGCGCTGGCCGCGCTTCTTCATCAGGAGGGGAAATCGAAATCGCACTGAGAATTCCACGTGAAATAAGGGAAAAGCCGCTACTCAGTTTAGCCGCCATCATGGCGAGTGGGGCATCCGGGGATTCATTTCGAGATGAAATGAGGTCCAGCGGCAACGGAGTGTGCCTCATCGCGTCGTGGCAGGGCGCGCGACGGACTATCGGCTGACAACGCCTCGCTCGCCCGGACGCGGCGCCGCTGACCTCGGCTGCGGAGGGCGACGGCACAAAGTTCTCTGCGATTGTGGGCAAGCTGCCGCAGCCGAACATCTTGATAGCCCCACGACTGAATCCGAGCAACATACGCGGACAATTGCTCGGGAAGCGCGAGTTCCCACTCGGGCAGCTTCAACGTCAGCAGAAGACCTCGCACGTTTACTTCGCGATGGGTAACGACGGCTTCGACTGCGTCGAGCGTGAAGTTTGGTGCGGCGTTGATATCGGCGGCCAGCCAATCGACACCGCGAAATAGCCGCCGCGGCACCGCCCTGGTGCGTGCCCGCACGTGCGTGAATCGGTCGTGCGCGAGCACCGCTGGATCCACCTCAGCCGGGTCGACGCCAGTCACGAGCATGCCGCGATCGAGCAATGCTTGGCTGGCGCCGCCGGGAGCGCAGCCCAACTCGACCCAATGGTCGCGCGGTTTGGTTGGTATCGAAGACCATTCCAACGCTTCCACCATTTTGAGGTACGCTCGCGATACCGCGTGTTCGGGCAAGTCGATCGGCGCCACGCCTCCAGGCCAGCGGTCCGTTCGGGAAACGGCGACGTGGTAGCCAATCCACCATTGATTGGGTTCCACCAGCACCACGTCGAGCACCCGGCCCAAACGTCGCGTCGCGAGGTGCGCCGGGGAAGTATCCCGTTGTAGTCGCTCGACGGTGAGCGGCGCGGCGGATCGAAGGGTCCGCTCGACTTCAATCGCTAGCGGAGTCGGGCCCGGCTCAAATCCCTTGTCGCCGGGGAGAGCGGAGTCGCGCTCCCAAACGTGGAGGTCGTCTATGCCCGCCTCCCGAACGATTCCGGTCACCGCCGGCAATTGCCAAATTGCGTTGGAAAGTTTGTGCAGCTCATCGCCCCGCACCTTGCCCAGCGACCACCCGATCGAGCGGGCGAAAGTCAGGTGCGGCAACTCCACCGGCGAGTTTTCCGCATCATCGTTCAGCTTGAACGTCACAAAGCCGGGCCGCGAAAATGCCAATCGCAAGTGCGGCGCGCGCGCAGCGGCCTCGCGTTTGAGCGCCAACTCGGCGCCCTGCTGGCAGGTGCAGAAGATGAATTGACTGGGCCGGACGGATCGCATGGGAAGTAGTCTGCCGGTCGAGTATTTCGGACTCATTGAGTATGGCAGTCCGCGCGTCCGTTGGCCATCGGGCGTTCGTCGCGACATATTTTCGCTGAATTTGTGCCCGGAGGGAGCACTACCCCGTTGAACTCCAATGGGCGAGTGGCGTATACCATTGAATTGCTGGTCATTTTCTTTCGAATCCAGGCTCTATAACTTCCACGGCGATGTCCCAAAGCAATTCCAAGAAGACCGACTCTCAACTGCGGGCTGAGTTGACGCCTGAGCAATATCATGTAACCCAGGAAAAGGGTACCGAGCCGGCGTTTAGCGGCCAGTATTGGAACCACAATGCCGACGGCACTTACGAGTGCGTTTGCTGCGGCGCGCCGCTGTTCACTTCGGAAACGAAGTTTGACTCCGGCTGCGGCTGGCCCAGTTTTTTTGCGCCGAACGACCCGAATCTCGTCGCCAGACAAGCTGACGCAAGTCACGGGATGGTGAGGACGGAGATTACATGCAGCCAGTGCGGCGCACACCTGGGGCACGTATTCACGGACGGCCCGCAACCGACCGGCGAACGCTTTTGCGTGAACTCGGCGTCGCTCAAGTTTGAAAATAAAGAGTAGTAACTAACGCCGGCAGCGAAATGAACGCTCGCTGCCCAGATCGAAGAATCTAATTAGTTCGACCTCCGATTTTCTACTTTGTCGGTTTGGGCAACTCATTTTCAGGCGCAGGCCGATTGTTGCGTACTTTGGCAAGAACGGCTTCAAGCCTCGCGCGCTGACCCTGGGCACCCCGTTCTTTGAGATGTTCCACAGTCATAAGGGCAGAAATCTTTTCGGCAAGTGCAGTTGCGACAAGCTGATTGACGGAAACCCCCTCTTGTCGAGCGAGTTCTCGCGCCTTCTTGTGGAGCGAGTGAGGCAGATGAATGCTGATGGCACTCACAGTAATAATCTCTAACCGAAAACAAGCAAATAATTACACCACGGAGTCACGGAGGGCACAGAGCATGAACGATGTGAAAGTGAAAGTATGAAGCGATTGTTAACTTAACGTCAAAAGCCATTTTCACCGTGTCCTCCGTGACTCCGTGGTAATTCCAGAATTTTATGTGAGTGAAAATCTTGGCCGTTGCAAGGCGACAATCCTCACTTCCCCGCCGGCCTTAGCGGGCTGTATGCCAGCACGAACTTCCGTTGCCCGGCGGTGGCGAATTGCACGGTGGCGCGGCGGTTCTTCCCGGCGCCGCTGAGGGCCACGATCTTGCCTGGACCAAGCTCTGGATGCATGACCGTCATACCGGGCGTGAACACTTCGGGCGAGACTCGCGGAGCGGCAGTGGTGGTCGCGCCTGCCAGCGCCGCTGCGGTAGTCACGGCACCTGACGCGGGTCGCCAAGGCGGCGATGGCTCCACTGTGGATTCGTCGACCACAGCCTCGTCGTGCACCTCGTCGGCATAGGCGCGGTCGTCTTCCACGTCGCTCGAAGCCCAGGGTTCAAACGCCAGATCATTCCCGCCATCGAGGGTTTCCATCTCTTCGCGCGGCATTTCCATGAGAAAGCCGCTGGGCACCGCCACGCGACGTTGACCGCGGAAGTCTCGTTGCCGCACGTGGCTCAGTTGCAACTCTTCCTTCGCCCGCGTGATACCGACGAATGCCAGGCGGCGTTCTTCCTCCACTTGATCGGGATCGTTGAGGCTCCGGTCGTGCGGCAAAATGCCATCCTCTACCGCAATGATGAATACTACTGGGAATTCCAGTCCCTTGGCGGCATGAAGCGTCATGAGCGTGACTTTGTCGGTGTCGGTCTCCCAATCGTCCGTTTCGTTGACGAGCCAAGTGCGCTCCAAATAATCCTCAAGCCCGGCGCCGTCCTCGCGACGTTCATCGAACTGGCGGGCGTCGGTCAAGAGTTCCTCAATGTTTGCCAGGCGGTTTTGCCCCTCTTCGTCCTCGCTTTGCTCGAGCGATTCGCGATAGCCTGAGAGCGACAGCACGGTGCCGATAACTTCCTCGACCGCGCCGTGGGCCGCGGCGGATACGCGATCAACAAGCTGCACAAATCCCTGTAGCTGCGTGCTGAACCGCTTCGCGATTCCATCGATGTGTCTCGCTTCGCGGGCGGCGTCTAGCAGCGGGATCGCCTGTCGGTAGGCATGCTCGTTCAACCTCTCCAGAGTCTTGCGGCCGATGCCTCGCGTCGGCGCGTTCACGCACCGCTCAAACGCCACGTCGTCTCGCGGGTTGTTCGCAAGCTGGCAGTATGCCAGCACGTCTTTAATTTCGCGGCGTTGATAGAATTCCTGCCCGCGGACAATTTGATAGGGAATCGCTTGCAGCCGCAATGCTCGTTCGACGGTGCGGGACAAGGCGTTAATGCGATAGAAAACGGCGAAGTCGCTCGCCCGCCGGGCACCGCTGTCGATCGCTTGATGGATCTGCGCCGCGATGTCGGACGCCTCCTGATCCTGGTCCAAATAGCTCGAGAGCCGGACGGGTGCTCCTTCAGCGTTCTCCGTGAAGAGCGATTTCTTCTTGCGGCGCAAGTTTCGGCCGATCAACTCGTCCGCGACGTGCAAAATGCGCTTCGTGCTGCGGTAGTTGCGCTCCAAGCGTACGACCTTAACCTGGGGATAGTCCTTCTCGAATTCCAGAATGTTATTAAGGTCGGCTCCTCGCCAGCCGTAAATCGATTGGTCGGGGTCGCCCGTCGCGGCGAGGTTCGGGTAATCGACGTTAAGCGCCCGCAGGATCACGTATTGGGCGCGGTTCGTGTCTTGATACTCATCGACCAGCACGTAGCGATATCGGCGATCAAGCTCGGCACGCAGTTCGGGATTCTTATAGAGAAGCTGCGCGACGTGGAGCAGCAGGTCGTCGAAATCGACCGCCGACGAGGCGAGCAACCGCTGTTGGTAGGCGGGGTAAAGTTGGGCCACAATATGGCTCAGCGGACTTCCCGACCGGGCTTGGTATTCTTCGGCCGTAATAAGCTTGTTCTTGGCCGTGCTAATTGCCGCCGCGATGCGGTCGGGCGTGTAGTGCATCGTGTTGACGCGTTGGGCTTCAATCACGCGGCGGAGAGTGTGGCGGGCGTCGCTGGTATCATAAATGGTGAAATTAGGGCTGATGCCGACGTAGTCGGAGTATTTTCGCAACAGTCGGGCGCCGAATCGATGGAAAGTGCTGACCCAGACATTTTCGCCCGGCACGATGGATTCCACACGTTGCCGCATTTCGGCAGCGGCTTTGTTCGTGAACGTCAGAGCGAGAATTTGCCAGGCAGGAACCCCCTGTGACAGCAAATGGGCAATCCGGTGCGTGACGACGCGGGTCTTGCCGCTTCCAGGCCCGGCAAGAATCAACAACGGGCCATCGACGTGGCCGACAGCCTCTCGCTGGGCTTCGTTGAGTGATTCAAACAAATCAGGCACCAAAGACTCCGTTCCAAATGGGCTATCGGCTGTCGGCCAGAATGACGCTGGATAATCTCTGGCCGATAGCTGAAAGCCGACAGCCCTCACGCTTGCAATCGGCAGGCAGAAAAGGCCACCCCGCGAGATGCTAGCACCACGAGGAAAAAAATTCCGTAAAAACCCGCCCACAAACGCGCTGATCTGGCTATACTACGCGGCCAGTGGCCCTCGCGGCCTAAGAACATTCTATCCACTTCGGGAGGGACCCCGCCATGACCCGCATTCCACTCAATCGCGCCTACGCCAACAGCGAAGTTCAGAACGATCGCCTGGAAATGAGCACCGCTGAGATCGGCCTGGCGGTTCGCACGACCAATTGCCTGGAGGAAAAAGGCGTCTTCACGGTTTACGATCTGCTCAACTGCTCGCGCGATGATTTGCTCAGCATCTCGAACTTTGGCGAGAAGACGCTGGAAGAAGTTTATAAGGCGTTAGAATCGATTGGCTTCTATCGGCCTGGCAGGCAACCAATCGAACAGTTCAAGAAGGCCAAGTGAGCCAGCGTACTGCCACGCTCAAAGGCTGCCGTTTGCGGCTTACCGCGACAGTTCCTGGCCAGCTTTGCCACCAGCTTGGCCACCCCCCCTGGAAGTGGCATTGTGGCAATCCTCTACAATAACAGTGGTTTTGCGCCGACACGTGGCAAAGCTGATTCTCCCGTGGCAAACCTAATCCACGTGGCTCCGCGGAATCTCATCCGACCAGCCGCGCGGTCAGAGGTTCTCCGAATAGCCTCTTACTGCACCGTCGAACGACGCATGATCGCAAGGCTGCGAATCGTTGGCTACTGCACGCTCGCCGCGTTGCAACTCGGTTGCAGCTTGTGGGTACCCGCGCGCGAGCCAACAGCGGCGACGGAGACCCGCGGCCAACTGGTGATCCACTGCGACGTCCCGCTCCCAGCCAAGGATCGACTGATTGACGAGATCGATCAGCAGGGTCCGGAGCTAAACGAGTTGCTGGACCTGCCGCCCACCAGTACACCGATCCACATTCACTTGTTTCAAGACATCGCGACGTACGAGCAGTTCGTGGCGAAGCGCTACCCTCACTTTCCGCAGCGACGGGCATTTTTCGTAGAGACCGACGACCGGCTCGCGGTTTACGCCCACTGGGGCGACAGCGTGGCGGATGACCTTCGGCACGAAGCCGCGCACGGCTACCTTCACGCTGCGGTGTCCGATCTGCCGCTGTGGCTCGATGAAGGACTTGCCGAGTTCTTCGAAGTCGGCCGGGGGCGCGATGGATTCCACGAAGCGCATCTCGCCCTGCTCGCGAAGGAGCTCGATGACGGTTGGCGGCCCGATGTGACGCGACTGGAGGAACTTCGCTCGGCTGCGGCGATGAGTCAGCGCGACTATGCCGAGTCGTGGGCGTGGGCTCACTTTCTGCTTCGCACCACCCCCGCCCGGCGGGAATTGTTGCAGACTTACCTTGCCGATCTGCGGCATGGCAAGCGACCCGGCCCGCTTTCCGCACGGCTGGCCGCGAAGCACGTCGAGCCAGAGCGAACGCTCGTGGAGTACCTGCAATCGCTGCGCGAGGAGTAGGTCAGGCTTCGCCTGACACGCTCGACTTGTCCAGCCAGCGTCAGGCAAAGCCTGACCTACGCTTTCCGATAGACGTGCCCTTGTTCCACCGCCACGAACCCCAAGCGGTCGTAAAACGCCAGCGCTTCCGCGTTGTCGGCCATTACTTGGGCTTCTGCCATTGCGTAGCCGCGGCGATTAAGCTCGTTGAAGGCTTCGCTCAATAAGAACGTGGCGCAGCCCTGCCGGCGTGCGGTCGGACTCACGTAGAGGCCGACCATTCCCGCCGTGCGGAGGCCCCAACTTGTGGCGAGCGGCTCCACGTCCCAGAACCACACCTCGGCGAGCAGAGCCTGGTCTTGTCGCCGAGTAAGTGTGAACGTCCATCGCTCAAGCTGTCCCAACGTGCAGGCCTCCCACCATGTTGTGGTTGTAGGCAAGTACTCAAGCTGAAACGACGTATCGCGGCGCAGGGCGCGCTGCTCGCGGGTGATTGGCGGTCGGAACCGGACGAGGTCGCGATGAAGGATCACCACCCGCGTCATTTCGCGGTAGCCCAATTGCAAGGCGGCTTCGGTCAAAACACGATCCGAGGCGAGAACGCCCGGCAGTTCGCTGCCTCCATAAAGTCCCAGGTAAAATCCATCGAGCGGGCGGATGCCGCCGGCGTACAACACTTTGGCGCCGCGGTCGCGGAGATAGTTCTCGCTCTGCACGAGCAACTCGCGGGGCAAGTCGGTGCCACGCAATTCGGGCCGGACCATCAGCATCTGGGTCGTGCCGAGATCGGTCGAGAGTTCGGTTTGTGCCTCGTTCGGTCCGAAACCCGCGTGAACGAATCCGACCGGCCGATCACCATCAATAGCGACAATCAGTCCGTTATGATCGAAGTACGGCTTGGAAAAGACGCACAGTTCCAGCAGCGCGGGAGAGACCGGCTGCATCAGACCCCGCATTGGCGGTTGGCTTTTCCAAATCTCGGCTAGCCAAGGCGGGTCTGAATTCTGAAACGGCCGGAAAGAACTCACGACACCTGGCGCCTCCAAGGCGGTTGGAGCAAGAACGAGCCGCTCCACTGTAGGACTGTGTGTATCCTACCGGCAAGTCCATCGAGCGCAAAGGTGCGACGCGACCTGCTTCACGCGGCATCGGAAATGGGAATTCTCGATTTCACCTTCCGCTTGGGCGGTTCGCCCTTCCAGCGGCGGTGAACCCACCAGTATTGCTCCGGCGCCGCAACGATAATCCGCTCCAAGCAGCGGGTGTACCATTCCGAAAGCAGTGGCACCGTACCCTGCTGGAAGCTGGGATCGCGTGGATCGATTGCATCGTCGCAACGCAGATCGTACTGGAACACTCCCCCCCGTCGGCGAACGTAGCTCACCATTGTGGGAGCCTGAAAGCTCAATGAGAACAACGCCACCGCCTTGTGCGTCGAGGCAGGCCGGCCGAAGAACTTGACCCAACAGCCCTTGTCGCCGGCATGCTGATCGCCGAGTAGGGCCAGCGTGCCACCTGAGTTTAGCAGCCGCTCGATCTGATCGCCGCTGCCGGTCTTGTTGAGAATGTGCTGTCCCGTCCGCCGGCGAAAGTCGTTCACGAACCGATCGAGATACGGGTTATCAAGCCGCCGGGCGACCGAATGCGTTGGAAAACCAAGTAGCCCTAGTAGGTAGCCGCCCATTTCGAAGTTGCCGTAGTGGCCCGAGATAACGACCACCGGTCGCCCCGCGAGCATGATCCGCACGACTTGCTCGATCTCGGGGATGCGCATGTACTGCCGATAGTTCGTGCGGTGTATTTTTCGGGGCGCGTGCGCGATTTCGATCCCCATCAAAAACAGGTGCCGCCACATGGCCCAGGTAAGCTTTTTGATTTCCGCATTTGTGATTCGCGGAAACGCGGTCCGAAGATTCTCGGCGATCACCCCAGCGCGTGCCGGCAAAACGTGTGTGAACAACGTTGCCAACCCGCTGGCGAGCTGTTCGCAAACCTCGAGCGGCAACGCCTGCACGATGCACACCAGCACCCGCAGTGCGAAGTAAGCGACGTAGTCAATAGTGCGGCGGAGAGGCATAGCGGGCAGACGGCAGACGGCAGTATGTTAGCCGCGACGCGACCGTTCTCCCGAAAAACGGTTCGGAGCGGAGCGCGCAGCAGTGACCATTCGGATGCCAGATTGTGGCAAGTACAAGGCGTCCAACGAAGGGCAGTTTCAGACGGTAGAAACCGTTGAAAGAGCCGCGGGATTACGCCGCGTCTTCGAATTGCCGAATACGGATGGTGCCGCCGGGGAGATGGGCAATCACTTCCAGTTTTCCGCCGAGTGCTTCGATGATTCGCTTTAGAGTGCTGATCTGCATATCGTGCTGCGATTCAATCCGCGAGAGAGTAGGCTGCTTGATGCCCAGCACTTCGGCAACCTCCGTTTGCGTCATTCCCTCAGCCTCGCGTATTTCCGCAAGGAGCATTTCCGCGAGCGTTTCTTTGGCGCGTGCGTCGGCGCGAGCGACCGCTTCTGGTGGCATTTTGTCGCGCAATAACTGAAAAGGATGGTGTCCCATTAGATTAAACCCTCGTTACGAATCTCTTCCATATACTGGTCATAGAGTCGATCAGCGATCGGAATCATCTGCTCGTAGAAGCGGTCGTCACCCGTCTTCTCTCCACCAATTAGTAGATCGCTCGGCGGCGCGGATCAAACGCGAAAAAGGTGCGAATCGGTTGCCCGCGATGTTGCGAGCGCAATTCTTTCAAGTTCGAGTGCTTCGACCCGTAAACGGAATCGGCATGCGGCCGGGACAGCCGAGGCCCAAATCGTTCTAGCAAGCGGACACTGTAATCAATCGAAGCCTGGGCATCCGCGTCGAGCTTCGTCCACCAAGCTGCGAATTCGTCAGTATACTCGACTTCCTACATTGTAAGAATATAGCATAAGTGCTATATCAGTCAAGGGTCGATTGAAGACAAAGATACCGTGGCGTCAGGATATTGGGACCGAACTCGGCGACCACCGGTAGCGCATTATGCTTGCTTGCGGTTCTTAAACACCGGGTCCGTTTTCAGCGGCAGCTTCACCGGTTTGCCGCTTTCCGCCGCTTTGTAGATGGCGACGATTATTTCCACCGAGCGACGTCCTTCGCGGCCGTCGACCGCCGGGGCGCGGTCTTTCTTGATCGCCTCGACGAAGTCGCGGAATTGGATTGCGTGGCCGTGATGGCCAATGGCGGCCGGGTCGCTGGCGCCGCCGCCGCCGCTTTTTTTCTGCTGCATCGCTTCGAGAATCGCCGCGTCTTGGCGGGACTTCTTGGCGAAGTCCCAGGCCTTGAGGTCTTCTTCCTCCAACAGCGCGCTCCCTTCGGAGCCGTGAATCTCGATGCGCTTCAGGTAACCGGGGTAGGCGGCGGTGGTGGCTTCGATCGCGCCCAGCGCACCGTTTGCGAATCGCAACGATGCGACGATCGTGTCTTCGACTTCGATCCGCTCGTGGGCCAGTGTGGCGCTGTAGGCTTGCACTTCCGACACCGGTCCCATGAGCCATGTGAGAAGATCAACGCTGTGAATGGCCTGGTTCATGAGCGCGCCGCCGCCGTCGAGTGCCCATGTGCCGCGCCACGCGCCGCTGTCGTAGTACTGTTGGGTGCGGTACCACTTCACAAAAGAGTCGCCCACCGTCAGCTTGCCGAAGCGGCCAGCGTCGATTGCTTGTTTTACCTTGCGGCTCGAATCGTGAAACCGCGACGGAAAGATCGCGCCGAGCTTCACGCCATTTTCGTCACAGGCTTTGATGATCCGGTCGCACCGCTTGAGTGTCACTTCGAGGGGTTTTTCAACGATCACGTGCTTGCCCGCTTTGGCGGCGGCCAGGGCTGGCTCCATGTGCGCGCCGCTCGGCGTGCCGATGGTCACAATGTCCACCTGCGGATCGGCGAGCATCTCGTCAAGCTTGTGATACGCCCGGCACCCAGTCTCCGCCGCGAGCTTGTCCGCCGCCGCCGGGGATTGGTCGAAGCAGGCCACCAGCTTCGTGCCTTTCACCTCCGCGATCGCACGCGCGTGAAACCGACTAATCATGCCACAACCAACGATGCCGAATCCAAGTGCCACGAAATGAATCTCCTGTATCTGAGGAAATGAGTCGGATAGTATAACGAGGGAAATGCCCGTTGTCCGTGGCCCGTCGTCCGTGGCCCGTCGTCCGTGGCCCGTCGTCCGTTGCAACGACCACTGACTACTGGCTACTGACCACTGGCCACTCTATGCCCGAACCCTACGCCCCACGGCTGCACATCGTGCTTTATCAGCCGGAGATCCCCTACAACGCGGGGAGCGTGGGGCGAACCTGCGTGGCAGTGGGGGCGAAATTGTGGATGGTACGGCCATTAGGATTTCGCGTCGATGATTATTACCTGCGTCGCGCAGGCTTGGATTATTGGGAACACCTGAATTGGGAGGCAGTGGATGACTGGGCCGAACTCATCGAGCGGCTCGGCGACCTGCAATTCTGGTACTTCACCAAGCACGCACAGCGGAGCTACACCGACGTGGCATTTCAAGAGGGTGACGTATTGGTGTTTGGTCGCGAGTCGTCGGGCTTGCCGGAGGAGATTATGCGGCTTGCGCCGGAGGCCCATCTGCTAGTGCCGATGCGGCCCGAAGTGCGGTGCTTGAATGTTTCCAACACCGTGGCGATTGTGACTTACGAAGCGTTGCGGCAATGGAACGTCGGCAATGCAGTTCCCCGCCGCGATTGACGCCCGGCGTGCTTCCAGTCACCATGATGGCACCACCAGGAGGAGTTTGACCGCATGACAATCGCTACAGGAATGGAAGGGTTCGTACGAGCGCAAGAGCCGCTTGCGCCGCTGACGTGGTTTCAGCTTGGCGGCGCGGCGGAGTATTTTTCCGAACCGACTTCGATCGAAGAGTTGCAGAGCCTTGTAAAGCGCTGTCACGAGGAGAACTTGCACGTTCGCGTGCTGGGTGGCGGTTCAAACATTCTCGTGCGGGACGAAGGGATATCAGGCGTGGTTATCAGCCTCGATGCGCCCTGTTTCAACGACGTGCGGCTCAACGGCCAGCGGGTAATTACCGGCGGCGCCGCAAAACTCGCTCACGCGATCAGCGCGGCGGTCCGCCACGGACTTGCGGGGCTGGAATCGTTGGTCGGCATCCCGGGCACAATAGGCGGCGCGCTGCACGGCAACGCGGGCGGTCGCGGCGGCGACATTGGCCAATGGGCCTGCGGAGCGACTGTAATGACCCGCACCGGCGAGATCATCAAGCGAAAGCGCAACGACCTGGTGTTCGCCTATCGCCAGAGCAGTCTCGATGAATTGGTCATCATTTCGGCCGAATTCGAGCTTGAGGAAGACGACCCCGAGCAACTCACCAAGCAAATGCAAAAACTGTGGATCGTGAAGAAGGCGAACCAGCCCATGTCGCACGAGCGGACGGGAAGCATCTTTCGCAACCCACGCGGCATGAGCGCCGGCATGTTAATCGAACAGGCCGGGATGAAGGGGGCGACTTCGGGCCAAGCGGAAGTTAGCCAACGTCACGCGAATTTCATCGTCGCCCACGAAGGGGCCACCAGCCAGGACGTGCTCAAACTCATCGATTTAGTCCGCAGCGGGGTGGCCGAACGGCTAGGAGTCGAACTGGAAACGGATATCGAAATCTGGTAAATGGTCTGCCACCCTAAACAGACGGCACACGGAGTGTGCCTGCGACTAACACGGAGGCGACGATGGCAGCCCGGAAGATCAAACCCGAATCAAGTCTGCCGAGCACCGGACGGAAGAGCACGCGCAGCCGCGCCCAATGGGCCGCGGCCCTCGCCGTACTGGGAATGCTAGCGGTTGGCGGCAAGTTCTCGTGGGACAAGTTCGCCACGTCGATTCGCACGCAGCCCCGCTACGTCGTGACGGCCGAGACCATCGAGATTCCACCGCCGCCCGAGTGGATCCGTCGCGACATCAAGCGCGACGTGCTGCAAGACGTCGGCCTCAATGGCACGCTGTCGATTCTCGACGACCGCGCGCAATTGCACGAGCGGCTCAATCAGGCGTTTCGGTTCCATCCGTGGGTTCGCTCCGTCGAGCGAATCGAGCTCCAACCGCCGGCGAAGGTGCGGGTCGCGCTCACCTATCGCAAACCGATCGCTGCCGTTGAAATCGCGTCGCAAGTACAAACCTTGTTGCTCGTGCTCGATGCCGACCTCGTCCGGCTCCCCGAGATGGACCTTACCGAGGCGGAAAAACTCTATCTGCCGCGGATTCATGGCATCACCAATCGTCCGCTGGTGGGCGAAACCTGGAACGACGCCCGCGTGGCAGGTGCGGTGCAACTTGTCACGGCACTCGGCGATGCCTGGACGCGACTCCATCTGGTGGACGTAAACCCGTCGGAGTCGCCGGAGTTAACAAAACAAAGCCGGTTCTACGTCTACGAACTAGTGGCAACCGGCGGCACGCGGATCGTGTGGGGCGCAGCGCCTGGACAGGAGCCGCCCGGTGAAACGACGTTCCCCGAGAAGCTCAAGCAGCTAACAGCGTTCGTCGCGCAAAATGGTCCACTGAGTTCCATGTATACCCCCAAGACGATCAACCTGCGGCAAGGCCTGGCCGTCAAGCAACGCACAGTCAAACAGTTGAACGCGGCGGCCGACGAAAGTGAAATTCTGAAGTGATCGCGCAATGGTCCAATCAAATCGGGATATCGTTTTGCATAGTTGGGGTGCCACTCTACGCCGTTGGCCCGCGTTCCTCCTAAACGATAGCGACTTCAAGCCGGAGGCTTGGCAGCAATTAGCCGGTGGTAAGCGAAAGCGCCACCACCGGAAATTCAATCGTTAGAAAGGAGCACCCCGGATAGGGGTGCCAGCAACTTCGTTCGACTTCAATTACTGCGACCCCTGCAGGGGTCGTGTAACGGCGATTCGCTTTCCGGTGGTGCGCTTTGCGACCGCCGGCTAATGGCTGTCATTCTTCGGGTTGAAGAATGTGCTTGTGTCCTCGAGAGTCGGTTGTGGCCCAACGGCAGCGCGTTATGATGGCAGGGAGTTGAAGCCACCACTCCACTCCGCCTTTCGCCATGATGCGTCCCACTTCCGAACCCGCCCAAGAATTCTCGCTCGCCCCCGCTTCCGGCGGTTGGCATTGCAGCCACCTGTACTACTCGTTCGATCGCCCACAACTCGCGGCGATGTCGCCGGCAGAGATCGCCAAAGGTCGCGAGGAATTCATTGCCGCGCTCGATCCCAAGGGAGGCGACGCGCCGCTGCGGTTGCAAGTCTCCATCGTTAGCGGCAACAAAGCCGACTTCGGGCTGATGCTGCTCGACCCCGATCCGCTCAAGATCGACGCGGTTCACCAGCGGTTGATGTCGAGCAAGTTAGGCCCCGCGCTGCGGCCAGGGTATTCGTTCGTGTCGGTCACCGAGATCAGCGAGTACGTGCAGTCGGTCGAGGACTACGGCAAGCGGCTCGTTGCCGAAGGCGAATCCGCCGACAGTCCCGCGTATCAAGCAAAGGTCAATGCCTACAGCGACCGTCTTGTAAGCATGAACCGCCAGCGGCTCACGCCCGACCTGCCGGCGTACCCCGCGACCTGCTTCTACCCGATGAACAAGAAGCGGAAGGTCGGCGAGAACTGGTTCACGCTCAGCAAGGAAGAACGCGGCAAGCTCATGGGCGAGCACGCCCGCAGCGGTATGACGTTCGCCGGCAAAGTAACGCAGCTCATCACCGTCGGCCTCGGCTTCGACGACTGGGAATGGGGCGTCACCCTATGGGCCGCCAACCCCGATTATCTGAAAGAGATCGTCTACCGCATGCGCTTCGATGAAGCGAGCGCGAGGTACGCGGAGTTCGGGACGTTTTTGGTGGGGTATGTGTGCGCGGCAGAGCGGGTGTTGAGGCACTGCGGAGTTAACGCAACTCGCTAGCGCTTGAGTGTCTTAAGTTGTACCCAATCTCCCGGAGCCCGTTCGTACTTCCAAAAGATCCAGCCGTTAACATTGTGACCGCATATATCGCGTGCGACGTGAGATGGCGACGAATATAAATAGCCGTTGTAGAAAATCCATCCACGATTTCGAACTCGCGCGCGATAGAGTTTTCCCCTGTATGTGGCTTGCAAACGGAGTGGACCGTCAATATACGGCCCAAGCACGGTTTCAGATTTCTCGCGACGATCGATTCGCTTACGCCGAGCAACGCGGTTAACTTTCAACAGTTTGCCAATCAAAACTTGCAATTCTTCTCTCTGGCGCAATCGAACGTCCAACATTAATCGTCGCTTCAAGTCTTGCGAAGTCGGAAACTTGCCGCTCTGCGAGTTACCCTTGGGTTTCACGATACGCAGCAAGAGCGACTCAAGCTCTTTGATGTGGTCGCCGCCGATCGTCAAATATACACTGAATCGATCCCACAGACCGCGGTGACGATCACGAAGATGCTGATTCAGACGGCCTCTGAGATTCGTTGCTAGGCCGACGTAATAGAGACGGTCGCGTTTATAAAGCGCGTAGATTCCGTGGCGGTCGCGAATGTACTCACGAATTATATCTTGATATTGCTCAATTGCTTTAGCGGAGATTCCTTCCATGTGCTGGCAGACGAGATGAGATCGTTTCTTGGCCATCGTTTTAACCGAAGTGTTTTGGCAGGAATCTGCGCGAAGCGGAGCGATCCCGCTCGAAGTATGCTCGAGAGGCTATCAAATCCATTGTAATTACTAAAAGCTCAGCAGCATAAACAACGGGCATTTGCCTATTTCGTCGCACGAAATGCGCGGATCAACACATTGGCATCGAGAAAGGTACGAACGAGGCTCAATTCTCTGAGTAAAGCGTCCCACGTCGCTCGCGTAATTCGCGGTCAATCTTCGACTCCGACAAAAGCCGTCCGCCCGCGTCCACGAATTCTTGGCGCAGTTCTTTAAGACGCTGGCCTAGCTTGGTACACGGCTGCCATCCCTGCTGCGGCTCGCGAAACTTCTGCTGGAGTTCCGCATCGGAAGCCATAGCGGCGGGAATCGGGAATTCGGGCGTGCAGAATGGACCAAATGCCGCTTTGTTGGAAAGATGCTCGCTCATTTCGCTATCATACCGCTGGCATGATGTTGATTAGATTCGCCTTACCTCAATCATCCCTTCTGCCCACACCGCATCCTCCCCCCGAAGCGGCGGCTGAGGCTTGCCGCGGTAGATGTAGTCCTCGTAGCCGGCGGCGTCGTAGAGGTTAGCGAGCACGGGCTGTAGATCGAGCGTCGCGTCGGGATCGTCGTAGCGCAATGGGATCGGGATTTCCGGCAGGCGGTCGCGAAGATTGATCGGCCACAATCCCACTCGCGGCCGTTCTTGGTAGCGACTCACCATCACCACGTAATCGCATGGTGGCATATCCCTCACCGGCATCCGCTCGTGGCCGCGCAACAGGTCGATCTCCACCAGATGCGCCGGGCTGGCGAGAATGCATCGGCGCTTCGCAATGTACTGATCTCGGTCGGGTCCACGCACTTTGTTCGTGGGACTGCGCAGCTCGATTACCGTAATCAACTCGCGGCTCTCCTGGTCTCGAATTTCGATGAACGATTCCTGCAATTCATCGGCCAGCGGAAGCAAATGCCCATAAGCCGGTGCAGCCCGTTCAGCCACCGCTGTGGTCGTCCCGCCCGGTTGATTCGACAGAACAGCGACATCGGGCCGCCCTAATAGATGCCGCTCTTCCGCCGACAATTCGTGGATATACACGTTCTCGTCAATCTTTGCGAGGTATTTGGGACGAATCTGGGGGGCAATCGCATCCCGGATATGGGCGACGAAGCTCTGATGAAAATCGTGCCAGACATCGACCTGTTCCAGATACGGATTCATCCCAGGAAATGGTGACGGCATGGCTCGCTCCAGTGCGTAAGGCGAATCAAATTCATTGTACCACGTCCGTTGCGCGAGACACCTTAAATGATCTTCCAATAGGCCGGAGTTCGAGACGTTTTTGGTGGGGTACACCGTGTTGCGGCAGGCTTGCTCCAAGTTCGCGTGCTACTTTTTTTGCGATGAGCCATACTCGAAATGATGCCTCACGACGCGGGCTTGAGCAACTCCCGTACGCGATCGCGAATTTGCGTGGTGTCCCAGCCTTCGCGCTCGGCTCGCTCCAGCACCGATCGCTGTCGCTCGACGGGCAAGCGGGCGACCATGGCATGCGCCGACCACGACAGCCCCGGCAGCCGATTCTGGATCGGCACCCGCCGAGCCACCGCGGCGTAGCGGCTGAGCATTTCGGTCGAGACACCCCCTTCGCCAAGCTGGGAAAAGGCCTCGCCGAACCGGTCTTCGCCGGCATTGACCATGTCGCCAATCCACCACGGCCCAGCGCGCTGGCACCAAAATGCAAACTGCACCGGCCCCTTCCAAGCTTCGAGTTCCGGCTTCCCAACCACACGAACCCCCGTCGAGGAAAACTGGAACGGTCCCACCGAGAGTTTTTGTGGCATGATAGAGTTGCTTACGACGAGAACCGCGAGAACAGCCAGAATGGATTTTAAGCTAACCTTAGTCGATAATGAATGCCTCCCATCATGTTATCAAGTCCTGGATGAGGCTATCGGCTATCGGCCATCGGCCAGAGTGTGACAGGGCGTCTTTTTCTGGCCGATAGCCGACAGCCGACAGCCTCACGCAACTTAAAACCATGGCACAGCCATCAAATCCTTGGCTCGGCAGCTTTCCCAGCACCCGACTGCGGCGCAGTCGACGCTTCGATTGGACGCGACGGCTCGTGGCCGAAAGCTCGCTCTCGGCAAGCGATTTCATCTGGCCCGTCTTTGTCTGCGAGGGAACCGGCCGGCGCGAGCCGATTAACTCGATGCCCGGTGTCGATCGACTATCAATCGACCTGATCGTGGAAGGCGTCGGCGAGGCGGTGGAACTTAAGATTCCCGCCATCGCTATTTTTCCCGTCACCGATCCCAAGAAGAAAACGCCCGATGGAAATGAAGCACTCAACAGCGAGAACCTGATCTGCCGCGCGGCGCGGGCCGTCAAAGCCAAGTACGGTGACACCATCGGAGTGATTTGCGACGTGGCGCTCGACCCCTACACCACGCACGGGCACGATGGCCTATTGCGCGATGGTTACGTGGTGAACGACGAGACGATCGAAGTCCTCTGCCAGCAGGCGGTGCTGCAGGCCGAAGCGGGCTGCGACGTGATCGCCCCATCCGATATGATGGACGGTCGCGTGGGCCGGATTCGCCAAGCGCTCGACGACGCCGGATTCCAAGACGTGTTGATCATGTCGTACGCCGCCAAGTATGCCTCTGCGTTCTACGGCCCGTTTCGGGACGCGGTCGGTTCCGCATCAAACCTCGGCGGGGGCGACAAGCGAACTTATCAAATGGACCCCGCCAACACCGACGAAGCGCTCCGCGAGGTGGCGATGGACCTGGCCGAAGGGGCCGACATGGTGATGGTCAAACCAGGCATGCCGTACCTCGACATCGTGCAGCGCGTGAAAGAGTCGTTCCACGTTCCGACATTTGCGTACCAAGTCAGCGGCGAATACGCGATGCTTGTCGCCGCCACCGAGCGCGGCTGGCTCGACCGGCATAAAGTGATGCTTGAAAGCTTGCTGGCATTCAAACGCGCCGGCGCGGACGGAATTCTTACCTATTTCGCAGTCGAAGCGGCCCGGTTGTTGAAGCAAGGTTGACTGCAAGAAAGCGTTGAAATGTCCCACATCGCAAGCATTGTTTTCAAACCGACAGATTTGGAAAACCAACCCGCCGATCAGTTTTCGCGGGTCGCCATGGAAACGGCAGGACTAGTTGCCGGTCATGGCATCGCGGGCGACACCAAGGGCGATTCCAAAAACCGCCAATTGAACATCATGCGGAGTGAAACCATCACGGAATTGCATCGCGAAGGGTATCGGACAAGTCCAGGAGAACTGGGCGAACAGATCGTCATCGCAGGACTCCCGCCCGACGAGTGGATCGCTGGCGCCACACTTCGGCTGGGGGAGTCGGCAGTCGTTGAACTCATCAGTCTGCGTAAAGGTTGCGCCCGATTCGCACACATCCAGGATCGGCCAATTCAGCAGTCCGAAGGACGAATTGGATTCATGGCCCGCGTCGTCCAAAGTGGCGAAATCGCAGTCGGATCACCCGTGGAAGCGGACGCAATTAGCGCCAATCGTAGCGGATGAATGAGTTACGCCACGACGGCCCTCTTGTTGAAACGCATGGCCTATGCTTGTCTATCGCGCGCGGTCGCGCAACAACTTCCTTCGACAAGCACATTTCCATGCCCACACAACTACTTGACGATTGGACCCCCGAGCAAATCGCAAGCCTCAACAACACAATCCTCGTTGCAAAGCATCGACTGAACGAACTGGAACTGTTCAGTGATGAAAATCTCGCTCGCACGATCGACGCCCATCCGCAGCGCGACTTGAGCGTCAACACGATGGGAACCGACCCCACGCGGCGGAGCGATTGGCGCGAAGGGAACGTCGGCGACCTCGATGGTGAAACCCTACTCGACGCTGTCAAACACGGCCGATTGTGGCTCAACCTGCGGCGCGTGATGGACCATCATCCCGAGTACGACCGGATCGTGAACGAATTGTACGGCGAAATGGAAGCGGCATGCGCCGGACTAATGACATTCAATCGCTCGGCGAATCTGCTGATCTCTTCGCCAAGTGCCATCGTTTATTATCACCTCGACTGCCCCGTGAATATGCTCTGGCACCTGCGCGGAACGAAGCGCGTGTGGGCATATCCGCTCGAACGGGGCGTCGTGTCGGACGAAACCATCGAGGCGGTTCTGTGTGGCGAAGCGCCAGAAGAGCTCGAATTTCGAACTAGCTACGATGACTTGGCCGTTGTTCGCGAGCTCAATCCCGGCGAGGTGATCACCTGGCCGCAGCATACGCCGCATCGCGTTGTGAACACCGGTGGATTGAACGTCTCGCTCTCGACAGAGCACATGACCCGCGCCGCGACGCGAAAGAACAACGTCTATTTGGCGAACCGCCATTTTCGTAAGCTGCTGGGTGGCAACTGGCGTTCGACAGCCACCAGCGGTTGGCGTCCGACGGTGAAGGAAGCAGCGCTACGAATTGTGCGGCGACTGCCAATAATCGCGCCCGCGTCGCCCAAAGGTTACAAGTACGCGGTGAGCTTCGTGGTCGATCCGGAAACTCCGCTGGGTGTGCGACTGCTCGACGGCAGCGTGCCGGGCGAACAATCGCAGCAGGTGGTGAGCTTGCCGATGGCCAGCGCGGCCGAGTTTGCGATCCGATAGAGCTCGTACCTAAACCACTGCACCGACGTCGCGTGCTTTCTGTATACCGGCGAACGACATGTGCGCCTTGAGGCAGGTTTGCCGGAACGTCTCTGGCCGCGAAACACCGGCCAGCCGGAAGGTTTCGACTTGCCCGTTCTTGAAAATCAAATCGCCCGCTTTATACCAATGTTGTCCCGGGAGTTGATCGACTTCGATCGAATCGAACCGGTCGAGCGAGACGCTTTTCGCTTCGACGCCGGTGAAGGGATTATCGACCACGATCCGGCGATTTGTGAGCCGGTAGCGCCGGCAGGCCGGGTTGCTCCAACCGAGAATCACGAACGGAATCCGCGGCACGATCTTGTTAAAGTACAACACCAGGGCGATCGGAATCGAAAGTACCGCGATGATTCGGCCCAGCGTGATCGGCACGCCGAACAGTCGAAATCCGACTTCCCAGTCGTACATGCGACCAAGCAACTGACCCACCCCGCCGGCCGAAATCGACGGCCAGACCGCCATTACGGTAACTTCTTTGAGCTGAGACGGGGCGACACCAGCGATAGGCTGAGACATGCGGATCAGGAATTTGGGATTTCAGATTTGGGATTTGGGATTGGTTAGCCGCGACGCCCTCCGCGGCGGGCAGGCTCCGTCCTCGGAGCGGAGCGAGTGAGCGGTTTGCAGTAGAATACCTCATCCGGCGCGGTGAAAGCCAGCCCCATAAGATCCGGCGCATTCCATGAGCGAAGTCTTACACCCCTCTGCTTTGCCGCTGGAACAGCTTCGCGCGGAGTGCGTGGTGCAGCGGGTGCGGCGCTCCGGGCCGGGAGGGCAGCATCGAAACAAGGTAGAAACGGGCGTGGTCATCCGGCACGAACCGACGGGAGTTCGGGCCGAGGCGAACGAGCGCCGAAGTCAAGCGGAAAACCTGGCCATAGCGTGGCAACGGCTACGAGTCCGGCTGGCGCTGGCGGTCCGCAAGGAAGCGCCTAACGGTGGGCCGTCCGCGCTGTGGCATTCGCGTGGGGTCGCGGTAAGTCAGGGCCATTGCGACTATCCTGCACTTTTGGCCGAGGCGCTCGACATGCTTGCCGCATCCGATTGGGACATCGCCGCGGCGGCCGGTCGCCTGGGGGTTAGCCGGTCGCAACTCACGAAATTTCTGCGGCGGGAGCCTGAAGCATTCAGCCAACTGAACGCTGAACGCGCGGCCAAAGGCCTGCGCAAACTGGCATAATAGGCGCCACTTCCCCGCGATTCGCAAATATACTGGGAACTGGCCGACTCGCAGCTCACACCGACAGCCCCTTCCATGAACCCGCTCGACTTTTTCCGCCGATCGAAGAATTCGAACCGGCACCCCGCGCCTCACATGACCTGGGCGACCTCGAGTGTCGGACGCTCGATCACGCGCACGGGTGTTTTCCTCAGAAAACAAATCTGGATTTGGCCAATTCTGGCCGTGCTGCTGCTATCTGTTATCGGCTTTGTAGTCCGACGCGCAATTGAGACCACGATAAAAGATGGCCTCCGTTCCGAAGTGCAGACTCTGCTAAGCGTCGAAGCCGCGATGCTTGAGACGTGGTTCACCGTACAAGAGTCGAATGCCGAATCGATCGCCAATGACATGGAGATTCGGCAGATTGTGTACCCATTGCTCGAAGCAACGACCGGAGAAGACGGCGCTACTGAGGGATCAATCGCTGAGCTTCGCAAGAAGCTGGATAAATCGCTAGGCCCAGCGCTTACTGCCCACGACTACGCCGGATACCTGATCGCCGACAAAGAAAAACGCATTGTGGCCGCATCGACTCCGCAGCTTCTTAACCAACAGAGAATCCCCGAATACGATTCGTTCCTAACACGGGCTTTGGATGGCGACACCTGTCTTTCCGCACCATTTGGTAGCGTCACGGCCATTGAAGACTCCGCGGGGCACGTGCGGACCGGCGTGCCTACGATGGTGGTCTGCGCGCCGATTCGCGACGACAGCTTTCAAGTCGTGGGGGCACTGGCGTTGAGAATTCGCCCTGAGGAGGAGTTCAGCCGGATTCTCAGCCTTGGTAGATTCGGCGATTCAGGTGAGACCTATGCGTTCGACAAACAGGGGCGACTGGTTTCCAACAGTCGCTTCGACGAGCAGTTGATCCTCCTGCGGCTGCTACCCGACGACGACCGTTCACGGTCAATCTTACAGCTTTTCGTGCGCGACCCGGGAGGAGACATCCGATCGGGCCACCGCCCGACCGTGCGGCCGCGTGAATTGCCGTTCACTCACGCCGTCGAAGAAGCGATCGCTGGTCGGTCTGGTGTGAACGTCGAAGGTTACCGAGATTACCGCGGGGTGCCAGTCGTAGGCGCGTGGACCTGGCTGCCGAAAACGGAGATTGGCGTCGCCACGGAAGTCGATTACGCCGAAGCGTTTCGCCCGCTATCGATTTTGCAATGGACGTTTTGGGGACTCTTTGGCCTGCTGGCACTGAGCGCTGCGGCGATATTCGTGTTCACCATTCTGCTGGCTCGCTCCCGGCGCGAAGCGCAAAAGGCAGAGATCGCCGCACAGCAAATCGGCCAGTACAAGCTCGAACACAAGCTCGGCTCGGGCGGGATGGGGGTCGTCTACAAAGGCCATCATGCGATGCTACGCCGGCCAACCGCCATCAAAATGCTCGACGTGGATAAGGTAAACGAAGGTTCCATCGAACGCTTCGAACGCAAAGTTCAAATCACCAGCCAACTCAACAATCCCAACACGGTGGCGATCTACGACTACGGCCGCACACCCGAGGGGGTGTTCTACTACGCGATGGAATATCTCGGCGGCATAGACTTGCAGTCGCTGGTGGAGAGGTATGGCCCCCAACCCGTGCCGCGGGTGATTCATATCCTGCAGCAAATCTGCGGATCGCTATACGAAGCCCATTCACTCGGCCTCGTACATCGCGACATCAAGCCGGCCAACATCATGCTCAATCGTCGCGGCGGCGAGCCAGATGTGGTGAAGGTTCTCGATTTCGGCCTGGTCAAAGCGCTCGATGAAGAAAAACGCTCGGGCCTCACGCAGCAGAACTCGCTGACCGGCACGCCGCTTTACATGTCGCCCGAGTCAATTCAACTTCCTAGTTCGGTAGATGCCCGAAGCGATATCTATGCCGTGGGCGCTGTCGGATACTTCTTGTTAACTGGCAGCCCGGTCTTCCAAGCTGAAAACGTCGTCGATCTCTTTCAGCAGCACACGGCGAGTAATCCAGTTCCACCGTCGGAGCGCACGCACACGCCGATTCCTAGCGAACTGGAAAGTGCGTTGCTCGCGTGCCTGGAGAAATCGCGGGCGAAACGCCCACAGACGGCGCGCGACTTGGCGCAACTTATTTCCCGCTGTGCGGAGGCGCTAGCCTGGTCGATCGAGGATGCCGATGCATGGTGGGGCCGCCATGAGCGCGGTCAGTCGACTCCCGTTCTCTCGCAATCCACAAGTCGAGGCAGCAGCGAACACGCGATGACCATCGACTCGAAGTAAGCCGTCACACCATGTGCGACATGGTCATTTCGCGCGCGGCGCGACGGCGACCCTGCCCGGGCAGCGAACAATGCCATAGAATTCCGCGATGAAGACTGTGCTGTTCGATATCGACGGAACCCTCATTCTCACAGGTGGAGCGGGACAACTGGCGTTCGCGCAAACGTTTGCCACGGACTTTGGAGTCCCGATTATCTCGAAGAATGTCACGTTTGCCGGCCGTAGCGATCGGGCCATCGCCCATGAACTGATGCGGGTTCACGACATCGACCCAAGCGAGGCGAATTGGCAACGCTTTCGCGCCGGCTATCTCGCCCGCTTGCCCGGTGCATTGCGGGCCGGAAACGGTCAGGTGCTTCCAGGAGTACATGCGCTGCTCGATCGGCTACAGCATGCGCCCGTGCATGTTGGATTGCTTACCGGCAATGTCCGCGAAGGGGCACAAAGCAAGCTATCGCACTACGATCTCTGGCACCGATTCGCGTTTGGCGGGTTCGGCGACGATTGTCTTGACCGAAACGACATCGCCTCCCTCGCGCTCGCCGCTGCACGCGGGCACGTTTCAAGCAATGGAATTGCTGCGACTCACGAAGAAACCGTCGTCGTCATCGGCGACACCGAGAGCGACATCCGCTGCGCCCGGGCCATCGGCGCCATTGCAGTTGCCGTCGCCACCGGCCTCACCTCGGCGGAAGCATTGGCGGCTGAAAAGCCCGATCTCTTGATGGAAAATCTCGAAGACGCGACTGCACTTTTGGCGTTCCTCGTTCCATGACGACACTCGCCCAGATTAATATTTATCCAATCAAGTCGCTTGACGCGACTGAGTTGAGCGAAGTCGAGGTGCTGCAATCGGGTGCCTTGCGCGACGATCGCCGCTGGGCGATCGTCGATGCCGAAGGGCGAGTGGTGAACGGAAAACGCACCGCGGCGATTCACTCAATCTGCGCCGAGTTTGCAACCGGCATCGAATCGGTGACGCTGTCGCATCCGGCAATCCAATCAGTCACATTCGAATTCGCTTCCGGATCGTCGGCTTTGAGCGAATGGCTGTCAGAAGCCTTGCAAACGTCTTGCAGATTAATGGAAAATCGTGAAACCGGCTTTCCAGACGACCACAACTCACCAGGCCCCACGCTCGTAAGCACCGGCACGCTCGAAGAAGTTGCACGCTGGTTTGCGCTATCGCCGCGCGAAGTCTTGCGCCGGTTTCGGGCGAATCTTGTCATCGATGCCCCCGAGCCGTTTTGGGAAGACAGGCTTGTGGGGGACATCGGCCAGCCGGTGCCGTTCGCAATTGGAGACGTTCGCTGGCTCGGCGTGAATCCCTGCCAGCGGTGTGTGGTACCCTCGCGCGACTCGCACACCGGAGTAGTCCACGCGGGATTCCAGCGACAGTTCGCCGTTCGGCGCCAAGCGTCGCTGCCAGAATGGGCTCCACGCGCACGGTTCGACCATTTCTACCGGCTGACCATAAACACACGGCTCGCCGACGAGAATACGGCATCCCATCTTCGGGTGGGCGACCCACTCCGCCATCTCGCTCCTCGCCCCTCGCTCCTCTAAACTACGGTCATGCAAAATCGCGAGATTGCCGCCGCGCTCGACGAGATCGCCGACCTGCTCGAATTTCAGGACGCCAATCCATTTCGAGTTCGCGCCTATCGCAATGCGGCGCGGCGCGTGGCCGACCACCCACGCTCTCTGGCGGCGATCGTGGCCGAAGGAGGATCGCTCACTCAAATCGACGGCATTGGCAAAGACCTCGCCGAGAAGATTGCAACATTGATCGCGACCGGCAAACTGCCGATGCTCGCGGAGTTGCAAGCCGAAGTGCCTTCCAGCGTGCTTACGCTACTGCGGATTCCGGGTCTTGGTCCCAAAAAGGCCGCCGCACTTTTCAAGCAACTGAACATTCAATCGCTCGACATGCTGCGGGTCGCGTGCGACGAACATCGCGTTCGCGATCTAAAGGGTTTTGGAGCGAAAACCGAAGTCTTGATTCTCGCCGGCATCGATCTGGCAGCGCAAGCCGGAAAGCGGATCTACTGGGCCGACGCGGACGCCATTGTGCAAGAACTGCGCGCTCATTTGCAATGCACGCCGGGATTGGAACAGCTTGAAGTCGCCGGCAGCTACCGCCGCGGTAAGGAGACGGTCGGCGATCTCGATCTGCTGGTGGATGCCGCCGCTCACGGGCCTGTGATGGACCGCCTTGCCGAATACCCTGGCGTGAAAGACACCATCGCCCGGGGCGACACGAAGATGTCTGTGCGGCTCGACTCGGGGCTGCAGGTCGATCTGCGCGTCGTGCCGAAACAGTCGTTCGGCGCTGCGCTCCAGTACTTCACCGGGTCGAAGGATCACAACGTCATTCTTCGTGGCATGGCCAAAGACCGTGGCCTGAAGATCAATGAGTGGGGCGTCTATCACGTTGACAACGAAGGGAATGAACAAGGCCCATCTATCGCCGGTTGCACCGAGGAGGAAGTCTACCGCTCGATGGATTTACCCTGCTTTCCGCCCGAGATTCGTGAGGCCCGCGATGAATTCCCGTGGGCGGCCGCCGGCAAGTTGCCTCATCTGATCGAATTAGGTGATATCGCCGGCGATCTTCACATGCATACGTCCGCCACGGATGGCAAAAACACGATCCGCGAAATGGCAACCGCAGCGCAGGCGCTTGAGCTAAATTATATTGCCATTACCGATCACTCGAAGCGCGTAACGATGGCCCGTGGCCTGAACGCACAGCGGGCCCGCGAGCAATGGGCCGAGATCGAACGAGTTAATGGCGAGCTTGCTGGCTTTCGCGTACTCAAAGGAATCGAGTGCGACATACTGGAATCGGGCGCAATGGACCTTCCCGACGACGTGCTGGCCGAGGCCGACTGGGTCGTCGCGAGTCTGCACTATGGCCAAAATCAACCCCGTAAGCAGATTATGGAACGGCTGCTGGGAGCGATCGCGCATCCGTCGGTACACGTGATCGCGCACCCAACCGGCCGGCTCATTGGCCGGCGCGATCCGTATGAACTGGATGTCGATGAATTGATCGCCGCCGCCGCAAATCATGGGAAGATGCTCGAGCTTAATTGCAATCCGGCAAGGCTCGACTTGAATGATATCCACTGCGCCGCCGCGAAGCGGCACGGCGTTCCGATTGTCATGAGCACCGACGCCCATAGCATCGGTGGCCTCAACACCATGCGGTACGGTATTCTACAAGCTCGCCGTGCTGGGCTTACCAAGGCCGACGTGGCGAATACCCGACCGTGGGCGAAGTTTGCTAAACTCCTGCGTCCGAAATAGGCCGACGGCGACATTATCTCATGAGACTTGCACTCCTTGGCAGCGATGACGATGTTGTGGCGCTCGCCCGTGCCGCGCGCGATGCGGGGCATGAACTCGCGTGGTGTGGCGACATGCTTCCGCAGCATCTCGCGGAGTTGGCAGTGCTGAGGCCATCGCGCGACGATTGGGAAGTGTTGCTCGATGACCAATTCTGCGATGGGGTCATCGTGGGGCATGGCGCTGCGACAACCGATTTGCGGATGGAGCAACTTCAAAAGCTTGTCGGCAACGAAATCCCGGTTTTGATCACGCGCTTGCCTGTCGATTCGGTGCTGCCGTTTCACGAGATCGACATGCTGCGGCGGGAGAAACGCTCGCTCGTGCAGCACTATCATCCGGAGATCGACCATCCTTGGATCGCTTTATTGGCTCAGTCGTGCGGCGACGGCGAATCGGAACTCGGCACCGTCCAGCAAATTTCGCTCGAGCGCGGCATGATTGGCTCGGACCGTGAGTCGGTGATCGCCGCCCTCGCGCGCGACATTGAACTTCTGGAGCGCTTGGCCGGAGTGCTGACGTCGGTCAGTGCAATTGGCGCGACGGGTGACGCGCAGCAACTTCGCGGGTTGACCGTACAGTTGATCGGCCCCAGCGAGATTCCCGTACGGTGGTCGCTTGCGCCTCCTGGTGCAAGTCGCCTGACGCTCGTCGGCGAAAACCAGCGATTGACGGTCGAGATTCCACCGCCACCCGCCGCATGGCGGGCTGAGGGGGAGACGGCAGCGCTGGGCGCACCGCCAGAATTCGACGCCGCGAGGCATGCAATCGATGAATACACCTGGGCGCTCGCGGCACTCCATCGCGGCGAGATAGCCGCGGAGTATTCCACGTGGGAGAGCGCCACCGCGGCAATGGAAGTAGCGGACGTTGTTGAGTTGAGCCTGCAAAAAGGGAGAACAATCGAGGTTCACCACCAACAGTTGACCGAAGATCTTGCGTTTCGCGGCACGATGTCAGCGCTCGGATGCGGACTTCTAATCGTGGCACTCGTGGGAGTCGTCTTGGCCGGCATTTTCGGCGACGTGCTTGGTTTCCCGATCAAAACACTCTGGCCAATCATGCTGCTCGGAGTGTTTGGGGTTTTCCTATTGTTGCAACTGGTGCCAAAGCTTTTTCCGCCCCGCGATAGCTAATGCGGTGAGGCTATCGGCTATCGGCTATTGGCTTTCGGCCAGAGGTTGGCCAACGTTTTCTCTGGCCGACAGCCGACACCTAACAGCCAATCGGGCGAAGTCTATCGGCATTCGGCCAGGGATCGGTCAGCGTTTTCTCTGGCCGATAGCTGATAGCCGAGAGCCGACAGCCAATGATCTCATTCGGCAGTTTGCGGCGACCCTGCGGGATACATCAAGTTTGCGATGCGTGGTGGCCGATCCCAGTATAGCAATGCCTCTTCGTGGCCTCATGCGCCAGCTTGCTAGCATCGTTTCGATTATGGCGAGAGTCACCAACCAGATTTTTCGCTGGATTCTTTTGTCCGCTTGCTGCTGCGCGATCGTTGGTTGTTGCGTTGGTCCGGGCGGCCGCGGGGCCGGACGGTGCGTCGTTAACGAATGCATGTGCGACTTCATGTCGGAGCCGTGCGGCTGTGCGGCCTGCATGGCCGAGGGCGACGTTGTGCCCGTGCCGCCCGACTCCGTGGATTGCCCCCTCGCGTCGAGAGGCAGTAGCGGTCACGTAGGTGCCGGATCGGACCCGCCCCCGCTCATGGTAAGTGCCCCTCCGGCGCGATTCTTCCCCGTGCCGGTCCGGCCGGCATTCGCACCGCAACCGCTGTGGCACCAGTAGGTCCGAGTTTTGTCACGAATTCGGCACATCGCCGTCATGCGGACAAAATTGTTTTCGGGCACTTTTCCTCGAGGATTCAGGGGATATTTCTGTCCGCATCGGCCGGACACAGGTGGACAGAATAGGGGACTGGGGGCTGGGGGCTGGGGACTGGGCTGACGGCTTTTTATCCCCCTCCCCCGTCCGCGGAGGAGGGGCTAGGGGAGGGGGCTATCGGCGCAGGCCGAGCGCTCGCCTCGCTACAGTGTGGGCCGATCGCAAGGAATTGAGTTGTCAAAGAGCTGTAACCGAATGCACCGCGCGGGTCGCGGAACTGCAACTTTAGATCTTTGTTGCGCCGCAAAATCAGCCTGTCGGCGCGCATCTCGATCGGCGTGCTGCTCGCGAAGAGTCAGCCGACGGGGGAGCGCGGACCGCGAACGGCGACCGAATGTGGAATTCGGAAGGCGGAGCGCGGAATCTACGAAGGCAGGGAGGAAGAGGGGCGGTAGAGAATAGCCGAGCTATTCTCGCTCCTCGATCCTCACCTCTCGCTCCTCAATGGGCGGCGGACGATTGTGAAAGCGCATGGCGATGGTGCTCCTGATTCGGGGGGATTTGTTCAGACGTACACCATAACAGAAGGGTGGCACTTTTTCAAGCGCGAAGTTTTGGAATCTCGGGGACAGCGGACAGGGAGGGGTGGCTGGGGTCGGGGGCGCCAGCCGTAGCCCTCGCGGAGAGGAGCATGCAGCGGCAAACGGTAGTGAAACAATGCGTTGCTGGGCCGCCGGCATTTACTGCCTACTGCCCTCTGCCTACTTCGGGGCTCGCTGGAGGCTTCGCTTTGCTACGACCCCAGCAACGCGTTATGTTGCGGCACGCCGAGCAGTGCAAGGCCGTTTACGGTCTTTGCCGCGCAGCGGTATTAGGCCCGGGCATTTATGCCGGGCTGGCCGGTCACACCGAATTGCCACACCGGCGGGCCGCGGCCCGCCGGAGTCGCAATTTATTAGCAGGTGTCACCCCGCCGTAAACGGCGGGGCTAATACCGCCTGCGGCGGGAACGGTCGTGAACGACCGTGTAAGACGACGAAAGAAATGTAGTGGGGTGTTCACACCACTTTGCTCGACACATCGCGACGAACATCGGTAGACGCCAACCCTCGGGGATTCTGGAAAGGCCGGCATCGCGGCATTACCATCCCGAATGTCAGGCACAGCGAACGCTTCCTTCCGCCAGGAACGCGACATCACCGGGTAAGTTTTCCAAGAACGCGTTGGTTTCGACGCCGCCCGGGCCGGTGCCTCCTTCGTCGCCAAACGCGAAGACAATTCGCAGGTCGGCAAGCTGCGCCGGGATGCCCGGCGCGGCAAGCGCCTCTTTGAACGCGGCGCACGCGCCACACCAGGTGGCCGCGCCGACGACGAGCGTGTTGGCATCGGGCGCGATGCTGATCGGCTGGCCGCTCGCATCGACCAGCGCGAGGGCCGGGGCTTCGCTTGTAGTCCCGCCTTCAGGCGGTCCGGCGTTCGGCGTTGAAGTTCCGCCTGAAGGCGGGACTACGAACGGTGCGCCTGGAGCGGTACTGGCGCTGCTGCTGGGGGCTTCGCTGCGCTGCGACCCCAGCCACCCCGCGCCACCTGCGCCGGCGTCGCCGGTGCTTCCGGCGGCTGAACCGGCGGTCGGGACCGACCCTCCGCCGCCGAGCGTGTTCGATGCGGGAGGGGTGCTTGCCGCATCGTGGCGCGGCGGCTTTAAGATCGGGTCGGTTGCATCGTTGCGAGCGTGACGCGATGCGCCAGACTCGCCCAGCGCGGACCAATCGACGGCTAAAGCGCTGGAGGAGCAATGGATCGCGTTTGAAGAATGGCCGACGGTGAACGGATCGCTGGTTTGTTCGGCGGTATTTGGATTATTGTCCGCATGTTCCTCGTCATCATGGCTCGCCAATAGCGCGAGGGCCGCGTCGAATGTATCGACAACGCGATCGCGCTGCTTGCCGCGTAGGGCTTGGCGTGACGGGTCTTCGTCGCGAGCGGTGTCCGACATATCGACCGGTGACATCTCGGACTACGGAGCAACCATTTCCGCAACACCCGTCCAGGCCCAGGCCCCGCCCCACCACAACAGCGCACCGGGATAGGCGCGAATTTCAAGCGGCTCGTAACGCAATGTGCGGCGGTGGGGTGGCAGATTGGGCGACGGGCGCGAATGCATGTTATCTCCCCGGAGGACTTCCTGGCCGACGACGAACGTACATCATACAGCGTGGTGGGCTGGTTATTTGTGCCGGAGCCTCATTGTCAACGGAGGGGCGGTTGAACGCAATCGAATTCAGAGCGGCGGGGGACCGAATAACGCATGTTTTTAGGTCGGGGCAGGGAGTGTGTCGCCGCTTCCGCGGCTGAGCGGACGCGCGGCTATTGGAGCATTCCCCGGCTGTGGCGCCGTAGGCTATGCCGAACACCAGCTCTGCTTTGTTCGCGGACCGGGGAACGGGAGTTTTGCGCACATCTTCATCGCTCATCGGAATTTCTTTCCTCGCAAGCGGTGCAAGCGGCGCAGCCACGGGCGTAGGTGCGTCAGGCACAGCCTGACCTACGTGGCTACGTGGCTACGTCGCGTCAAGCTAGGCAAGTTGTGCCGTTTGGCTGCCTGCTTTCTGGAGCGAATCTAACGCTCGCGCCGATCAATCTGTTGCGTGCCGAGTGGTCTCAGCGACCGCGACACACGAGTGCGCCCTGCCCCGCGGGCATGTGCGGAACCTACCAATTCGACTCTCACTGCGAAGCCTCCGCACAATGCAGTCTTCTGGCAAGATCCAGTTGCGGACGCGAACTGCACTGCTGCTGGCAATGTGGTTCGCGGCTACCCCCGTAACGTCGCGGGGCGAAGTCTCCACGGTCCGGCTGACACCGATCGTGCGAGCGGTTCGAGATGCCTCGCCCGCGGTGGTTAATATTCGCGGGCAGAAAACGGTCACCGACCCGGCCGACGCCGTCACCCACCGCGATACGTCGCGCGAAGTGAACGGCATGGGGACCGGCATCGTCATCGATCAGCGGGGCTACATTCTCACGAACTTCCACGTCGTGGACGGCGTTCGCAATATTCAGATTACGCTCGACGACCGTCAACAGCATACGGCGTTCCTGGTCGCCCACGATCGCGAGACCGACTTGGCCGTCATTAAAATCCGAGCGGGACGACAACTGCCCGTGGTCCGTATCGGTACTTCGTCGGATTTGTTAACCGGGGAAACCGTCGTCGCGATTGGCAACGCCTACGGATACGATCACACCGTGACGCAAGGCATTATCTCTGCGTTGCACCGCGACGTGCAAGTCAGCGACACGCAGGCCTACGACGACTTAATTCAGACGGATGCGAGCATCAACCCGGGCAATTCAGGCGGGCCGCTATTGAATCTGGATGGCGATATGATCGGCGTGAACGTGGCCGTGCGGGCCGGCGCCCAAGGAATCGGTTTTGCGATTCCCGTTGATAAGGCGATGGAAGTTGCCGCCAGTTTGCTGAACGTGGAACGCCTCGAAAGCAAGTGGCATGGCATGGTGACAAAGACATCGCGCAGCGAGAATTGCGTAATCGTTCGCGAGGTCGCCGAGGGCAGCCCGGCGGAGCAATGCGGCCTGCGCCCCGGCGACACGATTGCCCGCGTCGGTCCCCTTGCCGCTCAGCGGCCGCTCGACGTGGAACGCGCCTTGTTGGGTCAGCCCAATGGCGAAGCGGTGCCGATTGAAATTCGCCGTGGCGAAGACTTCCTGACACTCGACCTGCGGCTTGCGTCGCGCCCGGTGCAGCAACTTGCGGCGCGAACCGTGCCTCCGAAAGCCGACGCCGCTACCTGGGCGTTGCTCGGCATGGCGCTCGAGGAAGAACCGGCCACCACCTTCAAAGGCAAGTCGCGCTATCACGGTGGAATGCGCGTGATCGACATTAAAGCCGACAGCGCCGCCGCGAATCAAGGCATTCAAGCGGGCGACATTCTCGTTGCGATTCACGGCTGGGAGACCGCCTCCGAGCAGGACATCCGCTACATCGTGAGCCGCGGAAATCTCGAAGAACTCGGTCCGGTGAAGTTCTGGGTGATCCGTGGCAACGAGACCTTCTTCGGCACGCTGAATGTAGCCGGCGGCTCGTCGCGCAGTGCCGCGGTGCGGCGGTAGTAGGTCAGGCTGTGCCTGACTATTCGCCGAGAGCTTGAATTGTCAGGCACAGCCTGACCTACTAATCTGCTTGTGGCGGGCGATATCGTCCGCCTCCATTGCTGCCAAAAACGGCAGGTTCCGGTACAAGTCTTCGTAATCGAGACCGTAGCCCACGACAAACTCATCGGGAATGTCGAACGCCACGAAATCGGGCGCGGCCGTTACTTCTTGCCGGCCGTGCTTCCGCAGCAGGACCGCCGAACGCACGGACTGCGGCCCCAACTCGCGCAACTTGTCCATTACCTGCACAAGAGTATGGCCGGTGTCGAATATGTCGTCCACCAGCAGCACGTCGCGACCACTGATATCGAGCATCAGTTCCGAATTAATCACTAGCTCGCCGCGCGTAGTCGTCGCGCCGCGGTAACTGCTGGCCTGAATCACGCCGACCCGCATCGGCAAGTCGATCAGGCGGATCAGGTCCGCCAACAGCACGATGCTGCCAGTAAGCACGCCCACAATCGTAAGCTGCTGGTCCGCATACGTGCCCGCGATCTCGCGAGCTATCCGCGAGACGCCATCGTGCAGGTCGGCTTTGGAAAGAAGTGTCTTCATGAAGGAGTATCGATTCCCGGGAGTAGAAGACTCGCCACGCAGGCGTTCATAAAAGCGGCCAACGTGCCACCGAGCATCGCTCGCAATCCTAACCGCGCCAAATCGCCGCGTCGGTTGGGCGCAATACCGCCGATACCGCCAAGCTGAATGCCGATCGAACTGAAATTCGCGAAGCCACACAGGGCGTAGGTCATGATTCGTTGCGACCGCTCGCTAAGTTGTACTGCGCTGTCGGGTTCGGCCCATTCGATCATGCGACCATAAGCGACGAATTCGTTCGTCGCCATTTTGAGGCCCATCAATTCGCCCGCCGGCATACAATCCTTCCACTCGATGCCGATGAGCCATGCAATCGGCGCGAACAACCGCCCCAGCCCGGCGCCAAGCGACCACACGTACGCGCCCGTTTCCGTCACATATCCAAACTGGGCACCGGTCCATCCGAGCAGGAGGTCGAGAACGGCAATTAGCGCCAGGAACACGATCAACATGGCCCCCACGTTTAGCGCCAGTTGCAGGCCGCCGATGGTGCCATTGGCGATTGCTTCCAATACGTTCGTGCTGGGGTCTTCGACTTCGATCTTCACATTGCCGAGCGTCTTCGGGGTATCCACCTCCGGTACGATGATCTTAGAAATTAAAAGCGCCGCGGGAGCGGCCATCACCGACGCGGACAGTAAGTCTTGCGGCGTGATGATGTAGGTCACGGTGTCGCCGACCGTCCGTTTTCCCATTTCGACCAAGCCGCCCAGCACGCCGCCCGCCATCGTCGCGAAGCCGCCGATCATCACGGCGTTAAGCTCCGAGATCGTCATGCTGCTGATGTAGGGCCGAATCACCAGTGGCGCTTCGGTCTGACCCACAAACACATTCGCCGCTGCTGAAAGTGTCTCCGCGCCACTAGTGCCGAGCGTCTTCTGCATGAGCTTGGCGAAGATGCCGACAATGATCTGCATCACGCCGTAGTAATAAAAGATCGACATGAACGCCGAGAAAAAGATGATCGTCGGCAGCACCTTAAAGGCGAAGAAATGCTCTGCGAAGTCCGGCCCGAAGACGAACACCGACCCTGCATCGACGCATTGCAACAAAGCAAGAAACACATCTCCAATCGCGTCGAACACCGCAGCGCCAAACGATGTCCGCAGCACAAAGAGGCCCAACCCAAATTGCAGAAGCAACCCGCCGATGACGATCCGCCAATTGAACCGTCGCTTGTGCGAGCTCATCAGCCACGCCAGGCCGATCATCACCACCAGGCCCAGCGCGCTGACAAGTCGTTCCATAACAGCAAGCTCGCGAGAACAGATTAACAGAAGGTCGCAAAGAGCGCAACGAAGCAACAGCAGAAAAACCAGCTAAAAGTCCGAGCTATTGAATCAATTCTTGGTTCCACAATCTTTTCGTTGCCTTCCTTTGCGTTCTCTGCGATCTTCTGTTCCAAGAGTTCCTTACTCAGCAGTAATCGTTATTGCGTTTCAAGTGTATTGAAAATTCTGTCGCCCGCATCGCCGAGTCCTGGCACGATAAACTTGCGGTCGTTAAGGTCGGGGTCAATTTGGCAGACGTAGATTTGCGAATCGGGATATTCCACCTCGACCGCCTTAATTCCCTCCTCGGCCGCGATGAGCGACAACAGTTTCACCTGGGGGACGCCCCACTCGCGGAGCGTTGCCAGGGCCGCCATCACCGAGCCGCCCGTCGCAAGCATCGGGTCGAGAATCAGGGCTACATCCACCGGCCGCCGCGGGGGGAGCTTGCTGTAATACTTCACCGGCTGGGCCGTCTCTTCGTCGCGGTACAATCCCAGGTGCCAAACTTCCGCCGTCGGAATCAGATCGAGTACTGGCTCGACCATTCCCAATCCGGCCCGCAAGATCGGCACCAAGCCGATCCGCTGTGACAATCGCCGGCCCGTGGTCGTCGTCAGCGGCGTCTCCACGCGAATTTCGTCGGAGCGTAGGTCTTTCGTGGCCTCGTACGCCAGCAGCGTCGCCATCCGCCGGACAAGGCAGCGGAACTCCTCGGGCGGAGTCGCCTTGTCGCGCAGCCGCGACAAGTGACACTGAATCAGCGGATGGGCGACCTCGAACACGCCGCTCATAATGTGGTCCTCGATCGCCGGTAAAGTTCGCCGCGGGGGAGTGGCAACGGCTGGCATAGGGCACCTACGTGAGGCAGGTTTTCTTGCCTGCCAAGTGTACGGTCACGGCAGGCGGGAAAGCCTGCCCCACGGCTGCGCATTCTAACCGCGCCCCCCGCGAATGAGAAGAATCCACTTTCCACAGCGCGACCCGATTACAATAACTCCAAACCGGCCCGCCATGTCATTCTCAACTGCAATTCCGATGAAACACCGTCGTTTCAGACTTTGGTGATGTCAAACTTCAAATGCGACAACTTTGAGGCTGAGTCGCGGGCTGATTTTCGAAGCTGCTAGCAGTTCGGCTCTAGAATTTTCGGGGAATCGTGAACAAACGTCGAAAACCCCTTCAAATCCAGGGCGTTTGGCTTGTTGCATTTGAAGTTTGAACTCACCCTTTGGATTGTTTTGCTGGCGATCTACTTCGCTGGCTCGGCAAACGCTCAAGTACCTCTCAGCAAGCTCCGCATCGCCACCTATAACATCTCGTTCTATCGCGACGAACCGGGCCAACTGCTGCTCGACCTGCAAACCGGCGAAGACGAATCGGCGAAGAAAACCGCCGAAGTGATCCAGCGTGTTCGGCCCGACGTGATGCTGCTCAACGAAATCGATTACGATCCTACTGGCCAAGTGCTCGCCGTATTTCAGCAAAAGTATCTGAGCGTCGGCCAAGCCGGGCAGCAACCGATCGAATTCCCGCACTCGTTCACCGCGCCGGTCAACACGGGTAAGCCATCGGGCCTGGACCTCAATCAGAACGGCAAGCTTGGCGAACCCGACGATGCGTGGGGATTCGGCCGCTACCCCGGCCAATACGGCATGGCCGTGCTGTCGCGGTTCCCTATCGACAAGGATGCCGTGCGAACGTTCAAGAACCTCCGCTGGAGTACCATGCCCGACGCGAGGCGGCCCGTCGATCCGAAAACTCGCAAGCCGTTTCATCCGGACGAGCAGTGGAACCAATTGCGGCTGGCATCGAAAAGCTTCTGGGACGTGCCGATTCCCGTTGGCACGCGGCGGTTGCATCTGCTTTGTTCTCACCCGACGCCGCCCGTGTTCGATGGTCCCGAAGACCGCAACGGCTGCCGCAACTTCGATGAGATTCGTCTCGTGGCCGATTACGTCTCGCCGAACCGCGCTCACTACATTGTGGACGATCGAGGAACCAGAGGCGGCCTCGCCGCTGATGAATCATTC
The DNA here is from genome assembly GCA_040901765.1 of Pirellulales bacterium. Taxonomy (GTDB): domain Bacteria; phylum Planctomycetota; class Planctomycetia; order Pirellulales; family Lacipirellulaceae; genus JBBDYG01. Next base: position 48,336 of record JBBDYG010000063.1, read on the forward strand.
ATCATCCTTGGCGACTTGAACGCCGACCCCGTAGATGGCGACTCGATCCGCGGCGCAATCCAACAACTGCTTAACCATTCGCGCGTTCACTCCGCACCGACTCCACAAAGCAACGGCGGCGTTGCCGCCGTGCTAAAGCCAACACAAAGCCGCCACCGCGGCAATCCCGCCCACGACACCGGCAATTTCAGCGACGACGGAGCTACGAACTTGCGCGTGGACTATGTGCTGCCGTCACGCGACATGAACGTGCTCGATAGCGGAGTTTTCTGGCCCGCTCCCGGTGAAGCAGGCGCGGAGGCGACGATGGCGACGGATCATCGCGCGGTGTGGGTGGAAATTGCACCGTAAGCTCGACTGTTCGACCACGAAGCCTAAATTGACGGTTCGGTAAATCAAACCGTACAATTGAAGGTGATCAAATGCCTAAATCGATGGTCCAGTCACCCATCTCGGAGATCGAACGATGCTGTTGCTTAGGCGGTTTTGTGTGCTCGTGGGCCTGCTGAACATGCTGCAAACTGCGCGCTCCGCAGAGCAAGAGGTTTCGCTCTGGCCGGAAAACCGTTTCACGGAGGCCGATCGACAGGGAGAGAGAATCGAAGAACGCGGCAAAGATATTCCAGATCGAAGCGTCGCCAACGTTCGCGTGCCAACGCTGACGGTGTATGCGCCCGCATCGCCGACGGAGAATCGCACGGCGGTGATTATCTGTCCGGGAGGTGGATATACGATCGAGGCGATCGACAAAGAAGGCCACGAACCGGCCCGCTGGTTTCAAGAGCACGGCGTCGTCGGCATCGTACTCAAGTATCGGTTGCCGCAAGGAACTGACGGCGACGCTGCGCCTTTGGAAGACGTGTCGCGCGCGATCCGGCTGGTTCGGCAACGGGCGAGCGAGTGGAACATCGACGCCACGCGGATCGGCGTGATGGGGTTCTCTGCCGGCGGGCATTTGGCCTCTACCGGTGCTACCCATTTCGATGATGGTGATACGGCTGCAAAAGATCCGATCGAGCGCGTAAGCTCGCGACCCGATTTCCAGATTCTCATTTATCCGGTCATTTCGATGGACGACGCGATAGCTCACCAGGGTTCCCGCGAGCGATTGCTTGGCAAATCGCTGTCGGCGAAAGCACTGGCGGAGGCATCGAATGAGTTGCAAGTGACCGACCAAACGCCGCCGGCGTTCTTGGTCTATACGAGCGACGACCCCGTGAACTGCGAAAACGCTTTGCGATACGCTACGGCGTTGAAACAGCACGGCGTGCCGTTCGAGCTGCATTTGTATGAGCGCGGCGGCCACGGCTATGGCCTCCGCGGCAAAGGCCCGGTCGCTGGCTGGCCTGCGCGTTTGAACGACTGGCTCGTCTTGCGCGGCTTGATTGCCGGTCCAATTTAAACTCCTATCGGCGAAAACGAAATGCAACGCATGGTCTGGTTCGTGCTCTTCACTATCAGCTTTCTTGGAGCGATACTCGCTCGCGGTGACGAAACGCGGATGGACAAGGAATTGCAATCGCAGATTGACGAAATCGCCGACCGAGCATCGGGCGTGCTGGGCTGCGCGATCGTCGATCTTACCAGCGGTGAGCAGTGGGCCGTCGAGGGAGACACGATCTTTCCACAGGCCAGCGCCATCAAGGCGACCATCTTAATGGAAACGATCCGACAAGCACATGCGGGCGAGTTGAATCTCGATGAGATCGTGAAGATCACCAAGCAGAATCACGTCAGCGGGTCGGGTATTTTGGTCGAGCTTGGCGACGGCACCGTGCAGATGAGCGTTCGCGATTTGTGCGTGCTGATGATCGCGCTCAGCGACAACACGGCCACCAATCTGCTCATCGACCGCATCGGCATGGACCGCGTGAATGCCATGCTGCGCGACGCGGGAGCTACGCAGACGGCGCTTCGGCGGCGGATGATGGACCTTGCCGCTCGGAAACGTGGAATCGAAAACATCTCGACGCCCTACGAAGCGGCGCAGTTGATGCAAAGGTTGCACGAGGGGAAGTTTGTCAGCCGCGAAGTGAGCAACGATGTGCTGTCGATTCTTCGCAAGCCCAAAGAGGGCGACATTCAGCCGGCGCTGCCGCAAGGTGTGCCGATGGCGTCGAAGACCGGGGAGCTGCCCGGCATCTTGACCGAGTGGGCAATTGTGGAGTTGCCCGGCAGGCCTTACGTGCTGGTCATCATGGGCAAAGACGGCGACTCGAAGCAGTTTTCCAAAGCCTTCCAAGATGTGTCGGCGGCGGCATATCGCCATTTCTCTCGTCTATCGATCAAAAACTAGCCCGATAGTAGTCCTCACGCTCCGCGTGTGGACCGTCATCTCGCGGAGCGAAATGACTACAATGGCGCTACTGTTTGAACCAGATCGCCGCCGCGATTGCGATTAGTAGCAGAACCAGTCCGAGCAGGATTAGTTTCCAATCGGGGCCGGTTTGTTCGAGTTCGAGTCTGCCGTAAAGACGCTCGGTTAAGTTTTGCGTTGGGCCGTCCACTGAAGTTGGAAGTTGCATTGCGGGTACTGGCGGTATCGGCTTCGCCCGCGCAGCCGTTTCCCAATCGACCGGCTCCCCCGCAGCGATCTGTTCGAGCCACTTCTTTACGACGCCGGCGCTGCTCGGGCGCCCCGAGGGTTCTTTCGCGAGCAGTCGCAATATGACTTTGCCCAGATCGGCGGGGCAGCCGACAATTAGGTCGGCTGGATTCTCCGGCTCGGCGAACATGTGCTTCTCGAACACCATCACGAGGCTCGTGCCATCGAACGGCGCACGGCCTACGAGCATTTCGAACATGACGCAACCGAGCGCGTAGAGATCGACGGCGCCGGTCAGCACTTCTTCGCCGGTGATTTGCTCGGGCGGCATGTAACGGCAGGTGCCGACGGTGGTGCCGGAGTCGGTGAGCCGCGAGAGGTTCTCCGCCCGTGCGAGACCGAAGTCGCCGACTTTTACCAAGCCTTTGCCCGATAGAAACAAGTTGGCCGGCTTCAGATCGCGATGAATGACGCCGCCCGCGTGGGCGCCTTCGAGCGCCGCACAAATCTGGATCGCCACGTCGACGGCGTCACGCCACGCGAGCGACCGTTTGCCGTGAAGAACATCCTTGAGCGTGCCGCAATCGACGTGCTCCATGGCGAGGTAAAACCGCCCCTCGTAGATTCCGCAATCGTGGTAACGGACGATGTTGGGGTGATCGAGCTGCTGCAGCACAGCGACTTCGCGAATGAACCGCCGCTGCACGTCGATCATGTCTTTGGGGTTGTCGTGCAGCAACTTCAGCGCGACGAAAGTTCCCGATTCTGTATCGCGGGCGCGGTACACGGACCCGACCGCGCCGACGCCGAGCGATTCGAGGATGTCGAAATGGGCGACGCGTGGCATCGAGGGGTGAGCTGTGGCGTTGTGAGTTCGTAAGCTGGCTGCGTGCGACGATAGCAAATGCGGGCGAGCCAAGCAACGAGACGCTGTACGGCGAATTGGCAGACTGCGTAGGTTGGCACGAGCGCGCAGGGATCGGCAGGTCGCCAAGTTGCAGACCACTTGTTTTTAAGGCTCTTTTGAAGTTTGTGCCACTGTGCCACGCTGCGCGCACACGTAGCTGGCAAAATGAAAAAAGGTCTCGGTTTTGCGCAGGAGGAGCAAGGCGAGGGCGGCAGGCTCACAAAATTCTAGTTGCCAAATTTGCGCCGAACTGCCCGTTTGCTTCGGTAGTTGCCAAGTTGCCACTTTTTCAGGGTGTGGCAACGGCTTCGCACGAGGGCGATGAACCTCTCGCCGCTGCGCAGAAGTTGGGAGGTGCGGGTTTTTGTGATTGACATGTGTACAAAAAAGGAGTGAAGGGGACAGGATTCTGGGGGCAGGGCCTTCCCATGCTGGTGGACAGGCTACGGTGAGACTTCCCCGGGCGGCGGAACGCGTATTGGCGATGGGGCGCTGAACGCGCTCCGTTCCGTAGGACGAAGCCTGCCCGCCGTGGTAGGCGTCGCGGCCAACGGGCCAAGTCATCCACCGCGAATGGTCAACCGCACGACGCGGACTTGGCGGTCGTCAGTGAGCACTTGATACGTCACCGAAACGCGGGCTGTGGATGCTGAGACAGGCACAGCCAAGATTCGTGCCGCGAGGTCGTCGATCGCCCGGCCTTTCTCATTGGGATCGTCGGCCAGATTGCGATCGACCCAATTGGCGATGTCCGTCAGCACTGCACGCGCCTGGGAGTCGCACGAAACCCACGCGCCAATGAAGTGTGCTTCGACGTCGGCATCCCACACGACGGTGTAGCGCGTTATTTGTGATTGGCCTGCTGTGCGGCCGCGGCGGTATTCTCCAATAGCTGCGCCGTACTTGCGCCGCCGCGCCGGCCGAGCGCTTGGCGCAGTTCGTCGGGATGCTCCTCTAAATCGCGCTGCGCCTCGGAATAAACCCACGCTTGATGATCGACCGGCGACAAGACGAACGCCACGACGTTGCCTTGCTGGTCTCGGACTTCGATACCGCCGGTATCGACTTGCTGCAGCAATTGCCCGAGGGGCAAATTGGCCGTTTCGGTGCCGAGAATGATGGTGCTCATGATGAATCTGATTTGAGGAGTGGGACTGAGTAAATTGTAGCACAGAGTTGAGGCGAAGGCAGCTCGGTGAACTTCTGGACAATTCGCGGAATCCACCCGGCTTCCGCCAGTTACGCGAAACGACTAATATACACGAGATCGATCCCGAAGTTGTCAAAAACAAACGCGTTGTTGCCGAAGGTACACGAGATGCCGCCAATTGTAGACACGCGACAAGGGTTGTTGTTTGCTGACGCCTTGGAGCGGACGGTATCAGATGGGGCGTCATCCACTTTCGTAAACAATATGTCGCTGCCGATTCATCGGTGGTTCCGCTACAGTGCTGGGTTTTCGGCTGCTTGGGTTTCGTCAGTGATTAGACAATTCCGAGTTGACGGAGCCGTCCGTCTCTTTGATCCGTTTGCTGGTTCGGCTACGACTTTGATTGAAGCGGAACGTGAGGGCGTGGAATGCATCGGCATCGATTCCCATCCTTTTATCGCTCGAATCGCCAGAGCCAAACTGCACTGGCGGACTGATCCGGACGCATACAAAAAACAGGCGCAATCCGTTCGCGATGTCGCGATGAGACTCGATGAAGGTGCTGATGACTATCCCGAACTAGTGCAAAAATGTTATGACAGGGCAACTCTAAAAGCCTTAGATTCTCTGCGGCGCGCTCATGAGCAATCGAGCGACGGAAGCGCGGCATCGGAATTGACCTGGCTTACGCTCGTTTCCATTCTTAGAAAAACGTCTACTGCTGGTACCGCTCAGTGGCAATATGTGCTGCCGCGCAAGCAAAAGCAGCGACCGATGGAAGCGTTCTCCGCGTTCGATGCTCAGATTCGAATGTTCTATGCGGACATGCAAGGCGGAAGAAGCGCCATCGGAAATCATGCCCGGTTCATGCAAGCCGACGCTCGCGATTGCAACGGAGTGCCGGACGGTTTTGCGAATTTGGTGATTACCTCGCCGCCGTATCCGAATAATTACGATTATGCCGACGCCACGCGACTGGAAATGTCGTTCATGCGAGAAATTAACGGCTGGGGCGATTTGCAATCTTCGGTACGACAGTTTCTAATCCGATCCTGTTCGCAACACGTGCCGTGCAGAACCGTGGATATGGATTTAATCTTGGCTGAGTCGCAACTGGACCCCATACGTCGCGAGTTAACTGCCGTTTGCAGTGAACTCGCTGAGGTGCGAATGACCAAGGGAGGTAAGAAGACTTATCACTTGATGGTTGCGTGCTATTTTCGCGACTTGGCACTCGTGTGGCAATCTTTGCGCCGCGTCTGCGACCAAGGGGCACGAGTCTGTTTCGTAATCGGCGACTCGGCTCCCTACGGCGTCTACGTGCCTGTAATCCCTTGGCTTGGAAACCTTGCAATCGCAGCTGGATTTAAGTCGTACACCTTCGAACGAACGCGAGATCGCAATGTGAAATGGAAGAATCGCAAGCATCGCGTCCCGCTCCAGGAAGGGCGACTTTGGGTCGAGGGCTGATTCGTGGCGGCATCACCAGCACACCGTTTTGGACAGATCATCGGAGACGTTCTCGAAGCGGCATTTTGGCCAGTGCTCGAGAAATTTGCCCGATCGCACAACTTGTACTTGGACAAAAAGGGACTGCGGCCATGCCGTAGCGGCAAGAAGTGTACTTGGATTGACAAGAATAAGAACTCTCACGATTTGGACTTCGTGCTAGAGCGTGGCGGCACTCCTGAAACAGTTGGGATGCCAGCCGCTTTCATTGAAACTGCATGGCGTCGCTACACGAAACATTCGCGGAACAAAGCTCAAGAAATCCAAGGTGCGATTGAACCGCTCGCTGAAACCTATCGCCACGCTGCGCCGTTCAAGGGAGCGATACTGGCCGGTGTTTTCACCGACGGCGCACTCGGGCAGTTGAGGTCACTTGGTTTCACGGTGCTGTACTTCCCGTATGAAGGAGTTGTCAAAGTATTCGATCAGTTCGGAATCGACGCGCGATCCGAAGAGAATACCCCGATAGTAGCGTTCGACCACAAAGTCGCCGCCTATGAGGCGCTGTCGAGGGAGATGCGGAAGAAACTGGCTGCCGCGCTTGTTAAGGCCTATCGAAAAGACGTTCAGGCCTTCGTGAAGTCTCTCTCAGAGGCCGTTCTGCGTCAGATCGAGCATATCGTTGTGCTTGCACTTCACGGAACATCGCGCGAGGTCAGCACGGTGGACGAGGCGATCGATTTTATCAAGTCCTACATTCACGACGGCAGCACACTTCCAGTGGAACGTTACGAAGTAGAAATACGTTACAACAATGGAAATCGCGTGACTGGCAGCTTTCAGGATAAGGCCAGCGCGATTGAGTTTCTTATGACCTATCAACCGGTGTCGCCGCAAGTCATTTAGGCTCGCGACCTCCGCGTAAAGTCACTCCTCAAATCCCTCCACAATGTCAAACCGCCCCCCATCAAACAACCCCAAATCGCTCAGCTTCAGCGCCGGAATCACGAGCAGGGCCATGAACGAGAGCGTCATGTATGGCGCGCGGAGTTTCGAGCCCCAGGCTTTCGCCTGCTGGTCGAGCTTGCTGTAGGCGGCGGCGACTTCGGCGCAGGTGCCGGTGGCCATGAGGCCGGCGATGGGGAGGGGGAGCGAGAGGGCGACGTTTTCGCTTTCGCTAGCGGCGCTTAGGCCGCCGTGGGCGGACATGACGAGGTTGATCGCGGCGGCGATGTCGGTGTCGGCCACGCCGACTGCGATCACGTTGTGGGAGTCGTGGGCGACGCTGGAGGCGATCGCGCCTTGCCTCAGGCCGAAGTTCTTGATGAACGCGACCGCTGGCGGGGCGTTGGCGTAGCGGTTGACGACTACGAGCTTTAGCACGTCGTGCGCGGGGTCGCTAACGGCGACAGGTCTTGCCCCCTCCCCTAGCCCCTCCCCCGAGTACGGAGGAGGGGGACTGGAAATGTTCTCGGTCTTTGCGGGGTGGAGCACACAGTTGGTGACAAGCTGGCCGTCGATTGCTTCGATCACGCGCAGCGTATTGCCTTTGGCGGGAACGGCGAGTTCCGCGGCGCTAACCGTGCGGGGGTGGAACTTGTTGGCGGGGGGCGGTTCGACGCGCGGCAGCAGCGACTCGCCGTGGTCGGCGACCAGTTCGCCGTTGATCCACGTGCGCAGGACGTGAAAATCGGTGAGCGAATCGACTTCGACGAAGTCGGCGGGGTCGCCGACGCGGAGTTGGCCGACGTCGAGTTTGTAGTGCTCAATCGGCGTGAGGCAGGCGGCGGTGAGCACGTCGAACAAGTCGATGCCGCGCTCGACGGCGCGGCTGACGAGCGTGTTGATGTGGCCGGTGACTAACTCGTCGGGATGCTTGTCGTCGCTGCAGAGCATCGTGCGGCCGGGGTGTTCGCCGATGAGCGTGTAGAGGGCGTCGAAGTTGCGGGCGGCCGAGCCTTCGCGGATTGAAATCTTCGCGCCGGCGGCGAGCTTGTCGAGCGCTTCCTGTTTGGTGAAACACTCGTGGTCGGTAGTGATGCCTGCGGCGATGTAACGGGCGGCCTCCGCGCCGCGCAGTCCGGGGGCGTGGCCATCAACTGGCTTGTTCCGCGCGTGGGCGGCGGCGACTTTTGCGAGGCACGCCGGGTCGCCGTGGAGGATGCCGGGGAAATTCATCATCTCGCTGAGGTAGAGAATCCGCGGGTCGTCGAGCAGTTGTTCCACTTCGGCAACGCTGATTTCCGCGCCGGCGGTTTCGAACGTCGTTGCCGGGACGCAGGAGGGGGCGCCGAAGTAGAACTTGAAGTGGGTCTGCGCGGCGTTGTCGAGCATGTAGTGGACGCCGGCGACACCGAGCACGTTGCCGATCTCGTGCGGATCGGAAACGGTGGCGACGGTGCCATGCACGACGGCGGCCCGGGCGAACTCGGTCGGCACGAGCATCGAGCTTTCGATGTGAACGTGGGCGTCGATGAAGCCGGGAAGGAGGTACGTAGTGGGTTGTGACGCAGCTACTTGCTTTGCACTGCTGGACGAGCCAGCAGTGGCACCCAGAAGTGGGTTGATGGCTGCGATGCGGCCGGCGCGGACTTGGACTTCGGCGGGGTAGACGCGGCGTGCGGGGATATCGACGAGATTGGCAGTGAGGGAGAAATCGGCCGGCATGGGGGCACCTTGATGAACAGTCGCGGATGAACGCAGATTGGGCGGATGAACGCGGATTTAAAAGCAAGATTGAGATTAAGAAGAAGTTAGGGGCCGATCTCTGGTTCATCAGCGCCCGTCCGCTCGATCTGCGTTCATCCGCGTCCCATTCTTTCGCTTGGCAGAAAGCATGTCGAGGCGGTGGTGCTAGCGGGGCGATTGCGGATTGGGGGGAGTTTTCCGAAAGTGCGGGCCGGTCCTGAGCCGATAACGGACGGTAGCCATGATCTCAGGGGGGCCTGGGTAGCTTCGTGGCGACGGGCGGATGCCGATGCGCGGGGCGCGTCGCGCATCAAGCTAGCCCGCGATCGGTATTGAAAAATCCCCCTGAGGATCAAGCGATGCTTCGTCATCAATCGGCTCGAGTCGGAACTGCGTGGGGCGGCGCTGCGCTGGTGTTGCTCGCGGTGTGCGGCAGCACTTCTTTTGGCCAGCAGCAAATGGCCTGGGAGCGGAATCACGCTTCGCCGAAGCCGCCGGTGCGAGTGGCGGGGAAGAAGCCTGCCGCAAAGCCGCAAGCGGCGGCGCCGATGGCTTCGCAGCAGCGGGAAGGGAGCGCCCGGCAAGCTTCTCGACCGAACGGGCATAGCGAAGTCGCGTTCATGACGAGCGAGTCTGCGGGCATGCACGCGGTGAAGCCGGCTTCGGCTTACGAAGAATACGAATACGTTAGCGCGCCGCCGCCGAACCCGGCTTCGATGCACGGTTCCGGACCGTGCGGTTGCGAGGGCGGTGGTTGTGAGTTGGGCAATCCCTACGAGATCGGCTGCGGTTGCGAGCCGTGCGGCGATCCATGCGGGTGCTGCGACGCTTGTGGCATTGAAGGTGGTTGCGGCTGCGGCGACTGTTGCTGCGAGCCTGGGTGTACTCAGCCCGGCGGTTGTTTGGGCGGCTGCGCGGAGCGTGGTTGCGTGCCGTTGTGCCTTTATGTTCCGCCGGTGAAGGAAGTCACCGTGTTCGGCGGCGTGCAGGGTTTCAAAGGCCCGCTCGATTGGAATCGCGACCGCGGCAACTTTGGTTTTCACGAAGGAATCAATGTTGGCGGCTGCATGGCGTGGCTGCCCGTGCCGGGACTGGGCTACCAGCTTGGATACCGGTCAACGCAGAGCCAGATACACGGCGACGGTCAGCGAGAATCATCGGAAGGACACACGCAGCACTTCGCGACCGGTGGTCTGTTTCGCCGCGCTTGCGCGGGCTTGCAAGGCGGTGTGGTTTACGACTGGTTGCGCGATGAGCGCGTTGAGTCGGCGGACTTCAGCCAGATTCGCGGCGAGGTAGGCCTCGTGAATCCCCGCGGGCAAGAGATCGGTTTCACGTTCGGCGTACACTTGGATGACTCGGATCTGGTCAACGAACGCATCTATCAATCGACCGACTGGTACTTGCTCTACTACCGCGTGAAGTGCCAGTGTGCCGGTGAAGTGCGGGCGTTCGCTGGGCTTGATGACTCCGACCGTGGCGTGCTGGGCAGCGATTTTCTCGTGGCGATCAACAACCGCTGGTCGCTGCAAGGCGGGTTTACCTACTACATTCCCGACGACAACGATGAAGGCGAGGCCGCCGAAGAAGAAGGCTGGAATATCGGCCTAAGCCTCGTGTGGAATTATGGCTGCCGGGCCAAGTCGTCGGTGAAAGGCATGTACCGCCCGATGTTCAACGTTGCGGACAATGGGACGATGTTTATCGATGACCGACCGTAGGAGCGGGCAGAAGGCAGCGGGCAGAAGGCAGCGGGCAGAGGGCAGTGAACAGCCGGGTGCTTGTGTGCAGTAGTGCTGGTATAATGGAGGTGGGAACTCTTTCGGCCAAGCATCTGGAATGACAGACCATGACTCAACTTCTCGAAAAAGCACTGACGGAAATCAAGAAACTTTCCGAGCTGGAGCAGGACGCCATTGCGAGTTTAATTCTCGACGAGTTGGCCGACGAACAGCGGTGGCAGGAGTCGTTTGCGGGTTCGCACGAGGTGCTCACTCAAATGGCAGATAAGGCACGAGAGGATGTTCGAGCCGGTCGGGTGCAGGATGTCGGTATCGATGAGCTATGAACTCGCGGGTCACGGAAGATTTTGTAGCATTCTTTGCTAGATTGCCTGTCACGGTACAGAAGCAAGCTCGCAAGAGCTATCGATTGTGGCGAACGAATCCGTCCCACCCGGGATTGCATTTCAAGTCAATCAAAGGACACGACGACGTCTATTCGGTTCGCGTGAGCCTAGGTTGGCGGGCGGTCGGACTTTTGGAGGAAGGCACAATAAACTGGTTCTGGATTGGTTCGCATGCGGACTATGACAAACTGCTTGCGCAACTATAGGCCGATCAACGCCCCTTCCTCGCCGTCCAATCTCAGCGTCAAGCACTTCGCGCTGCCGCCGGCTTTGACGAATTCTCCGAGTGGCGTGGCGATGGGTTCGTAGCCGCGGCGTGTTAGTTCTTCGTGCAATCGCTCGCAACCGGTGTTGGTAATCACGCGGCGGCCGACGACCACGGCGTTGCACGCGAAATGCTCGGCCTCGGGTTTCTGCACTTCGATTAGCTCATCGACGTACTGCTGGATCACGCGGCGGCCGTAGTCGTCGAAGGCGGGCGGATACCAGATGGCTTCGCCAGGCGCAAGGGGGCAGAAGCAGGTATCGAGGTGGTAGTAGTAACCGTCGACGAGCTCCATCGGCAGCACGCGGACGCCGAGCATCTCGCCGATTCGCTGCTGGCCGAGGGCGTCGCTGCGCATGCGGTAGCCGGCGAACAGCGTGTCGCCGCAGAAGAGGGCATCGCCTGCGCCTTCGAAACTGAAACCCTGCGGCGGATCGTGTACTTCGAAGCCGTGCGACTGAAACCACGCGCGGTTGATTGGCTCCTCGACTTGGCGTTGCGAATGGCGGAACCGGGACAGGACGGCTTGGCCCTGGTAGATCAGCGCTGCGTTAGCGGTGAAAACGAGATCGGGCATGCCGCGGACGGGTTCAAGCTGTTCGATGGTGGCTCCCGCGGCAACGAGTTGGTCGCGCAGTCCTTGCCATTGCACGATCGCCAACTCATGATCCGCCGGGCGGGCGCGGTTCATCCACGGATTGATTTCGTATTCAATTCCGTAGAATGTCGGCGGGCACATGAGGATGCGGGGCATGGGAGGAGATTTATGATTTCAGATTTGGGATTTGAAGAAACCAGGCTGCGAGCCGCGGTGTCCTCGCCAGCGGCGTTAGCGCTGAGATTCGCGGGCGTGTACTTCCTGCACCAAGGCGCGGAGGAACGGTTCTACGTCGGTTACGAGGCCCACGGTTTGGAAGCTGCCGCGGTCGTTGAGCTTGATGACGGTCGAGGGATTAATATCGACGCAAACGACCTTGACCCACGCGGGCAGTAGGTTGCCGACGGCGATCGAGTGAAGCGTGGTGGCGATCATCAAGCAGAACGAGACATCGCGGATTGCTTGCCGCATTTGGCGCTGCGCATCGAGTGCGTCGGTGATGACGTCGGGTAGCGGGCCGTCATCGCGGATGCTGCCCGCGAGCAGGAAATCGACGCCTCGGAAAACGCATTCGTACATGATGCCCGATTTCAGGACGCCGGTTTCGACCGCGGCGCGGATCGAGCCTTCACGGCGGATGCGGTTGATGGCGCGGAGGTGATGCTCGTGCCCGGCGTCGACTAGGCTCGCGTCGCGCAGTTGCACGCCAAGGCTCGTGCCGTAGAGTGCTTGTTCGATGTCGTGCGTGGCGAGCGCGTTGCCGGCAAACAGTCGATGGATGTATCCTCCGCGAATCAGTTCGCACAACAGTGGGCCGCTGCCGGTATGGACAATTGCCGGGCCGCCGACGAGCAGCGTTTTCTTGCCCGAGCGTTTATTCTGCACAAGCTCCTCAGCGATTTGCCGGATCAACACGCCCTTGGGCTTCTCCGTGGAGACATCGCTGTTCATGAATGCGAAAGCGTGATCCGAATTGGGCCGTTCGACGGGGAACACCCGCACGCCGGCGTGGCCGACGACGATCTCCATGCCGGGTGAAACATCGGTCATCGGGATGCAGCGGGCGGCACCGCGGGTGACGACGATTCCGCAGTCCATTTCTTGTTCGGCGACGGGGTGCCACCCGCCGCCGAGGCGGATTTCAGTTCGCTGATTGGTGGTGCTGTAAAAGCCTTCGGGAAACGCGCCGGTCATGTCGGCGGCGACGAGTTGGCAATCGTGACCAACGGTGGGGCACGCACCGTGGTCGCTGATTTGGGCCAGGATTCTGGTGAGCGCCTCGTGCGTGGACGCATACACGTCAATCAGCGCGTAGCTCGGATCCTGCCGACTCTGGCCGATCGCGACTTTCTTGAGTCGATACGTTCCACCGCTGGCCATGATCAGATCGAGCACCTTGGGCAACAGCAAACTGTCGATGATGTGGCCGGAGACCTCGACTTCTTCGACGAAGGGGAATTGGGACTGGGAATTGGGGGCTGGGGAAACCGACATTTTTTAGCGTCCTTACGAGCGATGTCGCCAACTGAGCTATCTAATGGTAGGCCCCGCGAGCGTTGCGGTCGAAGCCTATTGTTGCCGTAATGCGGCTTGAACGCGGCTTTCAGCGGTGGTTGGAAAGGCTTATACTGCGGGAGGATACGGCGAAAGCCGCGACATGCGAGGCACATAGGAGACACGCGCTCGGGCGCAACAGAAATGGCTGAAGCGAACTCGGAAGACAAATGGGGCGAATTGGCACGTACGCTCGGCGCGGAGGTTCGCGACGAGCCAGCCGAGCCGGCTCCAACCAGCAGTACCAAGTCGCGCGCTGCGGTGCCGCGACCACCGGCGGAGCCGCCGAGTCGTCCGGCAGCGGGCTGGGACCAATTGATCGGTGAATTTGGGCTTCCGGCTCCGCCCGCGGAGCCGCCGAAGAAGCCCGTTGCCCCGCCGCCTTCGGCCGCGCCTCCTGTTCGGCCTAAGGCGGAAGTTCCACCGCCGCCGAAGGCGCGGCCAGCGGAGCGCGCTGAATCGGCCCCGCCGCGGCGCGAAGCACGACCGCCGGCACGTTCGGAGAAACCGCCCACGAGAGTCGACCGGCCACTCGCGCGAGAGGATAGGCCAGCGGCGCGAGCGGAGCGGTCATCCTCGCAAGAGGGGCGTCCCTCTTCGCGAGAGGATCGGCCATCTTCGCGAGAGGATCGGCCAACGACGCGAGAGGATCGGCCAACGACGCGCGAGGAGCGTCCATCCTCGCGAGAGGAGCGGCCACGTGCCCGAGCCGAAGAACCGACTGCGCGGCGGGAACGTCCACCGCAGAAGCCGGCTCCGCCGAAAGCCGATCCACCGGCTGCAGAGCCGCCACTCCCACCGCGTAGCAACTATGGTCTTCCCGATTGGTTCCCGTTTGCTCGCAAGCGCGGCGAGAGTTCGGCGCCCGTTCTGGCAGAGCCGGAGCCGCCAATGCCACTGGCCGACGAGGTGATAGAAGAGGAGCGTTTAGGCGTCTCGGAAGAAGAAGCCGATTCGTTGGACGTTGGCGAAGAGGAATCCGAATCGGAGGAAGGCGCGCCGTCCCCAGGCAAGCGCCGCCGACCGCGACGTCGCCGGCGGGGCGGAAAAGCAAGAGACGAAGCAGACGAATCGCCGCGCGCGCCGCGTCCCAAGTCCCCGACTTCGGCCGAGCCGATCGTGGTTGATCTTGGTCCTGCGGGGCATGACGTGGAAATCTTTGACGACGATGACGACGAAGACGACGATCTGCTCTCCGCGGGCGGCGATGACGACGAGGATGGCGACGAGGCTTCGACGGGCGGCTCGCGTCCGGCGATCCACCGAAATATTCCGTCTTGGGGGGAGGCGATTGGCGTGGTCGTTGACGCCAATTTGGCGATGCGTTCGGAGCGCAAAAAGACGGCCCGCCCGCCCGGGGCTAGCCGTGGCGGCCGGCCGCGCGGGCGTCGCAAGAAGCGGCCGTAGATCGTCGTTACCAGGGCAGCTTCACTTCGCCCAGCAATTCGTTCCAAGTGATTTCGACAAAGCGGCCGTTCGGGTCGCGCTTCGTGAACGAGACGCGACAAGTAAGTGTCGGGCGGACCCATTGCGGTTCGCCCGGCGCGCTTACCAATGGCCGAACGGAATGCGACTCAGCTAGCTTCGACAGTATCTCCTCACGCACGGTCGACTCCAACCTGGGCGTTACTCGACCGACGAAGACCAGCTTGCCCTTGAATTCCGATGCCAGCCAAAGCTGCACCAGCTTGCCCTCTTGCAGTGGCGTGTAGCCGATAATCACGCAGTCGGCCATGATCAGCGGTTTGGCATCCGCCGCGCTCTTGCCGCCGCCATCTTCCGCGCCCGCGCTGCCGGCGAAGTCGCCGATGGCCTTTTCCAATCCATCGTTGTTGCCTTTCGCCTTTTGGGCTTGCTCCATGAGAGCGCCCATCAGGTTTTGTTTGGGTGGCGCCTTGAAGCCCCAGTCCCACAGTCGCTCGTAGGGAATGCCGCCGATTATCAGAGCGGCGCAAAGCGCCGCCGTGAGGCCCGCATTGGCGGTGTTTAACAGCCAAAAGCGGTGCGGCAGCTCACTGAGGATTTGCAGCCAAATCTTAAGCGGCTTGACCACGACATCGGTGATTCCCATGTCACTCTCGGTAGAGAGCATCCACAGGAACGCGGCAATGTGGCACAGTACGGCAAGGCTTAATCCTCCCAGCAGTTGCGTTACGCTCCACGTTGTGCGAACGGTGCCGCCGGTTTCGGTCAAGAGTCGCACGGCGATACTCATCACGACGATTGCTAGCGACGTGGCCAGCAGCCGCCACCCCCAACCCGGAATCAGCCGGCTCCAAACTTCGAGATGGGATGGTTGGGGCTTGGGAACGGCGTTGGGGTCGTTAAGCTCCGCTTCCCAGGGAGCGACCTCAATGAAGATGCCCAAGCTCGGATAGTAACCGCAGCGTGGGCAAGCGGCCATTCCTTTGACGCGGATGGGCGTCTGGCATTTTTCGCAGGCCGGGACAGCGTCCGCGCTGGCGGGGGCCTCGTCCAAGAGAGCGTCGGTGTTCATGGGTGTTTGATGATCCAATGGATCGGCGTTTGTGGAAACTTTAGCGAGTGAGTGGCACGCTATGTTGGTAAGCAGTTCTTAAAGACCTAAAATGGCAACCGCATTCTTCATTCCGGCGGGATCACAGCCATTAGCCGGTGGTCGCGCAGCGCACCACCGGAAGCAAATGATTTAGTACACGACCCCGGCAGGGGTCGCAGCAATATCAGGTTCTGCGATTCTGCTGGCACCCCTGCCGGGGTGCTTCAATTCCCTGCGCCATCTCCCGGTGGTGGCGATTTGTTTACCACCGGCAAATGGCTGTCAAGCCTCCGGCTTGAATGCACGAGTGCTTCTTACTTCGGCGAAATACAAAGTTCACGGCGAAGGGCGTGGTTAAGCCCTCTTAGCCGCGCCACGCCCATCGAAGACTCTGGGCGTGCCACCCAAAAACGTAGCTTGTTCCGATGCAGTGCGCCGTGCCGCCGTGGCGGACTGGGTCGGTCGTGGAACTTGCCCGCCTGTGCGGAATCCACCGAATAGCGCACCTGGCGCGGAAATCGCGGAACAACGGCAGTGGTCCGAACATTCGCAAAATTGGGCGGCCGCGCCTATAATCGCCAACGGAGCCGCACCGTCCGTGCGGGTACGGGAATTCTGACCCGGTCGAGGATCACGTGGAATTGATCGATAAATTGCATTCGGTGGAATCGAATAACGACGATCCGGTCGGCCATCCGCACAGTCTCCCCGCGACTTCGTCGGAGTTGCGGCAAGCACGCGAACGCGAGGGGCGGCAATCGGGCGGCGGCCAGCAACTTGGTTGGTTGCTGGTCGTGCTGGTGGTCGTGGCCCTTCTGTGGATGGGAAAGTACATTGTTGGGGAGTATCAGTACCACGCCACCCTCGGTGCGCTGCGGGCGGAAGTCGAGGGCGCTACCACGGGCCTCAGCCAATTGCGGCCGCGGTTGGACGACCTAATGACCGCTTCGCGGCTGGTTGCTAAACGCGTGGGGCCGAGCGTGGTGAGCATTCATCGGGCCGATTTTCGCGGAGGCGAAGGGCAAGGCTCAGGAGTCATCGTCGATCCCTTGGGCTATATCGTTACCAACTTTCACGTGATTAATGGCGCCACGGGATTGCACGTGCGGCTCGATGATGGGCGATACGCCGATGCCTCGGTCCTCGGCGGCGATCCATCGACCGACATCGCCGTGTTGAAAGTTGATTTACCGGACCTTGTCGCCGCCGAATGGGGCGACAGCGACGAGTTGCAGGTGGGTGATCTCGTATGGGCGGTCGGGAGTCCTTTTGGCCTGGACCGGAGCATTACGTTTGGCATCGTCAGCGCCAAAGCGCGCCGCACGGGCAATGGAATTCCGGGTAGTCCCTATCAGGAGTACTTGCAGACGGACGTGGCCGTGAATCCCGGCAACAGCGGCGGGCCGCTCGTGGATCTCGCGGGAAAGGTAGTCGGAATCAATGCGGCGATCGTAGGTCAATCGTATCGTGGCATCAGCTTTGCAATCCCGACGAGTCTGGCCCGCGACACCTACGAACGGCTTCTGAAGGATGGCTGGATTGAGCGAGGCTACTTAGGTATTCGTCCAGTTGTAGTGCCCGAAATCTTTCGTGAGCGCTACGAACTGGATGCAGGACAGGGGGTTCTCGTCGGTGAGCCGCCCGGTGGCCCTGCGCGGGAAGCCGGCATTCGCCACGGCGATGTGATTCTGCGTTGGAACGATCACGAGGCGAACGATCCGCTGCTCCTCAGCCGTGCAATCGCCTCGACCGAAATCGGTTCGGAAGCGACGGTGGTCCTGAAGCGCATCGTGGACGGCGAACCGGTTGAATTGGTGCTCAAGGCCACGGTTGGCCGCTCTCCCTTGAGCGTGCGTCCCAACGGGCAGTGAGTGGTGAGGTTTAGCCGCGAGGCGTAGTCTTCGGAGCCAAGCGCTCGGGGGGTCACACTGCTGGCTCGTCCAGCAGTGGCACTGAATTACGCAGTGGCACGGAATTACGCAAGGAATGCAACCGCAATGCAAGGTTCTTCTCAGGACGCCAAGGAACAAATTCGCCAGGCGATCGACATCGTCGATCTCGTGGGGGGCTTTCTGCCGTTGCGCCGCCAAGGCCGCGGATATGTCGCTAACTGCCCGTGGCACGACGACAGTCGCCCGAGCCTTCAGATCAATCCCGAGCGGCAATCGTGGAAATGCTGGGTATGCGACGTTGGCGGCGACATCTTCAGTTTTGTAATGAAGATGGAACGCGTGGAGTTCCGCGAAGCGATGGAGATGCTGGCGGAAAAGGCGGGAGTTTCGTTGCAGGCTGTCGCTAAGCCGGCAAGCGGCAGTGCAGGGGATAAGCGGACGCTGTTCGCGGCGCTGGCATGGGCGGAGGAACAGTTTCACCGCTGTTTGCTACAGGATCCGCAAGCGGAACCGGTGCGCAATTACTTGGCCGATCGCAAGATTTCGGCCGAGAGCATTCGTAAATTCCGGCTAGGTTTCTCCCCCCCGGCGTGGGATTGGCTCGTGGCACGGGCGGCGAACACCGCCTGGACGACCGCCGTGCTCGAGCGCGTTGGTTTGATTTTACAGCGCACGACGGGCGAAGGTTGGTACGACCGTTTTCGCGGTCGCGTAATGTTCCCGATTCACGATGTCCGCGATCGTCCGATCGCGTTCGGCGGCAGAATCATGCCGCAGTTTGCCGATGACCGCTCAGCCAAGTACGTGAATTCGCCGGAGACGCCGCTCTTTTCCAAGAGCAGCCAGCTTTACGGGCTGGCTCAAGCGCGCGATGCCGTTGCGCGGGCGAAGCAGGTGGTTGTCATGGAAGGCTACACCGACGTGATCATGGCCCATCAGCATGGCGTGGAACACGCGGTCGCAGTCTTGGGAACGGCGCTCAACGAGCGTCATCTGCCGCTCTTGCGGCGGTTTACCGATCGCGTGGTGCTCGTGCTCGACGGCGACGAAGCGGGGCAGCGGCGCTCGGCGGAGATTCTCGAACTTTTCATTGCCAATCAGTTAGACTTGCGCGTGCTGACGTTGCCGGAGCAACTCGATCCGTGTGATTTTATTGCCGAGCAAGGGGGCGATGCATTTCTGCAAATGCTGGGGCAGGCGGTCGACGCGCTAGAGCATCGGTTGCGATTGGCGACGCGGGGAGTTTCGTCGAGCGACACGCACCAGGTCACCGTAGCCGTGGAGCAAGTGCTGGCAACGCTGGCCAAATCGCGCCGCGGCATGGGGCTTGATAGCTCGGCGTTTGTGCTGCGCGAGCAGCAGGTTTTGTCGCGGCTGGCTCGCGAGTTTCGCCTGCCGGAGGAGCAACTTCGCGTGCGGCTGCGCGATTTACGACGTGGCAATTCGCGATCGGGCGGTGCTATCACGTCGGATACGGCAAGCGAGGAAACATTGTCGCCGAAGATTTCCGCATTTGAAAAAGAATTGTTGGAACTGGCGTTGACCGATGGGGCTTACGCGCGCAAATTGGGAGCGAACATTCTCGCCGCCGAGTTGTCATCGCCCCTCGCCCGCGGGCTTTACCAGTTGATTCTCGAAGCCTTGAAGCGCGGCGACCGGGTGGATTACCAAAGTTTAATGCTCGCCGTGGAGGATGCCGCTACGAAAAGTTTGCTCGTCGAGCTCGACGAAGCCTGCCACGCCAAAGCAGGCAGCGACGCGAGCTTACGACTGCAAGATTTGTTGTCCCGCCGCGAGCGCGGTCACGAGGATGCCCAGCGTCAAGAGGACTTGGCGGCATTTCGCGACAAGCGCTTCGATCCCCAACAGGAGGAAATCGCACTCGAAGAATTTTTCGCAAAGCTAAAAAGCCGGCAGACGGGTTCTCTCTCCACGGATGGATAGAGTGTTTGCAGGCAGGCTCGCGAGTTGCCGCCTTGCACTAATGGGCAAGCCAGAAGTGGCACCCACCATGCTTAGCCAGTGGCACTCGATTCGCGAGCCACACCCCCCAACGACGCACACGGATGTGCGCGAGGAGTGAATCGAAATGGCCCAGGTTGATATTGAACTGCGTGGTCTTCTCCTTCAAGCCAAGAAGCAAGGCTTTCTTACCTACGATCAGGTCAACGCCTATCTGCCGGATGAAACGTACGGCACGGAAAAAATCGACGAGCTGCTGGCCGGGCTTGATGCGATGGGGCTGGAACTGATCGACGATTCGCGGAAGAAGCGGCCCGCCGAGGTGCCTGCGCCCGGCGATCGTTCGTATTTACTGGCCGATGGCATAGCGGTCCATAACAGCGACCCAATTCGGATGTATCTCTCGCAGATGGCGGAAATTCCGCTGTTGTCGCGCGAGGAAGAAATTTTGCTGGCCAAGAAAATCGAGCTGACCCGCAAGCGGTTTCGTCGCAACTTGTTGCGTTCTCACTTTGCCTTGGAGGCGACGCTCAAGACACTGGAGCGCGTGTACAGCGGCGAACTACCGTTCGACCGTACGATCAAGGTCTCACTGACCGAGGGCTTAACGAAAGAGCAGATTCAGGCCCGGATGCCGCACAACCTGCCGACGCTGCGGGCACTGGCGATCGCGCAGGGCCGGGACTTTGCGGTGCTGGTCAACAAGTCGGCGACCGCCGAAGCGAAATCCGCAGCGAAGCGCCGTTTCTTTCGCCGCCGCGACAAGATGTTGATCCTCGTGGAGGAGCTAAGCTTGCGGACCCGACGAGTGCAACCGTTGATTCGTCAACTTGAAGAATACGCACAGCGAATGAGCGAAGTTCGCGTCGAGCTGAAACGGCTCAAAGAAGTGGGCGCCCCGGCGGAAAAACTGGCCGCGGTCCGCTCGGAGCTCAAGATGCTGCTTGGCAAAACACTGGAAAGTCCCACGAGCTTGCGCCGCCGTTGCGAGCAGCTTCGCCGGCAGTACCGCGAGTTCGAGCATGTAAAGCGCGATCTCTCGAGCGGCAATCTGCGGCTGGTGGTGTCGATCGCCAAAAAGTACCGCAATCGCGGCCTAAGCTTTCTCGACTTGATTCAAGAAGGAAACACCGGCCTGATGCGGGCGGTCGACAAGTACGAGTATCGACGCGGCTTCAAGTTTTCGACCTACGCCACATGGTGGATTCGTCAGGCGATAACCAGGGCCATTGCCGACCAGGCGCGGACCATTCGTATTCCGGTCCATATGATTGACGTGTTGAGCAGGTTGCGCAACACGGCGAAGCAACTGCAACAGGTGCTTGGCCGCGAGCCGACGGCCGAAGAAATATCGGTCGCTGCCGACGTGAGTCTCGAAGAAACGGAACGGGTGCTGGATATCGGCCGGCATCCAGTTAGCCTCGACCGCCCGATTGGCGACGGCGACGACTGCAGCTTCGGCGAGTTCGTCGAAGACCAAACGACCGAAAGCCCGCACAAGCTGGCGAACAACGGACTGCTGCGGGAGCGAATCGAGGAGCTACTCAAGACGCTTACCTTCCGCGAGCGGGAAATCATTCGGCTGCGGTACGGCTTGGCCGACGGCTACAGCTACACGCTCGAAGAAGTGGGGCGCATCTTCAAGGTGACTCGCGAGCGCGTGCGGCAGATCGAGGCCAAGGCGGTAGAAAAGTTGCAAAACCCCGTCCGCAGCCAAATGCTGTCAGCCTTTGTACCCAATGGCCCAGAGATCACGGCCGCCGCGGCGTAGTGGTGCGGTGGTATGTCCAGGCACTGCATTTCAAGCCGGAGGCTTGGCAGCTATTAGCCGGCGGTAAGCGTTAGCGCCACCGCCGGTTAATCGCGCGTCACGAAACGAGCACCCTGGAAGGGTGCCAGCAAGGTCGCTCGGAACCGAATTGCTGCGACCCGCCGGGGTCGTGCGTAAGGGTGGGTTGCTGTCCGGTGGTGCGCTGCGCGACCACCGGCTAATAGCTGTCATCCCTCCGGGATGGTCAGTGTCGTACGGCAATCGGGTTCGTTGAGAAAACGGCTATTATAGACGGCGTAGCGTGCCACCCTGAGTTTGCTTGCGCAGCGCGGGGCTTGGCAAGAAGCTGCGTCCGGGCGATAACGAAAGGAGTCAAGCAGTCCGCTGCCCAGGGGGAATCTGTACATGAGCGTCACGGCCATCACTTTGCGCGAGTTGCATCGCATCCACGGCCAACTGGCCGAGTTGCGCGGCCGGCGCGAGCGCGGCCCGAAGCAGATTCAAGCGCACGAAGCCAGCGTTGCGCACTTGAAGGCGGAGCTCGAAAAGGCTCGCCAGACGGTGAAGCAGACCCGCGTAATGGTCGACAAGAAGCAGCTCGATCTCAAAGCCGCCGAGCAGCGGGTGGTCGATTGGAAAGTAAAGCTCAACGCCTGCCAGAGCAATAAAGAATATCAAGCGTTGCAAGAACAGATCGCTGCCGCGGAGATGGCGGGAAGCGTGCTGTCGGACGAGATTCTGGAAGGTATGGAGCGGATCGACGTGCTGGACCAAGCGGTGGTGATTGCCCAGGGACACGTTGTGGCGGGAGAAAATGAGCTGGCCAAAGTTCGCGACAAGATCGAGCAGGCCGCCGGGCTGGTTGAGGGCGACATTAAACGGCTGGAGGTCGATCTGGTCGCTCTCGAAACTGTGTTGCCCGCCGATTTTCGATCCGACTACAACCGCGTTGTGCAGGGAAAGGGGGCGGAAGGCCTCGCGCCTGTCGAGGACGGCGTCTGCGGCGGTTGCGGCAAGCAGATTACGCTGAATATGCAAAACGAGCTTTTGTTGTCGAAGCCGGTCTTCTGCCGTTCGTGCGGCCGGTTGTTGTACGTGCCGGAAACCGCGTAGGTCAGGCTTTCTTGCCTGACTTGCCCCGGTGAGAAGGCATTCCGCTGCTTGTCAGGCTGGAAAGCCCGACCTACGATTTTCCCGCTTTACACGGCGCGTGGGGCGCGAAACAATAGTTTAATCGCTGCGGGGTTCCGTTCGCCGGAAGCCCCGCTTCTTTTTTTCTGCGCGAGAAGTTCCGAAAGCGTCTCGCAGGTAAATTAGCGTTTGTGCGGGAGTGGTGCGATGAGTGTAAGCGACCTGGTGCCGATGACCCGAACCGGCTACGACAAGCTCAAGGCCGATCTGAACGACATGGAAAACGTCCAGATGCCCGAGGTGGCCAAGCGAATTGCCGAGGCCCGGTCCGAGGGCGACCTAAGCGAAAACGCGGAGTATCACGGTGCCCGCGAGACGCAGGGGATGCTCCAAGCCAGGATTAACTTACTCAAGGACAAGCTGGCCCGCGCCACGCTAGTCGATACTTCTAAACTTCCCCGCGATCAGGTGGTGTTTGGCTGCACGGTGACGGTCAAGGACTTAGACTTCGGCGATTCGGAGGAATTCACGCTTGTCGGCGCAGGAGAAGAGGATTACGACGAAGGAAAGATCAATGTCGCCAGCCCGCTTGCACAGGGCTTAATCGGTAAAAAGGTTGGCGATCGAGTAGAGGTCGAAGTCCCCGCCGGCACGAATCGCTTCGAGGTGCTGGAGATTCGGTTTGACGATTAGGGCTGGTCATGTAGACGAGTCTCTCCGAGACTCGTAATCGCGTCTCGGAGAGACGCGACCACGTATGGCTAAACGAGTTTGTCATGGACGGACAACGAACACCCCGCGCGCTCGTGATCGGCAACGCCGAGCACACGGATTTTACCGATGCGCGGGCCGAGTTGCGCTGCACGGCGCGGGTCTGGTTCGTTCCCGACGGCGATTACGCCCAGGCTTGGCTCGAAGCGAATCGGTCCGTCGATTGGATTGTGCTCGTTCAATCCCGGCCGGGTGAGTTGCCACGAGACATAGTCGATCGGTTGCGGCCTTACGCCGGGGAAGCGAGATTCGTTTCACTATTGGGAAGCTGGTGCGAGGGCGAGCTGCGGACCGGCCAACCGTGGCCCGATGTGGCGCGGCGCTACTGGTACGCATTCCCTAGCTGGTGGCGATCGAGTGGAATTGGCTCCAGTGCGAATTCACTCGCCGCGGCGAGGGGCACCCGACCGGGGATCGTCGTGGTTTCGACGGTTGATCTGGAATCGGCCGCCGCTTTGATCGATGCCTTAGCGATCGAAGGCTTCAGCGTCACCTGGTGGCCGCGCCACCACGCAATGCTACAAATGAAGGGCGTTCAAGCCGCGATTTGGGTCGGCGGGCAACTCAGTGGAACGGAAGCGCTAGGGCTGGACGCGTTCTGCCAACGGATGCGAAGCGAGCGCGCACCCGTCGTGGCACTGCTCGATTTTCCGCGCCGTGATCGCTTCGAGATTGCCAAGCGAATCGGCGTCGCGGAAGTGCTGGGCAAGCCTTGGCTAACCGCTGAGTTGTCGCACACGCTGCTGCGACTGATGCGCGATTCTCGGGAAGCTAAAGATATTCACATTCCTGGACTTCGGTCCGCATAATTTCGCGTCGCCAGCCTGGTTCATGCACGGGCCAGCAGCGGACGCGAATCTGTCCCGCGCCGTCGCAGTTTGAGTCGGCCTCAGCGGGCTTTCCGCTGAGATGGGCCTGACGCTGGCAGTCCTCTTCGGCCCGTAACAATGGCGGGACGCGTAGCCCCTCGGTGCCGCGTCGCCAGACGCGCCGTCCGTGATCGAACAGGGTAATCACCGCCGGCGCCGGCATTTCGATCATCCGCCGCGCGATCAGCTCGTGACTTGCGGTCGCATAGCGAGGTTTCAGCGCACGAAGATCCCAGTCGAGATCGTGGCCGTCCGCCAGGAACCAGCGGCGGGGAAGCAGCAGTGCGCCGGCAAAGGCGTTGGCGCAGCGCTCGCGAAGGGGATCTTCCTCGCCCTCAGCGGCGATGTCCAAATGTGCCAGCATCCGCTGGGCCGCCCATTCGCCGATTTCGTGAGCGACCGTCCATTGCCGCCGCTCGGGCCGCTCCTCGGGTGCCAGTAGAATGGCCGAAGTGGTCATCGATTCCGCCCCCGCCGCCAGTCGGACGCACCGCCCGCGGTGGACTGCCTGCGTGTCGGTAACCAAGGCCAAGCCCAGCCGCTGCGCCGCTAGCACGGCGTCGACGGGCGGCTCAATCACGCGCGCTTCCCACAAAACTTCGGTCACGGTCCGTTCCAGGGCGTCAGTCAGTTCCTCTTGAGTGATTTCCAGCAACATTGGGCGACTCCTACGAATAAGTGAACATATTTATACTATCCGCGGGGATTGATCCGGACAAGCGCTAAATAATGAGATTCCCCACAATCGAGACGTAGCTCAATCCGCGGGAGTTCTGTGCTTGCGTGCTGCAAACCGCGGAAAAAAGCCCGCCCCTCCTCCGCGGCGGCCCGCGAGAGTACGATGATGGTTCGGGCCACCGCTTAGGGGCCGCCGATCTTGCCTATCTTTCCAAATTCATCGCGGGTGCTGGCACGTGTCCATTTCATTTACCGACAACCTCACCCGCGCCACCGGCTCCAAAGGCCGATACGCCTTCATTAGTCTGGGTTGTCCGAAGAATTTGGTGGACAGCGAGCGGATGCTGGGCCGGTTGCAACTCGATGGCTACGAGCTTGTCGGCGATCCGGCCAACGCTGATTTCGCAATCGTCAACACCTGCGGGTTCATTGAAGCGGCTCGGACAGAATCGTTCGCTGCGATCGACGAGATGCTCGCGTTGAAGCGTCGCGGCGATCTGCGGGGTGTGATTGTATCGGGGTGCCTAGCCGAGCGGCAGCAAGCGGCGCTGCTTGTGGATCGGCCGGACATTGACCATCTCGTTGGCGTCTTTGGTCGCGAGGAAGTCACCAAGGTCGCCGACCGATTGGTTGCCGGCCTCGACGAGCAGCGGATGGTGTTCCACCCCGCGCCGGCGCGGCCGCTACCCGACCGCGGGCGGATGCGGATCACGCCGCGGCACTTCGCCTTTCTTAAAATCTCCGAAGGCTGCGACCGGCTCTGCACGTTCTGTGCGATCCCTAAGATGCGCGGTAAGCACGCCACCAAGCCGATCGAGGAAGTCATCGCCGAAGCCCGCGAGCTTGCCGCCGATGGCGTGCGCGAGCTGGTAATTGTGGCGCAAGACACCACCTACTATGGCATGGACCTGTACGGCGAGCCAAGGCTCGTGGAGTTGCTGCGCGAACTTGAGAAGGTGGAGGGCATCGAGTGGATCCGCCTGATGTACCTCTACCCGATGTACTTCAGCGACGAATTGATTGACACGATCGCCGGTTCCGAACGAATCATTCCGTATCTCGATCTGCCGTTGCAGCACGCGAGCGACCCAATGCTCAAGCGGATGCAGCGGCGGGTGAATCGGGCCGATACGCTCACGTTGCTCAAGAAACTGCGTAGCCGGATTTCGACTTTGGCCATGCGGACGACGTTCATCACCGGCTTTCCCGGCGAGACGGAAACCGACTTTGCCGAATTGACGGACTTCGTCCGCGAGCAGAAGTTTGAGCGGCTGGGCGTGTTTACGTATTCGTTGGAGCCGGATACCCCCGCAGCCCGGCTGCCGGGGCATTTGCCGGAAGAAGTGAAGAACGAGCGACGCGACCGGCTGATGGCCGAGCAGCAAGGATTGGCATTCGCGTGGGCCGATCGGCAAGCGGGGCGGAAGCTTGAGGTGTTGATCGACGTTCCGGTACCGGGCGAAAAAAACGCCTGGGTCGGCCGCACCTGGGCCGACGCCCCCGATGTCGATTGCGTGGCCTATGTTACAGGAGAGGGCCTGCGGCCAGGAGCCTTCGTTCCCTGCGAAGTGGTCGCCCGGAATGAGTACGATTTGATTGCGGCAGCCGTGGGTAAACCGCGGTAGACCAACGACTCAACCGATAACTGTATGAGCAATCCCGCAGTCACAAACGACAGGCTCGCCGTTAAGCAGAAGGTGTGGAACGTACCAAACCAGTTGACGGCTGCGCGGGTGGTGCTGTCAGTGATTTGCTTTGGGTTCCTGGCGTTTGATGCTTTCCGGCCGGCGCTGTTTTTGTTCGCCATTGCCGCCGGCACCGATTGGTTCGACGGCTACTGGGCTCGTAAGTACGGACAGATTACCCAGCTCGGCCGGGTGCTCGATCCGTTTGCCGATAAGGTCATCATCTGCGGCACGTACGTGTTTCTTGCCGCGGAGGTGGGTTCGGAGATTTTGCCGTGGATGGCGGTCGTGGTGATTGCCCGCGAACTATTGGTGACGGCGCTGCGGAGTTTCTTCGAAGAACGCCAAATTGATTTCTCCGCCAAATGGGCTGGCAAATGGAAGATGGTGTTCCAGTGCCTCGCCGCGGTTTTGAGCCTCTACAAGCTCGGCTGGTACGGAGACGTGACCGCAGTGCCGGATTGGCTTCAGTATTCGCTGGTGGCGAGCTTGTGGGTCGCCATTGCCACCACGATCTACTCCGGTTGGGAATACGTCCGCCTGGCGCTGAGCATGATGCGGAATACACGCGACACGTAGGTCAGGCTTTCTTGCCTGACAGATGGCACGCGTGATTCCATCACGGCATGACAGCCGGGAAAAACCGGCCCACGCGAAAACTATCCGCCGATGCAGCCCGCAACCATGAACATATTGATTGCGATGCTGTTTCTCGGCTTGGCACTTGCAAGCCTGGCGACGTGGCTGCCGATTGCCATCCGATGGAACAACGACGGCGCCGCGCTCCCGTACGAACCAAGGCGGCAGGTGCCCTGGGGATTCGTCGGGGCGATTCCGGCGATCTTATTGGTGACCTTAACGTTGATCCACGTGCTCTCGGGTGCCGGCCCTCCCACGGAACCTGATTTGGTCGAGACGTCCGTTGGGTTTGCCGTCCTGACGAGCGTGTTTGCGGCGATCGTCATTACCTTGTCCGGCGCCACGGCAACCGATCTTGGGTTGCCACTCACTCGGATTCAATTGTGGAGCGACGTTCGTCTCGGAGCGGCCGGTTGGCTGGCCTGTTTGCTGCCGGTTTTTGGCGTCCAATACGTGCTTATCATCCTATTCGGCCAAACATCGCAGAACCCAGTCATCAAGCTGGTGGAAGGGCGTCCCGAATGGCCGATTCTTGCCGTCGCTTTCTTTTCGGCCGTCATCGTGGCCCCAATCTGCGAAGAGCTTATTTTCCGCGTATTGTTGCAGGGCTGGCTCGAACGCGTGGAAGGTAAATTGCATGGGCGGACAGAAGGCCCGGAGTTAATTGCCCAGGACGCGGGCGCGAATCATGATGACGAAGAGTCGCGCGCTGAATTATCGCACGACGGGAAGATCGAGCGGGCACGAGGAGTGATACCGATACTCGTCAGTTCCTTATTATTCTCGCTGGCGCATTTTGGCAACGGTCCCGATCCGGTTGCCATATTTGTGTTCGCCTTGTTCTTGGGTTACCTCTACCAGCGGACCCACCGCCTTGTGCCATGCGTCGTGGTGCATATGTTGTTCAACGGATTGTCGCTAGTGATGTTGTGGCTGTCGCTGGCGGCAGAGCCGCAATGAGGCGAAACAACGCTAATTCTCCCCGTAGCTGAATTCGCAAGAGTTCAGCGTTGTTCCGTACTCTCCTGAATTCTTGCGAATTCAGCTACGTCGAATCGATGTGCTGTTCCCGACCAATGATTAGCTCATGCACTTCCTGCGGTGACGCCGCGGAGCGGAGCGAAGCAAGGAACGTGTCGTCGTTGATCACCCGGCTCAGGCGGGCCAGGATTCGCAGGTGCTCGTGATCGTTGGTGGAACAGATGAGGAAAAAGACGTCCGTCAATCGGCGTCCACCGAAGGGGATGCCGCTCGGGGCGATGCCCAGCGCCAGCACCGCCTGTGCCAGAATGCTTGCCAGGGGCCGCCGCGGATGCAATAGCGCCACGCCGTTGTCGAGCGCCGTGGGATGCATCGATTCACGGTCGCGGACCGCATCGGCCATTTTACTGGCATCCCACAGCAGCCCGGTTCCGACACCAAGTTCGGCCATTTGGTCCACGACGCTGCCTCGCGTGCGGGCAGTTAGTTGCAGATTGATTGCATCGAGCGGCAGCAGTTCGGTAAGCTCGAGCGGCTCGTTCGTCTGTGCTCGTTCCAGCGCGCCGGCCATACGGGCGAGTTCCACTTCGTCGGAGAGTCCCATCCGGTCTTCGAGCCAGTGATGGATCTCCGGTCCCGAGAACTTCCACTGGCCGCCCACACGCCGCGCCGGTAGCTTGCCGCGCTCCGCCAGCCGGCTTACCTGCTCCGGCATCATGTGAAGATAGGCGGCTAGCTCATCAATGTTGAAGTCTTCGCTGGACATAGAAAGTTCGAGCGGGTGCGGAACGACTTGGGAGCAACCCACATTCTAGCGTTGCTGCCGCTGATTGCAGCTAGCAATTCTGCAGGGGCAACTCTCGCTGCCGCCGTTAGCCGCGTTCGCTTGCGACGCGCTAGAGCGCGTCGCAAGCGAACGCGGCTAACTCCAGGTTGGGCCCTGCTATAAAGTTGCCTTGACGCCCGGCGGTGAATCCGCCACCATCCGGTCCCTTGGCCGTGCGATGCCGGGAAATCGGCGGCAGGCCACTGTTCGACATCGGCGAGAACGGATTCTCGACGACGAAACCGCACTTCATGCAGGCAAGGAGGCCAGCGACGTGCGATCGACTATGGCCAAACCAATCGGACTGGCAATCGCCGACGTTTTACCCGAAGCGCGGGTACTCGGCGGCGGCGACCTTCGCGCTACCAGTTGCACCAGCGACGCCGATGCAGTTCGGCCCGGCGACATTTTTTTTGCAATTGAAGAGGCGGACTGCGACGGGCACGAGCTTGCCGGTCGCGCGATCAAGCGGGGAGCCAAGGCCCTCATCGTCGAGCGACCGCTTGCGCTGTTTGGCACGCCGCAGATCGTTGTTGACGACACACGCGAGGCCTACGGCCAGTTTTGCCAGCGGCTGGTCGGTTCGCCCTCCGACCAGTTTCCGGTTATCGGCATCGCGGGATCGGCTGGCAAGACGTCCACGGCGACGCTGTTGCGCGCAATACTTCGCACTGCGGGCATGACGCCGGGCCACGTTGCTGGCGACGAGCTAAGCGACGGCTCGCTGACCCGCTCCGGGTGCAAAGGTCGAGTGACGGCCCCCGCACTGGCGACCTGGCTGGCCCGCATGGTGGTCCACGATTGCAGTCATGCGGTGGTGGAAATCTCGACCGATTTATTGCGCCGTCGCGTAACCGCTGGCGTGACGCTCGACGTGGCGTGCTTTACGAACATGGATCGCGAAAACGCCGGCAACTTGGCGGCGACACAACGAACGCTTTCCGCGGTTGCTTCAAGCCTTCCGGCTAACGGAGCCGCGGTGCTCAATGCAGATGATCCCGGTTGCGGCAAGCTGCTGTCGACGCTCGACACGCCGACGATCACCTTTGCGATGAAGCGTCCCGCGGAGCTGACTGCCAAGATTGTCAGCCGCAATGCCAGCGAACAGGTCTTCATCCTTTCGACGGGCCAGGAGTTTGCCGCCGTCCGAACCACGATTATTGGCGATTCGCATATTTACAATTGTTTGGCCGCCGCGGCGGTGGCTGGCGTTTACGATATCGACCTGACCACGATTGCGCGCGGGTTGGAATCGGTCACCCTGCTTCCCGGAGTCATGCAGCGGATCGACAGTGGGCAGGAGTTCTGCATGTATATCGACCGCGCCCATTCGAGCCGTTCGCTGGAGATTTGCCTGCGCGCGGCTCGTGAGGTGACCCGGGGTCGAGTGATCACCGTGGTGCGCGAGCGAGCCGCGAGCAAAAAGAACCGAGACTTGTGGGCGACTGCCGAGAAGCTGAGCGACATAACCGTGCGAGCCGCAAGCTGCGAGCATCCGGATCCAACGACCGTAATTGCCGAAGCCTGTTACATTGCCGCCGCGGGGGATGTGGTGCTGGTGGCCGGCCCGGAAAGCGAAGTTCGCGGTGAACATGGCGAGGCCTGGAATGATGTGGAAGTCGTGCGTGAACTGCTTCGTCAGATGCCAGTTGCGTAAGTGGGTAAGTGGGTGAGTAGGTGAGTAGGTGAGTAGGTGAGTAGGTGAGTAGGTGAGTAGGTGAGTAGACCCGCACTTACTCACCACTCACTTACTCACCAAGAAACCATGCTGAGGCTTCATCGTTGGTGCGCGAGATTGCGGGGTTTCGCGTAACCACCCTCCCCTGGGTTGGAGCATAAGGCTCGCGTCACGGCGGTTACTGGGTCAATCGCCGGGCGCGAGTGCTTCACGATGAAGCCTGGTGCTGAGCGCCGGGGCGGCGATGATGCCGCTCCGGCTGCTCAGCGGATTTTTTGTCCCTGACCCCTGGCCCCTGTCCCCTCCCCATGACCAGCGGTTATCACATCATCTTGGCCGGCGGTGGAACGCTCGGGCATCTCTACCCGGGGCTGGCGATTGCGCAGCATCTGGCCGAGCGATTGCCGGGAACGCAAATCACGTTTGTCGGCAGCGGCAAGGCGATCGAACGGCACACGGTCCGTGCGGCGGGCTTTCAGTACACGACGCTGCCGGCGCGACCCACGCCGCGGAACCCGCTCGAAGCGTTTCGCTTCGTGACCGACAACGTCGCGGGATTCTGCGCGGGGCAGTGGATGCTGAGGGAACAACGGGCGTCGCTCGTGCTGGGGCTGGGAGGGTACATCAGCGCGTCGCTGGTGCATGCCGCCCGCTGGCGCGGAGTGCCGATTGTGCTGCTCGAGCAGGATGCCATTCCGCATCGCACCACGCGGATGCTGGCTCATGCCGCGGAGGCGGTGTGCGTCGGTTTTGAATCTACCCAAGCCCAACTTTCGTCCGGTGCGACGATAGTCACCACCGGCACTCCGGCCCGGCCGGCGTTCGAGCAACTCTATTCGCAGCGTTTCGGGAGCGCCCCACCCAATGAAGTTGCCGACTTGGCGATATCAAGAAGTAGTGGTTCGGGGCTCAAACGGCTGGTGGTTCTCGGCGGGGCCGGCCCTCTGAATGCAGCGGTCCCCGGCGCCCTGCGTCAAATTACTTCACGACTGGCCGGCTGGCGAATCGTGCATCAAACGGGCGAAGGGCAGCTTCAGGAGACCGAACGCCGTTACCAGCAGGCAGGGATCGAAGCCCTTACCGTTTCCTATGTTGATGAAATGGCGTCGCTATTGTTCGAGACGGACCTCGTAGTTTGCCGCGCGGGAGGATCGACGTTGGCCGAATTGGCATTGGCCGGCGTACCCACGGTAATGCTTCCGGCCATCCATTTCGACGATGATGCCCAGCGAGCCAACGCCCAGGTCATCTCTGCCGCCCATGCCGGCACGGTGGTCGACGAATCGCTCGCGGGCGATCGGCTGGACGAGGCCTTGGCCCGGGAAATTGATCTCTTGGTCACCGACCACACCCGCCGCCAGCAAATGGCCGCCAACATGCTTCGCCTCGCCCGCCCCCGAGCCGCCAGCGACATTGCCGATGTTTGCTGCGAAATCGTCTGCGGCAGCCTGCAACGGGCGGCCGCGTGACCTTCTCGCGACTTGCTTGCATCCCGCCCCGCGCCGTGCGATGCTAGTGTCAACAATTCACCGCGATCCACGGTGCAGGTCTTTCTCTCGGCGGAGCAACTTTGATGTTTTTGCGATCTCTGTTAGTTCAACTTATTGCCGTTGCAGGTTTCGTGATGAGCCTTCCCCAACAAAGCGCCCATGCCACTGCCCCGACTGCTGAACCGTTCGGAATGACCGCCGATGGACAGCCGGTGGAGATTTACACGCTCCAGAGTCCGAACGGCACGGTCGCCAAGGTAATGACTCGCGGCGCCACGCTGGTGGAAATGCATGTTCCCGATCGGGACGGCAAGTTGGCCGACGTGGTGTTCGGCTTTGACGACGTGACGGGCTACGAGTCGGAACGGAACCAGTATTTTGGCTGCACCGCGGGCCGCGTTGCCAATCGAATCGCGAATGCGAAGTTTGAAATCGATGGAACAACGTATCAACTTGAGGCGAACGACGGTCCCAATCAACTCCACGGTGGGAAGACGCGAAGTCTCGATAAGGTTATCTGGAAGGCGGAGCCGTTTGCCACCGACAACACGCGCGGCGTGAAGTTCACTTACACCAGCCCCGATGGCGAGGAGAACTACCCCGGCGCGCTGGCATGTGAAGTAACCTATACGCTCGACGACAATAGTGAATTGCGGATCGATTATCTCGCGACGACCGACAAACCGACGCCGGTAAATCTCACGAACCACGCGTATTTCAATCTCAGCGGCGCCGGGTCGCCGACGATTCTCGATCACGTGCTGACGCTTCATGCCAGCCGCTATACGCCGGTGAACGAAACGCTAATTCCGACGGGCGAACTCGCGACGGTCGAGGGCACCCCGCTCGATTTCCGCATGGCGACGCGAATCGGCGATCGGGTCGAGCAGCTCGATGCGGCTCCGACCAAGGGTTACGATCACAATCTCGTTCTCGACAAACCTTCCGAAGGCGAGTTGACGACGGCCGCGGAGTTGCATGACCCGGTCTCCGGCCGCGTGCTAACGGTCCGCACGACCGAACCGGGAGTCCAATTCTATGGCGGGAATTTCTTGTTTGGCCAGCAAGGGAAGGACGGTACGACGTATGCCCATCGCAGCGGCTGCTGCCTCGAAACGCAGCATTTTCCCGATTCGGTGAATCAACCGACTTTCCCCAACGTGGTGCTTCGACCGGGTCAACAGTACAAGCAAACGTGCGTGTACGCGTTCTCGGTGAAGAAGTAATGTTGCGAGCCGCGTCGTCCTCGACCGCGGCAGCCTACATCGCTTTTTTTGGAATCTTGCGAACTTTGCCGGGGACCATTAAGCGTCCTTTCTCGGCGCTCGCGATGGCGGCGAAACAGATCGCGAGGCTCGCCAAATTGTTGCGCGCGCTGTTGGTCGGTTGACGGCGCTCTTCGACCGCATGCAGCAATTCGCCCATCGTGCCGTGGAAGCCGTCGTTAAACCACCGACCCACGAGCTTCGGCGTGGCGGTTCCCTCGGGCGTGATGAGGCGCACGTTCTGATGGTTGTCATCGATGCCTTCGGAATAGATCGTCCCTTGGTCGCCGATTACGGCGGTTGTAGCCCAGCGGCCATTGGGAGTAAAGCCATCGAACACCAGCGACGCCTGCCCCTGTTCGTATTCGACCTGAGCCATGCCGAAGAGCGCCGTGTTCATTGGCTGCGAGGCGCTGCGCGTGAACGAGGCCGACACCCGCTCGGGCTTATGGCCGGCCATCACGAGCGCCAGCATGTCGAACCAATGAATGCCATAGTCGTACAGGATCAGGTGCCGAATCGTTTCAAACGGTGTGCCCTTCGTCCAACTATGATCCCAATGGACGCTAAAATGGGCGGCCGCAACATCGCCGAGCAATCCGGCCGCGACGGCCAAGCGGATATAGCTGAAGTGAGGCGCCCAGCGGCCATTCTGGTTGACAGCCAACAGCACCTGCTGCTCATCGGCCATGTCCGCCAACCGCTCGCCGACGTCGAGATCGAGCACAAAGGGCTTTTGGCTGAGCACGTGCTTGCGCGCGAGCAACGCTTCCTGAATCAATCCCACCCGCTGTGGTGGATGGGTGGAGATGTCGACCACTTCGACGTCGTCGCGCCTTAGCAGTTCGCGGTAATCGTCGTAAACTGCGGCCTTGGGATAGTACTCGTCACGCCGTGCCGCGGCCCGTGATAAATCGAGGTCGCAAAAAGCGATCACGGAATAGCCCGCAGCTCGATACGCCAGCAGGTGATGCTTGGCAATCGCTCCACAACCAATCAGCGCGATCCCCGGCCGATAACTCTGCGGGTCTTGCGGCCGGTAGGGCAACTCCGGCGCTTCAATCCGCGGCGGCGCGGTGGCCCGAGTGGGGTACGTCTGTGTCTTTACGCGGGAAGCGTCAACAGTCGCCATGGTTACGGGTCGGTTGAATTCTCGGGCGAATGCGTTATACAGGATGGTTTGCTTACCGTGCCCGCTGGCAACCGTGCGA
Organism: Pirellulales bacterium; assembly: GCA_040901765.1. Classification (GTDB taxonomy): domain Bacteria; phylum Planctomycetota; class Planctomycetia; order Pirellulales; family Lacipirellulaceae; genus JBBDYG01. The sequence continues at coordinate 82,987 of JBBDYG010000063.1, forward strand.
TGCCCGCGCCGGTTGCCGCGAATGTCCCATGCTACCGGAAATCATGTCAAAAGAAAGCTCGGTTAAGGATTCCAAACGAATTCTTCTGGTTGACGACGATGCCGAAATCATCGAGTCCTTGCGATTGGCGCTGGAATCGAACGGCTTTCAAGTGCTAGTTGCCCGCGACGGCAACCAAGGCCTGGCGTTAACCGAACGCGAAGACCCGGACTTGGTGATCCTGGACATGATGATGCCGAAGCGGAGCGGCTTCCTGGTGCTCGAGAAGCTCCGCCGCACCCGCGAATCTTCGCCGCGCGTGATCATGATCACCGCCAACGAAGGCAGCCGCCACAAAGCCTATGCGGAGATGCTCGGCGTGGACGACTACATCCGCAAGCCGTTTCCAATGGACCGTCTGATTAGCAGCGTGAAGCGGCTGCTGGGGTAAATCCGGCAGAATGTCAGGATAGAATGCTTGCCTTCCCAACTCTCAATTGTGGATAATGATAGCTGAAACCAAGTTGAGGTATTTTCCATGGCTATGATCTCTGACATCGGCACGCTAATTAAGACTTTGCCCGAGATTAGGGGCGGTCGTCCCTGCATTGCCGGGACCGGTGTTTCGGTGCATCGCATCGCTATCTGGTACAAGATGGGATTAAGTCCTGAAGAAATCGTCGATCGGATTGGGCACCTAAGTCTCGCCCAAGTTCATGCAGCGCTCACTTATTATCATGCCAACCAGGCGCAAATTGAAGCGGAGATTGCCCAGGACGATCGAGACGCAGACGAAGCGTATGAAGAGAGCCGACGCACTCCATCCGCATCTAGCTAACAGTGAAGCTTTACTTTGACGAAGACTCGATGGATCGGCGTCTCGTTGCTGCGCTTCGCGCTCGCAATGTTGACATTGTAACGGTCAACGATGCTGCCACGATGGGAATTTCCGACGAACGTCAGCTGGAGTTTGCAGCTTCCCAAGCGCGCTTAATGTACTCGTTCAACGTGCGCGACTTTCGCGTGATTCATAGTCACTGGTTGAGAATCGGACGATCCCATGCGGGGATAGTTGTGACGAGGCAATGGCAGTTCGGTATCGGAGAACAAATGCGCCGCCTTCTTCACCTCATAAACGCAGTATCAGCCCAAGAAATGCAAGACCGACTCGAGTTTTTGCAGGATTGGTGAGTCGGTTTCAATCAGGCAGAGGGCAGCGGAACGAAAGTTACAACTTCACCATCTCGTTCGTCGCTTGCACATCTAATTTGATGGACATCGTAAATCTCATTCAATGGCCCGCCATGGCCATGACCGCAACCGCGGCCTGGCTTGTCGCCTCGCGCTCCAAAAGGAAACGGAGCATTGGCTTCTGGATTTTCCTGCTCAGTAACGCCCTGTGGGTTACTTGGGGCTGGCACGATGGTGCTTACGCCCTGATCTGTTTGCAATTCATCTTGGCAGGGCTGAATATCCGCGGGGTGTCGAAGACCAGCGATTGAGCGAGTAACTCCTTTAATCCAGCGCTATCGTCCGCGCCAGCGGCTCCAGCACGCTGTCGACCACGTAGTTGTCGAGCACGTCCTGGCAAATCTTCGTTAGGTCATCGAGCACGGCGACGTATGTGGCGCTAGCTTCCAGGCTGCCATAACGACGGGCAGTGACATAAACGCTGATCTGGTCTTCCTGGTACTCGCCGGTGCGGATGTGGTAAGGGGTAGTGCGGGTTTCGAGGCTCACGCGGCATTGCACGCGGCATTCTTCGTCGAATGAGAGCGTTAAATTTGGCTCGTAGTTTACAAACGCAGTCCCCGGCAGCGAGGCGAGTCGTTCGTAGCCCGGGCAGATGCCCAGCGCCTCGGCAACGAGTTGATTGTGATTGCCGCGATACGTGAAGTCGAACCCGATCATCACGTCGAGCGCTTCGCAGTCGAGCGGGCTGAGCGACAGGACGTAGGGCGCCAGTTCCAGCGCGTGGCGGTGCTGGGCAAGCGCCCCGTCGACTGTGTCGGGATTTACTTGACCGGAACTGATTCGCCGCGGCTCGATCGAGCACCAGCGATACCGGCCGGTGTCTTTATCTTCTTCGAGAACGAAATCACCCTTCTCGCGGGCATAGAAGTTCCGCATCTCGGGGTATTTCTTCTGCATCTGCTCGGCGAAGTGGAGGATCGTATCGCGGCTGCTGGAGAGATCCATCTCGGTGCCGAGGTTCATAGTCACGTAGAAATCGTCAGCCAACGATTGATACTGATGCATCCGATAAATTCCTCCGAGAGGGGCCGCGACGGGCGAAAACTGTCCCGACCGGTCGACACCCGCTGCTAGAAGTATAAAATGCTGCGGGAGGGACTGTCAAAGAGCGGATCATCGCGAGTTTACCGAAATTATCGTTCGTTCATTCAAGGAAGGCAAATTCATGTTTGCACTGATCGTGGCGAAACCAATTGCGAGGCGCCCCATCCAGCGTGGAGGCGCGGGTAGCGGCCTGCGGAACGTCGTGTTTTACAGCTTCCCAACGCGACTGGGGTGGACCGCTCTGGCCGCCGATGGGGAGCTACTATGCGGCCTGGCCTTTGGACACGACGAAGCTGCCGGTGCGATTCGACGGGTAGGGGTGGCATTGGAGACTGTTCCCGAGGCGACCGGTCGGATGACAAGCGCGCCCACTACGATTCGCGAAGTCATCGAGCGGCTCAAGGCGTTTGCCGCTGGCGAGCCGGGGGACTTTCTTGACGTGGCGCTATGCACGGCGCATCTCACCGCGTTCGGAGAAGCTGTAACCGAGCGGTGTCGGCAGATCGCGTGGGGTGAGACGCTGTCCTATCGAGAACTGGCCGCTGAGTGTGGCCGCCCCGGTGCGGCCAGAGCGGTCGGAAATGTGATGCGCAACAACCGGTTTCCACTGATCGTGCCCTGTCACCGGGTACTCGCATCCGGCGGCGGGTTGGGCGGATACTCCGCGCCGCAGGGCTTGCTGATGAAACAACGCCTGCTCGCAATGGAAGGATCCGTAGGTCAGGCTGTGCCTGACTACCTCATGTCAGGCGAAGCCTGACCTACGCAGCGCCTAGCACGCGCGAATGCCGGGCGGCGCGGATCCACTGTTCGACCGCCGACAGGTCGGGCGGCCCGTCGTCGCCGAGTAACTCGCGGCCGTCGTCCATCTGGGCAAACGATTGGACGAAGCCGTGAAGTTCCGCTGGCTTCATCGACGCGACATCCTCCGGCGTGCTGAAGCCTGCGCCGACAAGGATTGCCGCTTCGCTCGTGCGGAGATTCGGAATTCGACAGCAAAGCCGGGCTTGATGCTGCCAGGCGACGATTTCAACCGCGGCGATCTCGCTCTCCGCGAGTCGCGTGGCGAGCTTGCTCGCGTCGGCCGCAAGCAGATCGCGGACTTGGCGCACGCCGGCGTTGGAGAGTTGCTCGGCAATTTCAGGCGTGATCGAGGGCGCTTCGGCGATGGGGCTTTGAAGCTCGAGGTAGAACTTAGGCGGCGCTGGTTGCTTCTGCTTCGGACGCGGGCTCTGGGAACCTTCGTTTTGATCCCGTTCGGCTGGCCGTCGAGCGCGACGCTTCTTCTGAGGCCGTTCGCGCTTGATTCGCAAGGCAGGCTTCTGATCGGTGCGCGGCTGCTCGATGAGCGTCAGCTCCTGCCGCTCGGCGGCCCGGTTGAGCCAAGTGCTCCAACTGGGGTCGCTTTGGAACTGCCCCGCCGCACGCTTGCCGGCCGCGATCAACTGTTGTGAGGACTCCTGCGTGATCCGGTAACCGCGATCGACAAACCGTTGGCCGCGGCCCGTTTCCAAATACTCGGCGATCCGCGTGCGCAAATCGCGAACACTCGCCTCGGCGAGTTCTTGCGTGGAATGAATGCCGATGCTCGTAAGAACTTGTGCATCGTCCAGTGAGAGCGTCGGCGCGAAACATAGCAGTCCTGCGTGCGATTGCCACAGCGCGACTACCGCCGGCGTCACATGGCGCCGGGCGATCCGCTTCGCGACACGCGTGGGGTCGGCCATCAGTAAGTCGGCCACGCTGCGGATACTCGCCGGCTCCATCGCTTCGCGCGTTTCGCTACCTAGCGCCGGAAAGCGCTCAATAAAATCGCAACTTTGCAGGATACCCCGGGATCTTTCTGAAGACTCATGCGTGGCAACAGGGCGAGTCGACTCCGCAGTTGGTTCGATTCGCGGCACGGCTGGCGGGGCGGCACTGGATTGTCGTGGGCCGTGGGGATTGTGGATCGTAATGCCCCAGCCGCGGAAATGCTCGAGCGCCGCTTGCCGATCGGTGAACACGAACACTTGCTGGCCGGAGAAGTCGCGAAGCACGCCGGCCAGGATCGCGGTTTGGCTATCGTTGAGATGGGCGAACGGCTCATCGAGAATCACCGGAAGTTGAAATCCCGTCTCCGATAAGCCCGCGATGATGGCCAGCGTCAGGCTCAGTGCCACGAGTTGCTGCTCGGCAAGCGGCAGCGATTCGACGGGGCAACTGCGAGCGTGGCGATCGACGGCAACTGCCCGACGGCCACCGGACGTTAACTTTAGCTCCATGAACTGCCCGTCGCTGAGTTGGGCGAGGTAGTCGGAGCTGCGTGTTCCGTGTCGCTCGTGGTGCGACGGCTCGCGGAAGTGGCGTGATGGTTGCAAGCGACGCTGAATTTCGGCCAATTCGGCTTGCTTCTGTTCAAGTAGACGATCCGAAAGGATGGTCGTTCGCTCTGCGAGCACTCGCTGCTGGCGCTGATCGAGATCGCGAAGCTGCCGTCGGCGACCTTCCAGAGTGGAGGAAAGCTCGTGACGCTTTCGTTCGAGTTGCTGCGACGATTCGGTGGAGTGTTGAAGTGGTACCGGGGTTTCCGTCGCTTCGGCGGAACGCCAACGGCGTGGTCTGGCTCGGCGCGAATGAGACTCGCGCTGCGTTTGCAGATTTTCTAATTGATCGCGCAGCTCCGCCTGCGAACGCGTCAGGTGCTGAGCTTCGGACAGCAACTCCTGCGCGCGGACGGAGCGCTCGTGCTCGTCGGTAAGCATTGTTAGTCGGCGCATCTGCTGGTCCAACAGCGCTACCAGCGGATGGAGCCGTGGGTGAGCGTCTCGACACACGCAAGCACCGGGTGCCGCGGGCCGCGCGAAGCGGGCAATCTCGCTTTGAAGATCTTTCAAGAGCTGTTCGGCCACGGCCAGTGCCGCCCGTTGGTCCGCCAGAGGCAGTGCGGCGGAGCTGTCGATGGGACGCTGCCGCGCCAGCTCGCTGCGGACGTGCGATTCGCGGCGCTCGAGTTCGTGCAGCGTCGCGCGCCAGCGCTCGATTTGGTCATCAATTTCATCAAGCCGCAACGTGTCGGCGGGCAGACCGCTGGCATGGGCAGCTTGGTCGGCCTGCATTTCCAGTTCGCGGTATCGCGTGTGCGCCGAAAGCTCGGCAAGCTCGATTTCGACCGCATGAAGTTCTTCGCGCGCCGATTCGATGCTGGCGAGAACTTCGGCGCGACGACCGGCGAGTTCTTCCAAATGAGTGGCGATGGACGCGCTTGTGCGTTGACGTTCGGACAATAGTTGGGCTACCTGCATCGCAAAATCATCCCGCTGCGCGAGCAGTTCTTTCTGACGGCTTGGCTGGTGAGGCTCCTCGCGGTGTTGACAAAGGCGGGATACATGGGCGGCGACGCTCTCGCTCAGCAGCAAGTCGATCCGCGGAAGCCGTGTGCCGTCCAGAAAATAAAGCCCGGCAAGGAAGTCGGGCGAGCTGCCGCGAAGCATTTTGGAAATTGTCTCCGCCGCGGCGGTCGCCTGGCCCAAGCTGGCGATGGTGAGCCGACAAGCTCCCGCGGTCGTTGATTCGCGACGCAAGCGGAAGTTGCCGACATCCGTTTCAATATCCACCAAGCCCGAGCGTTGGCTCAGCAGCGATGTGGGCCGGCCATACAGCAGATGAGCGATGCAGGCGGCGAGCGCCGAGTTGGCTTCTTCGCCTCGGTCGGTGATGACGTTCAGGCAGTCGCCAAGCCGATCGATGCCGACATCGGTTTGATCGCCGGCACCGGCAAGCTCCAGGCGGCTAATTCTCATGGCGCGAATCCTTTGCTTCCATGCGCGGGGCAGGCCGTTTGACAACGCGATGGGATAGCCCCTTTTCGTGTGTGCGGAGAGGAAGTGAGCGTAGCCGAATCGGAGCTTTCGAGCAACGCCGTTCGATGCAGTGCTAGCTGAGGCGACGACTAACCTGACGCAAAGCTTTCGGCGTAGGCTTGTAGCGCTACCTCGTCGCCAGTGTGCCAGAAGACGACCGTTTCTTGCGGAGCAATCGCGCCCCGTTCGATCATGTCGAGCATGGCGCCGAACGCGCGGCCCGTATAGACCGGCCCGGTGAGAATTCCTTCCATATAGGCCAACTCGCGGATTGCATGTCGCTCGAGATCACCAACCACACCGTATCCCGCGCCGAGATATCCGTACTCAGTCTCGCAGTCCGCGGCTGCCACTTGCAGGGTTCGGCCAATTCGCGTCGCGGCTTCCATGGCAGTTTGCGCGACGTCTGCCAGAAACGTGTGGTTCGGGGGCGTATCCGGCGGCTGGTCGATCGAGATGGCAGTGATGCGGCCGAGAAAGCCGCTGAGCCGCCCTCCCAGCACCAGCCCTGCCTGCGTCCCACCGGAGCTGGTGGCGAAAACAACGCGGTCGATCGAAAGTCCCAGACGGTTTGCTTGTTCCTTCAATTCAAACATCGCGCGAACATATCCGAGGCAACCCAACGCGTTCGACCCGCCGACTGGAATCAAATAGGGCTTGCGACCCTGCTGCCGTAATTCGTCGCCGAGTTCGTCGAGGCGTGCTGTTCTTCGCGATTTCTCGACCCAATGGACGCGGGCACCCAACAGGTCGTCGAGTAGCAAGTTCCCCAGCGGCAATTGGGGCGGTTCGCCGCCGAGGACAAGATGACACTCCAAGCCCACTTGCGCACATGCCGCCGCCGTTTGCCGACAGTGATTTGATTGCGGTCCGCCGGCAGTTATCACTGAGTCGCAGCCGCGATCAAGAGCATCGGCGATTAGGAACTCGAGCTTGCGGGTCTTGTTTCCTCCGCCGGCAAGGCCCGTCAACTCGTCGCGCTTTATCCACAGACGCGGGCCACCAAGCTTGCTTGTTAGACGGGGCAGCGCGTGCAGCGGCGTTGGCATGTGCACCAGACGGACGCGGTGAAATTCGTTGATTGTTTGCAGGACGCCGCTCATATAGCGAAGACTCCGAAAGAACACGCAACTTCAAATGCAAACTCTACTGCGCGAGCTTCGAGGCGTACATCGCTCGATCGGCGGCGTGGAGCAGTGCTTGGGGCGATGCATAGTCGTCCGTGGAATAGGCGACGCCGATGCTGGCGGAGATGCCGACGGAATATTCGCCGAGCTTGAATGGAGCTTTCAGGGCGTCATGAAGTCGATCGACGACGGGCTGCACTTCGTTGGGCCGCTGCCAACCGGTAAGCAGCAGCACGAATTCGTCGCCGCCGTAGCGAGCCAAGAAATCGTCCACCCGCGTTGCCCCCTGTAAGCGTCGAGCGACTTGCCGCAGCGCCTCGTCCCCGATTTGGTGGCCCCAGCGGTCGTTGATGTGTTTGAAGTTGTTCAGATCGACGAACATCGCCGCTAGGGAGCGGCGGAAGGGAGGCCGCGACTGAGCCCACAGCCCTTGAAGTCGCTGTACTAATTGGCCTCGGTCCGCAAGTCCCGTCAGCGGATCGCAAAACTCGGTTGGCAGTCGATTACTTGGCCGCAGTACGAGAACTGCCGTGACCGCTGGGCTTTCGATCAGCCGCATGTCTCCATCGTCGGTCGAGCCGGGCGGCGGGGCGGCCATGACCGAGGTGAGATCCTGCCGTCGCAGGTCGCCAGAAGAGTTGCAGGCCTCCTGGAAGGCCGCATTATGCCAGAGAATCGACCCGTCATTTGGGTCCACGAACGCGATTCCCTCGCGACTTTGCTCCAAAACCTGCCAGATTGCCGTCACCGGTATCTGGGCATGTGGGCAGTTGTGTGCCATCTCAACTTCCTGTGGCCAACAAGAAAAATCATTAAACTAGGTATTTTGGGATAATTCAGTAGTTTACATAGTTTGAGTTATTTGAGAAATTAACACGTTATAAATCGACAGAGAAGAATGCGTAATTATAATCGACCTTCGTGCCCCACCGCAGCCGGCGACCGGCCTTCGTAGCGACGACGGCGGGAAATTCTCCCTGAGCAATCATAACGGCCGAGCAGCTCGGAGAGACTACCCCCGTCCAAGTCGCGCGGCTCGGCTGAGACCACCCGATGGCCAACCCCCTTGCTGGTCCGCCCGAACGATTTCGCGGCAAAGCCGTTCGACGATCAACGAAAAGAGAACGCATCCGACCATGGAATTGATCAACTGGATTGCGAGACTCCCACGGTCTGTTCGGCGGCGTAAACCGCCGCGGGTGCCCTATTTGCTCGATATCTCTTCTTTCCACCGGACCGCAGTCGCGGAACGGATGCGGGTGGACCGCAATGGCTCCCCGTTATCGATTTTGCTGTTGCGATTGCCTGTGGATCGATCGGCCCTGCAAGATTATCAGTTTCTAGGGGATCTCCTTGAGCAGCGACTGCGAATGACCGATTCGGCCGGTCTACTGCCCGACGGCCGCGTGGGCGTGCTACTTCCGGATACGCTGCCCGCCGGGGCCTGGAAGGTCGCTTCGGACATTTGCGAGGTGTACCCCGTCGGGCACGAGCGTCCCGACTGCGACGTTTTGGTTTATCCCGAACCACCCGGTCGCCTTACGGAGCAACAGCACAAACGGCCGGCCAAGGAGCCGGTCGCAGTTCGGTCTGCAAAGAGGACCGACGGGAGTGTGGATTCGTTGTTCGCACGTTCGCTTCCGCTGTGGAAACGCAGTCTCGATGTCGCGGGGGCATCGTGCGGGTTGATCCTTTCGGCCCCGGCCATCTTGCTGGCCGCGGTCGTGGTTAAGCTCTCTTCGCCGGGCCAAGCGTTTTACACGCAAGAGCGCGAAGGGCTGGGTGGTCGCCGGTTCCATATCTGGAAACTGCGCACGATGCGGCTGGATGCTGACCAGCTTAAAGATTCACTCAGGCCGTACAGCGAGCAAGATGGTCCGGCTTTCAAGATGATGCGCGACCCGCGGATCACCCGCGTGGGACGCGTTTTGCGCCGTTTTAGCCTGGACGAGTTGCCACAGCTTTGGAACGTGCTGCGTGGAGATATGTCGCTCGTGGGTCCACGGCCACTGCCCGTCGATGAATCGCTCGGCTGCCTGGCATGGCAACGCCGGCGGCTGCACGTGACGCCCGGCTTGACGTGCATTTGGCAAATCGAAGGGCGCAACGTTGTCCCATTCGAGGAATGGATTCGCATGGACCTCGATTACGCCCAGCGCCGCTCGCTGTGGTACGACCTGAAACTTCTGTTGCGAACACCGACCGCTTTGCTCTTCGCCAAAGGGCCGAGATAGGAAGCGATGAACGATGAGCGATAAGTGATGAATTCAACAAGAATACCGATCCACCGCTCGCCGTTTGTCGCTCATCGTTCATAGCTCATCGCTCATAACTCCATCCTGGTGCTGCCATGTCTCACGACACGAGTCTTCTCCAAGTGTTGCGGCGTCACAAGAAGAAGGTGTTCATCGTTCCTGCGATGTGCCTGCTGCTTGGCGTGCTAACGATCATCTATTTTCCGCGTACGTATCGGTCCGAAGCCAAATTGTTTCTGCAGGTCGGCCGCGAGAGCGTCGGTCTCGACCCGACCGCCACGACCGGGCAGATCATCAGCTTGCAGCAGAATGGTCGCGAGGATGAAGTCAGTTCGGCGATGGAGATTCTCCGCGGCCGCGGCGTTTCGGAAAAGGTCGTGGAGATTCTGGGAACGAAGACGATCCTCGGCGAAAACGATCCGTCGGCAGCGGCGACGGGCGGCGGATTGGGAGGGGCGATCAGCGGCGCGATAGGGTCCGTCCTCGGCGCGGTAAAAAACCTCGATGCCATTTCCGAGCGCGAGGCGGCGGTCATTGAAATCGAAGAAAGCCTCGACGTTTTTGCCGATCGCAAGTCGGCGGTCATCGGCGTCACGTACAGTGCCGACTCGCCTCATTTAGCGCGACGAGTGCTGCAAACCATTGTGGAGGTGTATCCGCAGGAATACTTGCGAATCCATCGTAATCGCCAATCGCTCGAATTCTTCACCGACCAGCAGGAGTTGCTGCGTGCTCAGCTCGACGAGGCGGCGGCAAAACTTCGCGACGCCAAGAACGACATGGGCGTGGCCTCCATCGACGGCGCCCGCAGCACGCTCGAGCAGCAACTGCACGAGATTCGGCTGGAACAGCTCCGCAGCGAGCAGGAAGTCGCCACCGCCACGGCGCGGATCGCCGATTTGCAAATGCAACTCGACCGCGTTCCCGAGCAACAGGTGGCGTCGACGAAGACGGTGCCCAACCAAGGGGCCGATCTTTTGCGAAATCAGCTCTACTCGCTTCAGGTGCAGCAGCAAGACTTGCTGGCACGATACAGCGAAGTCCACCCGCTCGTGATGGCCATCACGGCTCAAGCGGATGAGGCCGAGAAAGTAGTCAGCGATCAAGTCGAGCAACGCGAGGAAGTCACCCAAGAGATCAATCCGATCCATCGACAGCTTTCGCTTGAACTGAAGCAAGAGCAGTCGCGGCTGGCGGGAATGAAGTCGCGCCTCGCCGCGCTCAGCGAACAGCACGCGACCGCCCTAAGCAATTTGAAGGGACTGAACGAATTTGAACTGCGGTTGGACGAGCTGTCGCGCGAAGAACAGCTTCGCCGCGGCAAGTACATGCAGTATGCGGAAAACTTGGAACAGGCGCGGATCAATCATCAGCTCGCCGAGGATAAGATATCGAACGTGAGCATCGCCCAAGTTCCGACCCTGTCGGAGAAGCCGATTAGCCCGCGGAAGCTGATTGTGGCCCTGGCATCGGTGATGTTGGCGCTCGCCGGAACGGCCACGCTCGTGATGGCTGGCGAAAACTTTGGTTCCGCGCCTTCCGATGAGCCAATCGCGGAGCGGTCATCCGACCCGCCCGTGAACGGTCAGGTCGTGGATGCTCCGCCACGAGGCCGCGCGTTGCAGCCGAAGTAACGGCGTTTGCTGTAGTGGTTTCTACTGGTCTTGGCAAACGGTTGAGTCGATGTCGGTAATTCAAGCCCTACGGCATACAGAACTGGCGAGCACGTGGACCGATGTGCCACGGCGCAAAGCTCGCGTCCTGCGCGGAAGTTGGGTGATTATCGATCAAGGGATTGTTAGTTTGGCCAATTTTTTCGCGGCGGCCATCGTCGGTCGGGTATGCGGACGGGAGGAGATGGGCATCTACGGGCTGGCGGTAAGCATCTTTTGGCTGGTCGCGGCGATCCCCAACTCGCTTGTCTGGACTCCGTACACTTCGACGGCGGCGAAGCTGTCGCCGCGGCGGCGGGCAATTTACGCCGGAAGCGTCACTTGCCATGCGGGGCTTGTGACGGTGTCGATTGCTGCCGTGCTGCTCGTGCTCGGACTGGTGTCGCTGCCGCTGGACGGAAACGCTGCTTGGTTCGGCCCGATGTGTCTGGCGCTAGTTCCGTTTGTAATCTTCACGATTCTTCGCGAACATGTGCGTCGCATCAATTTGGCACATCTGCAGACGCGGGCGCTGCTTGCTATCGATGTTCCCGCGGCGCTGTTGCAAATCAGCCTGCTGCTCGCGCTGGCGCACTTCGGCATGTTGTCGGCAACGACTGCACTTCTCGCGGCGGCGGCAGCTAGTGGCGTGGCGCTCGTTTGGTTGTTCAATCAGCGCGAGCGGTTTCAATTTGATGCCGCCCGCGTGCGAACTCATTGGACCTACAACCAGCGATTTGGTGGCTGGGTGTTGCTGGTGTCGCTCGCGTGGGTCGCGGGCGACACGTCGTATCGTTGGCTGTTGGGTTCGTTGCGTGGAATGGAGGCCCTGGGCGAATTCACCGCGGCGCAGAGCGTTGTGCTGGCGGTTAATCCGTTCTTGCTGGCGATCAGCAATCTGGCCCGGGCGACTGCGGCCAATACGATTGCAAACAGCGGCACCGGCGATCTGTGGCGGACGACAACCCGTGCCACGCTGATGATCGGGCTATCGGCCGGGGCGGCGCTGTCCCTGTTAGCGCTGCTAGGCGGTCCGGTCGTTCGCATGGTTTTCGGGCCGGAGTTCGGGGGCCAGAGCGCAATCGTGGCCGCCTTGTGCCTGGGAATGTTCGCTCACAGCCTGCTGGTCCCGGTGGATGCAGTGCTCGCTGCTTTGCAGCAGGGGAAAGCAATGCTCGTTGCCTCGCTGGCGCGGATGATTGTCATCATCGCCGCGGGTGTCCCACTGATTTGGTGGCGCGGCGCCGAAGGTGTCGGATACTCGATCGCGCTGGGCTGCGCCGCGGCGGCGATCGTGCAATGGCTTGCGCTGGCCCGCGAAACTGGCGACGAAAACCAGCCCGCGATTCCAATGAGCCGCCGTCCCTTGCCGGAGGGCGCATCGCTTTAGGGACATGAATCGTCGCAACTTCAAACTCGAACCGCCGAGCATCGACCGTGGGGTGTGGATCGCTGCGCCGTTGCTTTCGCTGGCGCTCATCGGGTTGGTCCACGACCTTGGATATGCAACGGCACTGGGTGGCGATTCCGCTGAAGCGGGTCGGTTCTTCGAAGGACAGGCCGAGTTCCAGTCCGACGTGGGCAGCGCGGCGACGGGCCGCATATTTGGATTTGCGTGCCTGCTGCTGGCGGGTATCTACTGCGCCCTCACGGTTCCGCGCGGCCGCCGTTTTCAGTGGAATGCCTTATCGCTGCTGATCGCAATGGGGCTGCTGTGGACGCTGGCCAGCGTGACGTGGTCCGTCGAACCGCATCATACGCTGCGCGAATTAATGCGTTTGTTCGCCTACGTGTTCGTGGCTGTCATGCTGGCGTTGCGGTTTGATCCGCGATCTCTTTGCTTGGTGCTAATTATTGGTCTGGGCGCCTCGATTGCCACGGCCGTTAGTGTGGAAATCATGACGGGCGGGTTTCGGCCTTGGGTATCCGATTATCGGCTTAGCGGTTCGATGCACAGCGGCGCGGTTGGCAGTTATTCGATGCTGCTGGTCCTGGCCGGGTACGCTCTCGCGCGGCAACGCGGAGGAAAAATGTGGTGGCTCGTATTCGTTGCGGGCGGGACCACGCTGCTGCTAAGCAAAGCCCTCGCGGCGTTCATTGCCACAGCCGTCGGCCTGGCCGCAATCCGCTTCATGGGCATGACGAAGAGAAGCCTTGCACTGGGTGCCTGCTGCTCAGCGACGCTCCTTGCCGCCGCGTTAATCGCTAGTTCGGCTACTGACTTTTGGAGCAACTTTCGTTCGGGACGGATCGACACAATGGGTCGCGACTTCGATTTCAAGTCCTTCAATGGCCGAATCCCCCTGTGGAACGTCCTCTGGAATGCTTCGGATGGCAAACGCTTCGAAGGCTTCGGCTACGGTGGGTTTTGGGTCTCCGATCAAATTGAAACACTCAACGACGAATTGAACTGGTATGCGAGCCACGCCCATTCGGCTTACGTCGGTACTATGGTTCACGTGGGACTCGTGGGGCTGGTCCTTCTCATCGCGATCGGGTTATTGGCGTTGCGATGCACGATCCATCGTGTGCGGACGCCGAGAACTGCCGAGTCTTACGTGTTCGCGTCGTGGTTGGTCGTAGCGTTTTTCATCGGTATTGCCGAGACAAGTTTTGTTGAACCTCGCGACTTAGGACTATGTAGCGCGGCGATAGTGTTTAGCTGTGTCGTATCCCAACAACCAGCAGCCGCGCGCCAATCGGTCGCCCGCGCCGCCGCGACACTGCGGTCCGTTCACAGCTCGTCGCCGGAGGGACATTTCGCATGACCAAAGTAACCGTCCTGATGACCGTTTACAACGGTCTGCCGTTTGTGCGGCAAGCGGTCGAGTCCGTATTGGAACAAACGTTGACGGACTGGCGGTTCGTGATCGTGAACGACGGCTCGACCGATGGCACGCGCGATTACTTGGAGTCAATTCGCGACGAACGGTTTGCGATTGTCAATCAAGAGAATGCCGGTATTTCCGTTGCGATGAACAGCGGTCTGCAACACTGCAACACCCGATATGTTGCGCGACTCGACGCGGACGACGTGGCGCTGCCTACGCGGCTGGCCGAGCAAGTCGCGTTTCTCGACGCCCACTCCAATGTCGGATTGGTCGGCACGCAGGTGGTGCCGATGGGAGAGCGCCGATTGGGACGAAGTCTCACGCTTCCATTAGAACATGAAGCAATCATCGGCGCGCTGCTCTCGGGTCGCCATGCCGTGGTCCATTCGTCAATCATGCTTCGCACCGAATTGTTGCGGCAGGTCGGCGGTTATTGGACGCTCCCCATGGGAGAGGAATACGACATGATGTTGCGGCTTGGCGAGGTGAGCCAATTGGCCAACCTCGACCGCGTGCTCTTACTCTACCGCGTGCATCAAGGAAGTCTTACGGGCAAAGCAATGCGTCTGGCGCAGTTCCGCATTGCCTTGGCGTGCGAACTGGCGCGCCGTCGGCGAGCCGGGGCGCCAAGAATTACACCCGAGGAGTTTCAGGCGCTCCGCGACGCGCGGCCTTGGTTGCGCCGGGCCGTCGAATCGTTTGATATTCATGCTCGCCGCCAGTACCGCGTGGCGGTGGCGGAGATGTGCGGCCACCACCCGCTGCGCGGTCGAGCACGCTTAGCTTGGGCGGCACTTTGCTCGCCGCGGCTTACCGTGGAGCGAGTGATCCGGGTGGTTCGCAATTCGCCGCCCGCGCGGGAAACCCTCAACCACAACCCACTGATATCTGAAAACTCGATATCACAGGCAACCTAGCGACCGTATGCCATCCGACTTACCATCCAACGCGCCAAGACTTTTGCGAGCCGAATCGCAACCAATGGCGCTACGACTGTTCGTGGTGACGGCCTTTGTAGCGATCGTGCTGCTATCCGGATGGCGGGTCGTGCGAACGCTGCATCGTCCGGGGGATGTTCCCGAGTATCAGCAAGGGCTATCCGACTTTCACCATATTTTCGTCTTTCCCGCGATGGCGGCCCGTGAAGGGGTCAACCCCTATCACGCCGAGTTCATGGAGCGCTACGCGGTCAACAGGCAATACCCGCTCTATTCGCCGGCGATGTTTTGGCTCGCCTATCCGCTCGCGCTCATTTCCTTGGACGCCGCGGACGTTTTGTATTTTTCTGTAACGGTGCTGCTGGTCGTAGCGCTCGCCGCATCGGCTCTCTTTGCGTGCCGAATGCCGCGTACCGTGGTCAATGTATTTGGCCTCGCGACGCTCATTCTACTAAGTCGGCCGGGACATGTGAATTTGCTGGCGGGACAGCCGACGCTGCTGATTGTGTTGGGCGCGGTCTGGGCGCTGGAACTGGCACGGCGTCGGCCGAACTGGGCCGGGGTCGCATTAGCGGTGACGACGCTCAAGCCGACGTTCGGCGTGCCGCTGATCTGGCTCATGTTTTGCCGCCGGGACTTCCATGCAGTGGCGGTTGGCGTCGTAATTAGTGCTGCGACGGTCGTTGCGGGACTGGCGCCGTTCGTAGCGAGTGACGGCCTGGGTTCCGTGCTGACTTCGCTCCGCGAAAGCCAATCGCAGCATGAAGCGGACCCCACGGTCGCCGCGGAAACCACTTGGACCCGGCTCGACGCCCAGGCCCTGTTGGGCAAACTGTTGCCGACCGCGCCCAGCGGTGCGATGAACCTCGGCCTTACGGCCGCGATTTTGCTCGCTGCGGGGTGGGTCGTATGGCGCACGCCACGCGGCCCGCTCACGGACGGGGCCGACAATCTATCGGGCCTCGTTATCTTCACCGCCACGCTCGCCTGCATCTACCACGGCACCTACGACGCGTTATTGCTCATTGTGCCCTGGGTCGGTGTCGCCGTCGGTCGGCTCCACTATCAACTACCTGCGAAAGTGCAAATCATCGTGATGGTGTTGCTGACGATTCCCGCGGTGAACTATCTCTCCGCGCGCACACTGTTGAGCCGGCTCGCGATCGAAGGCCCGTTGTGGACGGGGCTCACGGCCCTGAACAGCATTTCGATTGTGGCGCTCTTTGTACTCGCATGCTACTGCCTGGAGGCTATCAGCTACCGGCCGGAAGCACTGTCCCTTTCCTCTGGCCGGCAGCCGTTAGCCGACAGCCGTTAGCCCAAAACACATGATTGACCGTGGAAAACACAACGTCGCTGGAGTTCGGGTCGACGCCGTCGATTACGAGGCGGCGATCGAGCGGATTGCCATTGCCGCGCGCGCCGGTCGGCCCTACTCGGTAGCCGCGGTGTCGGTGCATGGGGTTATGGTCAGCGTGCTTGATAAAACCCATCGCTATCGGCTGAACAAGCTCGACCTGCTCACGCCCGACGGTCAGCCCGTTCGCTGGGCGCTGAACTTGATTCACGGTGCAAAGCTGCGGGAGCGCGTCTATGGACCGCAATTGACGTTTGAAGTTTGCCGTCGGGCGGCTGAAGATGGGATGCCGATTTTCATTCTCGGCGGGGACGACTCGCTGCTCAACGATCTCGTGACACAGCTTACGGAGAAACTTCCATTACTCAAGATCGCTGGTTGCCGACCCGCGCGATACGAATCAATTACTCCCGAAGAACAATCCGCATTGGTCGATCAAATAAAGGCCAGCGGGGCCAAGATTCTGCTTGTTGGCCTGGGCTGTCCGAAGCAGGAAGTGTTCGTCTACGAAATGCGCGACGCGCTTTCGATGCCGGTGTTGGCGGTCGGCGCGGCGCTGAATTTCCACGCGGGACACCTGCCCCAAGCGCCGCCGCTGATGCAGCGGTGGGGTCTCGAATGGGCGTTTCGCCTCGCTCACGAGCCGCGCCGCCTGTGGCGACGCTACCTGCTGGTGAATCCACTGTATTTGGGACTTTTCGCTTTGCAAGCGCTGGGCATCTATGCCATCGACCCCGAGAGCGCCCAGGCTCCACTTGAGGAGATGCGTTATGGTTGAAATGAACGCGCAACGCGCCGAGGCGTCGATTGCCGACCTCATCGCCGAGACGGCCACGACGCAGCAAGCGGTGCATATTGTGCTGCCCGCCTACAACGAAGCGGAGGCATTGCCGCCGTTGTTGGCGGCGATTCATGCCGCACTCGACCGGTCCGAAATCGCGTATTCGGTGATCGTTGTCGATGACGGCAGCCGCGATGACACGGCGCTCTTGGCAAGCCAAGCGTCGTTCCACATGCCGGTTGTGCTCGTCGAGCACGTGGTAAACCAGGGCCTTGCCGCGGCGATTCGCACCGGTTTTCGCGCGGCGCTCGCGCAAAGTGCGCCGGGCGATGTGATTGTATTGATGGATGCCGACAATACCCATCCGCCCGCGCTCATGCATCGGATGCTCGGCATGGTCCGCGAAGGGCACGATGTGGTGATTGCCTCGCGTTATCAACCCGGCGCGCGGGTCGTGGGCGTGCCGTGGCACCGTAATCTGCTCAGCCTCGGCGCGCGGGGGCTGTTCCGGCTCGTATTTCCCATCACGGGCGTGCGTGATTATACCTGCGGTTTTCGAGCTTACCGTGAGAACGTGCTGCGGCAAGCGATGGCGGACTACGGCGATGATTTCGTGAGCGAGAAGGGTTTCTCGTGTATGGTCGACGTGCTGCTCAAACTGCGGCGCTACGACTTGATCATGGGCGAAGTGCCGCTCATTTTGCGATACGACCAAAAAGGCGGCGTCAGCAAGATGCGCGTCGCCAGCACCATTTGGCAAACGCTCGCACTCATGGTCCGGCGACGATTCGTGCGAACATAAGCACACGAAGCTACGGAGAACTGAACAGAAGCTCGCAAAGGTCGCGAAGAAGATTGAAAGAGAATGTAAACCACCCGTATCTTCGCATTTCCCTGACCCCTGCATCCTCGATCCTCCCATGAATTCTCAACCCTCACGATGGGCCGTAATCGGCGGCGGGATGCTCGGGATGACGCTCGCGCATCGACTGGCGCAGCGTGGGCAGCGGGTCACGCTGTTAGAGGCCGCGCCGCAACTCGGCGGCTTGGCGAGCGCGTGGAGCCTGGGCGATGCCGTTTGGGACCGGCATTATCACGTCACGCTGCTGTCCGACACGCACTTGCGGGCGCTCCTTGCGGAGATCGGCCTGGAGCACGAGATGAAGTGGATTGAAACCAAAACCGGTTTCTTCACGGACGGCAAGCTTCACTCAATGTCCAACACGCTCGAGTTCCTCAAGTTCCCGCCGTTGACTTGGATCGAAAAACTGCGGCTAGGTGGCACAATCTTTTATGCGTCGAAGATTAAAAATTGGAAGCGGCTCGAAAAGCTGACCGTTGCCAAATGGCTTCGCCGCTGGTCGGGCAAAGGGACGTTTGAAAAAATTTGGCTCCCGCTGTTGCGGGCGAAGTTGGGCGACATGTACAAGAAAACTTCGGCCGCCTTCATCTGGGCACATACCAATCGTATGTACGCCGCGCGGCGGTCGGGACTCAAGAAGGAAATGTTCGGCTACGTCCCCGGCGGCTACGCCCGCATTCTGGAACGATTTGCGCAGGTGCTCGAAGCGGAAGGCGTTGAAATCGAGCGCGGCGCCCCGGTGCGCGAGGTGCGATCAAACCACGACGGCTCAGTTCGCGTCGAGTACGGCGAGGCCCAATCGGCGGAGTTTGATCGCGTCGTCTTTACGGTTCCTTCGCCGATCATTTCGCGCGCCTGTCCCGATCTTACCGACCACGAGCGAGAGCGCTTCGAGGGGATCGAATATCTTGGCATTGTGTGCGCTTCATTGCTGTTGAAGAATCCGTTATCGCCGTACTACGTCACCAACATCACCGACGAATGGGTACCGCTGACGGCCGTGATCGAGATGACCACGATTGTCGATTCGCAGGAACTGGGGGGACACGCCCTGGTGTACTTGCCAAAGTACGCCGCGGGCGACGATCCGGTGTTCAAGCTCACGGACGATGAGCTGCGCGAGCGGTACTTTTGCACGCTCGAGAAGATGTATCCGCATTTCTCGCGCGATGATGTGGTGGCGTTTCGCGTTTCGCGGGCGAAGCATGTGATGGCGTTACCGACGGTCCGCTACTCCGAGCGATTGCCACCGCTGGCGACCTCGATTCCTGGGGTCTATGCGGTGAACTCGGCGCATATCCTCAAGGGGAACCTGAACGTAAACGAAACGATTCAGATTGCCGAAGAAGCGATTGAAGGCGTGTTGAAACCGGCCCTACATAGCCGACCCATCCTGGGTCGGTCGGCCACGGAACTGACGGAGCCAGTGCTCGCCGGCCAAGATGGCCGGGCTATTTAGCGGTTAAATCCATATGAACAAGCCACTCGCCAGTTTGTCCCTCGATCTCGATAACAAGTGGGCGTACCTGCGCACTCATGGCAACAAGAACTGGACGACGTATCCGAGTTACTTGCCTCTGGTCGTGCCGCGGATTCTCGACACGCTTGCGGCGCACCGGCTCACGATCACCGCGTTTGTCGTCGGGCAAGACGCCGCGCGGGTCGAGAATCGCGAAGCGATCGAATCGGTCGTCGCCGCGGGGCATGAGATCGGGAATCATACGCAAAACCATTACCCTTGGCTTCACACGCTTCCGCAGGAGCGAATCGAGCGCGAAATCATCGACGCCGAAGAGATTCTGGAACAAATTACGGGCGACCCACCGCGCGGTTTTCGCGGACCCGGTTTTAGTTGGTCACCTTTGACGCTCGAATTCCTTGCCCGCCGAGGGTATTTGTACGATGCGTCGACGTTTCCCACCTTTCTCGGTCCCGTGGCACGGCTCTACTGCATACTAAAATCGACTCTGAGCAAGTGCGAGCGCGAGCAACGGAAAGAACTATTCGGCGGCCTGCGCGACGGCCTGCGGCCGCTCAAACCGTACTTGCTGCGAACGCTCACAGGGCCGCTGGTGGAGATACCGGTCACCACGATACCGCTTGTGCGGGCGCCGTTTCACATGACGTATTTGCTCTACTTACGGCAGTTTTCGGCGGCGCTCTGTAAAACCTATTTGCATACGGCACTGACGCTATGCAAATTACGGGGCGTGGCCCCCTCGATGCTGCTGCATCCGCTCGATTTTTTGGGCTGTGAGGACGTGCCCGAGTTGGCGTTCTTTCCCGGCATGTCGCTGTCGCGGGGGCAGAAGGACGAGGTGATGCAGATGACGCTCGACGCGTTGTGCCGAGCGTACCGCGTTGTGCCGCTGGCCGAACAGGCACTGGAGGTGCGTGGCCAGCATGGTCTTTCCGAACCGGCGTTCAGCATGTGGCAACCGGAAGCAAGCAGGGCGCGTGCGGTCCCCGCCGGTCGCTAAGCCGCAAGCGGCGACCGTTTACGGCTTAGCGAGCGCGGTGGTCCATGCGGGCGTTGCGCGATCGCGATAGGCTTCCTCGACGCGCTCCACCATCAATACCGCTAGGCCGCGCTTTGCCGCCCAATCGTATCCCGCCTCCGGCCCCAGCACCGACACGGCCGTTGCATAGGCGTCGGCCTCCATGCAGGTCGGGGCACGCGCCGTCACCGTCGCAAGTTGATGCTCCACCGGTCTGCCGGTCGATGGATCGATCGTGTGCGAGTATTTGCGTCCCTCAAACTCAAAGAAATTGCGATAGCTGCCCGAAGTCGCGAGAGACTCATCTTCAAGCGGAACGATCAACTTGAGTTCTGTCTTGGTCGGATCGGGATCCTCGATTCCAATTTTCCAGGTCGAGCCATCGGGCTTAAGGCCGCGGATGCGAACTTCGCCACCGATTTCGATCATGAAGGCCATCACTCCGGATCGTTCGAGCAGTTCGGCAATCACATCGACTCCATAGCCCGGTGCCACCGCCGAGAGATCGACGTATAGGCCCGGAATGTTCTTTTTGAGCGCCGGCGGATCGAGCCGCACGGCAAGATGCCGATAGCCGACGTCTTTTTGCGCTTCTACAATCGCTTCATCGGTCGGCGGGCGGCGGACCTTTTTGGCGGGACCAAAGCCCCACAAATTAACGAGCGGGCCAACCGTCGGATCGAACTTTCCATCTGTCTGTTGGGCCAGTGCAAGCGAGAACGCGACGACCTTCGCCGTATCGGGTGAGATGCAAAACCAGTCATCCGATGTTGAGAGATTGAATCGCGATAGTTCTGACTTGGGGTTGTACGTCGACATCGCCAGGTCAAATTCTGCCAGCCGCTCGTCGATTCGTTCCTGAATGGTTTTGGCCATGGTGCCGGCGGGCACGTCCGCGAGGCGGATCGTGTAGATCGTACCCATCGTGGTGCCGACGAGGGTTTCCACTTCTTCTGCGCGACCATGCGCCGCCAAACCGGCGCCGATCAGCAGGAATGACAAGAAAACACTGAGAACGCAATGCATAAGTGATCGCCGCAAACGGCACAAAAAGTGAAGTGTTGCCAACCAAGTCCCTGGGCGGTTGATAGGCCGCGGGGCGAGCGCTATACTCCAGGGCTTTCCCCCGTTAGATATTTTACCTCGTCGGAGTTCCGACCATGAAGATACACGAATTTCAAGCGAAGCAACTGTTGCGGGAGGCCGGAGTGCCGGTGCCGCGTGGAATTGTTGCCCGGACGGCCGACGAGGCCGCGGGGGCGTTCGCCGAGTTGGGCGGAAAGCTCGCGGTCGTCAAGGCTCAGATTCACGCCGGCGGCCGCGGAAAGGGGACGGTGAAGTCGGACCCAACGCAGCGAGGTGTGCAGCTTGTGAAAAGCGCCAACGAGGCGAAGCAGGTCGCCGGAAAGCTGCTTGGTAATCCACTCGTGACGATCCAGACCGGGCCGAACGGCCAAGTCGTTCGCCAAGTGCTCGTCGAAGAAGGCTGCGACATCGCTCGCGAATTGTACCTGGGCATCGTGGTCGATCGCGGTTCCGGCCTGCCCGTACTGATGTGCTCGACCGAAGGGGGCGTGAACATCGAAGAGGTCGCCGCGAAGACGCCAGAGTTGATCTTCAAAGAGGCGTTTCACCCCGATGCGGGTTTACAAGCGTATCAGGTCCGCAAGCTCGCGAAGAAACTAGGGCTGGACGCTGCGGGCACCAAGTCGGCTGACAAGTTTATGCGAACCCTGTGCAAGCTGTTCTTCGATCTCGATTGCAGCCTTGCGGAGATCAATCCACTGGTGGTGACCGGCAAAGGAGAGCTACTCGCGCTCGATGCAAAGATCAGCTTCGACGACAACGCCTTGTTCCGCCATCCGCAACTCGCGGAACTTCGTGACACGTCGGAAGAAGACCCGGCGGAACTGCGAGCCACGCAGGCGGGGCTGAGCTATGTGCAGCTCGATGGCAACATCGGCTGTTTGGTGAACGGCGCGGGCCTGGCGATGAGCACGATGGACCTCATCAAGCTCCACGGCGGCGAGCCGGCCAACTTCCTCGACGTCGGCGGCGGCGCGCAGGAGAGCCAAGTCACCGAGGCCTTCCGAATTCTGCTCGGCGATAAAAACGTGAAGGCCGTGCTGGTAAACATCTTCGGCGGCATCATGCGCTGCACGACGATCGCCAATGCGATTTTGGCGGCGTACAAGCAAGTTGGTTTCAATGTGCCGCTCGTGGTGCGGCTGGAAGGGACGGAGGTTGAAGAAGGCCGGAAGATTCTCGCTGGTAGTGGCGTAGACATTATTTCGGCCGTGGGCCTGACTGATGCGGCGAAGAAAGTCGTAGCCGCGGCGGGATAAGAGGTGGTCGGAATCGGGACTTTAATTTCCCGCCTTGGATAATCTCGCAAGCCCCCACTTCCTATTTGCATTTAAACATTTCGACACTCCGACACTTCGCCCCCATCATCCATGAGCATACTCGTCAACAAGAATACCCGCGTCATCTGCCAAGGCATCACCGGCAAATCCGGGGAGTTCCACAGCAAGAATTGCCTCGAATACGGCACGAAGCTCGTCGCCGGCGTGACGCCGGGGAAGGGGGGCCAGACGGCCCTTGGCCTGCCGGTGTACGACACGGTGATGGAGGCCGTCGAGAAGGAGGGCGCGGACGCGACGATGATCTTCGTGCCCGCCGCATTCACGGCCGATGCGATCCTCGAAGCGGTCGACGCGGGCATAAAGACAGTCGTCGCGATCACCGAGGGCGTGCCCGTGCTCGACATGGTGCGGGTGTATGACCGATTGCGGAATTTGGAATGCGGAATGCGGAATGAAAAAAGCATTGAAATCCCAAATCCCAAATCCCAAATCCCAAATTCTTCCGTTCATCTCATCGGTCCCAACTGCCCGGGTGTGATTACGCCAGGCGAGTGCAAAATTGGCATCATGCCGGGTTACATCCACACGCCCGGCCCCGTTGGCGTGATGAGTCGTAGCGGCACGCTCACCTATGAAGCGGTGTGGCAGCTTACGAGTCTTGGCCTCGGGCAATCAACGTGTGTGGGCCTGGGTGGCGATCCAATCGTCGGCACCTCGTTCATCGATTTGCTGAAGCTGTACGAAGCGGACGGCAAGACGGAAGCGATCATGATGATGGGCGAAATCGGCGGCACGGCGGAAGAGGAGGCCGCGGCCTATATCAAACAGCATATCACCAAGCCGGTGGCGGCGTTCATCGCGGGCCGGACCGCCCCGCCGGGCAAGCGGATGGGCCATGCCGGCGCGATTATTTCCGGCGGCAAGGGGACCGCCGAAGAGAAAATCGCCGCGCTGGTGGATGCTGGCATCGAAGTCGCCGAAAGCCCCGCCGACATGGGCATGGCCTTGCAGCGGGCCATGAAGCGGAAACGTTGAATCGGCTGTCGGCTATTGGCTGTCGGCTTTCGGCCAGACAAAGAAACTCTGGCTGATAGCTGATAGCCGATAGCTGAGAGCCTTCGCCTCCCCTTGCCCCGCTTCTCTTGACCGTCGCCCCGCGACGCTGCTAGTTACGTTCAACCGCGCAAGGTCTGCGCATGGAGGTAGCGGCATGGGGCCGGTTGGCGAACAGCGAGCGAACGGCAAACGGCGTTGGCCGGCGAAGTCCGGTCGCGGTGCGTGGATGCAAATTATCGCTGCGCTGGCGGTGGTAATGTGCGATATCGGGCCGGCTGGCGCGCAACGGGTGCAGATTCCGCAAGTCGGACCGGGCGTCTATGGCGGGCCGCCGCCGACTACGTTCAGCGGTCCATCGACTTGGCCGGCTGCGCCGGGAGTTGCCGCGCCGGTGACTCCGCCGCCGGCGTTTGACCCGTATGCGACCGGCGCAGGCCAGTTCGCCGCGCCGCCAGTAGCCGCGCCCTACAATTCCGTACCGTACAATCCGGGGGCCGTTGCACCGGTGCCGATTACTCCGTACCCCACGGCTCCTGGGTTTGGTGCTCCGCCGCCGGCTGGGCCGTATCCGGGGACGACGTTCGGCGGTATGCCGTACAGTCCGCAGCCCTATTCGGGCGTGCCGCCCGCGCCGTCGGTGTATGGCAATTCGCCGGCGCTAGAACCCAATCCCGCGCCTGGCAATTGGCCCATGCAGGCTCAAAGCGGCTCGTGGGGCTATCAGCAGCCCGATGGTTCGGTGGTCACGTTTCAGAAGCTGATTCAAGAACTGTCGGCCGAATTCACGTTTGTGGCCGGCTCGAATGCCCCAAACGAGTTTGGCATCGACACCCTCGAACTGACGTCAACCTTCGCGGTTCCGGTGTTTGCGAATATCGACACGCCGTTGTTGATCACGCCCGGATTTGCGTTCAACTGGCTTTCGGGGCCGGAGGGCGATCCCGAGGATCCTGAAAGTCCGGCAATGCCGCCACGCGTGTACGATGCCTATCTCGACCTCGCCTGGTACCCGCAGTTCAGCGAGATGTTCGGTGCCGACGTTGGTTTCCGCACGGGCGTGTGGACCGATTTCGAGCACGTGACCGACGACTCGATGCGGTTTCTCGGCCGCGGTGTGGGGCGAGTGCGGCTTAATCCCCAGGTTGAAGTCCTCGCTGGCGCGGTGTATCTCGACCGCGTGGACGTCAAAATACTTCCCGTGGGCGGCGTTCACTGGATTCCGAATCCCGATTGGGATTTATACCTCGTGTTCCCCAACCCCAAGGCACGGCGGCGGTTCACCACCATTGGAAACAGCCAGTGGTGGTGGTATGTCTCCGGCGAATACGGCGGCGATTCGTGGACGGTCGATCGCGGCACGGTAAACGATCGCGTCGACTACAACGACATCCGCGTGATCGTCGGTCTCGAATGGGAAACGCAGACGTTGATCCACGGCTTTTTTGAAGTCGGTTACGTGTGGGACCGCGAAATTGTGTTCGCCGACAGCGGCGCCCCGGCGTTTAAGCCCGATGACACTTACATGCTCCGCACCGGCGTCGATTTTTGAGGAAGAAGCGGGCAGCAGGCAGTAGGCAGAGGGCAGTGAACAGTTTTGTTAGCCGCGACGCCCGCCACGGCGGGCAAGCTCCGTCTTCGGAGCGGAGCGCGTACACGAAAGATTCGCATTGAAACTCAAGGTTCATAACTCGATTCGCCTCGCCGCCACGGCTGCGCTGCTGCTCTGCGCCGTCAGCGCGTCGGCGCAAAGCGTTTACCTTCCGCAGGGCGCGCCGGTAGCGCCGTGGGGCGGGTATCCGGTCGCGGAGTCGGTGCCTTTTCAGCCGACAATGGAACCGAAGCCGCCGATCGAGGGCGATATATGGACGGAGCCGCCGGCGCCGATGTTCGAGTCGCCCGTGCTTGGGCCGCAGCAGTACTACGATCCAGCTTTCACGCCTGTCGATTCGCCGGGCCTTCCAACCTCCGATCCTTACGGCGTGGAAACGGATAGTGCTGCTGGCGGCAAGTCGCTTCTGCCGCCGGGGACGCGCGACGGCGTGTTTCAGAAGATCAACCTGCAGGCGGCTTGGTTGCCGCGGTTTGAGAGCGATTCGCTCGGCTTTACCGATCTCAAAGCGAACGTCGTGCTGGGTTTGCCGCTCTTCACGCGCGAGACGCCGCTCGTCATCACGCCGCAATACCAGATTCACTACACCGACGGCCCAACGATGGTCGATGTTCCGCCGCGGTTGCACGATGCGCAGATCGAGTTCCGCCACTTCCGGCGTCTCAACGATTGCTGGATCTTCGAGGGCGCGATCACGCCGGGCTATTACGCCGACGACTATAGCTTCGATGCGGGGGACGCGTTTCGCCTTAGCGGCCGGGCCATGATGATCTACGAATCGTCGCCCGAGTGGAAGTGGATTCTTGGTGCCGCCTATGTGAACGCCGCCGGCTATGCAGTGTTGCCGATCGCGGGCGCGGCATACGACGTAGGCGATTTCAAAGCGGAGCTTGTGTTTCCGCGGCCGCGGCTCGCCTGGCGGCTCGCTAGTTCGGCATCCCCGGGCCTCGACGAGCAGTGGGTCTATATGATGGGCGAATTCTCCGGCGGCCGCTGGGCCGTCGAACGCACCAACGGCACCAGGGATGTGCTCTCCTACAGCGATTGGCGGATCGTGCTCGGCTACGAACGCAAGATCGTCGGCGGCCTGTCGCGCACGTTCGAGGTCGGCTACGTCTTCAACCGCGAGCTTGAGTATGAAAGCACCGTCGGGGACATCGAAATCGACGACACGCTGATGGTCCGCATGGGGCTGACGTACTGAAGGGGGATCAGGAGAATGCAGTTTCCCTGCCCACTGGCCACTAACTGCTTCCTACTCATTTTGTCGCACTACTTTGTGCCACGCGCCGGTTGTGTTTTGCAGTTTTGTTCGGGAAAAGTGCGTTTGTGCCACATGCGCGCGCTGGCACAAAGTGAACTGTCGAACGACACAAGTCGGAGTTCCGCAAGTCCGACAGGATTCCGTGAACGGGGGTGGCGTGCCGGTCAGGGTCTGCCATGTCACGTTCAAAAAGGCCTTGATTCATAACACACTGCCACATTGCCACTTCCCGGGGGATGGCAACGTCGGCAGTAAGACTGATGGAGACATGCGGGTACCTGAAAATTTGATCGGCAAGTTTCTTCGAAACTTGGATTCGCGAGTTGCGGAGAAACTCGCCTACGTGATCATCTGAAGTTCGGATACCCCGTTTATCTCGAAGGTTGGTCACTTTATCACTTGCGGCGGGGTGATAAAGCGAACGCAAGAGGCCGGAAACTGCGGGCAACCGCCAGAGCGAGCAACGATCAAAAGCACGCTCCAAGGATTCGCCTAAGCATCGTATGTCGCTCCGGGAACGGCTCAGCCAACGCTGCGACGTAATCCAACTGGCGCGGTAATTGCCCTTTCGGTGGCTCCGCTTTGCCGGAATGGCATCCTCATTCTCGCACGCCACGGAGGATTCGATGAACGCTGAATTACGCTTGATTGCCTGTTTCATAATCACGGTGTCGTGGTTTGGTTTCTCCTCGAACGCGCGAGCGCAGACGCGCGAGGATACCGATGTTGAGAAAATGACGACCGAAGCCGGCGTCTCCGAGTCGCCGGCGACGCCGATGCCCGATGCATCGGAACAAATCGTCGCCGCGACGAATCAATTTCGCGAGCAGCAGGGCTTGTCACCAGTGGAAGTCGATCCGAACTTGCAAGCGGCGGCAAAGTATTTCGCCAAATACATGGCGCGGACTCACACCTACGGCCACACGGCCGACGGCAAACGCCCTTCGGAGCGCGCCAAACAGCATGGCTACGATTACTGCATCGTCGCGGAGAACATTGCGTATGCGTACAGCTCCCTTGGATACGGACCGCAGGAACTCGCGCAACGCTTCGTAACCGGCTGGAAAGAATCGCCCAAGCATCGCGAGAATATGCTTGACCCGGACGTGACCCAGACGGGCGTCGCCGTGGCGCAAAGCGGCGAATCGGGCTACTACTTCGCGGTGCAGATGTTCGGCCGCCCCGAGTCGCAGCGGATCGAATTCCGCGTGGTCAACCGATCGGGTCAGGAGCTGACGTACGAGATTGACGACCGCAAGTTTCCGTTGGGTCCGCGATATGTTCGCACCCACCAGCGCTGCAGGCCCACGACACTCGTACTCGCGTCCGATCAGGAAGATGCTCGGAAGTTCGAGCCGAAGAACGGCGAGACGCTGGTGATCGAACAGGTGGAAGGGGAGATTCAGGTGCGGGTGGAGTGAAGCGTGTGCTATTGCGCGGAACGGTTAGTGGTTCCGGCACGGGCGTGCCGGTGCCCACGTAGCCAAGTTTCTCCGAAACTTGATTCGCGAGTTTCGGAGAAACTCGCCTGCGTGGGGTAGCCGGTCGGAAGCGACGGCCTGTTCGACCTTCCACGGATTGCTATATACTGAAGAGCAGAATCGGACGGGTTCAACTTTCGCCGTAATTGGGTTATCGATGCACGCCGTACAAGCAACTTTTCGCAATGGCCAGCTTGAACTGATGCAGCCGGTCGATTGGCCGGACGGCACTCGGGCGGAGGTGATTCCTCTTACTTATACCGCTTCACCATCGAAAGAGTCGGTCGAAGGGCAACGATCGTGGCCCGTGGCCTACTTCGAGCAGACGGCTGGAGCACTGGCTGGGGAGGAATTCGAGCGGCCGCCCCAGGGTGATCTCCCCATGCGGGATGTCTGGTAATGCCATACTTGCTCGACACCAATTCGTGGATTCACTATCTTAAGCATGCAGATAGCCCGATTCGGTCGCGTCTGGAGAGTCTGCAACCGCACGACGTTGTAAGCTGCTCCATCGTTCGAAGCGAACTGTTGCACGGAGCGGAAAAGTACGGCAATCGAGACCAACGCGTTGCGGCAGTGGTTACGACGCTCGCGCCTTTTCAATCCTTTCCATTTGACGACGCTGCTGCAGCGATATTCGCACATATTCGACATTCGCTGGAAACGATTGGTCAAACGATTGGTCCGTACGATCTTCAGATCGCTGCGATCTGCTTGCTGCACGGATTGACACTTGTCACGAACAACACCGGTGAATTCGCTCGTGTGAACGGGCTCGCAATTGAAGACTGGTTGCGGGTGCCGTGAGTTACGGGTGCGGACCTAGCTAGCTTCGTAACCCTAAGCTGGGAGGTGGAACGCCGTTGGCGTTCAGATTGTGCGAACGTCTCGGAGCTCATGCGACAGGTTTACGGTCCAGGTCCGAGTATGGGTAGTGTCCCGCCTTCTTCAGCTTTTGGATCAGCTTCGCCCCACCATTCTCGCGTGCGAAGTCCATCTCTGAACGGAATATCTCGATGATCGCAAGCAGCCCAAACTCGGCGGTTTCATCGGACGTATGGCGGTAAGCGTCGAAGATGAGGCATTTTCCGCCAACCCGTTCCATGTCTTTGGGGAATTCGCACGTTTCATTTGGATTGAGGGTGGCCTGCGCGCTGTACGGTGCAATGCATTCCAAAATTGCGCTGATATTGGAATGTGCCCATCCGAAAGGCGTCGATTCATCGTCTGAATCATCGAGGGACAACGGACGCTTCGTAAACATCACCAACTCGTACAACTCAAAGACAGAATTGGTCGATCCCTCGCCAGGAATTTCGCAAAGCTCCTTCGTCGCCACTGCCGTTCCCGGAATGCCATTGGGGAAATAATAGAGATCAAGCCCACCACCAATCGCATAAGGAATGATGGCGTGCATCACAGTGTCGTGCTCTTTCCCAAGACGTTCCTCCATCATTGCCGTCTTGCGGTCGAACCATTCTTGGGCGAGTCGTTGTTCTCGGTCTTCATTCATCGTGCGGCTCTTTCGGCCCTGAGAGCTAATCCACGGGCTCATATGGTACGAGCCTCTTTAGCCTTTCAGGCATCTTTTGCACAGGGGGAGCCTTTAACTCGCCGTAGCTCGATATAAATGGCAGGTTGGGATCCCAATAGTGAATGAAGAACGCGACGCGGAAATCTTTAACATCAGGCGGATGCGGCCACTGAGCGTCAAGTCGATATTCGCCATCAACCGACAGATAAGTTTCGCACCACGCGACTTGCCAATTATCATACGATAAACCCGGCCGCGGCTGTGCGAAATCCGCCGCTTTGAACTTCCCATCACGGTTCCTAACCAAAGTCTCGACCAGCACAGTAGAGCCCAACTGTAGCCGGCATTCGGTTTCGGCAGCTTGTCTGTCACTTCCCGTAAGGTGTGAGCCGTACAAAATATTGGTCTGCACTTTCAGAACCTCGTCACAAACCTTGATCGGATACACCCCGAGGACTTCAATCGTCGGCACGGACATAGGCTTTACTCCGCGCGCTGCTCAATCAACTTGTCCAACTCCACCCTCAGCCTCCCCAAAATCTCATCATAAGCAAACTGCCCCAGCTCTTCGCTGCGGCGTTTTAGGTTGACGTAGTTGGGGCCGCACCAGAGGCCGAGGTCGGCGTCGTCGGTTTCGCCGGGGCCGTTGACGCGGCAGCCCATGACGGCGATCGTGAGCTTGTGTTCACGAGCGTAGGCGGTCATCTCTTTCACTTGTTGGGCCAGTTCGACGAACGCCTCGTTCTCGACGCGGCTGCAACTGGGGCAACTGATGATGTTGAGCGTGCTGAGGCCGTAGTCGACGACCGAGCGGACGCGGCCGGCGGCGATGTCTTCGAGAATCTGCCGGCCGGCGGCGATCTCTTCCGGTTTGCGATCGTTGGGAACCGTGAGCGAGACGCGGATTGTGTCGCCGATGCCGCGGCTCAGAAGCTGCTCGAATGCGATGCGGGTCTTGATGATCCCCTCGGGGGGCAGGCCCGCTTCGGTGACGCCGAGGTGGAGCGGCACGTCGGGCCGGGACTCGGCGAAGCGGCGGTTCACCTCGATCACCTTCGCTGGGTCGCTGTCTTTGAGCGACACGCAGTAGCGGGTGAAGTCCAGCTCGTCGAGCAACCGGCAATGGTCCAGCGCGCTCGCGAGCATCGGCGAGATCGAGTCGTCCGCGCCGAACTGTTCCTTCTGGGCCGGATCGACGCTGCCGCAGTTAACGCCGATGCGGATGGCGCAGTCGTTGTCGCGAGCGATATCGACCAGATACTGCACCTTCTCCTGCCAGGGTTTGTGCTTCTCGTGATGATAGAGATGCCCGGGATTGTAGCGAAGCTTGTCGACGTGCGGCGCAACACGCTCGGCAAGGCGGTAGTTCTCTTGCAGGTCGATCGCAAGATTGGCCACGGTTTGCCGGCGGATTTCGACGAGCGCGTCGGCGTCCTTCGTGCTGTCGACGGCGATGCGAACTACATCGGCTCCGACGGCGTGAAGCGCGTTGGCCTGCGCGACGGTGGCGTCGATGTTCTGCGTACTGGTCGCCGTCATGCTCTGCACCGCGACCCTGTGGCCAGCGCCAATCGTGGCGGTGCCGATGCGGACAGCGCGGGTGGGATTGCGTTGGTTTATTGTCATTAAGAAGGAACCGCTAATGGACGCTAATAGGCGCTAATGAAGAAGACTAATTATTAGCGTTCCATTAGCGTCTATTAGCGGTTCTCCTCATTCTAACCGCAATGGGTCACTCGGTCTTCACACCTTCCCAGAGAGCGGTGCCGATGCGGACTATGGTGGCACCTTCTTGGATGGCTACTTCGAAATCGCTGGTCATTCCCATGGACAGTTCTGTAAGATGGACACCGGCGGGAGCGCTGCGGGCCAACTGGTCGCGAAGGTCGCGCAGCGCCGCAAAGGATTTAGCGGCGGCAGCAACCCCTCCTTCGAGCGGGGCCATCGTCATGAGGCCCTGGACGATAACGTTAGGATACTTCGACAGAACGTCAACAAGCTGCCGGGCGGCATCGGCCGTTAGCCCATGCTTCGCGGTTTCGCCGGAGGTGTTGATTTCCAGGAGTGCGCGGACCGGCTCGGAGCGTAAGGCTGCGGCTTCATCGACGGCGGCGAGGAGGCGCTCGCTGTCGATCGAGTGGATCATTTTCACGAGCGGCACGGTGCGGGCGACTTTGTTCCGCTGCAGGTGGCCGATCAGGTGCCAGTGGACCGGCGCGAGGCGTTGGTCGTCGGCCTTGTGCCAGAGTTCCTGCGGCCGGCTTTCACCCAGGTCGAGACAGCCGAGCGCCGCGAGCGCGAGGGCTTCGTCGGCACCGACATACTTCGTGACGGCCACCAGCGTAATGTCGCGCGGCGACCGCCCGGCTTGCTCCGCCGCCCGCGCAATCCGCTCCCGCACCAGCCGCAGGTTATGGGCGATTTTGGTGTGGTTATCGTTCATGGCAGTCCATTTTAGCCACGGATGAAACACGGAAGAAGAATTGCAACCGCTGATTGACGCTAATGGGCGCTAATAAAAACGAATATTAACCACGACGGCACGACGAGCACGACGAAGGTAGAGTGCTCCAATGCAACCAAATGCTTCGCACCGCAAGCTGTTCTTTGTGTCCTTTGTGCCTTAGTGGTTCACTTCTTTCCTCATTAGCGCCAATTAGCGATCCTTAGCGGTTTCAATTGAATTCCGTTTCACGCTTCGATCTCAAAATATTCTTTGACGGCGCCGTCTTTTTGGAAGCGGCCGATGAGACATTCTTGGGAGATGTTTTGGCCCAGCGCGGTGCGGTTGGCGCACGGGCCGAGCGAGCGGTAGACGAACCATTGATCTTTGCCGGACTGGATGCGGTAGGCGACCGCCACGTCGGGACCGATCAGCTTGAGCGATTCGCCAACTGTTAACTGCCGCCAGGTGCGGTCTGCCTTGATTCGTTTCGGGGAAAGGTCGAACCAGAGCGGCGCGCAAAGGTTAACGCCGCGGCGTTTCTGGTCGAGCGTGAGCTTCATCGCGCGGACGTGCATCTCGCCAACGCGCGGATCGGTGCGCCACTCGGGAAGCGCCAGGGGCATTACGGCGGCGAGCGGCTTCTTGCCGACGACCAGGGCATCGCGGGTATCAAGCTCGTCTCGAATGGCAATACCGGCGGCGAGCGGAAGTTGCGAAATTAGCTGCAGCGGAACCGGCTCGCCGCGGCGCGACAGCAGAATGTCGGCAAGGTAGAGCGCTTGATCATGTCGCGGCAGGACGATTTGGCGTTCGAGCCGCGCGCCGCCTGCGAGGTCGATGGCCAGTTCCAAATAGTGGCAATCCTTGTCTGTGTACCAGCACAGTTCTTCCCAGTTGCCTGCGGGTGCCAGCGGCTGGTCATCCACTAAAGCGGTGGTTTCCCAGACGCCCGAGAAGAGGAGTTGGCCGGACGCTTCGACTTCGATGCGAAGCTGAGCGCCTTGGTAGCTGACGGTGACGCGCGGCGAAGTGCGGTCCCAACCCGCGGCGAGCACGGTGATGCCGCTCCACTCGGAATTCACCGCCGGCTCGGGCGGCTTCGCGCTGAAGCGCTTCGCCGATGAAGCATCGCCGATCTTGCGTTGAGACGCGGCAGCGCGATCCGAAACGTCGCCGGCCAGGCGTAACATTGTTGTGAGCATCGCCGGGGACCATGCTTCGCGTGGGGCATCGCTCAGTGCGAGCGATCCGTCGCTGCGCGTAAGACGCAGCGCTTGGCGCACGAACCACTCGAACTGAAGCTCCGCCTGTTTGTTCCAGCAGCCCCCTTTCAGCTTCTCGCCGATTGCGCGCGAGCGCGTCCAGCAAGCGGCGAGCAGCGGCAGCGCGGGCCACGTCCAACCGGCGGGTAGGCCTTCGCCATCGGTGAGCGCCTCCAGCCCGTGACCGAGCACTTTGAGAGCCGGCTTGCGCAGCGCCGCGAGCGGTCGCACTTCAGGGAACAGATACGCCAGCGCCAGTGGCAATTCACCTGTCAGCAAGTGCGATCGCAAAACATTCTCTGGTTGTTCAGATGGTTGCTGGTCGCGGGCTTCCGCGGCGATGCTCGCAAGCTGCTCGACGAGCCGCCACCAAATTCCCGCTTCGAGCAGCTCTGTGAGTTTTGGCAGTAAGTGTGCCCAACAGAGGCATTCCAGCGCGAAGCCGACATCGACTTCGTGCGAGTTGGCGAAGTCGAGCCAGCCTGTGACGCGCTCGTGTACTAGTGCGGCGGGTTTCTTGACGGCGAGGCAATCCTGGAGCGACTGGCGCCATTCCGCGAAGCCGCCGGTAGGGTCATTCGGTGCAAGCCCCCAGACCAGCGGCTGGAGGTCGTGGCACAAGGTCGCCACCGGCGCGGGTGTCTTGCGACGCGCCAGGAATTCGGTCCAGGCGAGCCAACCGTCGCCCAGCGGGTCGCGCTTCCACGCGCGGTGTAGCTTGGCTGGCGCGGATCGACGCCAGATTTCGTCAGCGGTCCGCTCCACCAACGGTACGTTGGCCGCCGCTGGACGTGCAGCGGAACGCTTCACTTTAGAGTTCTGTTCTATCGCCAAGTCGCCGTTACGGATAATAATAGTGGACATCGTTGATGCTGTTGCTCATCCGGTCCGGCATTTGGTGCCGGCCTGCGAGCCGTGTCTCCATCACTCAGCTTGATTCGGGGGTACCATGAAGGGAATGGCATCTTACCGTCGGCCGCAAGGTTGTCCTAGACGCCCGAGTTTCCGGGGAGTTGCATCGCTTAGGGCGGCTTGTTTTCTGGCCGTTATCGCCAGCGTCAACGGTTGCGGGGATTCCACGCCCGAGGTTGCAGAGAGACCTGCCGTCGCGAAGCCGTTGCCTCCCGAGCCGGCGAAGGTGGAAGAGTCTTCCGAAGTTGTGCAATCGCCGGCGGCGATTCCCGCGAAGAC
Source organism: Pirellulales bacterium (assembly GCA_040901765.1). Lineage (GTDB taxonomy): Bacteria > Planctomycetota > Planctomycetia > Pirellulales > Lacipirellulaceae > JBBDYG01. The sequence goes on from JBBDYG010000063.1 coordinate 117,616, forward strand.
GCAAGCGGAGGAATTGGGCGTAAGCGATGCGACGCCGGAGGACGAAGCGATTGATCCACCCGAGCCGAGCGCGGAACCCGAGCAGCCCGTCGAAGCGGAGGAGCCGAAATTAATCGAGCCGGTGCCGCTGCCGGCGCCGGAGAATGCGACGCGGCTGATCCCCACGGAAGAGGTGTGGATCAACCGCGAAGAGAAAAAGGTTTACGTCGGCGGGCAGGTCGCGCTACGGCGCGGGATGCTGGAAATGTTCGCTTGCCCCAAGGGCACGAAGGAACATGAATCGGTCGTCGCGGTGAACTCCCTGGCGGCCACCGTTCATGCCGCGCTGCTGGCCGTCGGCGCGGTGCCGGGCACGCCGGTGTCGTATGACCCCGAGTACAAACCGCCGACCGGCACGGAGATCGACATCACGATTGAATGGAAAGACCCCGAGGACAAATGGCATTCCGCCAACGCCCGCGAGTGGGTGCGCAACGTTCGCACGGGAAAGGAACTGGATGTGCCGTGGGTCTTCGCGGGCAGCGGGTTTTACGTGGAAGAAGAGACCGGCAAGCAGCACTACCTCGCTGAGTCGGGCGACTTGATCTGCGTCTCGAATTTCGGCTCGGCGACGCTCGATCTGCCGGTGGAAAGCTCGCAAGCGGCGGCGGGGCTGCTGTTTGAGGCGTTCACCGAACGGGTGCCGGCGCTGGGGACGCCCGTGCGGCTGGTGCTGTCCCCCCAATTGCAAGAAGACAATGGCACGGGCGCTACGAGTTCGCCATAACATCGAGCGGAAAGCCGACGAATCGTGCCATCAGCTCAGCACGGCTGTTGACGGCGAGGTGGCGATAGACGGCCTTGACGTATTGGTGCGTCGTGTCGCGCGTGAGACCGAGCCGCAACGCGACTTGCTGCTCTGAGTCGCCTTCCAACAGACCTGCAAGCACTTCGCGCAGGCGCGGCGAAAGACGGGAGACTGGATCGCAACCAGGCGGCGCCAAGTCGGTTGCAAGGTGCTGCGCAAGTTCAGTATGAAACAGATGCAACAGTCGGCGGTCGCGCGCGGTGAATCGTCGTTCGCCGGGCGGCCGAAACAGCGCGATCGCGTGCGCCTGCCCGTCGGCTACTAATACAACCGACATCAGCCCGTCGTCTACGCCGGAGGGGCGAAGGTACTCGCAAAACGCGGCGCTTGCATACCATGCTCGATCGTCGGCAAGCTGCCGCCGGCTGCGGGTAAGCGATTTCACGCCAGCAGGAAGAGTTGCCAGTTGAGAACCAAAACGCGTGATCGCCGGATCACTTAAATGCATCCAGTCGCGCATGTACTGCCGGAAGATTCCTCGCTCGCGCGGGCCGTCCCAGCCGACATCGAGCACCGGCAACGGCTGAGCACTTGCAAAGTTATCGTGCATGCCGGTCGGCCCGCCCATGGCGACCTGGCCGCCGGTGAGCCGTAACAGCTCGGTGAGCATGTGCCGTCGCCAGAGGTTGGAATCGATCCCCAGCTCGCGGCACTCTCCGATTAGTCGAAATACCGCCCGCACTTCGGACAGCCGCAGTCGCTCTGATTGGGCCATGACGTACCTCGTATGATGCTGCCGTCGATCCCACCACTCCTATTTAGGAGGGTTGTTCCGCTCCTGCAGAGTGTTCACTTTGCACTAATTATGGCCCAACGGCCGAACGGTTGGAATCACCAAAATCTCCACGTTCTTGGCAGCCGCTACTAAATGCGCGGGGCCTTCGCCTCCCCAGGCGAACGGCGTGATATCTTGATCGCAGTGAAAGGAACGACGGATAATGCGTGTCAACGGCTTTTCTGGTCGCTTCTCCGATTAAGGGAGTAACCTCAACATGTCTATTCGCCACGACTGCGTTGCATGCGTTCGGTTTCACGGCGCAATCTGGAATACAACTCTGATTGCCGCGGCGTGCGGCGCCCTCGTGGCCGCTACGCTTACCAATCCGGGCGGAGTTCTCGCCGCGAACCGTACTTGGATTGGAGGCAACGCCGCCTGGGACACCAGCTCCGCAAAATGGAATCCGGCCGACGAGCCGGATGCCGATGACACGGCGATTTTCAACACCGCCAACACGGTCACGATGACGATTGACAACGAAGTGTTAGGCCTGACGATGTCGGGCGGGACCAACCTGGCGACCGCCCAGCAGCAGCTTACCGTAATCGGACCGGTGTCTCTTACGGGAAGCGGCACCGTCCTGCAGCTCCATACGAACAATTTGCTCAGCCCATTCCCGCCGTTGCCGGTGCTCGATGCGGGCGACATCACCATCGGGAATGGCGCCACGCTGCGCATGGCGAATAACGTTGCGGCGCTCAACTCGGGCGGCGATCAAGTGACCATCGCGCAGGGGGGAACTCTATTCGGCAACGGTTATCTCGCCCTCTTTTACATTCCAACGGTCGCGGGCATCGGTCTCGACAACAATGGTACGATCACTGCCGGCAGCTTCGGCAACGCGTTCGTTACCGCCGAGACTCTGAGCATCGGTTCTGTCGGCATCACGACGGTGGACCTGGATGGCAGTGCCGAAACGGGCATGATCAACGTCCTCCGAGAGCAGACATTCATCAATCTTTCCGTTCCACACGACAGTTTCGATGGGATAGTAAATCTCAAGCAAAACTCGACGTTCGATCACAGGCAGGATTGGGTCTTAGCTAGCGGCACGATCACGATCGACAACGGCTTCGAGCCCGAGCTTCCGCCGTTTATTCCCGCCGTAGCGGCGGGCGTCGCATATCTCAAGGGCAACACAATTACCATGTCGAGTTCCGGCTCACTGATCGAAGTCGTCGATTCCGATGGCACATTGGTTTTCGATGCGCCCCTAATTGCCAACGACGGCGTTATCAACAATCGCGGCCTGATCGTGTTCAATGATACCGCCACGATCGGCTCAAGTGTCGACATGCTCACCAGTTCCGACACCGATTACGAATTCAACGCCGTCGTCACGGTCAGCGACACCAACTGGGACTGGGACAACAACGGCGGCACGAACAACGACATCACCATCAACGTCGGCGGACAGCTCACGGCGAATATCACGGCCGCCGCCGCGAGCGTCTTCAGCGGCGATCTGCACATCGTCGGCGGCATACTCAACGTGCAGGGCGACAACAACGACTGGCACCAGACCGGCGGCCTCATCTCGTTTGAAGGCCCTGCCCTCGGCCTATTGAGCGGCGACCGCTTCGTGCAGACAGGCGGGGCCTTTCGGGCACTTGCCGGATCCAATGGCGATGTGAATGCCGCGACGCTCTGGGACAGCGGCAATCTGTTCATTGAGGGTGAGCTTGAGCTGATCGGGGCGGTCGAATGGGCCGGGTCCAATGTCACTGGCAGCGGGATCCTGGAACAAGAAGGCAATGCCACCGTGACGGCCAACACTACGATCGCGGTCGATGTCTATGATTGGGACCAATCAAGCACCACAATCAATTCGGGCGTGACGTTCACGGTCGATGTGGACAACGTCGACCGGAGCGACGATACGTTCAACTCCAATACCATTAACGTCAACGGTGGCACGCTTGACGTCACCGTCGCCGACGGCTCGTGGTCGCTCGGCAGTGGCGGCGTGATCAATCTTACGGGCGCGGCGAAGATCGCCAGCGGATCGAGCTTGGTGGTGGCCAATGGTGGAGTGATCAACGCGTTCGGCTCATCCGCCACGATCGATACGCCCGTCACCGTGCAGACGGGCGGCGTGATCGAGATCGAAGACGCCGCCGGGTACCTCGCCATCACTGCGCCCACGACGCTTGCCGGCGGAGACATTAATCAAATCGCCGGCGGCGCCAACCTGACGCACGATGGTTTAATCGTCACTGGCGACTCCGCGATCAATGTCTCGACCTTCGTCTGGGATAGCGGCGTGACGGTCGTGGAAAGCGGAGGAAAACTCTTGGTCAACGTCAACAGCTTCACACCGGGCGCCGACACGCATCACGGCATTGTGACCATGAACTCCGGCGACATCGATGTGCAGGTCGCCGATGGCCGCTGGACGATGGATGGAACGCTGAACATCGATAGCACGCCCGGTGACACGGCCGTGCTTTCGGGAGATGCGATCGACATCGGCGACGGTAGCGGCACGCTCGACGCGCGTCTCAATGTGACCGGAATGGGCACGTCGATCATTTCCGCGCCGATCACCTTCCACAGCGATGCCGATGTGAACATTGCCGCCGGCGCGACCCTGCAAACGGGATCGCTGCTCTTTGCCGAGGACAGCATCGGGTCCGAGTATTCTGGCAGTGGCACCTGGATCATGGCCGGCAACAATACGTTCGACGCAACTCTCGCATCGGCGGACGAGAAGATCACCATCAACATGGTGGGCGGCACGGTTGATCTCGACAACTCGAGCATGGCCGTTATGTTTGCAAATGATACGAGCATCCTTTCACCGGTGACCATCAACGCCGCGACATTGGCCAGTTATGGCTCGACAAAAGGGCTTAACGGCTCAAGCGTCAGTGAAATGACAATTGAAAGCAATCTGGGCGGACTGGTGGGATCGCTGACCGTGAATCTCGACGATCCAACGGATGAATGGACGCTTCGCTCCGATGGCGTCATCAACCTGATTGGAAACAGCGGTGTCCCGGCAAATCACAATTTGATACGCGGTGCTGACATAAATCTCGACGGCACCGTGAATGTGACAAGCCAAGTGATGCTCTCCGCTCGCATAGATATTGGTGGGACAGTAAACATCACTAACTTTGCGAGCGAACTTCGCTTGCAAGGCGGATCGCTCGCGGATCCCAACACGTTAACTGGGGGAACGATTATCGGCGCTGGCGATTTGCGATTGAACGCCGGAGTCGCACTCGTCGGCCACGGCACGATCAACACATCCGTTGCGATGCTGTCCAACTCGCAGCTTATCGCACAAAACGGCACGCTCACGGTCAATGGGACCATCGACGCCAGCTCGCAGTCTCCTGTTCACACGATTGGCGTCGACCAAGCCGGCTCGCAGCTTTTCATTCCCCGTACCTGGCATACGAACATCGCCCAGAATGTAACGCTCAACGGGGGTGAAATCCGTGGCGCGACGATCATCAACGATGGCGTGAACGGCATCCGCGGGCACGGCTCAATCTTTGCCCCCGTCGCCAACGAGACTCGCATCGACGCCGATGGCGGCACGCTGATCGTCGAAAACGCGTTCAACGACATCGAGTGGGACGGTTTCATAGACGCCGGCGCGCTTCACGCTGATACGGGAAGCCTGGAGATTCGCGACGACGCTGCCTACCCCTTTCACGCAATTGCCAGCGTCGGCGCCGGGCAGGAACTGTTTGCCAACGGGTTTAGCCTCGATTTTCAGCCAAGCTCGACGTTGAACTTGGCCGCCGGCACGTATCGCGCCACGGCAGATACGCACCTTCGAGGTGCTTTAAACGTGGCCGCTGCGGGCGATTCGACTTTTGAGGGCGCGGGACAACTGGTCTTCGCCAGCACCAGCCAGAACGCCCTGGCCGACGATCTGAAGCTCGAAAACCCGCTGACGCGAATCGAGTCCGGCGCGGAATTCTCTGGGAGCGGCGGCTTGGTGAACTCCGCGGGCAACACGCTCCAACTGCTTGACGGCGCGGACGTTGACGTGCTGATCGAAAACCGCGGCACGCTCCGGCTAGGTTCCTCGCCCGGACAAACGCAGGGATTCGAGTATAACCAAACAGCGTCTGGATCTTGGGAGGTTGAGCTCGCCAGCACCGCCGCCGATCAGTACGACCGCATGACCCTTACTGGCATTGCCACTCTCGATGGCGTGCTGGCACTCTCACTGCTCGACGGCTTCCAGCCGATGGTAAACGACACCTTTATCATCCTCGCCGCCGCGGCGATCCATGGTGAGTTCAGCACGATCGACGACACCGCGGCGACGCTGGGGTCCAATCTGCAGTGGGAAGTACACTACAACCAGACGAACGTTCAGCTCGTGGTGAGCCGAGCGGGATTGCCGGGCGACTACAACGGCAACGGCATCGTGGACGCCGCCGACTACACGGTGTGGCGCGACGGCCTCGGCGGAGAGTTCACGCCGGCCGACTATGGCGTGTGGAAGCAGAACTTCGGCGCCACGGGAGCCACTGGCTCTGCCAGTGCCGATGCGGTGCCCGAGCCGGCGACGCTGCCGCTCATCGTTTTCGCTGCAGCGGTGGGGATGATCCTGGGCCAGAAGACTCGACGGGTTGTTGCCCGCGGGGTGGGATCAAAGTTTATCCCGCCGGGAGTGAACCGGCCGGCAGGAAGGCGTGTCTAATCCGCACCGTCAATTTTATGCGGCAGCCGACCAATGAGTCGCCGCTGACGGAGCGAGGACCTGATGTGCTGGATTGAAATACCTAATGTTGCGGTCTGCGAGGAAGTACGAGCGCGGCTCGATGTGGATCCGAAGGCGATCGTATTTACCGAGGTTGAACCCAGAGCGGCTCGAAAGTGGCGCGCGGTCTGCTTCGCCTTTAGTGTGGGCGTCGCGACGGGGTGGCTTTGGCGGTTCTCGGTCTAACCCGTCTGCCGTCGAGGCGTTTTTGCCCGCTGAAGCGTGGCGATGTGGTGACAGTCAATCACCTCGAACGCGCCTCCTTCGTAAACACAAATCAGATTTCCCGCAGGGGGAGCCATCAACTCGTCGGCCGAACCGACTTTGATATCCTTGCCGTCAATTCGCAACGTAACGGGCCATTGCGTGGTCGCCAACTGCCGGCGTAGTTCATCGATTGTCATTGGCCACCTGAGTCTTCAAGGTAATTCACGCCCGTGGGATGAAGGGGCAGCGGTGCTTACATATATTGTAGTGTGCGGTCAGAGCCAGGTAAATAAGTTTGGCGGCGGACCTATTCCTTCACGTCGAAGCAGAACAACAGTTCTTGATCGCGCAGATAGAGCTTGCCGTTGACGATGACGGGGTGCGTCCAGACCTTTCCGCGCGGGGCGCGTTGCTCGGTCTGCGGGGCAAGAGTGAACCGGCCGACTTCCTTCCAGCCTTCGGGCGAAGCCTCGACTAGCGCCACGTCGCCGGTGTCTTCGCCGAGGCAGTAGAGCCGGCCGTCGGCGTATGCGATGGCGCCTTTTTCCAGGGCTTCGCGCTCGCGCCATACTTGTTCGCCGGTGCGGAAGTCCTGGCAGACCCAGCCGACGCCGTCGGAGTGACCATACACGTGGTCGCCGACCTTCACCACGCCGCCGTGATGGTTCTTCATTACTTTGGTCTGGCTATCGTCGTAAAGTGGTTTCACGGTGTTGTCGGCGGCAATCTCAACAAGCTGGCAACCAGCGCCATATCCCGAGGTGGTGTAAATGAAGTTGCCAACGACAATCGGAGTCGGGATAACAGCGGTACTACCTGGCCAGGGAAATTCCCATAGCAGTCGCCCGTCGGTCGGCGACAGACCGATCAAGCGTTGCGCCATTAACTGCACGTACTGCGGCTTACCATGGAACGACGACTTGATGATCGACGAATAATGAGCAGGGTCGCTGACGTCGGTCGATTGCCAGCGAACCTGGCCGCTTAGCTTATCTAGCGCCGCCACCGCGCCTTTGTCGCCGCCGGGGGTGACGAGGACCACGTCGCCATCGACGAGCGGCGATTCGCAAAAACCCCAGTTGGGAATTTCACCACCTAAGTCCTGCATCGTGGTTCGCCAGCGCTCGCTGCCGGTCTGCGCATCGACGCACACCATCGAGCCCTGTGCGCCCAGCGCATAGATGCGATCGCCATCGACGGATGGCGTGCCGCGGGGGCCGTCGCCCCAGCCGTTCTCATACTGCTCGCCGATTTTAGCCGCCCACAGCTCGTCGCCCGTGTTGGCATCGAACGCGAGCAGCAGCTCGCTACCGTCGCGGGCACCCATGGTGTAGAGCTTGCCATCCACGATCGCCGGGCCGGAATAGCCCAGGCCACATTTGTCCGACATCCAGATTTTCTTCGGCCCGCCTTCGGGCCACGACTTCAAGAGTCCCGTCTCGTCGGTCAGGCCGTTGCGGTGCGGGCCAAGCCATTGGGGCCAATCGTGAGTTTCGGCGTGCGCGCTAAACGTAGATAAAGTCAGCACGGCGCAAAGAACGTATGCAGTTGCGGCCTTCATAGGATTGCGGAGCCTAGAGTGGACGGTTGGGATAGAGTCGCCGAACAGAAAACCTGCCGGCGCGGCGAGACCATTGATGCTACCACACGCGCCCAGCAGGCGGCAACTATGCGTCTCAGCGGGCTGTCACGTTACATACATGCCGTAATGCATGTTCGAGCGGAATATCGTAAGGTTTGACTGTCAATTGGCCGGACACTACACTTTCGTTGTGACGTTGCGCGAATTGACAGATTGCATACCGAGACACCAATACTATACTGCTCATTAATAATCAAATAGGTTGCAGGCTCGTTTGCAGGAGTCTTTAGGTCATGGATACACCGCTGACGGCGATCGAATTAACGGGCACGATTGATGAACATCATCAGCTTCTGCTGGACGATGTGCTGCAAGTTTCCGGGCCTAAGCGTGTGCGTGTCATCCTGCTCTACACGCCCAGCGACGGGTGGGATGAGCAGGAGTGGCTGCAAGCCGCGGCTCGGAATCCCGCGTTCGCTGACCTCGCTGCGTCTGAAGAAGACATCTACTCGCCGTCGGATGGGAAGCCGTTCCATGACCAAGCATAAGCTCGTATTGGTCCCATTTCCGTTCGACGATCTATCCAGCAGCAAAGTGCGGCCCGCGGTCTGTCTGACGGACCCGATTGGCCCTTATCGGCATGTCGTCTTGGCCTTCATCACGAGTCGCATCTCCGAAAATCCATTGCCTACTGATCTGGTACTCGATGCCAACGATCCCGATTTTTCCGCCACCGGCTTGCGAGCGTCGTCCACGCTCCAGTTGCATCGTTTGATGACGGCTACGACGGCACTCGTGCGGCGCGAGCTTGGGCAATTGCCGCCAAGATTGCAACCCGATCTTGACGACCGCCTGCGAAAGCTATTTGGAATGGAAAACCAATAGGCGCGCGGGATGGACTATCGGTGGATTCCGGCACACCGTTCGCTTCCCTCGCTTGCCATCAGCCCAGGATTAGCATTGCCCACGGATTCTCAGAATGGGCAAGTGAATCCTGGCCGCTAAGCGACCAACTTGTGCGCGGGATGACCGCCTTAGCACGTGCGGCTGATCCTGTCATGCGAAGGGTTAAACCATGGAAAACGCAACTCAAACAGCAGAGAAGAAAATTCGCTACGCCGTTGTGGGGCTAGGCCACATTGCCCAAGTCGCCGTGCTGCCCGCATTTAAGAATGCGGCCGCGAATTCGGAACTTACGGCGCTCGTATCCGACGACCCCACCAAGCTGAAAGAGCTGGGCAAGAAGTACAGAGTCAAGCAACTCTACTCGTATGACGAATACGATCAATGCTTGAAGTCTGATACGGTCGATGCCGTTTTCATCGCGCTCCCCAACCATTTGCACCGCGAGTACACCGTGCGTGCCGCCGAGGCAGGCAGACACGTGCTGTGTGAAAAACCGCTCGCGATGACCGAAGAGGAGTGCCGGCTGATGATGGAGGCGTGCCGTGCCAACAGCGTGCAGTTGATGACGGCTTACCGACTCCATTTCGACGAGGCGACGCTCAAGGCGATCGAGATCGTTCAGTCGGGTCAACTTGGCGACTTGAATCATTTCGATTCTTTCCATTGCATGGACGTCAAGCCGGGGAACATTCGACTTCAGGACGAGACCGGCGGGGGCACGTTGCACGACATTGGGATTTATTGCATCAACGCTGCGAGGAGCCTGTTCCGCGACGAGCCGATCGAGATGTTCGCCATGTCGCTGAACGGCAACGATCCGAAATTTGCTGAAGTCGAGGAGGCCGTGAGCGCGATCTTGCGCTTCCCGCGCAACCGAACGGCGGTGTTCACCTGTAGCTTCGGATCCGCGAAGGTATCGTCGTACCGCGTCGTGGGGACCGAAGGCGATTTACGCGTCGAGCCTGGCTACAGTTACACCGAGCGGCTGACGCATCATCTCACCATCGACAGAAAAACGAAAAAGCGATCGTTCGCCAAGCGCGATCAATTTGCCGCACAACTTTTGTATTTCTCCGATTGCGTTCGGAATGATCGCGAGCCGGAGCCTTCCGGACTGGAAGGCGCCGCCGACGTGCGGATTATCGAGGCCCTTTATCGGTCGGTCGCCGAGGGCAAACCGGTGAGCCTGGTACCGGTGCTCAAGCCGGAGCGGCCTTCGCCGGAACAAGAGATCTATCGTCCGCCCGTCAACGAGCCGGAACTAGTTCATGCCGAAAGCCCCGGTCAATCGTAACGCGAAGGCGTGAAAGGCGGGGCCGATGAACGAGACACCTACTCCGCTCGCGACCTATCGGGTGCAGCTTCACGCGGCGTTTACCTTCGACGACGCGGCTACAATAGTCCCGTACCTGGCCGAGTTGGGGATCAGCCACCTCTATTGCTCGCCGTTTCTCCAGGCGCAAACCGGGAGCACGCACGGGTACGATGTCGTCGACCACACGCGGGTCAATGAAGAGCTGGGCGGCGAAGAGGGATGGCGACGCCTGTCGGAGACGCTACGCTATCACGGCATGGGGCAGGTGCTCGACATTGTACCCAATCACATGAGCATCGCCGATCGGCGGAATCGCTGGTGGTGGGACGTGCTCGAAAACGGCGCGGCAAGCCGATACGCATCGTACTTCGATGTCGATTGGGACGCCGATGGCAAGAACGCAAACGTGATACTCCTCCCCATTCTGGAGGATCATTATGGCCGGGTGCTTGAAGCCGGCTTATTCTCCGTGACGTTTGGCGCGGGGAACTTTGAGTTGCGATATCGGGATCACGTCGTTCCGCTGTCGCCGCGGTCGATGGCGGGCCTGGTTCAGCACGCCGCGGTTCGATGTCGCTCCGACGAGTTGGCGTTCCTGGCCGACAACCTGGGCCGTTTGCCACTCTCGACGGTGGTGGACCCGCGGGAGTCGGCCCGCCGGCACCGGGACAAACAGGTGCTGCAACAGTTGCTCGCGACGTTGTGCCGGCGCGAACCGGCAATCGCGGCCGCGCTCGATGCCGCCGTTGCCGAGACGAATGCGGATCACGACGCGCTCGACGCGCTCTTGAACCGTCAGAACTATCGCCTTGCGTTTTGGCGGACCGCGACGGAGGAGCTTGACTTTCGGCGGTTCTTCGACATTTCCACTCTCGCCAGCTTGCGAGCGGAAGATGAGCAGGTGTTCGCCGATACCCACGCGCTGGTACTGCGCGGAATGGAAGAACGCGGTGTCGAGGGACTTCGCGTGGATCATCCGGATGGCCTGCGCGACCCGCTGCAATACTTCGAGCGGTTAAGGAGTGCCGCTCCGCAGGCCTGGATTGTGGCGGAGAAGATTCTCGAACCAAGCGAGCGGCTACCCACGAATTGGCCGGTGGCCGGAACGACCGGCTACGACTTTATCTTTCTGGTCGATCAGTTGCTACTCGATCCCGCGGGCGAGCAAGCGCTCACGGAGGGTTATGCCGCCATCACCGCGCAACCAATTAATTTTCATGCGACCCGCCGCGAGAAAAAACACCTAGTGCTCGATAAGCTATTTCCGGCGGAAACTCAGCGATTGGTCTCGCTGTTGAGCACGGTCGGCGCCGGCAACCGGCGGTTCCGCGACTACACCCGCCGCGATCTTCGAGGGGCCGTGCGAGAGTTGATCGCTTGCTTTCCCGTTTACCGCACTTACGTTCGGGCCGAAGCCGGTGAACTGAGCGATCAGGACGTGAGTTGCGTCGAATCGGCAATTGAGGTCGCGAAGCAAAATCGGCCCGATATGGATGCCGATCTGTTCGACTTCTTGCGCGACTTGCTGCTGCTGCGCGTGCGTGGCGACTTGGAATCGGAGTTCGTGATGCGGTTCCAGCAGTGCTCGGGACCGATCATGGCGAAGGGAATCGAGGACACCGCGTTCTACACCTTCAACCGCCTTACCTCCCTGAACGAGGTGGGCGGTGATCCGGGGCACTTCGGCATCACGCTCGATGAATTTCACGAGACCTGCGCGGAACGCAGCATCCACTGGCCGCGGGCGATGCTCGCTTCCACGACGCACGACACGAAGCGCAGCGAGGACGTGCGGGCGCGGATTCACCTGTTGGCAGAGATCCCCGACCAATGGCTGAAGACTGCGCAAGAGTGGCGAACATGGAACGTGCGGCATCGACCAAAGGCATTCGACGATCCCAATCTCGAGTACCTGATCTACCAGACGCTGGTCGGCGCATGGCCAATCGAGCCGGACCGAATGTTGAGCTACGTCGAAAAGGCCGCTCGCGAAGCCAAGGTTCATACCAGTTGGATGGACCCCGACCAAGAGTACGAGGACGCGCTGCGGGCATTCGTAAGCGACCTGCTGGCCGACGAGGAGTTTTGTCGGCAGGTTGATAGCTTCGTCGCTCCCCTCATTGAGCCTGGCCGGGTGAATTCACTCGCTGCCACGCTGCTTAAATTGACCGCACCCGGCGTGCCGGACATTTATCAGGGCACCGAGCTATGGAATCTGAGCCTGGTCGATCCCGACAATCGCCGGGCAGTGGATTATGACCAGCGGCGACGGTTGCTCGCCGAGATGGCCAGTCTTTCTCCGCAACGAATTCTTAAGCGGAGCGATGAGGGTATGTCGAAATTGTGGGTGATCAAGCAAACGCTGGCGCTAAGGCGCGAGCGGCCCGAGACGTTCACTTCGGGCGATTACGTGCCGTTAATTGCGCGCGGCAAGAGAGCGCAGCACGTCGTCGCATTCGTTCGCGGCAACTTCGCGATTACGGTCGTCCCCCGGTGGCCGCTGCGATTACGCGGCGAATGGGGTGATACTCGCTTGGAGTTGCCGGAAGGGAACTGGGTAAACAGATTCACCGGCGAACGCGTCGAAGGCACCTTATCGCTCACGGAATTGCTACACAACTTTCCCGTAGCGCTGTTGCAGCGCGACGATGCACTCTAAGGAGTTGGGGAAGAATAACTTCGGTGGTTCAGTTCGCGAAGGATTCGAGTCGTGGGGGATCAAAACAATTGACCGTTTGGCCGAAGGCCCTGATTCATCGTAGCCTGGGGCAACGCCCCAGGCAGTGGAAGGCGAAACCAATGTTTGGCCGAAAGGCCATATTCACCCTTCCGCACGGTGTGTTGCGTTACAAGAATTGATGATGGCCTTTGGCCAAAGTCTGCCTAGGGCGTTGCCCCAGGCTACGGTGAAAATGGCCGTTGGCCAAATACCGAAGTTATTTTTCCCGCGTTCCTAAGCCGGTGGCTTTCGGTCATTCGGCCGGTAGTTGACGCTGGACGCCGCCACTGTTTCGCAAAGTGCGGCGGGACTATCTAATGGAGCCGTATCCCACCTCGGCGGTCGGCACGCCCGAACTTGCCATTCCGGGGCTGGAGTTGGAGATTGAAGCCGTGGCAGTGATCTAATTGTGGCTCTATGACAGTTGTGAAGAATCACTTTCGTTCCTCCCGTCGCGCGTTTCACGCGCGGATGGCATCGGTCGGCTTGGCGGTTTGGCTGGGCGCGGCGCGATCCAACGCGAACAGTCCATTGGCGT
>JBBDYG010000064.1:0-3936 GCA_040901765.1 Pirellulales bacterium
GACGGTGACGCCGGCAATGACGAGCGGGGGCGGGCGGGTCGTGTCCTGCGCCCAGGCGGCCGGCGCGAGCAGCAGCGCGGCGGCGATTCCAGTGATTGGACTCACGTCGGCCATGGCAAGCAAACGACCGCCCTTTCAGGCGGCCGTCAAGTACTAATAGTTAGTAGTTCCTGTCCGGCACTTCTCCGCGCCGTCGTTGTGCAGGACGATCTGGAGCGGCAGCATCGGGAAGCCGCGGCGGACAGTTGATGGCATCACTTGGGGTGCCCAGTGTGCGCGAGGCCTACGTGTCAAAATCGGCAACGGCCGCAAGTAGCAAACGATCTACTTGCCGGGGGTTTAGACGAACGCCGAAGTCGTGCTCTAACTTTTGGCGCAACGCCAGTGCGTGCAGGAAGAACCGTTGGTACTCCCGATCACCCCTAGGCGGGACCCGCGCCGGAGGGAGCGAATGCGGCCGAAGAAGGCGCAACCCTCGAGAGGCTCTGCTATCGAAAATGAAGAAAAGGTGAGGCAGATGGAAATGCAGGTACTTCGACGCGAGGGATCGTTTTGTCCTTCCGGTCAGCTTAGCAAACAAGCTACATAAATAGGAGTGAGTTCCCAGAATCTCCGTAAGGGCGGCGTTTATGTCCCGCTTCGAGCGGAGTCTGGCTAGGCGCGCGTCGAGCTCTGAATTACGTAACACACGCGGGACGTCGCGCGTATAGAAGAGGTCGTTAGTCGCATCGGAATCAACCGAGGACAAGCGCCCGCGCTCAAGCGCGGCAGCATACGATCTTCCTATCAGCAGAACCTTTGCAGTGACGGCTGGAGCATTATCATGCCGAGGGTGGCGCCGGCAGAGCCGGTAGAGAATAGCGTTGCTCACGGCCCACGGATCGCCCGTATCGTCCGTGGCTATCTCGATCGCCCTGCGACTCACCTTCGCTAATCTCACTGGTCAGGCGCTCGCGCTTCATGATGATGATTGCCGGAAACTGCCACCGTGCAGTAGCTCAAAAATCGGCGCGACCCACGGGCAACCCGGGTGTCGAATCATTCGGGCGGATTTCGATCACTCCATCGTGGTTACGCACAAAGCGAAGCCGCACCTTGTTCCCGGGTTTTTCCTGGGCGTAACCGGCTCTGGCTAGCTGCCGGAGCCGGAGTTTGTACGTCCCGACATGCACAGTGCGGCCGGCACGCCGCGATTGCCAGTAAAGGGCAAGGAGACATGGAACGTCATTCGCGTCGAGCAGGCCGTGATGCTGACCGGCGTCGTCGTCATTACCGGTCCATTCGTGCCCGACGGGGCCTTCCGTCGTGCGGCTGACGAGCGCGGCATGCGCAGCTGCAGGAAAAGTGGGTTCGGACATGACGTGGACCAAAATGCCCTTCCGTGGCCTATCGGCGCAAACTCGCCCCAGGGACCTGATCCAGCACGCGCTTGGCGGCAGCGTTCCACCGGCGGATGTACTTGTCGCCGAGCAAGACCGGTTCGTGCTCCAAGAACTCCGTACACCATCGCATCAAGCCGTCCCACTCATGGGGATCGCCTGGGGGGCACATCTCCCAACCGAGCTCAGCGAGAGTCCAATTAGCCTTGGCGCCGTTCCGAAGCATGGACGTGCAGACCCAATTCGATTCGTCGTCCGCACCGCCACGTGCTATCGGTACGACGTGATCTACCGTCGGAAAGAGCTCCCAGAACATCAGGTGACTTTCAGTCATCTTCCAATTCGTGTGCGCAGGGAACTCTTCCGGCATAAGCCGGGACAGCAACCTCAATGTCCCCGGGAAAACGAGCCGCGCGCCGGAGTATCGGTCGACGAAACCGTCTCGCCAGAAAACACGAGTACTTTGGAGCGGCGTGTAAGCACGGCCGGCATTGGTCCCAGCTATGAATGGGTATTCGGCCTTGGCAATTGCCGAGGCTTGCTCCGGGGAGCCCTCACTCAACGCTGAACATATCCGCGCGATGATGTCCGGCTTTTCTAAACTCATATTCGCCACACTGGGAGTCTCACAGGCGCGTAACGTGGCCGTCAGGAGACGCTAGGAACACGGCAAGGCTCGCGTCGGAGAGCTGTTTGCTAACGGGTTCCAGCAGCTTGCGAAACTGCGGGGTGTCCGGGAATGCGAGGCCGACGTCCTCGCGAGCTCGATCGGGATGAGCTGCTCGAAGGCGTAACCCTGCATAAATGCCTTTTGAAACTCGGTCGTACACCTGGCTGGCGGTGAATCCTTTGCCAAACCTCGCGCTCCCTTCTATGGAGCTGGTCGCTCCCTTCGCTTCGATGTACAACCGTTGACCAGAGCTGGCTTGCCGAGCGATGATGTCGATGCCTTGCTGGGTCGTGTGGAGTCGCTGTTCAACCTCGTAGCCATTTTGCGTCAGGTACGCGCATACGGCCTCGATAACGGCGTTCTCATCCAAAGCTGGGCCCCCTCTCGTGTCTTCGCCGTGGGGCGGCGAGGTAGTGACGGTCAGGAATCCGATGGAGCTCGAGCGAGCTCGCGAGTAGGACCAGGCTGCTATTTCGTGGCGCAACCAGCATGAGCCAAACTTACGCCGACGATTCGGTCACTCTTCCACAAAATAGTCGTTGTCAAGTTTCTTAATCTCATATGATCCGACCGGCGATACTCCAACATTGTGATCGAGCATGAGTTTGCCCAGCTCGGCGCCATCGACCAGGACAATCTTGTTGTCGATCTGATTCACGAAGTCGCGTGCTTCACGCGAGAACGTTGAGGTGGTGAGGAATACGCCCTTCCGCGCCCTGTGCATCTGGAGGGCGCCGGCGAATTTCTGTATCTCAGGCCGACTCACCTGATTTTCCCAGCGCTTTGCTTGAACGTATATAAAGTCGAGCCCTAGCTTGTCTTCTTTGATAATTCCGTCGATCCCACCATCGCCGCTTCTCCCCACCGCTTGGCCCGCATCGCGCAACGATCCGCCGTATCCCATTCGCACCAGCAACTCCACGACCAATCGCTCGAAGAAGGCCGGGGATGCAGCTTTTACCCGTTGCACTACCTCGGATTCCAGATTCGCACGGAGCTGCTGATACGCATCTTCGAGCGCTTCTTCTGGCGTTTCGACATCGGTCGGTGTGGGCGGCTCCTCAGTGTCCGCATGCCGCAAAGCTCGGAATTCGCGAAATTCCGGAAATTGCTCCAGGAACGCGTTGTCTATTCGCGCTGGGGGATCGCGCAGGACCTCGACCCCCCGGGGACTGATGCGAATCGTCCCCCGGCGTGGGGATTCTACCAGGCCCGCTTTCTTTATATAGGTGCGGGCCCAGCCGACACGGCTCCCGATTCTTGTACTCGCGCCGCTTGGTAATAGCTCCTGGCGTTCGTCAGGAGTCAGACGGAACTCTTCTGCAATCGCATCCACCGCCTCGCTGACCGTACGCTCCGTGCCGTCGCCCAGGTAGCGAAGGAGGGGTAGCATGACTGTTTGATAATCCGGGATCATGATTGGGCTAAATGTAGGACGACTGGTCGAGATGCGCTTTCATTCCCTCGCCACAACCGTGTCGTACAGGCCATAGTGGGTCAAGCCCTCGTGGCTCTCGATGCCTGTATAGCGGAGCGAGGCGTCTTCGTACCGACGGAAGGCGAAGACAGCATGGTTCATCTGCTCCGTGTTGAACACCTTGAGGCGAACGAGCAGGTAAAAGTCCTTCACCGTGAGACCGGTAACCGTTAGAAATAGGTCCGGTTCGAGCTTGGTGATTACATCCTGCAACGTGTTCTCGCGGAAGTCGGTCAAGTACATAAACGCCGGAATGCGCGTGGCGAACTTGATCAGCTTCTCTTGGACAAGTTTGCGCTTGGACTTGTACTCTTTTTCCGCTTCGGTCAACTGCTTTTTTTGCCTGGCCGTAAGGTTTCCGTTCTTGGCCTTGTTCTTGAGCTCCTTGATCTTGTCGCTCTTGTTGATGA
>JBBDYG010000065.1:0-26612 GCA_040901765.1 Pirellulales bacterium
CCAGCCCTCACGCTCGTCCCCTAGAAAACGACACTTGTTCAACGGGCTGCTAAACGAAGATTCTGAAGTGCTGACGCTGCCGGAAGACGGGTCCTATGTGTTAGAGGCTTACGCGACCGGTGCCGGCGCCGGTGGCTACGCCTTCCGGCTAGACACCGTTACCGTCAATTCATTGGAATTGGGTGTGCCGCACACGGGCATGCTCACAGGCAGCGGCCACGCGCAATGGTTCTCCGTAGAAGTTACACAAGGAAATCCACTCCAGGTTGATTTAGATAGTCTCGTTGATACGAGCCAAGTCGAAGTTTTTGTTCGACAGGGTATTCTCCCCACGCGTCGGGACTTCGACTATCAAAGTTCCGATATCGGCAGTGACCATCCCCTTACGCTGCCATTCGCTACCCCTGGCACCTGGTACATCCTCGTGTATGGAGATGCGCTTCTACAGCCGAACGAATTCACTCTGGGCGTAGTCAGCACCGCCGTGGCTCTGACGAGTCTGTCGCCGGTTCAGTATTCGGCTGGTCAGTTGGTTTCGCTATCTATTCAAGGAGCCGGTTTCCTCCCTGGATCTCAGGTAGAGTTGATCGCTGCTGATGGCACATCCCATGCAGCTCACTCGGTGAGTGTTGATGCGTTCGATCGACTCACCGCACGGTTTGATCTGAGCGGGATCCCTCAAGCATTGTACGACGTCCGGGTTTCCACGCCTCACGGATCGAGTGCGACACTCACCGCAGCCTTTGAAGTGCTACCAACAGGGGCAGCCAAGCTGGAGACAAAGTTAATCCTGCCGGGAGCTCTTGGCCGGGCCGCCACGTCGACCGTCTATGTCGAGTACTCCAATACGGGTACGGCGGCCATGCCTGCTCCGATACTGATCCTGCAATCTACGGATGATCGGATCCGACCCAAGTTCACGCTAGATGGCACTCGGCTGGCCAAAGGGCTTTGGACCTCAGGAAGCCCAGATGGATTTAGCGACTCCGTGCAAATCTACGCCAGTGGCAAAACTCCAGGCCTGCTATTGCCCGGAGAGAAGTTCCAAGTCCCAGTCTACTATGCCGGACTTCAGCAGCCTTGGGACTTCAGCATCAATGAGGTGGAGCTGGAGATTCGGATCCATCAGGCCGGTAGTACTGCGATTCTCGACTGGCAGGAAATGTACACGTCGCTGCGGCCTTCCTGGTTGACGGCGGAGGCTTGGAATGCGGTTTTTGCAAACCTCCTGTCGCAAATCGGATCTACCTGGGGCGACTACGTCGAAATGCTCAGCGAAAACGCTAGCTTTCTCGGTCGCCTCGGCCCGCGTGTGATCCAAGTGGATGATTTGTACAGTTTCGAATTGCGACAGGCGATCGGTCTTACCCCGGTATCACTCCTTGCCGCCGCCGTCGATGCCGCGCTCGTGACCCCCGGGCTCCCGGTGGAGTTCGGTCGCTCCTTCGGCAACACCATCACGACGCGTTTTGAGTTGGGCGCCTTTGGCCGGGGCTGGTCGGTGCCTTGGCAGTTCTCGCTTGTGGAGCTTGAGGATAACACGGTCGTCGTGCAGGAGTCGTCCGGCAATCAGAGACGCTTTCAGCCAGACAGCCGCCGGGCGGGCGCCTTCTTCAGCAGCCAGGGTGACACGGGCGTGCTCCGACGAATCAACGTTGATGGAACCACCGAGGGTGTTCGCTTCGAACTCACTGAGACCAATGGGCTGGTAACACGCTTCCACGCCGACGGCCGGTTGGATTACATCCAAGACATCAACGCCAATCGAATTACTGCCGGGCACACCGTTCAGCAGTTAACCAGTCTCACGCACTCCAGCGGCGCCAGTCTGACCTTAACCTATAGCGATACTGGCCGAATATCGAGCATCACTGACTCCGCAGGTCGCAGTACAACCTATCAATACGATGCAGCGAATGAGCACCTTCTTGCAGTTACCGGTCCGGCAGGTACAACGAGCTACACCTACAGCATCGGAGAAGGTCCCGCCAGCGAGCATGCCCTGCTCTCGATCACGCAACCCGATGGAGCAACGCGACTCTTTGAATACGACGACCGCGGCCGCCTTAACGCTTCCTACCTGGGCGAAGGCATTGAGCGTCTCGAATATCACTATGACGAAACTGGCCAAGTCACAAGCACCGACGCCGCCGGCGCGAGTTCGCACTTTTTCTTTGATCACCGCGGCTTGGTGCTCCGTAGCGAAGACGGTCAAGGAACGTACTTCCGCTATGAATACAACGACGCGGGTCAGCTAATCCGCCAGATTGACTCACTTGGACGTTCACAGTCTTACACTTGGTGCGGCTGTGGCGCCCTGATAAGCGTCACCGATGAGGCCGGTCACACCACGCGGTTCACGAAAGGTGGACCTAACAATCAGCCGCTCGCCTTCACGGACGCCCGCGGCAATGCGACCCGCTATACCTACGACGCAGCTGGAAATTTAACGAACAAGATCTACGCCGACGGCAGCGTCGAAACCGTCCTTTACGATGCAGCAGGCAATCCCACCTCGATCGTGAACCGCCGTGGCGAAACAATCGACCTCTTGTACGACGCCTCGGGCCGGGTCACCCACGAGACCAATCCAGACGGTTCGACGGTCACGTACGTTTACGACGGGCGCGACCGCTTGGTCATAGTCGTCGATGGACAAGGAATGACCTCGTTCACCTACGACGAGGCGGATCGCCTCACCCGGGTCGAGTACCCTAGCGGTCGCTGGCTGGCCTATGAATACGATGCCGCGGGACGGCGGACGAGGATGGAGGACCATTCCGGTCACGCCACAGAGTACGCCTACGACACAGTCGGACGATTAGTTTCGCTTCATGATGGTGTCGACCAGCTGATTGTTTCCTATACCTACGACACTGTCGGCCGAGTTAGTCGCGAGGACAAGGGAAACGGCACTTACACCCTCTACGGCTATGACGTCATTGGCCGGCTAATCAGTGTCGACCACCACACGCCTGACGGATCGCTCAATGCGTATTTCGAGTATGAGTACAACGCCCTCGGACAGCGTGTCGCGATGCAGACGCTGGATGGGCAGTGGACCTACACCTACGATCTCACCGGGCAGCTCATCCGCGCGGTTTTCGTGTCGAGTAACTCGGCAATTCCCGACCAAGACCTGAGCTACGAATACGATGCGGTGGGCAATCGCATCCGAACGGTGATCAATGGCGTCACTAGCGAATATTCCGCCAATTCACTGAACCAGTACACAACTGCCAGGGCAACAACGTATCAGTATGATTTGGACGGCAACCTGACTGAGGAAACCGGCCCGAACGGCACCCGCGTCTATACCTACAATGTTCGCAATCAATTGGTGGTTGTGGTTACGCCCGAGGGGAGTTGGCAGTACGAGTACGACGCGTTCGGCAATCGCGTTGCGTCGGTCGTGAACGGAGAGCGGACGGAGTATTTACTTGATCCAACGGGAATGGTCGATGTCGTTGCGGAATATGATGCTGCGAATAATCGCACGATGACCTACGCCCACGGCTTGGGGCTGGAGGCAGCAGCTGGAGCTGAAAGTTGGATGTACTATGACTTCGACGCCATCGGCTCGACAGCAGGCCTTACTGGCGCGGCCGGTGCGTATGCGAACCATTACGCCTACGATCCGTTTGGTGGCACTCTACTGAGGACCGAGACGGTCGCTAATCCATTCGAGTTTGTCGGTGCCTTCGGCGTAATGGCCGAAAGCAACGGGCTGCACTTCATGCGAGCGCGATATTACAGGGCCGAACTGGGGCGATTCGCTTCCGAGGATGCAGTTGGTCTCTTGAGCAACGACACCAATTTGTACCGATACGCATCGAACAATCCCTTGGCGTATATCGACCCCTCTGGCTTCACATCGTCAAGCTACCAAGACGCGTGGAGACAGCAGGCAGAAGAAGCGCGGCTATGCCGTAACGGCTGTATCAAGCCAGAACCTACGGCCGCAGAAAAAGAATTTGATAGGCGATTTAGAGGAAATAGAAACGATCTACGGCACGACTCAAGTGATTTTCTAAAAGCCATCACGTTTCCAGTCGATATCGTAAATTTGGCAAAAAACATCATCACAAAACTTCCACAAGTTCTTAAGTTTTTCCCGGCACTTGTACCACTTCTCATACCGAGTGATGAGGCCGACAAAGGCGACAGCAAGGTCGTGCAATCAGTGGATCCCAACGAAAAATTTGGGGCGGCAGGCTATGGAACTGGGGGCTTTATTGACGCCGATACTCTCATTCCTTACCGCGTCCACTTCGAGAACCTCGGCCCCGGGAGCATCCCTGCTCCTACCCAGCCGGCCACCGCGCCAGCTCAGCGGGTGGAGATCACTGACCAGCTCTCCGAGCACCTCGACTGGAGTTCCCTCCGCTTCACCGAATTCGGCTTCGGCGACAGCGTGTTATTCGTTCCCGATGGCCGGCAATACTACTTCACCACGCTCTCAATGACGTACAACGACCAGACATTTGATGTTGAGGTCGAGCTCGATTTTGACTCGCTCAACGGCCGTGTCCGCGTAGTATTTCAGTCGATCGACCCCGATACGTTCTTGCCACCGGATATTCTTACCGGCTTTTTGCCGCCTGAAGACGGTACGGGGATCGGCAAGGGACATATAGGATTCACCGTGATGCCAAAGGCCGGGCTACCGAGCGGTACGGCGATTCGCAACGTAGCCTTAATCAGTTTTGACGGTCAAACCATCATCGCCACGAACCAGATCGACCCCCAAAATCCAGCGGCTGGAACTGATCCGGCAAAAGAAGCGCTGAACACGATTGATGCGGCGGAACCGACAAGTAGCGTCAGTGCTCTGCCGAGCGAAAGCCAGCAGATCTTCACCGTAAGCTGGACCGGCGCCGATGACGCAGGTGGGTCAGGCATCTCGTCCTTTGACGTATTCGTTTCGGTCGATGACGGCGACTTCACGCTCTGGCTCAACGATACGGCCGACCATTCCCGCGAGTTCGTTGGCGAACTGGGTCGAACCTACGCATTTTATACGGTCTCGGTCGATAATGTCGGGCATTTGGAATCTACCCCCGCGATGGCCGACGCCACAACGTTTACCGTCGCCCCGGCCGATGCGGCGTCACCTGCGGTCGCTGCCGTCGTTGTTCAGAACGGCCTCATCCAGCGGTCGTACGTGGATCAGATCCGAATTGAGTTTACTGAATGGGTGAACCTTGCGGAGCTTATCGCCAATGGAACTATCACTAGCGCGATGACGCTCACCAATCGAGGCGTGGACGTCGCCGGTGACACAGATGAAGAGGTGCCACTGACTGCAGGACAGCTTCGGTACGAGTTCGACGAACAAGCAGGCATCTCACGGCTGATCTGGTCGCTTGACGGCTTCGCTGGCATGTTTGATTCCCTTGCCGACGGCTTTTATGAGTTTGTGCTCAACGCGCAGCTCATAACCGATCTTGCTGGCAGCCAGCTCGACGGTAATGGCGACGGCACAGGTGGAGATAGTTACGTTGTTTCATTCCATCGTCTCCAGGGCGATGGCGACGGCAACAACGTGGTTGACGCGCTCGATCTGCAACTCGTAAACGACGCTCTCGGATCGCATCCGGCACTTGCAACGTGGAATGCCAACGCCGACCTTGATCGCGACGGCCGAATCACTGTTCGCGACCGCCTCGTTGCAGTCCGCTCCGCGGGGCAGCAAATTGTTCATGATACTGATCCCGTTGTTTCCGCAGTTTTCCTGCCTGGCGATTTTAACGCTGACGGCATTGTGGACGCGGCAGATTATACTGTGTGGCGTGACAACCTGAATCGCAGTGATGCATCGCCCTTCGAAGGTGATGCTACATGGGATCGAGTCGTTGATGACGCAGATCGAGCGGAGTGGAACGAGCATTTTGGCAAATCGCTGGAGCAGATTGTCTCGGCCGACGTTTCTCTTTTCGATGACGATGCTGGTGACCAAACGGCTGGCGCGGTGAGCATGGCCCTGGAGGATCTTTCGATAGCGAGTGGGCACAAAGTATCCGCAATCGATGCGGCATTTGAGGGTTCGCACTTCGAAGAGGACGGCATTCACTTTGATATCCCGAGGCAGCGAGGTGGAAGATCGACGTGGAAGTTGGCATCGGGAGCGACAACTCACATGGCTCCCGTTGCGAGGACGGATGCCATCGATTTGTGCCTTTTGGATCTTCTAGGCTCTGGCCACGGGTTTAAAGCGAATCGCGTCGAATATCCCGCTGCAGTTGAAGATGAACTTACGAACGCAATCGATGCCTTATTCGGTAACGATGATGAGTTGCGGGGGCCTCTGCGGCCATTCCGAAGTCTTGGAAATCATTTGGATTTGGCTAGCATGGCCAAATGCGAGCTAAAACAAGTAATGAAAGTAAAATAATGTTAAGCCGACTACGTTGCATATGCGCTCTCGCTTTGGCTCTTCCCATCTTAAATGGATCGTGTGCGCTCGCATTCCAGCCCAGCGGCGAGGCCATCTTCTTTGATGGTTTGCCAACGATATACACGCCCGGCTCGGCGATAGTCTTCAAAGTTGGGTTACCAGCAATCGCGAATCTCGGGGCGTACAATGTCGATCTAATACTTACTAGCGATGCTGGCGTTGCCGGTATTGATTATTTTTTCGATGTGGCTGCAACGACGCCGGTCGCGCAAGATTACGTCTTCCCTTTTACCGCGAATTATTTCGATGCTGCAAATGTTGATTCACCCTCGCAGCATCGACTAACGCTCACTGATTTTGATCTAGATGGCGTCGACGTAGTGAGCGGAGCGAATGAGTTTCTAGTGGTGGCTGTGATTCGGTCGGCCGACGATTTCGCTGGGAGTCTGATGCTTTCTGTAGATGTAGCTGGCCTGATCTTGGACACGCCCAGCATCGTTCCCACACCCGTTGACGGATTCGATGCGATTAGAGCAAATACCGAGGCTGGCGGACCAGCATTACTGACCGCAGTACCAGAACCAAAAGCTCTTGCATGCGCTCTGACCGTGGCAGGCGGACTTGCTCTGATGTTGGTCAGTTGCCGGCGTCTATATTGAAACGGAATTCGGCGACTGTATCTACTTATCCTCTGGTTAAGGCTACTCGGGCGTCCAATGCTATTCCTTACTGATGCTACCTCTGCAGCACCGACTCATACACTTCCAACTCGGCGGCTTATCCGGGCACTCCCACTCGTTTTTCTGCAGCGGCTAATGCCCGAGGCCGCCAAGCAAATCCCGCCGTCCCGGGATGCTGAAGGGTACCGTCTACCCGCAACTGGACGCCGGTGGCGACCATGTTCATTTTGAAATGGTACGCATGGAAGGGGGATTCGTTATTGTGGCTGACGATGCGGCGGGGGGCGCATGCGGCACTTGACGCTTCATCGCTCCGGAAGATCGCCGATTTGATTGATCGCCATGGCGCGAAGCTGCTAAATCTCGCGGAAGGTGACGAAGGGTCGATCGATTGAGATGGGCAGCTGATTCCCGGTCTGCTTCGCCTTGACTATCACCAGAATGGGCGGCGTTCGACCGCCTGGCATCTGTCTCGATACGTAAGCAGCGCTCACCCTAGCCGGGAAGTCACGATCCAGGACACGGCCTCGGCTTCCAATTCAATCGCAGCATGCATCAAATTGGTGCGTGCCGGCCACCAAGAGTCCCAATCGGAGCCCAGATTTCCGAGTAGAATATGCGCCATTCAAGGCACAGCACGCCAAGGCGGCTCGGCCCGTCCAAGTGTTCGTGGATCACGACCCGCATTTTCCAGTCGCCTACTTCGCGAGCCAGCGTCGCAAAGCCTCCATGCGTCGACGATAACGGCTTGAACTGCACCCGAATCTTGTGGCCGGCCGCGTTCTTGAGCATTCGGTCCAGCCACCGCTCATCCCATTCTCCTGCAAAACGCGCGAACTCAAGAAGCTCCCGGGGCGGATCTTGTCCCTCCGTTTGGTCAATCTCATAGACCAACATCATCGGATGCATCGGCGCCAGAATCAACATCGGCCGCGCGTCCTCCAGCGTGCGACTAAACTTTCTCAGCCAGTCCTTCGCGGTGGCGTAGAAGCTGCAACTGGGATTTGAATGCGCACGAGCATGTTGTTGTAAGGGGCGTAATTGCAAAGCATCCCATGAAATCGATCATACTCTGAAATGCGTCGGAAGAACGGTAACTCGCGCTCTGCTCACCGACCTTGATATGGTTCGAATGAAGGCCGCGGCCGACCAGCTCGTCGTGCTGTCATCGGGGGCCAACCAGTGGCCTAAGCGCGACTACGCGCTGTTTCATGTGCTCTACGCGACGGCAATGTGCGTCACGGAACTGACTTCCTTGGAGCTTGACCAGTACGACGGAAAGTACCTCAGGAACGTCCAGCGGAAGGGCAAAAACGTAACCACCGAGATCTTCTTGGTAAAAGTCGTCCGGGAGGCGCTCGACGACTATCTGGACAACGAACGCGGTCGGGATCCCGGCCCGCTCTTTCGGTCGCGAACCGGCAAAGCGCTGGCCATTCAGCAAGTCGATTACGTCCTCAAGAAAATCGCCGGCCAGGCGAACGCGACTCTTCCGGAGAAGGAGCACTTCAATGTCTACCCGCACATTCTGCGGCACACGATGCTCAGGAAGGTCCGCGAAGAAAAGGGCCTTGAGTACGCGATCGAGTACGCGGGGCACGTCTCTGAAAAGTACATCCGCCGTTATACAATGCCCTCTCGCGAGGAGAAGGGAGCGACGCTGGAAGAGCTATTCGGGTAGTAAGGCATCTAAGCTTTTCCAAGTAGCAGGGCTCACTGATTCAAGCCCCTGAAGTTCCCTTCAGGCGTGACTACGCGGAAATTCGGCGATTTCGGAGACTTCGCAGCGAACGGAATTCCAACTTATCGGACGGTGCCGGAGCCGCCGCCCGCGCGAAGCCCAAAGCCAAAGCCTGGCGACACCATCAAGCTCCGGATTTGACGTTAGATGACACTTTGTTTGACGACATAAGTTTTGAAATCCTGCGGCCCGAAGAATCGTCGCCAAAAAAGGCTTGCGGCGACGAGTGCCGCCAAACCAACCTTTGCCGCAACACTCTGAGCTCTAGCTCTTCGGAGTTTCTCCTGCCGCCGTGCCCGGCCATCACGCGATTGATGGTCGTGGGCGCGAGCTTGCGACCGGTACGCTCGGAGCGGCCCTTTTGAAGATCCTTCACGAACCCCTCATAGATCCTGGAGGCGCCATCCTCAGAGCGTCGTGGTGTCACGCTGGACGGTAAGGAATGAGACCGACCGGGCAGTTCACCGTCGCATCGATTCTGTGCGATTCACACCCGAGCCGCTGCCGGCTGTTTCGCCGGAGTCGATCAGCGCTTTGACCGGGGTGCGTCCCGATGATGCTGATAGAGGCGCAAGGCAAGTCTGTCCGATTCCAGCTTACGTTGCATCAAGCCAAACTATATCTAGTCTCTTTTTGCAAAATCAAAAAGTGATCGTTAGGCCGCCGTCCACTACCAGCGTCTGCCCGGTGATGTAGGTACACTCATCGCCGCACAGGAAAGTGATCGCACTGGCAACTTCTTCGCTTCTTCCAGGGCGAGCCAGTGGAATTCGCCGTCGTTTCACGTACCATTCTTGAAACACTTCGGTCGTTGTTTCGTCGACGCCGTCGATGACGCTCATCTCCGTATGAATGCAACCCGGAGCGACGACGTTGACGAGGATCCCGTGCTCCGCAAGATCAACAGCTAGCGATCGGCTCCAGGCATTGATCGCGCCTTTGCTAGCGGCATAAGCACCAACGGTTGCCTCGGCCGCAAGTGCTTGGATGCTCGAGACATTTACGATCCGTCCGTACTTCGCGGCTTCCATATGGGCCACTACGAGCCTTGTAAGGACGAACATCCCTTCCAAATTGACTGCTTGCGTATGCCGCCAATGCTCGAGCGAGCTGTCGGCAATCCGCTCGTAATAACTGAATCCGGCGTTATTGACCAATATATCGATCCGCCCGGTGCGCCCGAAGGCTTCCTCGACGATGCGGGCAAGCGATTCGTGATCGGTGACGTCGCACGCTGCAGGATGAATGTTGGGCAGCTCGTTATGCAATTCTTCGAGGCGCTCGCGCCGGCGCGCGATAGCAACGACCGTGGCACCCTGCTGCGCAAGCCGCCGAGCGGCGGCTTGCCCGATACCCGAACTGGCGCCGGTGACGATTGCGACTCGATTTTCGAAGGGCTGCATTCTGAATCGCTCGAAATACGATGTTTATCAAGTCCGAGAAAATGCCCTGGACAATCGGTCGGTTCCGATTCGAGCCTCAGAACGCCCCACCCAGGTTGTCGGCGGGAGCGCTCAACTCCAAGAGGGAAAATAAAAGGAATCCGACTCCGTCGACGCTTTCGTAATAGGGTTTTGCCGGATGGCCTTTGAAAATTCCGTAGCTCTTTCGTTGCCCCTCCTCGCTCGCCATCTCGGTCGTGACATAGAGCTTGTCGACGGCGTCCTTCGCCAGTGTTTCCGCCAGTTTTAAATACTTCGTGTCCTCGGTCGCTCGATGCAGATGAACTAAAAAGGAGATCGCCCGGCCATAATTGGCGGCGTATGTCCCGCCGATGTCGTGGGAATCGGGCAACGCTTTCTCGAGCGTCTTGCGAAATGTGCGACCCGTTTCGGGGGGCATGGCCGCTTCGATGACCGTGGCCCAGTGCCTCGCCATCGTCAGTAAGGCCTGTCGCGTCTCCGCATCTTCCTCCGGCGTAAGCTCGTAAGCGTAAATAGACGACTGGGCCGTCAGCAAAGGAAAATCTAGCGGGAAGATTGTTGTTAGCCAAATGTCGACCGGTCCTATGGGAGGCACTGAGTACCCAGGATCAGGTTCTTGCGATTGACCGGGAAGCTGGCTGTGATAGTCGGCGGGGGCATCGTAAGCAGTTGTTACAGTGCCGTCCAGGTTGAGCATGCCGACAAACGTCTGAGCGTCTTCGATCCAACCGTGCTTGTCGTAGGCTAGCAGATAACTTGTCGCGGCGTTGCGAAAGTGCTCGTCCCCAGTAAGCTCATAACTGTGAAGCAGCCGCGCAGCATGTGGTCCGGTGATCGCCGATGTGAATGTACTGCCATAAAATTGATACGGCTCGAATTCGTGCAACATGTTTCCCGGCTGAAATGCCACGAGGTTTGTGTCGGGATTCCGGTGCCGCCAATGCCAGTCGGCGACAAGCTTCGCGCGGGTCAAATTCTCACTATCGTTGGGAATCACGCTGTGCAAGAAAGCGAAGGCTTCGATGAACGATCCGCCAGAGAATGGAAAATCGGCACCAGGCTGTGCGTCGTCGTGGCGGTTGTGGCGTCCGGTGGCATGATCGTGGACGTGCCATTTCCAAATCAGATCGATTTCGCGCCGAACGGCCTCTGGATTAATTCGATAAAGATTCTCCCAACTGCATTGATGGACGAGTATTTCGTGCGGCCCGGTGCCGTCGCGATCGCCGCCAGCGCGATCCAGGAAGCAATCCCAGTAAATATGGGAGCCCCAAACCAGCATTCCGTTGGACTTGCGGCAATTGGCGAGCGCGAATCTGATGTAGGCGTCAGCGGCCTCGGCATATTTCGAATTGCCCGTCACTTCGGACGCTCGATACATCGAACGCAACGTCGGCTGATCGTGCCATAGGTTCGAGCCGCGCTCGCCTCGGCGGTGAATTCGGCCTTCCAACCGGATCAGACTGTCGAGCACTTCGGGCTGCTCGGGCGAGGTCAACGTGCGAACGTCGATCACGGACATCAGCATGGGCGAACTGACCGGCCCATAAACATCCGCTCCTCGTTCGATTAGCGTCTCTAGCGATCGCGTGACGTAAACCTGCCACTGGGCGTATACCACCGTTGGAACCGTTTGCGTCAGCAGTCCGATGAAAATCGTCAGGGAGCGAATCGAGGCCATTGCGAATCTCTCCGCTTCGAGTCGGCGATCCTAGGTAAACGGCGAAAGCACATTTCGGGACGACGGTCAAAGCAATAGGCCGCCCGAGTACACACTTAGCCGACTTGCGAACGTGTTGCCTACAGCCTGCGACGAGCCGGGGCAGCTCTTTCTGAGGGAGTCCAGTGGGCCGCCGGCACGCGTCGACTGCGAACCGGCGGCGCATCGTCCGAGAACCGTCGCAGAGCGTCATTGTTCAGCTCAATTCCTAATCCTGGTTTGCTGGGTAAATCAATGCGCCCATTTTGCATTTTCAATTCTTGGGCGACGAGTTCCTTCCGCAAACCTGATTCGCACAGCGACTCGGGAAGGTACTCAATATAAGGGCAGCACGATGTTGCCGCGGCGACGTGGGCGCTTGCCGCAATACCGATGCCGCTCTTCCAGCAATGCGGCACGATCAGCAGGCCACGATCCTCTGCGATCCGCGTTACCTTCTGAATTTCCGTGAATCCACCGACACGACCCACGTCGGGTTGCAGAACCGCTAGAAGCCCGCGATCCGCCAAGTCCAAGAATTCCCAATGGGTGTTTTGCCACTCACCCGCGGCGATCGGAATTGGCGAATGTTGACCGAGATAGGCGTACCCGTCCAAATCGTCGATGTCGATCGGCGTCTCCACAAAAAAGAGGTCGTATGCCGCAAGACGCTTTAGAACTTCCAAAGCTTCCCGTGCGCTCGACCAGCAGTATGCTACATCGACCATCATCACAAATTCAGGCCCCACTGCATCCCGGCACTCAGCGACGATTTCAACAATATCGTCGTCGTTCGCCTGAATGCCGTTATGGGAATATGGCCCTTTTATGCAAACTTCCATCTTGCCGGCCTGAAAGCCAGCCGCCTTGGCGCGAATCGCGGCCTCGACCAAACCTTCGCGATAGTCTCTCACCGTGCGTCCGGCGGGCATCAAACTCGCATACGGTGCAATCGATTCCTTTACGGCACCGCCCAACAACTCGTACACCGGCCGCCCCAAGATTTTTCCTTTGATATCCCACAGCGCCATGTCGATTGCGCCGATGGCGCAGATTACGGCCCCGCGGCGCCCGGTCATCTTCGAGCCAGAGTACAGCTTCTGCCAGATGCGTTCGGGAAAGAGAGGGTCTTCGCCCAACAGCATCTCCTCCAATCCAAGCCCCATGCAATGCGTTCCGCGCGCCCGGATGCATTCCCGCGCTACCCAG
Source organism: Pirellulales bacterium (assembly GCA_040901765.1). Taxonomy (GTDB): domain Bacteria; phylum Planctomycetota; class Planctomycetia; order Pirellulales; family Lacipirellulaceae; genus JBBDYG01. The sequence goes on from JBBDYG010000065.1 coordinate 13,151, forward strand.
GGATTCGTGTCGGTTTCGCCTATGCCGGTGACGCCTTCATCGGTACGAACGATCACAACGAGATCATCCTGCGCAGAGCTGCATGCATCCGACTGGTAATCGGGCACAACAAGTACATGGCAATCAATGCCGGTTATTTTCACTTCAACTCTCCGGGAAGCACTTGGACTTTGTCTTTTGGCGCAGCGATTTTCGCAGTGCAACAAACGACGAACTTATCAGGAGCAATACGATTGTCGATGGCTCGGGAACGACGTCCGACGTCGTGAACGCCGAAGCCGGACCCTCAAAATACTCATTCTTGAAGCGGTTAAAGTCGGCCAGATCAACGAGGCCGTCTCCGGTGACGTCGCCGCTCTCGTAGGGTGCGACGGATTGGAGCCAGTTTCCGGTCAAGGTTGCATAGTCGACCAAATTGACTACGTTGTCGCCATTAAAATCCCCGAATTTAACGAAATCCGCCTGATGCGCGTCTAATTCGATCAACGATTCAAGCAGAATGCCGACGCCATCGACCGCTTCGTAGTAGGGCTTGTTTGGATGGCCGCGAAATAGGCCGTCATACCACAGCGCTGAAATTGCGTCCTTGGCCAGATCGCGGGCGGATTGCAGATAATGGTCCTCACCTGTTTCCTCATGAAGCGTGACGAAGAAATCGATCAGATGTCCATAGTGCTCCGCATAGGTTCCGTGCGGTGCCCAGTTGCCACTGTACGCCGAGTACCAAGTGTCATCCAGCGTGCGGGTGGCGGGAAGGCTTTTGCGAATTAGGGACGCCCACTTCTCGGCCGTATCAAGTAATTCCACATCGCCGTACTGCTGGTAGGCTCGGGCATACGCCTTGGCGGCGTCGGGTGTGTATTGGGCAGTAATGAATTCCGGCGCCCACAAGTCGACCAACCCGCGCGGCTCGAACTGTTCGTAGCCACTGGGAGCCCAAGGGCCGGGAACGGGCGTGCCATCCAATTCGAGTGACCCCCAGAAACTGCCACTCACCGGATCGTAGGCATGTTCTGCCCAACCTTTCAAGTACGCCAGCGCCTGAGACCGAAACGTAGTGTCGCCCGTGTATTCAAACGCCCGCAGCAGGGCCGGTACGTACACCGCCGGCGTTGTGGTTGCACTTCGAAAGCCGTCCCAGCGGGCCGTTTCATTGGGAGTGTGGGCCAGTAAGTCGGTGGTTGTATTGCGGTCGTTCCAGTTGTAATCGGCCAGCAGCCTAGCACGATTTCGCCACAGCACCTGATTGTTGCCCGAAAGTTTGCTGCTTAAGAAGGCGAACGCGTCGATGAACGAAGCGGACGAAGTGATGAAGGAAAGTCCGCCAGGGCTATCGTGCCGGTTGATCTGTCCCGTGTTCTTGTCCACAACGTGGCGGTCCCAGATGGCTTCGATTTCGGCGCGCACCGCCACGGGATTTCGACTCCACATCCCTTCCCACAGCGGCACATCGACGAAATGCATCTCGTGAAATGGCGACCCAGGCTCGGCCTGAAAGCTATCGGAGTGAACGTCGTAGTGGCGGTGATAACCCCACCAAAACATGTTGTTGCCATCAATGAGGTTCGTAAGCGCCCAGTCAAAATTGCTATCGACAAAGTCCGAGTAGTTCTGATTGCCAGTCACCTGCGTTGCGCGCGCCATGGCGCGATAGACCGACTGGTTGTGGAGAAAATTACTTCCGCCGGGGGCTCGGCGCTCGCGGCGTTCGACGCGCCATGCTTCATCCGCCGCGCCAAGTTGCGATGCGGTGGGATTGTTCTTGTTGGCAACGTCCAAATTGGAAACCAGCAGGTCACTTTGCACAGCACCGTAACGATCCGTGCCGTGCATGATGAGATTGTCGAGTGACTCGGTTACATAGCTCCGATAAGTGCGATCCTCAACCCGCCCGCGTGTTATTCCGCTGCTGAGGGGTCCGACTCCATTTGCCTGGCCGGCAACCGCTAACCACACGGTGATGAATCCCAGGCAAGCCAATTTGTAGTGCAACGAATCGATAATCATCTCCAATCTCTTAATCTCGTCGCTTGCGGCGCACGAGTCTCCAAGCCAGTCCAGTTTGGCAACGACACCACAAGGCTTAAAAATGGCATGGGCGACGTGGCCAGCGGGCCAGCGGCTGCCCCCGCCCATGCCATCGGTGATTCACGGTATTACACTTGCGCGGGGCGTCTTCGAATTGCTGCCAAACCTACGAGCGATATGGCAATCAAGCCCAGTGCCGTAGGTTCTGGAACGGCGGCAGGAGCCCCGCTGCCGATGCCCGCGCCGAAATTGCTTCTCCATAATTGGTAACCGGCCTGCGATGAATCGGGGCTTCCACCGTCACGCCAGACAGTGTAGTCGGCCGCGTTGACCGTGCCGTCGCCGTTGTAATCTCCATCCAGGTCGCCCGATAAATACTCCACTAAGCCAGAGATCGGCGCGCCCCCGTTGACGTTATATTGAAACGTAAGCCCCGAATCCTCGGTCGCACCCGGGGTGAAACCGAATCCCAAAGGCAGAGAATCACCTTCCGAAAACACCGTCGACGTATCCAAGTTGAGTTCCGAAATATTGGAAATTGAAGGTGCGATGATTTGCCAATCGTCCTCGCCGGCGCCTGAAAGCCCCGTGAACCCCCCCGGGTTGAGGGCGCCAGCCGGTGAATGAATCACATATCCATCGATGTCGAACACTGTGTCCTCTGCCGGATCGACGCCGGGATTAGCGATCCACATTGCCCCCGTGGCAGAGTTAATCTGGAGGGTCAACTCGACCTGCTCGGGAGGCGCCTCGTTGATGAGAAGCTGCGGGTTCATACCAGCAAACCCATCCGGACCGTCGCCCCAACTGTGGGCATACTCGACGGCGTCGGCTTCGTCGGCGATCAAAACCAGCGTCAGCCGTTGATTTCCTCCGCCGGCGGCGCTGGCGACGTTTGCGAGCAACGCCAAATCGGCCGCAGTCGCATTTGCCGAATTCGAGAAGGCGTCAGGCGCAGCTTGCGCCGGAAGATTGAAGGAACCCAGTCCCGCAAGAGCTGTCGCACTGTTCGCGTATTCGCTCTGATAAATGCTCCAGGTCATGCCCGATGCCTGAGTGCCGCCGGTCGTATCGATGTAGACCGCCGATTGTTTGATTGCCTTGTCGTCGTCGCTGAATCCGTTGTCGCCATTCCAGAGATTTAAGCTGGCGAAATTGAGCTGCACTCCGTCCAGGCTACTCAGGTCGAACTCGAGGACGCCATATCGCCGCATGCCCGCGTCCGGTCCGGTGGAGAACGAATTCCAAACACTGATCAAATCGTTCTCAAACGTCGTGGTTGGGGAAAGTTCGCGAATCCAGATATCCGTCGTGGCCTCCAATACGATTGCGCGCGAAATTGACGGCGCACTCGAAAGTAGTGCGATCGCGGCGACCAATAGTTTTACCGGCACGAGGCACATTTGGCGTCGTCGCAATCCAAAAACCAAACCGAGCACTGCCGCGGCCGTCAGTAGATAAGCAAGAAAGGATGGCTCGGGAACAACGGAACTTCCCGATCCCGGATTTGCCTCATGGTAGATGGGCTTAAACTGACTAAAGTCATCGAGCCCCACGAACCCATCGCCGGTGATGTCGCCTCGAGTCCCGATGGGCACTGACTGCAGCCAGTTGAGCGGATCGATTATTACGTTGTAATCCGCGATCCTCACGAACCCGTCGCCGGTGAAATCACCCAATACGGGCAAGCTCTCATTGATCACTAGCCGGGGCGGCGCCGAATCGAATTCGATATCGCCCCAGTCTCGCTCGCCCGACACCGCTTTGAGAATAAAAGCTACCCGATTCGAATTATTGTTGCTTGTTTGCTGAAGCAGCGTAATGTCTGAGGCTGAAGCAAGCTCGCTGGCTTCATAGCCATCGATTAAATCGCCGGCACCGATGTTGTAGTGGCCCAGTGACTCGAGCAAAACCTCATTGGGGTCATCGAACGTAAGATATTCATTCCATGTGTAAGGACTGTCAAATCCCGGGCTTGGCGGCGTGGTACTGAGCAGATACGCCTCTTGCACGATCGGCGCGATCATCGAGCGATTGTCATCGCGATCGAACAATTGGAGGAAGGCACTTGTAATCGTCCCGCCCACACTGCTGAGATCAAACAGGATTGCTCCATGTCGCTTTTGATCGCTGGTGGTGCCATCCCACACGGAAATGAGATCACCGTTGTAATCATTATCCGGCGCCGATTCGCGGATCCAGGTGTCTTGGATCGCGTCGATGACGATTGCCGTCGCCGGCGACGAACACCACAGCAGCAGACAATTTGCAATAAATATCGTGGGAATCAATAGTAATGCGTGCTTGATCATTCTCACAAACCTCTCTCAAAACGAAGGTTGGTCATTGGTTGGTCCTCACTCCTTGACGATTGTTCCTGTTCCGTCCGACCGAATTTGGATGCGGACGAAATCCCCTCCCGGCTCGACCTCACAAGCCAGGCCCGACGTATCTCGATTTGCAAACACTTCTGGTATCACCGATCGCACTCCGGGGTACTTGTCCTCCGCCGTCGCGCTGGGATCGTCGACGGTTGCGCTGACGGCGACTGTGTGAGCTCCAAAGCGAGCGCCGTCGCCTGGCGAGTACGTTGAGAGCTCAAAGCTTCCGTCGTCGGGCGAGATTGTCCCCTTTGCCGGACGACCACCGCTTGGGGTAAAGGCAACGGCAGCGTTCTGAAAGCCCGCGATCGGCTTGCCATCGAATTCCACAATGCCGCGCACCGGAGCTAACTCTGGCGCGCCGCCACAGCCGCTCATCGCCAGCAACGAGCCTGCGATCGACACGACGAACATAGTGCGGAATATGAACTCAGTGGTCCGAAGTCGGAAATCCATGTTGATCGGCCTTGGTAATGAAGTCGGCTGATAATCGCGCACTAAAGCCCGCCGTCCGGAACGACTTCCGCCTGATTTCGGCTGGCGAAGCACTTAAGCGAGTTCAACTCAATATCCTCAGAAACGAAATGCGTGCTTCCATCGCCCATCAGAAAGTGAGCGCCGCGCCCGGCGTGTTCGCTTCCGAAGCTAGTATCGTTGATGCTCAACTGATTGAGCGATCGATCGAATTTGTAAGAATTCAGAGGATGCGTCACGTTCTTGATGGTCATCGAGTTTGCCCACCCAGGGCTTAAGCCGCCATTCCATGCCTCGTATTCGCCGATATCCCAGGCCACTTCCCCCATGAGCATTGTCTTGCTCAAGCCGTCGGTCACTTTGCTGGCAGAGATAGCTCGATCGCGGATCAAAATCCCATTGGTGGCGAATCCGCCGTGGGCGCCGGTAGAATTGTCGAAGTGGTACTGGTCCCGACTCCCCGGAATCAATCCCTTCGCTCCCATGACTCCTAGATAGTGAGTAGCGTACTCGCCTGGTCCTAGCTGCCACTGATTTCGTGAGTAGTAATAGGTCGCGTCATTATTCTCTTTCGAAGGGCAGGCGAAGCCGGGCACGTTTGACTGCCGCAAGACGGTATGCACATCCGCCTCCCAAGCATGGCTCCAGTCGATCACGTCGTAGAGAGATTGCCCTTCCATGTAAGGCAGCAGCCGCACGTGGGGGCTTACTCTGGGATCGCGGAAGTTGCTGGTGCCAGCTGCTATGTCGCGCAAGGAACCCGGCGGGAAGCTGTTATGCGCTGCATGGTAATTGTGCATCGCCACTCCAAATTGCTTCAAATGGTTACTGCACTGCGACCGCCGCGCCGCCTCCCGCGCCGCTTGTACCGCGGGCAGCAATAGCGCCACTAACACCCCGATAATGGCAATCACAACCAGTAGTTCCACCAATGTGAATCCCGACCGTCGGAAAGAGGTCGAATCCATGATTCTTCACTCCATCGAGAAAAGCACGTTGTTTCCGATCGCCGATTGCAGAGCGCTCGTTACGCCGAGCGCGCATTCGGCCCCGCATTCGTTATCCGCAACAAGTCTTTGAATAACTCATCAGAGGCTGGATCACCGATGCGCGCTGCCAAAAACTCGATCGATGCCTGCAAATCACCGCCTCGAAAAGTCTCCACGATCGCCGCGTGTTCGCGATAGACGACCATGAGATCTTTATACTCCCTATGATATCTCAGGAAGTAGGCGCGGACCCGACCGACAATCGTGGACCATATTTTACTAAGCGCCGGTTCACGGGCGCGATCCACGAGAAAACGGTGAAACGCAATATCGGCTTCGCCCAACGCGACACAGTCACCTTGTTCGCATGCGACGCGCATCTGTTCGAGGATCGCATCCCAACCCGTGAAGTCGTCTTCATTCAAGGATGCAAAGCAGACTCGCAACGCATACGTCTCAATCGTGCGACGGAGCGGAATTAAAAGCTCGTGGATCGAGTCTGGGGCCTGCCGTGCCACTCGGGTTCCGCGGTTGGGGATGTGAACAAGCAGGCCCTCGTTTTCTAGCTGGATAAGCGCTTCGCGCACCGGAGTGCGGCTTACTTCATAGCGCTTCACAACCTCCTCTTGGCGGATGACGTCGCCTTCCTTGTAGCGGCCCGAAAGTACGTCGGCACGCAAATTATTGACGAGCTGGTCCCGCAAACCCCGCACTAGCACTGTTTCAGCCATAAAAGTTGGTTCCGGGATATTTTGAAGAATTTCAGAAAAAACTGTGGACAAGCGTCCGGATATTGGATACATTATCCGATGTGGGGAACGCTGTCAACTAGCTTGGGAGTTTTTGTTCGCCGGCGATCGAACGGTGGGCACGCGAGCTTTGCAATCGCACGGTCAATCGCGTCTCAAGGAAGCGATTTGCTCACCAGAGGGGGAAAATAACGCCGACTTCGGCAGACCACCTCGCTCGTAGCGGGGGCGGCCTTCCACCTTCGGGATAAGTTTCAGCGGGATAGTTGAGGCGATTGTAGCATCGACTTTTTGTGTTCTGCGTGGCAGGTCCAGGGAAAAGGGAACCTGGACCAATCAACGTCCACGCCTCGGTCCATTCAACTAGGGGGATGAACTCATGAGACAATTCAAAGTTTGCCTTATCGGGACGATGGGGTTGTTGTCCCTTACATGCACGACTGCCATCAATTCAGCCGTGGCCGCCGTCATCAATAACGGTGGTGACTCCTGGGCACGGGAGGTTTCGCCGGCAGGCACCTTCGATGGCGACCTGATCTCCGTCTGGTCAACCCCACGCAATGACGGCGGTGGACCGAATGCCCGTTATGGTTCGATCGAATTCAACGTCGCAGGCGAAACGATCACCGCCGCGTCGCTCGGACTCTGGTCGCAGACCAATGGATTCTCTGACGACTCCACGCCACTGAAGCAGTCGGCCGCCATTCTTTCGAATGGAACGTTGGGCGACACAGCGGGAATCCCTGCCCATCCACTGAGTTGGAACGACATCACCGCCGGAACGCTCCATCCACTCGAAGCTCTTGGCAAGTACGACGTACCGGCAGTCGACGTCACGCCAAGCATTCAGAACAAATTCTTGCACAGCTTGGCCACGGCCAACGATTTAGCGAACCTGGCCACGGTGGCAGCCGGTGACGGGCGGCTGATACTCGTGTTGATTGCCGACGAAGATGGTACAGGCTATAGCAAGTCGTGGGGGGACGGAGAATACGACGGTCAGGATGGGTTCCTGGCAACCAATGAGAATGCCGTGCCCGAGCCTGCCGCGGTTCTCTTGGCATTGCTCGCCGCAGCGGCGACTGCTGTAGTGCGAATCCGCAGTTAGCAGGAAGTTCATTGGAAAACGTTGGGAATGCGATCTCAGCGAGCGATCGCTATCTTCAAGGCAACTTCGTAAGGCAGCACGGATTGACAATGAGATCCCCATTTAAAAATTGCGTTTCGCGCGCCTTGGTGGCGTTTGTCACCGTTGCGCTTAGCTCCAACTTCCGATGCACGGCAGGAAGGTCGGAAGCCGCCCCGACAAACCCAGCGCCCGATCGGACTGCTGTGTTCGACATGGATGGCGCGCAGATTATCCACGATGAGGCCAATTTGGGCATCATCAACGGAAAGGTGACCGCAGGCATCAACTATCGCAACGTGGTGGGGGTTGCCGGCTTGTGGTCGCCTCCTTACGCCGGTTCAAACTTCATCCTCGATGGCCGGGTGAACGGTGAAAAGGTGCCGACTGCAACGTGGACCTGGCGGCCGTTCCAGGTGGATCGCAAGGGGAAGCTGGGCGAAGTTTCCGTCACCAGCACGACGACGTTGATCTACGGACATCGCGCGGCCGTTGTGAGCTTGACGTTCGAGAATTCGGCAAGCACTGACGTCCCGCTAGAGCTTTTCACGCTGGCTTGGCTCGATTCGGTCCGCGACTGGGGCTTCGCCCGGCCCGACAGTCGCACCGAAACGGCGCCCCGTGCCGATGGTCAGACACTCACATTGCACCAGGACAAGATGGCAATCGTTCTGGCGATCGATTCTGAAGACTGGGTTTGGGAAGTGTCGGGTAATCTGGGGCGCGCCGTCGCGTCGCTGCCGGCAAAAGAGTCGCGCTCGGTCAACGTGGTCATCGCGATCGGTTCGGCCGATGAGGCTTCGGCGAGCGTAAACACAATTCTCGCCGATCCTGCCGGCGCGGTGGCGGCGGCGAATAAGGAATACGGCCGACTGGTCGAAGCTGTTTTTGAGAAGTTACCGACTTTTGAGAGCGACAACCCGCAACTCGAGCATTGGTACAATCGCTCCCTAGTCCACTTCCTCACGAACCGGTGGGATCTGCCGGACTTCGTGCTGCAGCCGTACTACTCGACCGGCGGCATCAATGGCGGCTGTGTGGCCAACTACCTTTGGAATTTTGGCGAGCCATGGGAAATCTTTCCGCTCTACGATCCTCAGTCGGCGCGCACTCACATCAAGCACTTCCTCTCGATTGATCTGCTCAAGCACTTCAATTTCATGCCGATCACCGGTGAAGCAAGCGGCCCCTGGTACATGATCAACCAGGAGAAGATTATTGGTCTGACCTATTATTATGTCCTGCTGACGGGTGACACGTCGTTCCTTCACGACACGGTCGATGGCAAAACTGTTCGGGACCACATGGTGATTCACGCGATGTTCGGGGACGACGTCGAGAAGCCAGTTGAGCTCATTGATTACGGGCCGTCCGGCAGCCATCTCGAACTGCGTCGCGGCTTCCCCTACAACCACGTCAGTCCCGACTTAAACGCCCGGCGATACGCGAATTATCTGCGGGCTGCGACACTCTGCGAACTCGCTGACAATCCCGCGCCCTTCCTGCGCGAGCGCGCAGAGCTTCTCAAACCTTTGCTGAAGGAACGGTTGTGGGACGCAAATGCCCGTTGGTTCGCGTTCGAAGACAGCCAGGGAAAGCGCGACTTACGCTATACGGTGCAGATGTTTAAACCGGTCGGAAGCGGCGTGCTCGACGCGGAATGTGAAGCCGGCTTGCTGAGTCACCTCAACGAAGACGAGTTTCTCTCCGCCTATGGACTGCACAGCCTTTCTAAAACCGATCCGGCCTTCGATCAACTCGACTATGACAATGGAGGCGGGGGAAACTGTACGTGCTTTCCGCCGCAAATCATCGAGCGGCTCTATCAGGCGGGGAAACCGGAACTCGCCGCGGACATCCTGGGCCGTTTGCTCTGGTGGGCCGATACGATGCCCTACTGGGGCGACTCGCTAGCCGCCAACTGCATCGACTACCGCCGCGATACGCCCCTCCAATGCACCTTCGATGGCACGACCGCCGCGCAGTGCATCATCTTTGGAACGTTTGGCGTGAGCGCCCGTCCGAACGGCGATGTCGTGATCCGGCCGCATGCGTTGCCCTTTGCGTCTAAAATGGCACTTAACGGACTCAAGGTCCGCGGTCGTTCCTTCGATGTGCGGATCGAGGGCCAAGAATACGAAGTGAGCACCGGCGAGCAATCTTTGCGGCTACACATGGGTAAAGCGATCGTGCTCACAGCGGCAGATGGCAAATTGCGGTTGGACGAATAGCGAATGTGCTGCCCGCTCGACCGCGACTGCGAGCGCGACACGCGGTGGACGCTGACGCTGATTTGACGCATCGGTAGCGGCGTCTCTCGAGCGCGGCCGCCGTGTCGGCGTTAAAATTTCAACAAGGCTCCTATGAATCCATTGCTTGGTCTCGCACTTGTGTTGTCGGCGGGGACGCTAAATGGCTCCTACGCCTTGCCGATGAAGAAAACGACGCGGTGGAAGTTCGAGAACACGTGGCTCGTCTATTCGGTAGTCGCGATGCTGGTGCTCAATTGGGCGATCGCGCTGAGTTCCGTGCCAAATCTGACCGATGTCTACGTGCGGGCCGGAATGATGCCAGTGACCATGGCGTTCGCCTTCGGGTTGATTTGGGGCCTTGGCAACCTGCTTTTTGGCGCGGGGATTTACCTGATTGGCATCAGCCTGACGTTTCCCATCTGCATCGGTCTGAGCACGGCATTGGGTTCACTCATTCCGATGGCGCTCGATCCACAGGTGTTTCTCACGCCTGCTGGCGCAACGATCACCCTGGGTGTAGCAGTGCTGGTGGCCGGTGTCGTTGTTTGCGCGCTAGCCGGGCTGCGGATGGACGCGCAAGCAAAGTCCAGCGGCATTGCCAAAGGCGCCGCCACAGTCAGCGCCGGTAGGAATACGTTGGGTAAGGGCCTGGCGATCGTCCTCCTATCCGGCTTGTGCGATCCTTTCCTTAATTTTGCTTTCACCTTTGGCGACCGCATTAAACAAGAAGCCGTTGCCGCTGGAGCAAGCGCGGGAGCAGAATCCGACGCCATTTGGGCATTGGCCTTGTTGGGCAGCTTCGTCGTGAACGTCGTCTATTGCACGCGGTTACTTACTCGCAATGCGACCTGGGCGCGGTTTCGCGAGCCGGGAACGGCCAGCTACTGGTTCATGGCTGGCGCGATGGCGTTCATCTGGATGTTTTCCATCACCCTTTACGGAAGGGGCGCGTCGATGATGGGACCGCTCGGCGGTTCGGCCGGATGGGCCCTCTTCTACTGCTCGATCATCATCTCTTCCACCTTTTGGGGCATCGTTTCCGGAGAATGGCGACAAGGACGGGGCCGTCCCCTGCGCACACTCTTCAGCGGGTTATTCATTCTGATGGTGGCGATTGTGATTCTCGGCTACGGCAACATGCTGCCAACGTCTCAGTGACTCGTGGATCTGTGTAGGAGAGTTCTCAATCGGACAGGAAGTGGTCGAGCACGCAGACCATGGCAATTCAACTTCGAGCATTAACATGGGATGATCCGCGGGGTCGCGGCCCTTCGCGACCGCTGGCCGAGGCGTTTGCGCGGACCGAAGCTGGGGCCGGCGTAGATGTCCAATGGGACGTGCAGCCACTGGGTGGGTTTGAAAGCGCCTCGGTCGTTGAACATGCACGGCAATACGACGTGATGGTTATCGATCATCCGCACGTGATCGAGGCTGCCGCCGCCGGCTTATTGGCCCCGATCGAGCTAGATCCTGACGACTGCTACGTCGGTCCGTGCCTGGCCAGCTACCGCTGGCGCGGACGACAGTGGGCAGCCCCTGTGGATGCCGCCTCACACGTCGCCGCTTATCGCGGCAGAGGAACCTTGCCGCCTGCGACGTGGGCAAAGTTTTTTGAACAGGCCACACACGGGATGCGATTCGGGCTGCCACTTCGGGGAGTGCACGCGCTGATGGCGCTTCTTACACTGCTGGCGTCGATGGGCGCTCCATTTGATGCCCAGGCCGCCGAACGAGAACCAGGAGCGGGACTGCCTGGCGAAACGGATCTGTTGCACGCACTACAGCTACTTTTTCAAATCAGCACCGTTTGCGTGCCGGAATCACGGAACTGGAATCCGCTCGAGGCGCTTGCGGCGCTATCGGATGGCTTTTGCGATTGCCTGCCGCTGACCTTCGGCTACGCTCACTTCCAGCGTCGCGCCGTGCGCTTTGCCAGAATACCGGCCATCGACGCTGAACGACCACCACGACCGATTCTGGGAGGGACGGGAATGGCGGTTTCTGCTCAGCGGCCGCATGTCGAGACGGCATTAGCCCTCGTCCGGCTCGCCGCCAGTGGCGAGGTGCAGGTTAATCTGTGGCCACAACATGGTGGCCAGCCGGCACACCGCAAAGCATGGCGCCGGCTTGCGGAAACGGACTCGTTTTACCGCGACGCCGCGTCATCGTTGGAAGCGGCGTATGTTCGACCACGCTGCATCGGGTGGAATCAATTCCAAACCAGCGCCGGCGAAGCCCTCAATCGTTGGCTGTCCGACGGGGCGAGCAGCGCGAACGACATGGCGGGCCAATTGCGCAGTTCGTGGTATGAGACGACGAACATCAACATCAAAATGCTTTAGTTTTGAAACCATGAGTGGGATTTACAAATGCCACTGTTAAGTCTCAAAGATATCACGATCCTTGCTGACGGGCTGGACCACCCTGAATGTGTGGCGTGGTGCCCCGACGGTCATATTTATGCTGGAGGAGAAGCTGGCCAAATCTATCGCATCAGCATGGACGGCAACATCACTCAGATTGCGTCCACCGGCGGCTTTATTCTCGGTCTCTGCCTGGATGGACATGGCAACATCTACGCCTGCGATCTGAAGCATCAAGCCGTGATGCTGATCGATCGAAACGCCCAAGCGACTGTTTACAGCAATGGATCGCCGGAACGCAACATGGTGCTTCCCAACTATGCCGTCTTTGACCGTACCGGAAACCTCTACGTATCCGACTCCGGCGGATGGCACGAGAACAATGGCTGCATCTTCCTAATAACCCCCGATGGGGCGACACGCGTCGTCAGCACGCAAGCATCGGCGTTTCCCAATGGAATGGCGCTGAGTTCCGAAGGTGCCGACCTGTACGTCGTGCTCTCTAATCTTCCCGGCGTTGTAAAACTTCCAGTAGAAGGCGACGGCGCCCTCGGTGCGCCGCAATCGGTGGTCGAATTACCCGGCGCCGTCCCCGACGGATTGGCGTTCGACGCTCAGGACGGGCTTTACATCTCTTGCTATACTCCTGACGTGATCTATCGGCTGTCAGCAAACGGTGAGTTGGCGATCGTCGTTGAAGACAAAGAGCGAACAACTATTGCCGCGCCCACGAATGTGGCCTTCGCAGGTCCTGATCTCACCACGCTCGTCGCAGCGAATTTCGGCGTCTGGCATTTGACGCAATCAAAAATGTCCGTGCCCGGATCATCGCTGCGTTACCCAGTACTTTCACCAGAACCCACCATACTGTATGGCTCGTTATGAGAGCCGAGTTGAGAGATTGAGCATCTTCTTATCCCTTGAACTGATCTCCATCCCGCTGCCGCGCGTCGTAATACGATGCTTCTCAGCGCAGCAAAGCTTGGCCGATCTGCTGCGCGGCCCCAGCACTTGCCATGTTCAGCGGGCGTCTCAAGTCGCGGACGTAACCGTTCACGCCTCGGTGAGGAGTGATGGGTGTTTTTGTTGAGACCAGTGTG
>JBBDYG010000066.1:0-26399 GCA_040901765.1 Pirellulales bacterium
AATCCGCAATCCGCAATCCGCAATCCGCAATCCGCAATCCGCAATCCGCAATCCGCAATCTGCAATGCATCCCATCGCCGTCTTCATGGGCACGCGTCCCGAGGCCATTAAGCTGGCACCGGTGATTGCCGCCCTGCGCCATTCGAAAGAACTTGATCCGGTGGTGATCAACACGGGGCAACACCGCGAGTTGATCGAGCAAGTGATCGAATTATTTGAGATCGAGGTCCACCACGATCTAAAGATTATGGAGCCAAACCAGACCCTGGCCTCGCTGACGGCGCGGCTCGTGACGCGAGTGGATGACGTGCTTGCGCAGGTACAGCCGGCGATGGTGCTCGTGCAAGGCGACACGACCACCGTACTTGCGGCGGCGCTGGCGAGTTTTTATCGGCGCGTGCCGGTAGGCCACGTGGAGGCAGGATTGCGGACGGGCAATCTATGGTCGCCGTTCCCGGAAGAGGCCAACCGAAAGCTCGCGACAACGCTGACGACGTTGCACTTCGCGCCGACACGCGAGGCACGCGAGAACTTGCTTCGGGAGCATGTTCCGCCGGACCGCATCTTTGTGACCGGTAACACTGTGATCGACGCCCTGCTGGTCGAGGTTGAGCGACAGCGATCAGCGGGGCTGCGTGAGCAGCTTAACCAGCAACTCGAACGACACATCGGCATGGGTTTTCCCGAGCGGCCCTATGTGCTGGTGACGGGGCATCGCCGCGAGAACTTCGGCCAAGGGTTCGAGCAGATCTGCACGGCACTAGCGCAGCTCGCCGAGCGATTTGCAGATTATCTATTCATTTATCCCGTGCATCTGAATCCCAATGTGCAAGTCGTGGTGCGGCGCACGCTGGGTGAGATTACCAATATTCGCCTCATCGATCCACAGCCGTACCGCGAGTTTGTGGCCCTGCTGGACCAATGCCGGCTGGTGCTGACCGATTCGGGCGGCGTGCAGGAAGAAGGCCCCAGCCTGGGCAAGCCGGTGCTGGTGATGCGCGACACCACGGAGCGGCCCGAGGGCCTTGCCGCCGGGACCGTGCGGCTGGTGGGCACCGTCGCGGCAACGATTGTCGCGGAGGTCTCTCGCTTACTCACCGACGAAGCGGCCTACCGGCAGATGGCCGAGGCAACCAATCCCTATGGCGACGGCCAAGCGGCTGGGCGGATCGTGGCCGCGATCGAGCAAGAGTTGTCGCCGTCTTAAGTCAGTCGGCTGCGGCGCCAGCGGGCTGCTTCCGCGTGTCGGCGGCTTGGGCGGACGTCGCATGCACCGCAGTCGGTCGAGGAATGCCGCGCATCACAACGTCAAGAAATTCCTCGCACAAGAGTGCTTTGCTCAGGCGATGGTCGACCAAACTCCGGGCCCGCTGGCCCATCGCGTGCAACTTTTCGCGTGGGGTGTCGGCAATTTTTCGCAGCAGTTCGACTGTTTCCTCGACGCTTCGCAGATTTCCTTCCCAGCCGATTTCTTGATGATCCAATAGCTCGGTGATATGACTTGGTCGTGGACCGAAGTAGAGCACTGGTTTGGCGATCGCCATCGCCCCATACACCTTGCACGGGTGAACCATGCCGACCAGTTGGTCGGCCATGAGCACCACATGCACGTCGGCCGCGGAGAGCGAATACTTGATTTGATCGAGTGGCTGATAGGGAAGCGAGATCAGGTTCGGCGGCCGGTGCTTGGCGATGGCGTCATCCACGACGCGCTTCCCCGCGCCGCCGCCGATGAACAAAAACCGCAGCGTTGGGTGATCCCGCAGTCGCAGCGCGGCTTCTACCAGAGTATCCACCGGCGTCGTCAGGCCGTGGTTGCCGCTATACATCACGACAAACTTGTCAGCCAGTTCGTGCCGTTCGAGAAAGGGATTCGCGTCTCGGGGCACCGACTCGAGTTCGTCCTCGTGCGGCCAAGGGGGAATCACCGAAATTTTGTGTGCCACGTTGCGCTTCGCATTGACGCGGTCGCCCATAAAGCGATCGAGCACAATCACGTCGCTGGCGGCGGCCAAGATGCGGCGGTTGAGCCAGTTGAACGCCCGAACCGCGAGGCTATTGGGCGCAATCGACCCCATTGCGATGGTCTGGTCGGGGTTGAGGTCCATCAACCAAAATTTAATTGGCACGCGGCGAATGAGCCGAATCGCCACTGCGGCAAACGAGGCCATTGGCGGCGAGGTGCTGACCAAAATGCTCACCAGCCGCGGCGTGAACCAACCCCGCGCAATAACCTGAGCCAGGAACATCGTTTGCCCGATCAGCCGATGTAAAATCGTCCGCTTGCCAATTGAAGAAAATGGCAGACGGATTATCTCGACACCATCAAGCGTTTCACGGGGCGGATATTTCACGGTGGGATCGGCGTAACCGCGTCCCGAAGTGAGCACCCGCACATCGTAACCGCGCTTGACCAGTTCGCTGGCGGCGTCGGCCATGTGCTGGCCCACTGACGCGGGATCGGGTACGTACACTTGGCTGATTATCAACAGGCGCGGTTTGGCGGCGTTTTGCGACATGCGAATCGACGGGTCGATGGTTGCGGTGAACTTTGCGAGCTGCGGCTGATTTATTTTAGCCTAGCAGTGTGACTTCACCATCCGCAGGTCGTGCTCGACCATCATTTGCGCCAGCCCTTCCATCGTTACGGTCGGACTCCACGGGAGCTTCTCGCGGGCCTTGCTGGCGTCCCCCACCAGGGCGTCCACTTCGGCCGGGCGGAAATAACGCGGATCAACCTCGACCAGCACTTGCTCCCGCGGTCCCACTCCGCGCTCGGCCAAGCCCTGGCCCTCCCACCGCAGCGGCAAGTCCACGGCGGCGAAACATTGCTCGCAAAAGTCGCGAACCGAATGGGAGACGCCCGTAGCAATGACGTAGTCCTCTGGCTCGTCCGCATGCATCATGAGCCACATCGCCTGAACATAGTCGCCCGCGAAGCCCCAGTCGCGCCGAGCCGCCAAATTGCCCAGATAGACGCGGTCCTGCAAGCCGAGCTTGATCCGGGCTGCCGCTCGACTGATCTTGCGGGTGACGAACGTCTCGCCCCGCCGCGGCGATTCGTGATTGAACAGAATACCATTGATGGCAAATAGACCATACGACTCACGATAGCCGCGGGTAATCTGATGAGCAAAAACTTTTGCCGCCGCGTAGGGACTACGTGGATGGAACGGAGTCGTTTCGCGCTGGGGCGATTCGGTCGCCAGCCCGAACATCTCCGACGACGAGGCCTGATAAAATCTGCTTGCGATCCCCAGATCGCGCATGGCTTCCAGCAGCCGCAGCGTTCCCAGGCCCACCACGTCGGCGGTGTACTCGGGGACTTCAAACGACACTTTCACGTGCGACTGGGCCGCCAGATTATAGATTTCATCCGGCTGAACCGTTTGCAGAATGCGGTGGAGCGAGCCGGCATCGGACATGTCGCCATAAACAAGCCTGAGTCGCACATCGGATTCGTGCGGGTCTTTGTAGAGATGATCGATCCTCCCCGTGTGGAACGAGGAGCTTCGTCGCACCAAGCCCCACACCTCATAGTTTTTGGCCAACAGCAACTCTGCCAGGTACGAGCCATCTTGCCCGGTGATGCCGGTTATCAAGGCGCGAGGCGGTTTGTTTTGAAGTGGAATGGCCATTAAAGCAATTGCTTACTGCGTCGTCTTGTTTTCCAAGAACCACCGATAGGTCTGCTGCAAACCCTCGGATAAATTAATCCGCGACTGCCAACCCAGGTCGCGCAGCCGGCTCACGTCGAGTAGCTTGCGCAGGACGCCGTCGGGCTTGCTCGTGTCGAATTGGAGCGTCACCTCGGGTGCAATCAACTTGCGAATCGTCTCGGCCAATTCGCGAACCGATACATCTTCCCCGGTGCCAATGTTGATCGGTTGCTCGCGATCGTATTGTTCTAACAAAAACAGGCAGGCGTCGGCCAGATCGTCCACGTGGAGCAGTTCGCGGCGCGGAGTACCGGTGCCCCATAGCTTCACTTGCGATGCACCCTCCATTCTTGCGTTGTGAAACTTCTGGATCAACGCCGCCACGACGTGCGATCGATCCGGATCGAAGTGGTCATGCGGGCCGTACAGGTTGGCTGGCAGGACGGAGATAAAATTGCAGCCGTACTGTCGGCGGTACGATTGGCAGCCCATTACCCCGGCAATCTTAGCGATTGCATAGGCCGAATTGGTCGGTTCCAACGGGCTGGTGAGTAGGTATTCCTCACGCATCGGCTGGGGACAATCGCGGGGATAGATGCACGAGCTTCCCAAAAACAGGAGTTTGCGAACATCGCTTTTATGCGCCGCGTGCAGGACATTCGTGGCGAGCAGTAGATTATCGCGCCAGAACTCGGCTGGCCGCGCGATGTTGGCTCCGAGGCCGCCGACCGTGCCCGCCGCATGAATCACGTATTCTGGCCGATTGCGATCGAACCAGGCTTCGACTCGCGCCGGGTCGCGCAAATCGAGTTCCGCTCGGGTTGTAACGAGGGGGCTATCGATGCCGGCCCGAGCGAGACGTCGCAGGAGCGCCGAGCCGACCAAACCGCGATGCCCAGTGACGAACACTCGCGCATCGCGGGGAAGGGATGCGGCCATCGGTCAATCGCCTTCTCCGCCGGTCAGCTCGGCTGCAATTGTCGTCCGTGCGACTTGAGGTATTCGCCGTAAATCCAGTCGTAGGTCTTGGCCATTCCATCCCGCAGGCGAATGCTGGGTTCCCAATCAAGATACGCCAAAATTTTTGCATTATCGCTATTCCGCCCGTTGACTCCCTTCGGTGCGTCGAGCTTGTAATTTCGTTGCAGTTTCACGCCCGCAATTTCTTCGACCATGTCCACCAAGCCATTGATGGTGACGAGCTCATCGGAGCCTAAATTGATCGGCTCTAAGATTTCGCTGTGGGTGATTTTGAGAATGCCGTCGATGCAGTCGTCGATGTACATGAAGCTACGAGTTTGGTGGCCGTCGCCCCAGATTTCGATCTGGTGCTTGCCGGTTTCTTTGGCGTGAATCACCTTCCGGGAGATGGCGGCGGGCGCTTTTTCTCGTCCCCCGTCCCAGGTGCCGTGCGGGCCATAGACATTGTGGAACCGAGCCACGCGCGTCTCGAGGCCGTAGTCCTCGCGAAAGTGTCGGGACATCCGCTCGGAGAAGAGCTTTTCCCAGCCGTATCCGTCTTCGGGCATGGCGGGGTAGGCATCCGTTTCCTTCAGGGGCACCACGTCGGCGCTCTTCTGTTTATCCGCGTTGTAGACGCATGCGCTGCTGGCGTAGAAAAACCGCTCGACGCGCGACGCCTCGGCCGCTTGCAAAAGGTGGGTATTGATCAATACCGACAGCATGCAGAGGGCTTTGTTGTTCTCGATAAAACCCATGCCGCCCATGTCGGCGGCGAGGTTATAAACCTCCGACGCCCCATCGCAGGCAGCTTCGCACGATTCGCGCAGCTTCAGATCGGCGACGACATTCTCGACGTCGTCGAACGCCTGATACCATTCATCAAGCGGCTTAATGTCAACGCTTCGAATGCGTTTGTAGCCCATCTCGCGAAATCGCGCGACAAGATAACCACCAATGAAGCCGCCACCGCCAGCAACGAGAATCAACTTATTTGACATGGAATAAAACTTCTGGGGCAGCCCGCGCCGGCCAAACAGCCGGCGCGGGCAAGAATTACGATATTCCCAGTGTAGCACGCCCGCGAACGCGGGTGTATCGGCGATAAAGTAGCCGGAAAGTCAGCCGCGGAGAACCGTTTCGGGAGCAAAACTCGGCACGGTGGGGGTGCCTTCCGGCTTGCCGTCAGGGCGCACGGCTCTCAGCGAAATCTGCGACTGACCAGTCTTCACCGCGTCGCGATCGAGCCGAATGTGCTCGCGAATTTGCCGAATGTCTTCCTCGATCGGTTCAAGAAATTCTAGCACGGGAATAACCTGCGCCAGCGTGGAACCATCCAGCGAAACGCCGGCGATCTCAAGCATACCGACCGATTCGTTATCAACGATCAGTGGATGGACCAGTCGCCAACCACGGTCTTCGGCGTGCTGCTTTAATTCGCGGGCCGAGGTTTCCCAGGTGGCGAAAAAGGCTTCGTGCAAAGCGGGGATGCTCAACGAAAGCTTCAGGCGTGTAAGTCGATAGGTATCCGCCGATTCGATGATCGCCGCCCAGAGTTTGTCCCACTCCCGCGATCCTTGCAGTCGGATACACGTAGTTCGCGATAGGCTGCTGTCGGCGTTGTCGCGCGCATCGCGAAAAAATACTGGAAAGCGAACGCGATCCCGCAGCAGCGCAAATTCGATGTGCCCAAACGTGCGAGTGAAGATCAGGAACACTAAGACGGCAACCACCGTCACGAGCGCGATGAACTCGTTCCGCCAAATCACGCTCAACACAGCGCTTAAGCAGGTCGTGGCGCAGATCAGGACGATGAATAGCGCCGCTTGTCGGACGCTCCAGCCGCGGACCAGCAAACTGTGATGCAGATGGCCACGATCGGGAGTGAACAGGCTGCGACCGGTTAGTTTGCGACGAAGTATCGCGGCGGCGGAGTCTAGAATTGGAATCGACCAAACGGCGACGGGAACCGCCAACGCCAATGCGGCCGATGCCTTGACCGATGTATGCACGGCAACGGCGCCGATCACAAGACCGATTAACATGCTTCCGGCGTCCCCCAAATAAATCGACGCGGGCGCAAAGTTGTATCGCAAAAAGCCGAGCTGCGCCCCGGCCAGAGACAGCAGGATCACCGTTTCACTTACATTACCTTGCCAGGCGGTGATGGCGGCAATCGTGAGGCACAAAACGGTTCCTACGCTTCCCGCCAAGCCATCGATGCCGTCGATCAGATTGATCGCGTTCATCGTACCCAACAGCCAGAACAGCGTTAGGGGAATAGCGAACGACTGCAGTTCGATCAACTGGCCAAACACCATGAATTTTTCAATGCGGGCCCCCGCGACGACGATTATTCCGGCAATCGCAAGCTGTCCCAAGAGCTTATAGCGACCGCGGATATGCACGCGGTCGTCAATTAGCCCTAAGAGGACGACGGCGATGCACGCCACGAGCAATATGGCCAGCTTGGGAGCGTCGTCCGCGGTCCAGACGGTGTAACCACTTGCGAGGCCAAGAAGGGCCGCCGCCAGGCAGCCGACTAAAAGCGCGCCAAAGACGGCGGCACCCCCCCCGAGAGCGATAGGAGCGACCTGGGTTTTGCGGCCGCCGGGGCAATCGACAAAGCCCCAGGCGTGGGCCAATCGACGCACCACGGGTGTTAACAGCAACCCGGCAACGAGGGCCGCCGCCGCCGCCGCCAAATATACCATCAAACGAGGATCAAACATTTCCCACACGTTCTCGCGTCAGGGGAGGAATCTCAAGCTGCATTGCGCGGGCGGAGGCCTACCGCAGGTGATAAGTCAAATCTGCTCGTCGAGCGGCCTCAGTTCTCAATATACGCATTTGCCGACGGACGTCGACGCGCCGGTGTGAATTCGCGGTGAAAAATTTGGGAATCTTTGGATTCGCGCTAACCGAGGAAAGCTGGGCGAACCGGTCATGTGAAATCAGACTCGCCAGTCACTGGTCGATTTGCCTTTTGGCTGGGAGACCACCGTAGCAAGCGGCGAGCCGCTGGCGGTCGAACATTTTTAGTGTGATGCAACTTTGCGGCCAATGCTGCAAGTTGCCGCCGCCGCTAGCAACGACCCCCTACTGCGCGAGCTGAACCTGTATCTCGCATGGGTGCAATGGTTTGCGCCTCAGGGAGGGGCCAACGTTGCGACGCATTTCCTAGCGCAATGCACCCACATTAGCGTGAATTGCACGCGGGACAATTCCGCGGGATGCGCGCCGGAGGGCGATTATCGGGGATTTTAGCGATGCCTCGCCGCAACAGGGGGTCGGTCCGCTGCTGCGGAATCGCCACAGGCAGCGGAGCATTTCGCGTACAGCTATACCGCCGGTTCGCGGGCCTTGATTGGACGGGCGGGGTTGCCGCCAACCATCGTGCCTGCAGGCACGTCTTTCGTGACCACGCTGCCCGCCGCCACCACGGCGTTGGCACCCACTGTCACGCCCGGCAGGAGCAAACTACTGGCAGCGACCCAAGCGCCATTTTCGACGACGATCGGCAATGCGGTCAGATCGAACGTCTTGCGGCGGTGATCGTGGTTGCCCGTGCAAAGATAAGTATTCTGCGAAATGCAAACGTGGCTGCCGATGGCGACGTCGGCAATGTTGTCGATCCACGATCCTTGGCCGATCCAGCAATGGTCGCCGATTGACAGTCGCCAGGGGTACTTAATCCGCACATGGGGCTTAATCACGACTCCCTGACCAATGCGGGCACCAAACAGCCGCAGAATAGCGGGTTTTGTACGGGTGAGAATGAACCAACCCGACTCGAAGAGCAGGAGACTGGCATAGTACCACAACACCCGGATGATGATTCCCCGACCCGGGTGATAATCGGCCGTGGTAAAGGTCGAGAGATCGATCCACGCTTCTGGTTGTTCCGTCGGCTCGATTGTCATGCGATACGGCCAAGACGTCAGGGACTGCTGTACCTGGAAAACACCCGATGCTGCGACGCATTAGCTTACATTACGGCGGATCAACGCAGCGATGGATTGCTGCCGACGGTTCGCACAGCCGAGGTCGCAGTTGGCTCGTAGCGATAATGGGGGTTAGTTTCTTGGAGAGTTACTCATCGTGGCCTTCAAGAAACTCACTACGCCCCACACATCGCGAATTCAGGTGCGTATCGAACGAGCCCACGGTTCATGGGAAGGCCGCCGGTTAAAAGCTCCACGGCCATAAACTCCTCGTCCACGCCGTATTCATTGCTCAGTCCAAATTGGCTCGCTCGCTCGAATCCGAATCGGCGGTAGTATCCGGGGTCGCCCAGCAGTACCGCCCAGCCGAAGCCCGCATCTTTACAGGCTCGCAGGCCCCGCCGGATCAACTCCCCGCCGATGCCGCGACGTTCGAAGGCGGGTATGACCGCCACCGGGCCGAGACCCACGCCCGCAACCGGGGCTGGCTCCTCGGTAGTGACCGGCGAGAAGGCAATGTGTCCGACGACCACGCCGTTCTCAACCGCCACGAGGGAAGCGACCAGGCGGCCCGCCCCCCGCAAAGCATCGACGAGGTCGGCCTCGAGCGGCGTGGGGAAGGCGGCGACAAGCACCTCGCGCGTCGCGCGGTAGTCGACCGGCGTTTCCGGGCGAACCCTCGGCGGAGGGATGCTAAAGCTCATTGCTTCACATGAATTCTACGAGCATCGACCGCCAGCATCTTGCCGGCCAATAGCGTTGCGTCTCCTTCGACGACCACCACATCATTCGGTTCGAGTTGAAAAAGAGTCTGGGCACCGATGCGCACGGGCTTTCCGTCCTTACCGCGGAAACTTATGGCCGCCATGGAATCGACGCTCTTGGCGATGGCCCGCGCGCAGAAGGGGCAATCTTGATGATCCGGTCCTTGTGATTCCAAATGGGCGGCCAGCTTCGACGCGACTTCTTGATCGACGAGGAAAAAAGTCGCCTCGCCCGTTTGCCAGGGAAAATCGGGTTGCGTTTCCTCGAGCGGATTAGGAACGCCGCCGACTTGCCCGATGAGAACCACCGGGGTAGTCGCTGCGGGATCTTCCGCTTTTTCCAGCGTGGCCCGCACTTCAGCCACGGTAACTGGCGCCGCGAGTTCTGTGGACGACTGAAATTGCTCGCGGTAGCTGGCGAGCATCGCTGGGTCGATGCGCGGTCCGGGCGGGTTACAGCCGAGCGTGCAGAGCGCGGAGAACGCTCCGATTGCGAAGGCAGATCGCCGGGAAGCGGGCAGAAATAGAGGAGTTGGTGACATGGTCGGGAGCATTGCAGCGTGTGCCGAAAGCTGAACTCTTCACCCCCGGTTCCATTTTGCCACGGGAGGCCGCCGGAAGCGAGGTGAGGGTGAGCGTGGGAGGAGGACTCAGAGGCTATTCGGAAAAGCTCCGACCGTGCGGCTCGTCGGATGAGATTCCGGGGAGCCATGCGGATCAGGTTTGCCACGGGGAGACTCAGCATTGCCACGCGTCGGCGCAAAACCACTGTTTTTGTAGAGGATTGCCACATTGCCACTTCCAGCGGGGGTGGCCAAGCTAGTGGCAAAGCTGGCTAGGAAAGGTCGCGGTAAGCCGCAATCGACAGAATCATCAGAGACCGCTTGGAGGTTTTCAAATTTGGTTGGCGCTAAGCCGCAAGCGGTGGGGGTTTCAGCAAATTTTTGGCAAGCGGGCCAATATTCGGCAAGCGGGGCCGAATGCCTAGATGGACGGCCCGATTCCGGGCTGATCCGAAGCTCTCCCAATTTGCCGCCCGCTTCCCGCCCGTCAGGCCCCCGGGGGGCAGCGGCCCATTCGCAACTGATAGGAGTCCTTGTCATGATCCGCAAAGCAATCATTACGGCCCTGGGCGTCACGCTCGCGGCGGGTTTTTTGTTTGGAAGCAGCGTCTTCAGCTACCTTTCGACCGGTTACGACCGCGTCACCTCGCGCGTCGAGGATAGCGTGCCGATGGAGTTTCAGATCGACCGCGCCCGCAAGATGGTGGCCGACCTCAGCCCGGAAATTCGCAACTCGATGCACGTGATCGCCAAGGAAGAAGTCGCGCTCGACCAGCTCAACGAGCGAATCAACCAGGCCGAGACCCACACCTCGAAGGCGAAGAGTGAAATTATGCAGTTGCAGGCCGACCTGGGCGACAAGAAGCGGGTATACCACTACGCCGGTCGCAGTTATTCGGCTTCGCAAGTGAAGGAAGATCTCACCCGCCGGTTCACGCGGTTCAAGGTCGATGACGAGACGCTCGAACACCTGCAGAAAATGCGCGACGCGCGGCAGGCGAACCTCGACGCCGCACGGCAGAAGCTCACGGCGATGATGAGCGCCCAGAAGAACCTCGAGACCGATATTGCAAACCTGGAAGCGAAGCACAAGCTGGTTGAGGTGGCCCAGGCTTCCAGCGAAGTGGTCTTCGACGACAGCCAACTGGCACGGGCCAAGCAGCTAATTACCGACATCCGCACGCGGCTCGACGTGGCAGCCAAGCTCGCCAACGCCAGTGTCGACGTGCAGGCGGAGATTCCGCTCGATGAGCCAGCGGCCGACGACATTGTCGATCAGGTGACGCGGTACTTCGAACTGAGCGAGCCAGCCGAGGCGGAAGTTGCCGCGGCAAGCTTTCATGAAGAAGAGTAATCGAGGGAGAGTGTGTCAAAGGACACAAAGAGCCTCTGCTTTATTCTGAATCTGTCTCACTCGAAGCCGGAATTGATTTTGGCCGAAGGTCATAACCATCGTAGCCTGGGGCATCGCCCCAGGGATCGTGACCGAACAACGTTTCATTTTGGCCAACGGCCATATTCAACAGCAGCGTGGATGAATATGGCCTTCGGCCAAACCCGACGATTGGATTCGACTAACCTGGGGCGAAGCCCCAGGCTACGGTGAAATAGGCCTTCGGCCAATCAGGAATTGCAACACAAGCGTTTCGCAGCCCATTCCCCCAGTCCCGAGTCCCCAGCCCCCATGTTCCAGTGGCGTCTCAAACTTCGGGAAGCGAAATTCGCCGCTGGCGAGCAGCGGCTCGATGAAGCGAGCCGGCTGCTCGCGGAGCCGACGCTGAAGCAGTTCCTGCCGGCTCAGCGGCTGGCGGCGAAGGTGGCTGGCAAATTGATCGACCGGGCGCGTCAGCGGTTTGCCGGCGGGCAGTCCGCCATTGGTTGGCAGGATTTGCACGCTGCCGAGAACCTTGGAGGCCATCAGACGGATGTGGACCTCGCCCGGCGGGACGCCACGGACGAGGCCGTGCGGGAGGCCCGGCAGCTACTTTTGGCGGGCGAGCCGCAAGCGGCCTTCGATCGGCTAACCACGCTTGCTCGCCGGGGCGCGCGGCCGCGGCACGTCGAAGAGTGGCGGGAGTTGGCGCGAAGCTGGAGCGACGCCGAACAAATGGCCGCTCGCGGTGAAATTCGGGCAGCGATCTCCAACCTGGAACGAATCGAGCGACGAGCGCATCCAATGGGTACAATGGAAGTCCAAAGTCGAATCGCCGCGGTCACCCACGAACTGAGGCAACACGCCACGGAGCACGAGCAAGCGATGCACGAGATGCACGCCGCAGCGGCGGCCGAGAAGTGGAGCGAGGCCCTCGCTTCGGCGGATCGCGCGCTGGCCATTGCGCCGCAGGACCGGGTGGCCCAGCGGGTTCGCCGGCGGGCTTGGCAGGCAATCGGGCTGGACGTGACCCAGCACTATCAGCCTCACGGGGCGCGACATCCGGTGTCGTTACGGCACCAGCAGATGGGTAACCGAGCGCGGCGGATTTCAACGCGACTCGGAAAGGGATCGAGCGAGGACGATACCGTGACCGGAAAATCATCGCCCGACCGACGGCTGGTGTGGGTCGATGCGGTCGGCGGGTTCTTGCTCTGTCTCGACGACGAAATCACGCTCGGCCAGCCGTCGCGCGATAACCCGCCGGCGGTACCGATTCTGGCCGACTTGTCGCGGCGGCACGCGGTGCTTCGCCGCGAAGGCGGGGCCTACGTGCTCGACCCGGTGCAGGCCACCCGGCTCGATGACCGCCCGGTGACCGGACCAACCACGCTGGGCACCAATCACCGCATTCAGCTTGGGGACAGCGTCCGGATTCACTTTTGTCGACCCCACGCCCTGAGCGCCACGGCCCGACTGGTCATCGAGAGTCATCACAAAACCGAACCCTCGGTCGATGCGGTAGTCTTAATGGCGGAGAGTTGCATTTTAGGCCCCCGCAAGCATAGCCATATCCGCTGCCGTGGCTGGGAAAACGACCTGATCCTGTTCCGCAAAGAAGGTGAATTGGGCTGCCGGGCCCAAACGCCGCTGGTTGTCAACGGCGAAGAAATAACAGGCCCCGCAACAATTCCGACCGGAAGTAGAATTGAAGGGGAAGATTTTGCCCTGAGCATCGAAGATACGTGAGAAACGGAGTGAGTAGGTGATTGGTGAGTAGGTTTCAGTGAGCTACCACTCACCTACTCACCGGCTGCCCATAATGAACGATCCGACGGCTACGCTTGAGCGCAGGATTCCCCGAGCCATGAACGTGCGCATGCCAGACAGAATTGACCGAGGAGTTGACGAGATCGAACCTCCGCGTCCCGCGGCGATAAAGTTCTTGCATGCCAGTGGCTCACGGCCGCTCGAAGGGTACACGATCAAGCGCGGTGTGGGGCGGGGCGGGTTTGGCGAGGTTTATTTCGCCACCAGCGACGCCGGCAAGGAAGTGGCGCTGAAGCTGATTCGCCGCAATCTTGAAGTCGAGCTGCGCGGCGTTACCCATTGCCTGAATCTCAAGCACCCGAATCTGGTCGCCCTGTACGACATCCGCACCGACGACATGGGCGACCAGTGGGTGGTGATGGAGTACGTCTGCGGCGAGTCGCTCGAGCAGGTGATCGAGCGGCACCCCGATGGCGTACCAATCGACGAAGCGATGTGGTGGATGCGAGGCATCTGCGCGGGCGTCGGTTATTTGCACGACCATGGCATCGTTCATCGCGATCTGAAGCCGGGAAATATCTTCCTCGACGAAGGGACCGTGAAGATCGGCGACTACGGCCTGTCGAAGTTCATCTCATGCAGCCGCCGTAGCGGGCAGACCGAAAGCGTTGGCACGGTGCATTACATGGCGCCGGAGATTGCCAACGGCCGGTACGGGCGCGAGATCGATACTTACGCCTTGGGCGTGATGCTGTACGAAATGCTGACCGGCTCGGTGCCATTCG
This sequence comes from Pirellulales bacterium, assembly GCA_040901765.1. Lineage (GTDB taxonomy): Bacteria > Planctomycetota > Planctomycetia > Pirellulales > Lacipirellulaceae > JBBDYG01. Next base: position 13,818 of record JBBDYG010000066.1, read on the forward strand.
AGGGCGAGAGCGTGGGCGAAGTGCTGATGAAGCACCTCACCGCCGAGCCATCGCTCGAAGCGGTGCCGCAGCCGTTTCGCGATATAGTGGCCCGCGCTCTGGCGAAGGATCCGGAGGTCCGGTTTGCGAACGTTGGTGAGTTGCTCGAATTACTGCCTGGCGGAACTACTCAAGCGGCTTATCAGGGACCGGCTTCGGCTTCGGTGCAGACGACTGGAAATGGCCGCAATGGAAGTTCGTTGTTTAGTCCCGCGGCGGTTATCCGGCCCAAGGCGTGGGAGGCACAGTTCGGTCGAAACAGAAATTCGGAAGATAGCGGCGAGATTCCCGAACCGATTGCCAAAATGCTGCGCCAAAGCATTCAGAATCTCACGGATGGCTGGAACGCCTGGACCTCCAACCCGCTTGCTAAGTCTCTGGTTGCGATTGCCGCAGTCGTGGCTGCGGTCTTTTCGGTCTGGGGGTGGATTCCGGTCCTCATGACCGGCTTCTTTCTGTACTGCCTGTATTATCCAGCGTGGGTCTGGTTCATTCGGCCCAACATGAAATCGCCTGCGAATCCACTGTTCAGCGAACGGCCGACCGTAGCTGTGGCGACGCCCGTGGCCGTTGCGGCGGCACCGCCCCCGACGCAGCGCGAACAAGCCGCCGAGCGCAAGCGTCGGCGTTATGGCTGGCGCGATCAGGCGCTGCGCGAAGTCGCGATTAAACCGATACGCGATAAGGCCACGGAGTTGTTAGGCTCGATGTTGATCGCGGCTGGGATGTGCGTGGCGTTGTCCGGCCTCGGCGCCATGCTCGTCGCGGGCGATCGCGTGACGTTTAACACCTCGTTTCCGATTTTCCTGTGGTTGGCGACCGTTTCGACAGTTGGCTGTTGGACGGTGTTGGCAACGAACAAAGTCACCGAGGGCCGTGTAGAGGATCAAGTTCCCACCCGGGGGTTACAACTTGGTAGCGGGGCGCTGGTGGGACTAATCGCGTGGGCTGTTGGCTCGATGTTGTGGATCGGGCTTCCGGTGTCGCGCGACCTGGCAATTCAGCCCGGCGATTCGCTGGCGGGCGAGTTTCTCGGATGGCGCGACAGCTATTTCGCCTCGCACTATTCCAGTGGCTCCGTGGCACCGCCGCTGGCGATCACGGTCGGTTACTTTGCGTTGCTATTTGTGGCCTTGCGCTGGTGGCGACTGGCCGAGTATACCCGCCGCGTGCGGGTAAGCATCTGGTCGATTGCGTGGATGGGATTCGCGGCTTGGTTGCTCCAATTTGGCTGGTGGTTTCCACAGCCGAGCGGTTTGGCGGTGGCCGCGATCATCGCCGCCAGCACGCAACTAGCCAGCCCATGGATGCCGCCCAGCCGGCGGCGCGAGTTAGCGGCGCGAGCAGTGTGACGCAGAGTTTAGCGGTATCAAGCCATGCAGGAAATAGGACCGACCCCCATGTATGTGAGCTTTGTAGGCATATTCTTGCTGCTCTTTCTGTTGGGGGGCTTGGTCTTCGTCGCCGCCTTGGTGGCCAACCGCCGCACGCGCCCGTTTGCATTAACGTTGGTGGGCATTCTTGGCATTTTTGCAGTGGTAATGCTTGGTGCCTTGTGGTCGTTTCGCGTGGTTGCGCATCACGTGCCAGCGGGTGAAGTGATCGTGCCGATGGAGCGGATCAACACCTACCCGCCCCTGGCGGTCGCACCGATGCCGCCGTTGCCGCCATCCGCGATCGAGAACTTGCAAGTTTTAACTGCGCCACAGATCGATTTGGACGATGGAGTACTCGATGGCGACGAGGCAGTCGCGGCCGAAGTAAGCTTGGAATCGCCGGAGACACCCAAAGCGGAAGGCGAGAAGAGCGATGACGCAAGCGAGGCACCGAGCGATGAGGATAACGCCGAATCGCCAAGTGAAGCGGCGGCGGTGGAGCCAACGGAAGAGCCAGAGAAGACAGAACCTAAGCCGGCACCGAAGGCCCCCGATTGGATCAACGCTCCGCCAAGCAGCGTCGGTGGCGTGTACCGGCAAGTGACTGCCGCGGGGCCGTGGAGTGATGCAGTCGACTGCCACCGCGGGGCCGATGACTTGGCCTACGCGGCCGTTCAGAAATACCTTGCCGAAATCGCCAGCGACGAGCTCCACGTTCCCTTGGTGAGCGTGCCCGAGCTAGCGAGGCTTGGCATCTCCAAGAACTGGATTCGACAGAACGTCGTTTGTAGTCACCCCGAGCCATTCATTCAGACGACCCAATCGTCGGTCGGCCCGATGAATACGCTGTACACGCAGCTTGAGATTGATCCCAACGACCAAGAGTTCATGCGCGAGCGGTGGCGGGATTATGTCCGCCGGGACCGAATCGCGGCGGTCGCGGCCGGTGGAAGCTTCTTGTTGGGGGGCATTGGGCTGCTGTTCGGCCTGCTGAAAATCGACACCTGGACCAAGGGCTACTACACCAAGCGGTTGTTTCTCGGCGTCCCCGCGGCGATAATCGGAGTTATGCTCCTGCTTTTGAATTGGCATGAAAACATTTTCTAGCCAAACCGCGGAAACGCAGAGCGCAGAGAAACAGAGAAACCGCTAATGTACGCTAATAGGACGCTAATTTCTGGACTAAAGGCAATTGCAAAAGTCTATTAGCGTCGATTAGCGTCCATTAGCGGTTCACGTGGTTTTCTCTAAGCGTTCTCGGCGTCTCTGCGGTGCTTTAACCCGATAAGCCGCCCATGCCCGAGTCGCTGCATCCCGACACGCTGCTGGTGGATGAAATTCGCCGCGGCAAGCCGGACGCCTGGAATCGGTTGATCGCCGAGTACGAAGGACGCTTGTTGTCGTTCGTCGAGAGCCGGCTGCGCCGGCGGGCATCGAGCGAGGACGTGGTCCAGGAGACGTTTGTCGGTTTCTTAACCAGCCTACCCAACTACGATCGCCGCCGACCGCTCGAGAGCTGGCTGTTTTCCATCGCCGCTCACAAGTTGACCGATCATTTGCGTCGCGAAGGCCGCCGTCCGGCGCTGCCGCTTTCATCCACTTCCGGCTCGGACGGCCAGCGCGACTTGCCCGGCCCCGGCCGAGCAGCCAGCAGCATCGCCCGCAGCGGCGAACGCCGCGACCTGGAAGAGGCCGCACTAGCCGAGGCGCTTCGCGAGCAGATTACCCACTGGCGCGACAAGGGCGACTGGCAGAAAATCAAGTGCATGGAGCTGTTGTTCGCCCGCGGCGCACCGAACAAAGACGTGGCCGATTGCCTGGGCGTGAGCGAACAGCAGGTGGCGAATTTCAAGTTTGATTTCCTCGCCCGTTTGCGAACCCTCGTCGGCCGCAGCGGATTGAACGAGGATGTGTTTCCGGAACTATATGAATGATAATGAATGGGTCGCGGATGAGCGCAGATTTAGCGGATGGACACCGATAGGATTCAAGAAAAAGTTGAAAACAGCGTTATCTCAGCAACCGGAATCCCTTCGGCGAACATCCGCTCAATCCGCGCCGATCCGCGACTAATTATTCACAATGGTAAGATTCACCACCACCGAACTCGAAGCGTATCTCGACGAATCGCTGCCGGCGGAGCGGATGGCGGCGATTGAGGCGGAGCTGCGCGCCAGTGATGCGCTGCGGCAATCGTTGATCGAGATCAACGGTCGTCGTGACGCGGGGGTCCATTCACTCGGCGACATTTGGCGTCGTCACCGGCTCTCTTGCCCCTCGCGCGAACAGCTTGGCAGTTACCTGCTGCAGATTCTCGACGAAGGCTGCGCCGACTATGTACAGTTTCACCTGGAAACGATCGAGTGCCGTCGCTGCCAGGCGAATCTCGAGGATCTGCAAGCGCAACAAGCCGAAGCCGATACGGCCGCGGTTGAATCGCGCCGTCGGCGGTACTTCCAGTCGAGCGTGGGACATTTACGGCCCGAGTAGGTCAGGCTGTGCCTGACGGTCTCGGCATAAAAGTACGTATTCTCGCGCCGCTGCGTGTCAGGCAGAGCCTGACCTACCTACGCGGCTCGTCTCAACGCCGGCGATTGGTCCAGCACGCGGCTGTAGATTCCTTCTAGCGACGCGAGGTAGCGGTTCCAACTGAAAAGGTCGAGCGCGCGATCGTGGCCTGCCAGTCCCATCGCTTGCGCCGACTCGCGATTGGTGAGCAATGTAAGGATTGCCTGAGCGATAGCGTGGCTATCGGCGACGTGGACCAGCAACCCCGTTTGGCCGTCGGAAATCGATTCCGGCGCTCCGCCTGAGCGGCAGGCGACGATTGGCTTGGCCGCCAATGCCGCTTCGGCATAAACGAGTGCGCATGGCTCGCGATGCGACGGCAGCGCGAACACGTCGATTGCGTTCATCAAGTCGGCGGCGTCGCGGCGGTAGCCGGTAAATCGCACCTGGCCTAAGAACCCTTGTTGCCGTGCGTATGTTTCTAGTTCGCCGCGCAGCTTGCCGGAGCCGACGATCCAGAACTGAGTTTGCGGAACTTCACGCAGCACGAGTGGGATCGCTCGAAACAGGTCGCGATAACCTTTCTTTTCCGACAAGTGCCCAAACGCCGCCACGACGGGCGTTGCTTTGTCGGCGCCGAATTCCGCCCGCACTTCGAGCGGATCGCGCTGCGGCTCGAATTCTTCCGGTGCAAGTGCGTTGTGGACGACCGTGATTCTATCGCCGGGGATTCCTTGCTCGACGAGGTCGTCCTTCACGGCATGGGAGACGGCCAGCAGATGGGATTGATGGCAATGCCAACTGGCGGAAGTGAAGCCATGCACGTGGCCAACCGACGGAAGACCGCCTAGCCGCGTGAGCCACCCGCTCCACCAACTGGCGGTCGATAGCGAGGAGTGAATAAGTTCGCAGCGATGGCGACGGGCCGCGCGGGACAGGACGCCAATCGCTGCGACATTGAGTTTGCCGCCGATCGGGAGCGGCTCCACCGGTTCGCCGCGGGCATGAAACTCGGCGATCGCCCGAGTCTTGCGCTGGACGACCGTATGCACGTAATGGCCTCGCCGCTGCAGCCGCTTGATCAGCCGCACGATCTGCATTTCCGCTCCCGACATGTGCGAGGGCGTTATCGCCTGCAGAATGCGGCGAGTTGTGATCGGCGCTGCGGGCATAGCAGTAACCCCTGTAAGGTGACCGGAGCCGCACCACCACGTGGTGCATGGATGCGCCGATCGGCAAGTTCAAACGGCAATTTTCTGGGCGGGGCGCTTGGGCGTTCGGTACAAGTACGGATTCAGCGAGGGGTCGTTGTACATCTTCATTTGGCGATAGACCTTCAGCAGCTTGCGGCCTCGACACAAGTCGCCCAGCAGTTCGGCCAGCGACTGCGACAGATCGGCGTGTTGCACGTGGCAGCGTGTCAGACGCTCGGCGACTCGTTCGCGATGGGCGTGGTCCACGTCGTCGCGATCGAGTTGCTCTTCGAGGTGGTACATTCGCAGGGCCATGATCGAGAGTCGATCGATCGCGCTGCCAGGTGTTTCGGTGTTGAGCCGGGCATCGGCCTCCGCCAGAACCCCCGCGCTGGTGAGCATATCGAGCAACGTTTCGTCGATCCGTTCGATGGCGTCGTTGCGTTGTTGGTTGTAGCTGTCGATGGCCCGCTTCACCACCGCAATACGAGTGTCGCTCACCTCGGAACTGCGAGCGATATCTTCTTCGTGCCACAACAGGAAATTGAACTGGTGCTGCTGGCATACGAATGCTAGCAGGCCGGTGTAGGGGTTATCAAAATCGCGCTGATGCCAACGAACGACTGCACCTTGCTGCAAGTCGGTGATCTGGCGCACAAGCGCTTCGGTATCCAAGAGCATCGAAGGAATCCTTTCCTGCGACAATTTGCGCGGAGCACGGGCGGGTGAGCGAGCAGCGGCTGCCGCCCGCCCAATTTATCGAGGGCGCGGATTTTAAGAAGAACACCATTGCGAAGCAAGGCGAGAATGTCGCGGAATCAGCGACGAGCTAACGCCGCCGATGCAGCGACAGCAATCCCACCGCAGCGAAAGCGAGGAGCGCCAAGCAAGTCGGTTCGGGAACCGCCGCAACTTCGGCCACCGAGACAAGAGAATTACCAAAATGGGCCATCCACACGCCATAGTCGCCGGCATCGACCACGCCATTCTGGTTGCCATCGGCAGCTAGAAATGTGTTCTCGCCCAACGTGTCCCGCCACACCGCGTAGTCCGCGGCATCGACGACGCCGTTGGCGTTGTAGTCGCCCAGTAGACCGCCAATATTGGCGAGTTCTAGCACGACGGTCGTGGGATTGTAATCGACGGTCCAATCATACAGAACGCCGCCCACATTGGTTGCATCCGGCAGGCTGGCAAACGTGCCGCTGACGCCCCCGACCGCGGTGAGGATGGTAAAGTCATCGCCGACCTGCGGTAGGAACATGCCAAATCCGGCGTTGATAAGGAGAACTTGCAATTGGCCACCAAGCGTGGCGGAGCCGAGCGTGGTGCTCACACTGTCGTGATCGCCGCCCAACAGGCCGCCGATCTCGATTTGCAGGGTTCCGTTCGAGCCATTTTCGAACCGATCGACGAGAATCGTCCCGGCCTCTTCATCGATCACGAGCATCGCGTCGTTGCGCAAGCCGGCGTCGCCCAAGTTGATGCCGTCAGCGATTGTCATACGTCCGCCATTGCCGTTGATAAGCAGCCCGTCGCCGTTGAACGTGGCACCGGGGGCGATCAGTGTGTCGCCTCGCAATCGAAGTTGGGAACCGCCTCCACCAAAGTTCACCACGGCGGAACCGCCGAATGCAACGTCCGCCAGTATGCCGACTCGTGAATTGCTGATGTTAAGGACGCCGGTGACAGCCATCTCCGATCCGAAGACTCGATCGAAAAACAGCAGATTGTTTCCGGTGAGATTCAGCACCCCACCCATTTGCCACGCGGCGTCGGGGTTGGCGAGGTTGACGGTGATTCGATTCAGGGCGCTGCCGGTGACGGTCATTTCGCCGTCGAAGCGATTGCCGGTCGCGCTTTCGATTTTGTCGACGTTGAGCGTGAGGGGGCCGTTGATGGTCCAGGCCGACGAACCTTCGGAAACACCGTCGAGATCGAACACGCCGCCGTTGATGACGGTCGCGCCGGAAACGGTGGCGTCGCCGTTCTGCCGGGCGACGCCGTCGATCGAGACCGTGCCCTCCCAGGTCGTGAGGCCATTGAAATCGGCAACGCCTTCGGCAACGTTCTGGCTTGTCGTCGCGAAGGCTCCCCCGGCAATCGTCGTCTGCCCGAGGAAATCGAGGTTCGCGTCGACGTCGATACGGTCGCCGCATTTTGAAATCGCAGCAGCCCGTCGCTAGCGACAAACACTTCGGCGTCCGGTTGGATGGTCGTCGGAGCGATGATCGCGGAATCAGTGCTCGCGCTGAGGGTTCCTTCGAGCGTAAAGTGACCACCACGAATTTCAGCGGCTCCCAACTGCTCCGGTCCGAACAGGCTGATGAAGCTTCCCGTCCCGGCCGTCCAGCCACCGGACAGGTTCATGTTCAGGAAGCCGCCTCCCACCATCATGATGTTTCCATTGAATTCGTCATGAAGCACGGTTCCATTGATTGTCAGGTTATCCGTCGCGGAACCGTCGAGAGTCGTTGAATTGAGCGCAATCGTGCTGTCGCCCAAGTCTCCATCGAGATCGATGAGAGCCGTGCCGAGTTGATTGATGACCATTCCATCGGAAGAGGGATCAAGATAGCCATCCACGACAAGCGCCCGTGCAGCGTTGCCATTCAAATTGATCACGCCAGACCCCCGCAGCTGACAGTTGTCGCAGACCGTCAATCGTTCGTCGACGTCGAGGATGGCTTGATCGGTTAGCCGTACTATTCCGAAGTCCGTTAAATTAAGTTGATCAACATCAAAGTCGGGATCGGAGCCGCCTTCAATCAAGATCGTCGAAGGATAGTCGTCATTTCCGACGCTGTTCATTCCTGAGACGGTCACGTCACCGAGCACGAATACCCGGTGTCCGTTGGTGTTAAGTTGCATGCCATCGGTGATTTCAAGTCCGGCGACGACCACGTTCTGATCGACGTTGACATCGTGATTCTCGACGTTGTTGAGGTTGCCGATATAGGCGTTGTCGGCCATTTGGGGAACTCCGCCTGGTGTCCAAAGGAAGCTGTCAGACCAAACGCCAGTATTCCCGTTCCACGATTTATTGGCCGCTAGTGCGTAGTTGCTGTTCAGCACGAGGACGGACAACGCAATACATGCAAACCGATGCATTGCTATCGATGCCATTTTCGTTTCGTCTCTTCGAATCATCTCTTCTGTTCCTGTACGGGGTCTTAATTGGAAAACGATCTGTGGAAGGGCATGACCACGACATCCCCTCGACTAACTTCGAGAAGCGGATTCTTCGCGGCCGCACTGCATGGCACTTCAGCACCGAGCCGGGCCCAGCCGAGACCCCGTCACCGCAATCGCTCGAAGTAGCATCGACCCATCGCAATTCAATCGAGCAAGCCGGGTTCCAGCTTCCACGAGAAGTGTCATCCGCCGACCAGCCCGTGACAGTGGGTGAGTATCGACTTCTGGAGCAGCTCGGTTCAGGTGGCATGGGGGTCGTTTACAAGGCGATTCACCGGCGGCTCGACCGTTTCGTTGCGATCAAGTTCCCGCGGTTCGCGGCGGTTCTCGATCGGCGATCGGCGGCCCGTTTTCTGCGGGAGGCAATGCTCATCGGTCGGCTTGCGCATCCTCATATTGTTCGAGCGCTGGATGCTGGCGAGTCGCTTTACGGCCCTTACTTGGTCACGGAATTCATCGACGGCGAAACGATCGATGTCCTGGTGCGACGTGCAGGTCCGCTGCCATTCGAACAGGCCGTGAAGCTCGTGGAGCAAGCAGCCCGAGCGTTGGCTTACGCCCATTCGCAGGACATCGTCCACCGCGATATTAAACCGTCCAACATGCTGCTCGACGAAGCCGGCGTGCTGCGGATCGTCGATTTCGGCCTGGCTAAGCTATTGGCGGACGATGGCCGGAAGGTTGAAACTTCGCAAAACTCCGACGGAACGGAGTTCGGCACGTTTCTCGGCACCGTCGGATACGCCGCGCCCGAGCAGTTGCGGCCAGACCAGATGGTCGATCACCGCGCGGATATCTACGGGTTGGGATGCGTGCTGTACTTCATGCTGACCGGCGAGGCCCCTCACAAGGGAACCATTGCGGACCGCTTGCTCACTCATCGCAGGTCGCGGGCATCGACGTTGCGATTCGGCCGCAATGACCTGCCGTTGGGGTTTGAGAAAACCTGGCAAGGCATGGTTGCCGACTCGCCGCGAAGCCGCTTTTCGTCGATGCTTGAGGTCGAGCAAGCGATGCAATCGGCCCTCGTCGATCGGCCGAGGCGTCGCAACCTACAAAGTCCTGTTCTCAATTCTTGTGAGCGTCGCGTTGTGTGTGTTGTTAGCATGGATCGGCTTTCGCGGAATTAGTTCCTGGCAACATCCAACGCCAACGGGATCTGCGCCGCCGCTTGCGGTCTCACCCTATAGTGCCGAACAGGCGTCACGGCATCAACTTCAGTGGGCGCAATACCTCCGTCAACCGGTTCGTGTGGTCAACGAGATTGGGATGCCGCTGGTCCTCATTCCGGCCGGCGAGTATGTGATGGGTACGTCCCGCTCACCCCTCCTTGAACCGGTGCCAACCGCCGACGATTGGCGATTCCGCGAACCCGCAGCCGTGTTGCGCGAGCAACGGCCACATCGGGTCGTCCTCACCAAACCCTTCTATCTCGGCGAGACCGAGGTCACCTACGGTCAGTTCCGCCAGTTCGTCGATGCGACGGGCTATGTGACCGATGCCGAGCGGACTCGCGGGTGGGGAAAGGAAGACAAGGGTTGGCTCAAACGGGCAGGCTACTCCTGGAAGAACACGGGGCAGCGCGTCAGCGACGATCGCCATCCCGTAATGAACGTGACTTGGAACGATGCCGTGGCACTCTGCACGTGGCTTACGTCGCACGACCGTCGCGGCGAGTACCGAATGCCGACCGAAGCCGAGTGGGAGTATGCCTGTCGAGCAGGCTCCACCACGGACTACAGTTTCGGGAACGAGGCCGGGGAACTCGTTGACCATGCGTGGTTCGCTGGAAACTCCGAGGGCCGCTTCCAACCGGTCGGCTTGAAGAGCGCCAATCCGTTTGGTCTCCACGACATGTATGGGAACCGACAAGAATGGTGCCAGGACAACTACGCGGTTGATTTCTATGAGCTGTCGCCCGTCCGCGATCCCGTCTGCGAAAACGGGAGCAGCGACCGCGTGATGCGTGGTGGAACTCACACCGACTTGGCGTCGTTTTGCACTTCAACGCGGCGCTGGAACCAAGACGCCAGCAACCCCGGCGCTGCCGGCATTCGCGTTGTACTGGAAGTGCAGATGCCGAAAGCGGTCGCGGACTAATTCTTTCGCTCCGAACGCCGTGATCGCCGAATGCGGACAGCCGAATTTTGTCCGGAAATTCGCAAAATACCGTGGGCGAAAAGGGCAGTAGGCAGTAAGGCGGAAAAAGGGAACTGGCGACTGGGGGCGTGACAGAGCAGGCGCGCGCTTCCCTCTCCCGTCCGCAGGGGAGGGGTTGGGGAGGGGCATGACGGCGTGGGGACATAGTTTCGTTTTCAAGGAGATTGCGCAGGGGTGAACGCGCATGTACACGATACCAGAGGGGAGTGGCTCTTTGCGAGGAAATTCTTGCGGAATTGCGAGTAGCGGAAGAAAAATGCTACGGCTAGGGCTCGATCATCGGATTATTGGTTCCTGACACCTTTGATTTTTTCTTGTGGATTTTGATTTTTGGATTTTTGATTTTGGATTTTGATTTCTTCGCGGCTCCCTTTGGCATGGACCATCCGAACCCGCAGACGACGCAGATTGCAAACAACGGGATTTGTTCCGACCATTTGTAAAATTCTATCGCGCTTCTCCGAATGGCAGGCGAAGCATACCTGAGTAACCGGCTCGCGCAAACAGCCCCATGCTAGCTTGAGAATCCTCATTGCGCTACTTGTACTGCCGGCCGACGGTAGTAGAATCGCGGCCGTTCCGTTGCACCCAGTCAATCATGGGAAGGAGCCTCGCGATGCGCCGCTTGCCGATTTCTTGGACCACGGTATCCACGCAGCTCGGCCTCCAGCGAAAGCGCAAACAGCGCCCACAACACGGCGAGCGCACGCGCCGGTCGCGGTTCGAGCCGCTCGAAGCTCGCCAGATGCTGGCGGTGCTCTTGGTCAATAGCCCGGCGAACGATTCGCTGCCAAACGACGGCTATGTCACTCTCCGCGAGGCGGTTGCAGCGGCATGGAGCAATACCGCGACCGACCTCGGCCACACCGGCAGCGGGACCGACACGATCACGTTCGACGAATCGCTCTTCGCAAGCGGACCGGCCACCATAACTCTGACCAGTAAGATCGACGTCAACAGCAACCTGACGATCGAAGGGCCGGGCGCCGACCTGCTCATCATCAGTGGCGGAGACGCCACCCGCGTGTTCGAGGATTTTTACAACGTCTTTGTCACGTTGTCGGGAATCTCCGTCGTTGACGGGTTTGCGAGCGACGAAGGCGGGCCCGACAGCCGCGGCGGCGGAATCTACAACGGAAGTGGCCACCTGGTTGTTGAGGGAGTTGAATTTCGTGGCAACACCGCCACTACCAACGGCGGAGCGATCTATTCCGTCGGCGGCTCGCTCACCGTCCTCAACAGCACCTTCCACGACAACCAGGCTGGCACTGGGGGTGCAATTTACGCCAGCAGCGGAACGCTCACGATTCGCAATAGCACGTTCGACGAAAACGGGGCTGGCTCCGGTGGAGCCATCTACACGTCGTCGGGAACCAGCGGCACGCACAGCCAAATCATCAACAGCACGTTTTCCAACAATTCTGGCGTGGCACTCTATATCCCCGGCAGCGCTTACATCGACGTGATCAACAGCACGCTCACTGCCAATACGGGCATCAGTCTCCCGGGCGGAATTTATCGTTCCTTTACTTCCCAAACGGTGACCCTCCACAACACGATCGTCGCCGGCAACACCGGCAGCGGAGGCGCGGCCAGCGATCTCGGCGCGAACGGCTTCAGCACCGCTAGTTCCTATAACCTCATCGGCGTAACGACGAGCACCGCCTTCGGTGATGACGGCAATCAGGTGATCGGCAGTGCCGCTCCCGGCTTGACTCCCTTGGGCAACTACGGCGGTCCCACCAAGACGCACGCCCTGCTGCCGGACAGCCTAGCGATCAATGCCGGCAGCGATGCCGTCGCCGTCGGTGCGGTATTGCTCTTCGACCAGCGCGGTGCAGGGTATCAGCGCGCACTTGGTAGCGCGGTGGACATCGGCGCGACCGAGGCCTGGATTCGCGAGCTTACCGATGGCTCCGTTGAAATCTACGGCACGGACGGAAACGACACGATCACCGTTGCGTCTGATGAAGTAACCCACAGCGCCTTCGGGGAGTTGGAAATCGACCTGAGCGCGGTACCTGAGGTCCGCGTCTTTGGAGAGAACGGCGACGACGTCCTAGTGCTTGATCACTCTTGGATTGATGGATAAAGCCGCCTGAGCTTGATGC
>JBBDYG010000067.1:0-123768 GCA_040901765.1 Pirellulales bacterium
GCTATATATGAACTTATAGTAAAGACGCGGACATGAAGGTTTGGAGGCCATCCTCTTCCGAGAGCGGACCATAAAACTGCATTGCATTGTCAGTTGCCGTGCCACCCCGGAACGTCATTACGGGCCCGGCGCTCACCAAGAGGGCGTCCCGTCGCGGCGGGCCGCTGTCTAGCTCCCACGCCTCATCGTGGTGCTCAACGCCTGGCGGCGTCAACCGAAGCCGGCATCGACAATCGTTTGCAAGATTGACAAGCGAACTTTCTCATTGACTGGTTCCGTCAAATGCCCAATTGATTGGTGTCCGTTCCGTCAAACGCATCTTGTTGTTCGTCCGCTGAGGCGTCAAGCTGCTGGTTTTTCCACTCAGGAGACCAGCGATGGCGAATCAACAGCGAGACCCCGCGAAGGAAGTGTGCGGCAAGTGGGCTGAGCGTGCGGGGAGTTCTGCAAGCGTGAGCAGCTCACCGAATCCGCGTTCTACGCCTGGCGGCGGACGATTGGTGAGCGGAATGGTGCAGGCAACTCCCAGCCCGCGTTCGTGCCGGCCGTGGTGACCGAAGAATCGCTTCGCGAATCGTCGATTGCGATTGAGCTGGCTGGCGACTGCGTGCTGCGGCTGTCAGGACCGAACGCCATCGAGCAACTTGCGGACCTGATCATCGCCCTGCAGTCGCGGGGCCAGCGATGATTGCTGCTGATTTGCAGAACGTGCAGGTGTGGGTGGCGACCACGCTGGTCGACATGCGGAAGTCGTTCGACGGGGAATGCCCGTCTCGCCACTCTGACCACACGCGTATGGCATCCCGTGCCAGGGAAACCTCAAGCAGGTACTTCATGCCAGCGCTGATGCTGGCGGCTCACCATCGTCCGAATAGTAGTCAACGACAACTTCGGATTCGGCGTTGATCGGACCGTCCGCCCGCATGTAGATCGTCTGCTCCGCATCGAAGCCATCGAGCGCTTCAAGGGCCTGTCCAAGATTCATTGTGTCACTCCGTCACTTTTCCCCAGATACTCATACCACCTTGCCCGCCAGGATGTAAGAGTTGCTGAAGCGGACCCGCTGCTTCGTGCTGAACTCGCGGAACGAGTTCCAGCACTCCTATGTCTGCATGATGATGCCACCTCCACCCTGTGGGCGGCTCACGTGAGAAGCTCCGCGGCTTGACTAACTGGCCACGTACCCCAGGGATCAGCGACTCGATCTGCTGGGCAAACCGAGGATCCGCGTTCATCGCTTCAATCAGCTGGCGATTGGCCTGCTGGAAGTGGAACCGCGGCTTACCCGGGTACGCGGTCGGTGCAAGCGTTGTGCGGAAGGCCTGTCGAGTAGACGCTCTGGCTGCCGACTATCTTCGTCGACTTGTTACCAATCGCCGCGGATATTCCGTCGCTCGAGTCGTTTCCTTTGGAAAGCCCGCGCGCAAATTGTTGTGTGACGCGAATGAACGTTCAGTCCCACGTAGAACCGATTAAGCTTCCAGCCTCAAAGAGTACTAAATCACGACACAATCGCTATCGTACTCGGTTTGGCTTTTCTACAGGGCATCATTGCCGCTTAAGAATCGCCTGTGCGCGACCGCGTAGTGCTTGATTCTTGAGCTGCGTCAGATGTTGGATATGCCGGTCTGCGAGTGCCTCCCGGGGGATGTGCTCTCGTTCCATCGCCGTCAGCAGCGCCATCACTCGACCCTCGTTACGCAAGAGTCCGTCGATTGCCAGATCACGGTTGCCGGGTTCAAAGTTCGCGAAGTGATCGATCAAGGCATTGGTTGCCAGGTCGTGGTCGATGTCGGCAATTCCGCTGACCCCACCCATCTGAAGTTCCGTGCCGACTTTGGGCTGTAGATAGCGGATCAAATGAGCGCCGCGTTTCTCAAACGTGTCCGCGCCCAGAATCCGCAGGGCGTCGTAACGGGTGCCGTTCGGCACGGCCTCGTCGTCGGCCATCGCGACCGACAACTCGATTAATCTCGCCCAGCGCTGCTGAAGTTGTTCATCACCCTCGAGAAGTTCGGCGATTCGAGGGCGCGGCCAGATCCCCACTTGTGTGAGGCCATTGACAATTCCGCCGCCGACGACAACCACTTGCCAGTGCTGGGCCGGCTCATCGAGATGCGGAACGGAAAGTTGCAGCACGCGGCGCATTTCGCTGTCTTGGTTGCGCTTGCCGGCGGCAATCGCTTCGCGAAAGATCGCCGGAATTTGTTTATATTCACGAGGCGTGCCGACCGCCAGTCCCTCGAGCAATTTGTGAATTGCCAGCGCGGCATCGTCCGCAGCGGCGGGATCGAATTCGACAGGAGCTGGCGGATTATCGGCTTGGGTCGTCGAGACCAAGTGAAGTCCGCGAAGGTCCATCACGGCGTTCTTGACGTCGGAACCGCCGGGGTGAATGACGATCCGGTTGCGCCCCGCCGGCAGGCTGGAGCGGCCAACGTGAAGCGATTCGTACTTATCCCACCCACCCGTGCCAGGAATAGTCGCTTCCAAGGGGGAAGCGAAGCCGTCGATCACGGCCACGTTGCCCGCCGAATCGTTGGCGCAGGACGCGTCGAGATAGACGTCGTACTCACCGGGTGCGGAGAGCTCCACGTTCCAAGCGATATGATCGTCCGGACCGTTCCAATAGCCGACGTTCTTAAAAGAGGCCTCGAACACAAGATGCGGGCCATAGATTTCACAGTCGACGGCCAGCAGAGCGATGGAACCATTGGCCAAAGGCTTGACGAGCTTCGGCTCATTTCCAGGAAATTGCTTCGGCGGTTGGCCTTGCGCGGCGACATACGCGAACAAATCGGCCACGTCGCTGGTCGATAAGTCCTTCTCAAAGCCCTCCGGCATGATCGATACTCGAGTGTTCTGAAACTCTTCGAGCGAATTGCGCAGCAACGTATGTTGCTTACCGGCCTGTTCGAGCAACGTCACGCTGTTGGAATCTTCGCTGGCAAGGATTCCCGTGAAGACCCGGCCTTCATCGGTAACTGCCGTGTAACTTTGATACCGTTGATCGACGGTGCGATTGGGATCGAAGATCGCTTCGAGCATGGCGCCTGCCGAACGATTAGTGAGAGCCGCCAAGTCGGGGCCAACGACATAGCCATGCTCTTCGAGCCGATGGCAGTTGGCGCAGTGCTTGCGAAACAGTTCGCGGCCGTGGGTTGCATCTCCCGACAGATTGGCGGCGGGGGCATAGGCGTTGAGGATTGTTTGCCGGTTGGGATCAATCGCTCCGGCAAAAGCCCGGTTTGCCGCGGCGCGAATCTCCGCGTCGGCGTGCTGCAACAGCCGCTGCCGTTGGAGCGTATCGAGATGCGAGGGGCTGACTGCGCCCTGCTCAATGTTTTCTAGCAACATCGGCAGCAGTTCCGTCCGCGACAGCAAAGCGTCGAGAGCGAGTAAGCGTGTGTCGGGGGAGTAGCTGCCCCAGTTCGCCAATAACAAATCACCGGCGGCCGGCGTTGTCGAAAGTGCCAGATATTTGACCGTTGCCTGTTGCACGGCGGGCGAACTTTGCACGCCCAACAGCGGACCGATTGCGGACGCTAAATCGCGGTCTGTCGTTCCGGCAGCCGAAACGGTCCTCAAAGCGACCAGTTTCGCCTCGTCGTTCTGCTCGGCATCGCGCAGCACAATTCTCGCGGCAACAACCACTCGCGCCAGAGCCTCGGCGCCCGCGGAATCATTCGCAATCTGCTCGCGAACTTCGGCGTCGCTCGACTCAAGCAAGTCGGCCAATAGCGAAAGCTGAGGAATCGAGAGCGATTCCGTTCCTGACTGGCTGATTGCAAGCAACATTTCGCGGAGTTGAGTTGCTCCACCGAGCTTTGTGGCTACCGTTACAACGGTCGTTCGCAAGGGTGGGGGCAGTTCCTCCGCCGTGATTCGCGGCATCATGCCATGCAATACTTCCGCGGCGTTGTCGGCGCTGATGCTGCTCAGCACGGCTGCTTGCAAATACGGATCGGAGCGATGCCGCCAGGCCAGTTCCGCCAGCGCTTCGGCAGCCTGCGACTGGCCGAGTGAATAAGCAATTTGCAATTGAATCTGCGGATCGTCATCTTCAATCAGTTCCAGCACGTTGGCAAAGACCGTGGGCGAAGTGTCGAGGAACGGCTCGCTCAAGCGAATCGCATGGCGTCGGACCACTGCCGCAGGGTCTTGCAACGCTCGCAGCAGGGCCGCTTCGCTGAGCGCCGAGAGGCCGTCGAGGGTACACACGGCTTGCAGCCGAGTTGCGGGACGCTTGGCGTTAGTAGCAAGTTCATCCAGCAGGGGGACGACGGCTTTGTCGGCCCGCTCAATCAGTTGCTGATGCACGAGATCGCGGTAGGGACCGTTCGGCGAGTCCATTTCCGCAACGAGCTCTGCGGTGTCTAAAGCGTGAAGCTGCTTGGGAACGCGCGGTGCGACACTCGCCGGTCGTACGCGATAAATCCGCCCGGCGGTGTTCCCAGCTCGCACGTCGAGAGTCCGCAGGGTTTCTTCGGGAATGAACCGCGGATGCTCGATCACATAGCGGCACATATCGACGATCCACAAGCAGCCATCCAGGCCGGTGCGAATTTGCACGGGACGGAACCAGTGGTCGGTCGAAGCCAAGAACTCGCGATCGGTTTCCTCATCGGCGCGACGACCCTGAAACGAAACTCCGTGACTCGTGAGTACGAGACGATGGACAAGCTGGTTCACCGGCTCGGCGACAAAGGCATTTCCATAAAATTCCGCACCGAGCAACTCATCGCGGTAAATCTCCAGGCCGCAGGCCGACGTAGGCCGGCCAGGTGGTCCCGACTCTTTGAACAGCACGGGCTTGCCAATCGGAAACAGTCGATTCGGGTCCGGTCCGGTCGGCACGAACTGTTCCGTTGCGGGGGCAATCACATAGGGGTTGCGGGCCAGGTAGTGATCGGTCAGCGGATAGTGCTTCGCGAGCACGCCGTTCTCGCAGCCGAACCAGTTGCCCCAATCGTCGCGGACGCGACCCTGATGAGTTCGGCCAGAGACCGCTTCCATTTCGCCGGAATCGGGCTTGAACCGAAAGTCGCGCCCGCCGAGCTCGAGTTGCTGGCCGTTAAAGCTCCGAATCGAGCCGCCGAACAATCCGCATGAGCCGTACAGCCAATTGTCGAGTCCCCACCGCAGACTGTTTACGCGAGCTTGGGCGTTGTGGGTCTCAAACCCCATTAGTAAAATTTTGCGCAGATCGGCTTTGCCGTCGCCATCGGTGTCTTCCAGGTAAATCACGTCGGGGGCATCGCAAACGATGACCCCTTTGCGCCAGACTTTCACGTCGGTCGGAAATCGCAGCCCCGACACGAATACCGTCGCCTCGTCGTACTTGCCGTCACCATCGCGGTCCTTCAAGAACCTGACTGAACCCGACTGATCGAACTCTTCATCGACCTCGCGGGTGTAATCGCGCATCTCGGCCACCCACAGCTTGCCGTCGGCACCGAAATCGATTGCCACCGGATCGACCACCAGCGGTTCGGATGCCACCAACTCGGCGATCAGGCCGTTCCCTAATTGAATCGCTGCCAGCGCGTCTTTCGGAGGCGTCGGCTCGAAGCGGCTAACTTTCTTCGGCGGGTTAGGATTCAGAAACTGCGGCAATTGCCGGCGAACCTCCGCGACGATCTTGTCTTCCAAGCCCGGTTGCAGAGTAGCTGGCAAGGCGAAGTAGACCGTTTCCGCGCCGCCGCCGTAACCACCCTCACCGACGAGCCGTTCGGAGGGAACATAGCAGCAAAAATCATTCGCATAGCCGTGCAGCCAAACGCGGCCCTGGTCAAGCTCTTCCTTCAGTCGGTGCGAATAATCGACGCACACTTCGCCGGCAAGAAACACCATCGCAAGCGAATCGCCAAAGGCGAACGTCTGGATCGGATAGTCAATCGCGGCCTGCAAGGTCTCGCCGCGATCGAGCTTGGCGAGTTGAAACTTGGCGTTGTAGCCTTGCGGATTATCTTGCGTCGCGAGCGCTTCGAGTTCTTCGCGAGTCGGCAACTTATTGAGCGGCAGTTCGATGTTCTGCAATGTTGCGGAAATACTTCCCGTGACGGGATTCAACTGGCCGCGTAACAGGCGGTCGACTTCGGCGGCAATCTCGCCACCTTGCTCGGCTGCCGCCCCGATATTGTCGCCCGTCACGCCCGAACTAGGGTTGGAATCCGACCCGCAACCAATCGATACCAGCGCAATTGCGCCGGGATGCTGATGCTCAATCGCTTCCTGAGCGTAACCGGCCCAATCGCCGCTGATCTTGTTGTCCGACAACGTGACGCAATGGCAAGCGTAGGTGACGTATACCGCGCGAATCTCGCCCTCAGGCGTTTTGACGACCAGCGTCGGGAGATCGTGGTCCACCGGACCGCCTTCGGTGCGGCGGTTCATCGCGAAGCCCACCTTGCCAACCGACCATTCGAGGCTGGCCGGCTTGCGATCCGCGAGCGCCGCGAGCGCGGCCTCTTCTAGTGCATCGGTCAACTCGGCCGTGTAGCGATCGATCCGCGCTTGATGCTCGGGCGGAATCGGCGAGCTAAAAATCGTGTCCGCCGATCCGTTCACCTTGGGCGTGGTATGCGAGTGGGTAAATGTTAAAGCGATCCGCTGGCGCTCGATGCCCGCTTTCTCCTTCAACCTTGCGGCAACCTCATCCACCATCGACATCCGCATGCCGAGATTGTCGACAGTAAACAGGATCACCGGCTTCTGCTCATCGGTACCGATCGCAAGGGCCTTGGCCCAAATGCGTTGGGTAATGCCCTCCGATTCCGCGCGACGCCCGCCAAAGCCATGCAGGCGAATGGGGTAATCGGGCGTGATGTCGACTTCGGCGACTCCGACCGAGTAGAGTTCGTCGGCAGCAACGCCCTGCGATTCGCACAATGCAAACGTCAATACGGCGGCACCGATTAATTTACCAAACCATGTATTCAATAAAAGGCCGTTCATGATCCTGTAGTTCCCCACATCAAGCACTGAAGTGCCGTTGAATCCGCTTGGCGCCGGCATAGAACAGAATTCCCCACGCGATCAATGCGCGCGCGCCCGGCTCCGGCACAGGTTGCGTGGCCGAGCCGAGAGCGTCGCCGAGCTTATCGCGCCAGAATGCGTAATCGGCCGCGTCGATCAGGCCATTGCCATTGCCGTCGGCGCCGCTGCCAGGTGCCACAATCTGGCCAAAAGTCGCCCGCCACTTGTTGTAGTCGCCTGCGTCGACGTAGCCATCCCCATTGTAATCGCCGGGCAGATCCCCTCCCGGCAACAGGCCAAACTTCACAACGCCTTCGAGGATCTCACCACTGGCGAGCAGGAACTCGAACGTGAAATCGTCCAGCGACAGCCCTTCGCCGAATACATCGACCGGCGTTCCCAAGTGATAAACAACACCATCGGTTTCCATCAAAAGGTCGGTCAGCGGATTAAATTCCGTGAGTCGGAAGGCATTGGAGTTGTCGGCTTCCTCCCAACCGACCACACCCTGCGCATCCAAGCTATCCCAGTCACCGTTGCCCGACTGTAACCGGCCCGACGGCGACTCAATGGTATAGGCGGCGATTTCCGCGTCAAAATAGAGTGAATCGTTGTGGATCGAGGCTTCCCCCGTCGCCGGGTCAATCGTTAATACGAGGTTATTATACCGGCCCGGCCCGCCGGCGAACGCGACCGGGCCATTCACGAATTCCTCGCCCTCGGCGGAGTAGGTGAATTCCAACTCCACGTCAGGCACTTCCACGCCAAACGCCGGAGGCGCGGGGTGGTTAATCGGTGTGCCCAACGAAAGGCTGGCGCCGCTCGCCAGCGCCGTCGATCCCAAAGGGTTGAACTCCGTGAGTCGTGCGGGGGATGAATTCGTGGTCTCTTCCCAACCCGCGACTTCTTGGTTCTCCAAGCTATTCCACAGGCCGCTCAGCAAGCCGTCCGCGGAAGTGATGGTATACGCGTCGAAATCGATCGGCTCGTCCCACTGGTTGACGATGCTCACTTCCCCCGTCGCCCGGTCAATAATCAGTCGTAAACGGTCGCGTGGATTAAAGAAGAGATCGAGTTGGCGCAAAACTTCGTCGACGATCTTGTCTTCTACACCGTGCGCAAACCGACCGGGAGTGGCGTAGTAGAAACCGGCGTCATCAGCTTCATAGCCGCCCTCGAACAGGATTCGTTCCGAGGGGATATATCCCTGCACGTCGTTACTGTAGGCATTGACCCACATGCGATCGTCGTCGTACTGCGACTTGAGCCGCAGCGAGTAGTCGACCACCACTTCGCCTTCGAGAAACACCATCGCGATCTCATCGCCAAATGTCCAGGTCGAGATGCCATACTCGTGATCGGTCGTTCCCGCGGGCGCGAGTCGCGCGTTGCCAGGATCGCCAGGCTCGAGCGCGGAAGCATAGGGAAGTGCAATCTCTCCGTGGGCTGCGCCAATCATTTCGCCGACCGGCGTTAACAGATTGTTGCTGACTAGCCGCGCGACCTCGTTGGCAATCGAGTGGCCGTGGTTCTGCGCCGCCGCGGTGCTTCCCATCGGAGAGGGGTTGATGTCGGCAGCGGCACCGATCATCACCAACGCGGTCGCGCCAGGATAAAGAGCCTCGATCGCCTCGCGGGCATAGCCAGGCCAGTCGCCGCTGACCGAGTTATTGCTCAGCGTCACGGCGTGGGACGCGTAGCTGGTAATAATCGCTTTGGTGTTTCCGAGCGAGTCGGCCACCCGAATCACGGGGAGGTCGTGATCGACGATTCCCGCTCCGCGACGATTCACCCCAAACCCCACGGAACCCTGGCCCCAGGTTATCGTGTGGCCCGGCAAGCCGTTGCCGATCGCATCCAGTGCGACTGCTTTCAACCGGTCCGTCAGCAGTTCCGTGTACTCCTCGACACGCTGTTGTTGGTCCGCCGGCAAAGGCGCTCCAAACAGATTTTCCGCATACCCATCGATGCAGGGGCCGTTATGCGTATGCGTGCTTGTGATATTGATCCGCTCGCGGACAATTCCCAACTGCTGGCTCAGCGAAGCCGAGACTACGTCTGCGACGTTGTCGGGCATCCCCGTGCAATCGACAGCGATCAAAATGGCCGTGTCGACATCGGACCCAAACACGGCCGCCGTTGCGTAGATGTCCTGTTCGACGCTGGTCGATTCGGTCGATCGACCGGCGTACCCGCTCAGGCGGATCGGTAGCGCCGGAGTGATACTGACCTTCGCAGTTCCGAAATATCCGGTCTGGGCCGGTAACGTGACTGGCGCGGTGACTATGGCTAAGTAGCAAGTTACTAATCCGAGTACGGACGAAGTGCCTCTTCTATGTTCCGCCGACATCTTTGCCTCATGTTTGCGAAGTTCTCCTGTTGCCGAACGAAATTGAAAACTGCGGCCCAAGTTGCGCTCAATCACAACAATCGCCGTCGCAGGGTCCGCGTGGCGGCTAACAAGCACACGAGCAACATCGAGACAGCAGCGGAAGGTTCGGGCACGGCAGCCGCCGCGCCCGCGCCGCTCGGCAAGGAACCGATCACGACCACACCTTGCACCGTGCCACCGACCACTCCGGCCACATCACCAAAGTTTGCTTTCCACAGATTGTATCCGGCCTGAGTCGAGTCGGGGCTGCCGCCGTCGCGCCAGACGGTGTAATCGGCGGCATTCACCACGCCATCTCCGTTGTAATCGCCGTCTAGTTCGCCGCCAATAAGCGAAAACTCAAAGGTAAAGTCTGAGGCGCGGAGCGGATCTCCCGCAATGTCCACCAAATCTCCAAGATCAAGAATCGTACCGTCGCCGGCCAGCGCCGTCTGGTTCGCCCTGTTAAACTCCGTCACGCGGGACGAATTGACGTTGTCGGCCTGTTCCCAAGTCTGAAAGTTTTGATCGTCCAGGCTGTTCCACTGGCCGTCGGCGAATTTGAGCCGACCATCGACGGACTCAATCGTATACGCGTCGATGGCCACATCAAAAAACGGCGACTCGTTCTGAATGGCAGCCTGGCCCGTTGCAGGATCGATCGTGAGAACCAGGTTATTCTGTCCGCCCACGTATTCAATGATCCCATCGGTCGTGTAAGCCGGCGTCGCACCGTCGACCGGAACCGTGTAACTGAATGCGAGGTCTTCACCTACCAGCTCACCAAAAGCGGACGGCGGTTCCGGCAAGAACGGCGTGCCCAGCGCGAGCGAGCCTCCGACGTTAACCGTCGATGAGCCCCCCGGATTGAACTCCGTGAGGCGAAAATCGCTCACGTTGTCGGCTTCTTCCCATGTTCCACTTCCTTCCAAGCTATTCCAGGTTCCACCAAGCGAACCACTAGCGGAGGTGATGGTGTAGCCATCAAATTCAATGGGGCTGCCAATTGCGTTGAGAACGCTCGTCGATCCCGCGCCGCGATTGACTTGCAGAATCAACTTATTGGTGTACTGCAGAGTTGCCGTCGTACTCGTATGGTTGATCTCGAAGGCGCTGCCGCGTGGCACGACCGGCGACAGTGAATCATCCAAAGTAAATTGGCCGGCCAAGCTGGCGCCCGTCGCAAGATCCCAGGCATCGCCCAGCACCGGCGTATAGCCGCTAAACTCCGGCCGCACCAAGCCGCCCGCTTGAATTGAACCGCTGGCAGTAATCGACGAATGGCTGTTTCCCGTAATCACCGGCTGCAACACGCTCGTCCCTGTGAACGACAGCGAACCGGAACTTACGAAGCTGACGTTCGGCCCGATGACCCTGGTGCCGCCATTGAGCGTGCCGCCTGTCACTTGCAACGATGCGGTGCCAGCTCCACCCGTTTCGCCGAGCGTCACTAAGCTCGTGCCGCTCGTGTTCACCCCCTGAACGCTCAGCGTACCGCCCCGTCGTACCATCAGTGCGCCAGTTCCGTTGAGGGCCAAGTTGCCCAGCACGGTCGCTTCGGTACCCGGCACCGCCGAAAGATTGCCGCCGCTGCGAATCTCCAAACTGCCCGAATTGACAATTCCTCCGGGGCTGGGCGGACTGTCATCGACAAACGCGGACAGGCCCGCTCCGATCACTGCGATTTCATTCAGCGTGGCTTCCGGCCTAAAGGCGGGATTCCAATTGCCATCGTTATTCCATGTAGCGGGACCAGCGGGAACGAAATTGACATTCGTCTGGCTGCTGGCCAGATTCGCTGCCGCGGCGAACATTGCCACCGCGAGCGACAGACTTCGAATTCTTTCAGAAATGCGCATGTAAGTATCCTCTCGTAGTTGAATAGCAAGTCGTAAGATGAACGGTTGTGCTTAACAATTCCTCTTTCGACCGGCTGCTACGAGCAGAACTGCCGCCGCAATGCCACACAGGGCAAGAGAACCCGGCTCCGGCACGCCCAACGCGGCAATGGCCGCCTCGGCAGCCCCCGACCCCCCGGGAAAAGAAGCCTTCCACTCGCGGAAGTCCGCGAAGTCCACGAAGCCATCGTCGGTCGCGTCTCCATTCTTTCCCAAAAGTTGGTCCGTGAAGCTATTTGCTCGAATCGCAAGGTAGTCATTGGCATCGACGTCGCCGTCGTCGTCGGCGTCGCCGGGCATGCCGTAGTCGTAGCTGCCAGCGGCGTCGTACGTAAACCAGTCGGCCGGGTTGTTGGGAGAATAGTCGCCCGTTGGATTTTCGGCGACGAACATGACGTCGAATTCCGTTCCACCAATGGGATTGAACGTCAACCCATTGGGCGAAACGGGGGTACGGCTGATTGCGAACTCGAGAAAGTCGGCGCCGCCGGAGTTGTCAGAATCGCCAACGGCAACTGTCTTGCCGGCGGCCCCTCCCACGAACGCGCCCGCCGGATTAAAGGCGTTCCATCCCGCCGTTCCACCAAGATTGAATTCGATGCCGATGGGTAATCCCGCAATATCCGGATTCACCGCGCCGTTTAGGCCGGTGGCTTGATTTTGATCCAAATCAAAGAAAACCCAGTTGGAGAAGCCATCGACCATATTGTCCGCGGCGTTGCGATACAAAACGTAAATAAAGTTGTCGTTGTGAGCGATCGCGCCACCCAAGATATCAATCGCAATTCGAGGACCGGGCACAGACCCGTCGCCCACGGCGTCGTCCGGGTACCACGCGGCGTTTTCCCAATCCGAGAGATCACCGTCCATCTGAAAGAACCCGTTTGGCATCGGGTTGCTGCGAGTTGCCACGGAGGCCGCGCGCAAATCTCCGACAATGCTCGCGGCAATTACCAAACTACAACTGCAAATATGCCTGGTCGCAAACTTCATGAGATTTCTCCAGTAACCAAAAGCGAGGTAAAACAAAGCTTGGAACATCAAACAACGGCTAAGCACAATGAGCGAATCGTGAAATGTTGTGAGTCATTCGACTGTTACTTTTTCTGGGAAGTTGTAAACTTAATCACTAAGTCGCCGGCTGCATCCGCAGTGAGGTCGATCTCCTGTGGTGAATCGCTCAGCGGAAGTTGGACCATCTCGTCGACCTGCCCGCGCTGATAATCCTGAATGACCTTGCCTGTCTTCTTGAACGCTGTGGCGGTCACTCGATACTTGCCCGCGGATAGTCCATGATCTTCCGGCAATTGCAGCACTCCGGCTTCGACCATGCCTCCCGCTCCCGTCCCTCCCTCCAGATCGACGGGGTCGAATCGTACAGTACCGCTCTCCATCGGCGCTCCGTCGACCAACACCTGTCCATCGATCGGAAGCTCCCCCGAACCGCACGCGGCACAAGCCGCCAGTCCAACAGCCATCGCAAACAGCGAGAACCAATTCTTCACGGACGATTGCCTCCTGCAAAACTGCATTTCAAAGCAAGGAATTCCCACCACGGCAACGCGCTGGACTATCTACTCCGCGCTCCCAGAGGGGAAACAGCTCCAGGATCGCCTGCCCCGATGCTTGCGATCCTGTCACTGGAAGAACCCTCACGGAAGCGCGGCGTTGGCTTCATTTCCACGCGGCGTACCCGCCGCTCGCCAAACCTGTAGGTCGATGTCGTCATTAATCATTCGCACGCTCCCGTCGCACATGCTTGCTACGACGCCACCCGAATGAAAACTACGCGATGTGTGAAGAATCATGTTCAAGGTTGAAAGTGATGCGACGCACGGAGCAGGTGCATTGGGAAACCGATCGCTGGTGTCGCACCATCGGACCAAATCGGGCGTTTTATCATTCGGGCGATAGAACTGCATAATTACGGGGCCTTCGTCGTACGATATCACTCCGCGAACCGTACACAGGCCGCCTGCAATCAATTCCGAAGTCAACAACGTGTGCGAAGTGCCGTCCGTAATTTGGCTAAACTTGTCGCCGTGGTTGTAGCTGAAGACGCCATCGGCGCGGGGGAATCGCGTATTCTTGCGCGGCGCCTCGAGTTGCGATGCGCTGGCAGGCGCCGTGGGCGGATCGGTGTCGAACACGCTGCCGAAGTTCCCGGCATATGAAATTCGCCCGTAACCGTCTGGATCAGGGGCTGAAAAGCCACATACCGTTCCCCCTTCATTGAAGTTCATTGAAGCGCCTTCGTCCGACGGGCAATGAAACGAAGAAATCTTCGCCGACCGAACCTCGCGAATGGTGGGTGATGGCTGGGTACCCGCGCCCGGATTCCAGGTCCATTCGATCTCACCGGCAATCCGGGCTTCCTCAACGTATCCAAACAAGCGCGCCGCCCACGACCATTCCCCGTATGGGACGCCCGCGGTGAGACCACGGCCATATCCACCTTCGGGCAGCGGCCCGTAACCCGGCGGGAGCGAACCGAAATCGTTGCTATACAGATGCAGCCCCAAGGCGACTTGCTTCGTGTTGTTCGTGCATTGCGAGCGTCGCGCCGCTTCGCGGGCCGCTTGTACGGCGGGAAGCAGCAGGGCCACCAAAATCCCGATAATGGCGATCACCACCAGCAATTCAACGAGGGTAAACCCCGCAGATCGCGTCATGCACGGGCGTCGCAGTTTGGAGTTCAGGTGCAACAAAACGCCTCCATCAGTTTCACTACACTCGCATCTCATTTCGAGCGACCTCCAATCAACAGCCGCACCCGTGTAAGGCGCGCACCCTCTACGCGGCAACAGGATTTGAATTCCCTGAAGTAGCATCCACGTCGTAGGGGTCAAGCCTGTAGGATTCGGCGTCATTCGCCGAGCAACCGAAAGAAGAAACCCCACCCTGTTTCGAACTGCCATGTCCGAGATTGCGGATCGATCAAAATGCCGGAAGGTCATTCCGAGGCACCCGCGTACTTAATCATGATAGTGCCGCCAAGGTGAGTTTGGCAATTAAATAATGCGTCCGAGTTCTTTCGTTTTTTCGCGGGTCTTGTTTCGCAGGGCCGATTACGACATTATCACGCTTGGAGGAATAAATCATGCG
The DNA here is from genome assembly GCA_040901765.1 of Pirellulales bacterium. Classification (GTDB taxonomy): domain Bacteria; phylum Planctomycetota; class Planctomycetia; order Pirellulales; family Lacipirellulaceae; genus JBBDYG01. The sequence continues at coordinate 14,353 of JBBDYG010000067.1, forward strand.
AAAAACGATGCCTCACGTCGCTTTGATTGTGGAAACCTCGATGGCCTACGGGCGGGGAATCTTAAGCGGCATATCGAAATATATGACTACCCATGAACCCTGGTCGATCTATGTCGATCAACGGGGACTGAGTGAACCACCGCCTACTTGGTTGTCCGATTGGACCGGCAACGGCGTCATCATGCGTGCTCAGACCAAACGCATCGCGCAAGCCGTCGCCGATTTGGGAGTGCCAGCGGTTGACACACAGCATCAACTCCAAAGTCTCAATGTGCCGGCTGTTGTCGCCGATCATCAAGCGGTGGCGCAGATGGCTGCCGACCACTTCTTCGAGCGTCATTTCCGTCACTTTGCTTTCGTGGGTGTCGAACGCGCGCTGTGGTCGAAAATTCGGCGGAGCGCGTTCGTCGACATCCTGCAACGGGCGGGCCACACTTGCCACGTCTATTCGCCAATTTCCCGGCGACGATTTTTGGAAAGTTGGGAGGGCGGTCAACAAGACCTCGCCGAGTGGTTGCAAGACTTGCCCAAGCCCTTGGGCGTTTTCGCCGCTCACGACCTCCGTGGGCTGTGCGTGCTCGATGCTTGTCGCCGCATCGGAATCTTGGTTCCCGAACAGGTGGCCGTGATTGGCGTCGATAACGACGAAACGCTGTGCAACCTAGCCGACCCGCCTTTGTCGAGCATCAAGATAAACTTCGAGTTAATCGGCTATGAGGCTGCCGCGTTGCTCGATGACTTGATGCAGAAAAAAAAGCCGCCCAAGAAGCCCATCACGGTCAGTCCGCTAAGTGTCGTTACGCGGCGTTCGACGGATATCGTGGCGATTGACGACGCGCTGACCGCACAAGCAGTGCGGTTCATTCGCCAACATGCGTGCGACGGCATCTCGGTGGCGGAGGTCGCACAGCATTGTGCCGTTTCACGGCGAGTCGTCGAACGCAGCTTCGCGCACTTCTTAGGCACCTCGCCGCACGAGCAGATCGTCCGCGCCAAATTGTCGCGGGTGAAGCAATTGCTTACCGAAACCGACTATTCGCTCGATACGATCGCTTCCAAGAGCGGGCTGTCGCATGCCGCTTATTTGAGCGTGCTCTTCAAAAAAGTAGTGGGGCGAACGCCTGGAGAGTACCGGCGGGTCGCCCAAAATGGACATGGTCTTACTTCGCACAACGGCAATGAAAAGAATTAATGGCTGCGCCGCTCGCGCGCAATACCCCGCGGATGTTGACAATATCGGCAAAGCGGGACTGTTGCAATTGTAAAGGACAATTATCTCGCGGTCCGCGCAAATACAGTTCTCCTGTATTGTATCCGGTGAATCGGCTCGGCGAGCAGTGTCACATCCGCCGCAGCACGCTTCAATGTGGCCGCGGCTGATCAGCCGCGGCCACATTGAAGCCACTCCGTAGAGCACCTCCCCATGCGTCTAAAAGCCATCTACGAACCCTCAGACGAAGGCGGGTACACCGTCTATGTCCCCTCGTTGCCGGGGTGTATTTCGGAAGGCGATACCCTCGACGAGGCGCGGGAGAACATTCGTGAAGCGGTCGCGCTCTATCTTGAGCCGGCCGAGGAGCTAACGGCGCCTGAAGGCGTTGTTGTCGAGGAATTAACCGTGTGACTTCGCGCGTCGATTTTTCGGCAAGTAGGGTGCGCGATATTTGACCGCAAAGGTGGGCCATTTCGAACCGTCGCCGACGTTCGTTTTGTGCCATCGACGCACCTTCTCCCCGCACTCCAAAACCAGTCCGCCGCAAACCGTCCGCCAGTATACGGATTTCCATTGCTAGCACAAGCAGTTATTTCACGGCCGTGTAGAGCATATCCGATTGGCGTCGCCGATCGGCACCCTCGCTCAAGCCCAACTCGCCGGAGTGGGGGGCAAAGAGGCGCCATTGCAGATCGCCAAGCGTCATCGTCCGACGACCCCATCTCTGGTCATAAGCTGCTGGAAAAACAACTGACGAAGCTTCGGAAGGAGCAGGCATTAGTGGGAAAGAACATGGCGCGGGCCAAGAGCGCCGTTGTATTTAAAACGGTCGAGGCAGAATTCAGCCGCCTGGACGAGGAGGTCCGCGAATTGGAACTCAAGCTTGACCAGCGGGGAACGGCTGCCGACCGTCAGCCCGGCTCAGTCTCTCCGGCTCAAGTGGTGGAGCAAGCCATGCAGCTCCTGGAAAATCTCGGCGATTGCTCTGACGACCAAGCAAGCCGTCAATGGCTGGGTGAATTGCTGCGCCGACTTGAAGTGCGGCTATGGCTCAAATTCAAGGACAATCCCCGCGACAAGCGCCCGAAACGCGTGCTGGGAAGCGGCGTGGTAACCGCCGGCGATATTGCCCCGAAAACGATTCACATGCAATTTGGTGGTGACTGCCTGCCGGTGGCGGGCGGTGGCGATGGGAGCGTTTACCCGGTCGCTGAAATGCTTCCACTACCAATCGCCAACGGAAGAGCAGATCTATAACCAAGGGCATGCACGGCGTGCCGTAACGGAACTTCTGAAAAACAACGCGAATTAGCTGGGCCGAGACGGCACACGGAGTGTGCCTGCTACTTTTCGGTCGCTGACTTCACCAACCGCCGGTACAGATCAAGCGTCCGCCCGGCCATTTTATCGGCGTGGTAGCGGTCGAAGACGGCTTGTTTTCCGGCTCGGCCGAGGTTGGCGGATCGTTCGGGATCGCCCAGCAGTGCGGCGAGCTGGGCGGCAAGGCCTGCAGTGTCGTGAGGTGCGAAGAGTACGCCGCCACCGGTATCGCCCACTATTTCGGGAAAGCTGCCATGGGCCGGCAAGACCACCGGCACGCCGCAAGCCATGGCCTCCAGGGCAGGCAGTCCTTTGCTTTCGCGGTAAACGGTCGGCGTGCTAAACACGTCGAGCGACTTGAGGAACGCGATCTTACCGGTTCGATCAAGCTCGCCCACATAGCGGAACCGACCCGCGAGCGGGCCTCGCTCGGCGCGACGCGTTATATCTTCGAGATATTTCCGGTCGGACGGCCCGAGGTAGCCTGCGGCGTGAAGTTCGACGTCGAAACCTCCATTGGTTGCGATCTGCTCGCACGCTTCGACCAGCAGGTGCAGACCCTTGGCGTGGCAGATGCGGGCCAAGTAGCCGATGCGGAGCCGAGCGTTTTTCTCGCGCGGCGAACGGGCGTCGTAACCGGTCAATTCGAGTCCGTGCGGAATCACATGCACGCACTCGCGCGGGACCGCCAGATAGTCGGCCATGAAGTCGGCGTAGTATCCGTTCAGCGCCACAAAGGCATCGACCTGCTGTGACCGCTCACGGAGCAGTTCGCGCGCGACTTGATAGTGCGGCGGCTGGAGTTGTTCGAGGAACAGATCCTCGCCCGAAAGCGAACACACCACGGGTGGGCCGCAGCGCTCGGCGATGCGCCGCGCCAGGCCGACGAACATCGAGTTGGAAAGGTGGACGACATCGGGTCGTACGTCGTCGATGAGCCACGTCACAAGCTTATCAAGCTCCTTACTCTGGTGGCCCTCTTCGCCGCGGAGCATCGAGACGGTTAGGTCGCCGAGCTTGGCCGGATCGACGCTCGGGCCGCCGCGGGTGGCAAGGTTCAACAGCCACCGCTGGTCGAGCAGGCGGTCGAGCCACCACGGCGTGTGCCGAAAGATAGCCAGCTTCTGCTGCAAGTAAACGTTAATACCGCCGAAGAAAACGCGGGGCAGGCTCACGTCTGGCTCGTCGGTCCGCAGGGGCGTGTACGTCGGCACGAGCAGCACGTCTTCGCCGCGCTTGAGCAGCGCGGCGGCAAGCGTGTTGTCGTGCAGGCAACTGCCGCAATACATGCCAGCGGCCCCAGCGGCGATGTAGGCGATGCGCATGAATGCGGATTGCGGAATTGTTGGGTGCCACTGCTGGCTCGTCCAGCAGTGGGAAGCTGGTACCAGGGTCGCACTGCTGGGCGAGCCAGCAGTGGCACCCGAGATGATAGATTGTAGCTTACCCGAACGAGGGCACGGTGGGGTCTTCGACTTCGGCTTCATCTTCGACGTCGCTGATCTGTTTGCGGCGTTCGAGCCAAGGTTCCAGATCGGCGAACACGGCGCCGGCGGTGGGACCGAAAATGCGGCCGATCAGAATGTCGGTAATCCCCGCCTTATGGTGCGGATACTCGCGGATGAACTTACCCACACGGAACTCACCGGTGTAGTAGGCTTTCACGAGCTTGCGGACCCACAGCGTTCCCCCCTTAAAGCCCGGGCCCCACTTCCCGAGCATCTCGGCGGATGTATCACCCGTGCGGAGGGCTTCGATCACGCAATCGGCGACCAGTTCGCCCGACTTCATTCCGAAATAAACGCCCGAGGAATAGAGTGGATCAATGAACCCCCAGGCGTCGCCCGCCAGCACCCAGCCGTCGCCTGACGGGCGATCGTTCAGGTAGGAGTACTCTTTAACGACGCGCAGGCCGTCGATGTTTTCCGACCCTTCGATGCGGCGCTTCACGGCAGGGCAGTTGTCGACCTCCTCGTAGAATGCGTCCTCGGGTGTGCCGCGGCGTTTGAGCAAATAATCGTTGTCGCTGACGACGCCCACGCTGACGATGTCGTCGGCCTGCGGGATGTACCAGAACCACCCCGTTTTGCGCGGGGTTTGAATAACGATCGTCGAAACTCCGCCATGATGCACTTCGCGGCTCGCTCCGCGGAAGTGGCCCCAAATGGCGGCTTTCTTGAGGTCCGGGTCCACGCGGCGAATGCCGAGCCGATTTGCGAGCAGGGCCGATTGCCCCGTCGCGTCGATGACGACTTTGCAAGCGACATCTTGCACCGGGTCGTTCTCGGGCTGAATGCGGACGCCGACCGCGCGATCGCCCTCGAACAGCACCTCGCGGGCGCGAACGCCATAGTGGCACACGGCACCCTTTTCGACGGCGTTCGCAATCAACATCGCGTCGAACTCGGGCCGGGCGACGTGCCACGTCTCGCTGCAATCCCGTGGGTCGTGCGAGCGGAAAATGAACGGCTGCGATTCGCGGCCCGTACTGTTCACAAACTGCACGCCCACCTTGTGAACGAAATTGGTGCGGTAGAGTTTCTCCAACATGCCGAGCCGCTCGAAGATCCAGTACGTTTCGGGCATCAGCGATTCGCCGACATGATGCCGCGGAAAGTGCTCGCGCTCGATCAGCAGGGTCTTGAAGCCGGCGGAGGCAACGAGCGCCGCGGCAGTGGAACCGGCAGGGCCGCCGCCGATAACGATCGCGTCGTATGCAGATTGAATCATGGGAGAGGATTCAGGGGTCAGGGAGTGTTTAGCCGCGACGCGCAGTCTTCGGAGCGGAGCGCGTTTCGTCTGAAGGACTGCTGCTCACACCTTCACAATTTCCAGCAGTTCCACGGCAGGTCGTTTATCGAGCAGAATTCGGGCCGAACGGCCATACACAGGTTCGCCCGTGGGGATGTTCAGATGCGCGGCCAGCGCATTGGACGGTTCAATCTTCCACAAGGCAATTAGTTCCACTTCGCGGAGTGCCTTGTGACGAATCAACACGCGGCCCAGGGGAGCGGCGTGGGTTTCCACTTCGCGGCGGGCCTTCTCCGACAGCCGCCTCATGTCGATTCGCATGATGCCGTATTGTACGACCGCCCCGTCGGAGCGGCGAGTCAGCACGATTTGCCGGCCATAAAGGTCCGCTTCGCGGTGTTCCGTCAGCACCCGCACGTCCACCCGCGACTTGTGAAACGCCTCGACCGCGACGGTCATGTGGCTGTGATGCACCAGCAGGGTGGAGAAGTCGGCGGGCAGTTCGCCGGCAGCCACCGGCTCAAAGTGGCCAAGCTGGCCCAGTTGCGTATCGAACCAGCGCACCAGCGTTTCCAGCTCGCCGCAGTGCGACTCGCTGTCGGCGCTCGAAATGGTGCAAGGCGGCGGGGGCATGCGCTCGGTGGGTTGCGGTCAGGTGGGCTGCCTGCATCCTACCACAACTTGACCGGAGAGGGGGCAGGATTCAGGGATCGGGGGTCAGGGAAAGAACAAGCGGCGCAGCCGCAGTTGCATTTCCCTGACCCCCGACCCCTGACCCCTTACCCATGCTCGGCTCGTTTAACTTCCCGCGCCGGTTCCCGGGTTCGCCGCAATTGGCCAGCTTCCATCGGGCCGCAGTGAGGCGAACAGAAATTCGACGCCGCGGCGGACAATGGGCAAATTGGCGTGGCCCATGCTGGCGAGACTCATCACCACGAAGCTGGTCAGCGGAATGGAATCGAGAAACTCGCCGCGTGCCGTCGGCGTTTGGTTGAGCATCGCAAGCGCTCGCCCACTCGCCCAACGACGTGCAAGCCGCGAGAGCGGATTGCGCGGCGGACGTTGGTAGAACTTTGCAAGGCCCATGGCGATCGCGCTCGGCGACGCATAGCGCTCGGCCGGCAGGTTGCACCACGCAGTCAGCGTCGGGGGCAGGCAGGCTAATTCGAATGGCAGCGTAGGCACTTGTTTCCACGGCAGTGAACCCGCCATCGCGCAGTTGGCGAGGATCGGCGCAATTTGCGCCCTGTTCTTGTCGCAACAAGTTTTCAATCCTGTGACGCCACCGCGCGACAAAATAAATGCATCGGCGCGTTGCACGAGATCGGCATATTGCACGGGCACGCCGGTGATCTGAAACGCCGCTCGCACCAGCATCGTGGTTGCCAAGTCCGATATTTCGCCTTCGCCCCAGCCACCATCGGCGTGCTGCTGATGCGCGAGCCAGTGAAGACTGGTGACAATCAGCTCGCTCAGGTCGCCCTGGTAGGCGGTGTCGAAGACGGGCGCTTGCTTGCCTTTCCAGGCCTGGAGTTGCGAAAACGATATATCGTGCTGCTCCGCCAGCAGCAGAGCGCTGACGGCGGTGGCCGTCGCCAGTGGCGAACTGGGCGGCTCGCTCGGCGCGGTGACTTGCAGTAGAGCGCTCTGCCGAAACGAATCGGCAAGCGGATCGCCGGGGCGATCGGAAACGAACACGGGTGCGTAGGTCGACATCGAGTGAACGAACAGAGGAAGGGGTCGCCTGACGAAATGTTCAAGGCGACCGCCGAGCGTGGCTCCGGCGAGAGTCTGTGGAGAGAATAAGCTGCAACGACCGATTAGGCCGCAACGCGTTGGCCGCCGGGTGTGCGATTCCGCACGCGGGAATCTGCCCCTTTCACCCAGCGGGGTGCGAGATCGCACCATGGTGACTCACAGCTTATCGTAGCGCGGTCGGGGGCGGTTGTCGAGTGGTGGCGCGCGATTTCTATATAGCCGACCCATCCTGGGTCGGCGAATAAACCGGGAAGGATTCACCTCCCCTGGCGCGAACAGGCTATTCTGGGAATCTGCGTAGTTTTCCTTTGAGGCCCAGCCGTCCCGCACGTCTCATCTATTAAACGGCCCAGGACAAGTGGCTGATGGCGTCGCCAATCGACAGAAACCAGGTGGATCGATTGGTGGTCGAGCATTTGCCCGCCGTGCTGCGGTTCGCGCTGCGGCTGACGGGCGACGAACACGCGGCCGAGGAAGTTGTCCAGGAGACACTTTGCCGGGTGTTGAAGCGATGGCAAGATTTTCGCGGCGACGCGGCGTTCAAGACGTGGATGCTCCAGATTGTGCTGAACGTGGACCGCGACCGACGCCGCCGGCGATCGTTCGAGCCGCTAGCGATGGAGACCGTGGCGGGCAGTGCGAGTGAGCCGGCCGATGAGGCGGCGCTGACCGAAACCAAGAATTCCATTCGGAAAGCGATTGAACAATTGCCCGACAGGCAACGCGAGGTGGCGCTGTTGAGCTTAGGCGAAGGAATGGCTGCAAATGAAATCGCCCAGGTACTGCAGATTTCCGACGCCAACGTGCATAGCTGTTTGCACCTCGCGCGGAAGCGAATCGCACAGACGATTGGTTTTGATTACACGATGCACAAGTTTGACTCTTCGCACAATTAGAAGAAGGATGAAACCGCTAATCGACGCTAATGTGCGCTAATCGAGGAAGAATTGCAAAAAAATTGCGAGTAGCGTGATTTGCCATCCAATATTAGCGTTCCATCAGCGTCCATTAGCGGTTTTCTTTTATCATTTCGCGCAGATATGAACGAAGAACACTTTGACCAACTGATTCGCGATGCATTGCGGGCCCAACCCGAGGCCGAGCAGTTCGCGCGGCTCGAAGCGTTCTGGCAAGCGGCGTCGCGGCGCGAACGGCGGACGCGTACCGCTCGGCGGGTGATGGCGCTTGCCGCGAGCTTGCTGGCGGCCGCCGCGATAGCAGGCTGGGTCGTGCGCCAGAAGTTTGGTGGTGTTGAAGTCGTCGGGGCGCCGCGGCCGAATCCGGCAGGAACTCTTGAGCTTAAACCACCTGATCTCGATCCACCGCACGTTGCGGTTGCTGAAGCTCCGCCTCCTTCCGTTGGTCGTGAGCCGACCGCAATGGAGCAGTTCGCGTTCTACTCCCACGCGCAACGGGGCAGGGCGGCTGAAAATCAAACGCTCGTAACGGTGGTCGATGACCTCGTTCAGCAAGTCGCGGCGGGTGATGCCGAGCCGCGGCAGGCCGTCGATGCGGCGGGCATCGCGATGGCCGGAATCGAACGCGAGCTGCTGCGACGACTCGTGCGGTCGACCGATCAGGAAAAGCGCACATTGCTGCGATTGTTGGCCGTGAGCGGAAGCGAAAAGTCGACGCTAGCCCTGTTGAAACTCACTCGGCGTGATCCGCTCCGCAATGAATCGCTATTGACGATCGAGCAGATCGTCGGCGTTGCCGGTTTGGCGGACGTGGCGCGGTTGTCGAATGACGCACGGGTGCGGCGAATCCTCATGCAACGGCTGTTAACGGCCGAGGGGAATGAGGCGAATGAAACGAACGAGGCGGTCAGCGCCTATTTGTCGCTTGTGCAAGACGCTGCGCTGCGTGGCGAAGCGTTGGCCGCGGCGCACGCCGTTGCCAACGTCCCGGTTCAGACGCTTATGGCGCGGCTGCAAAGTGATGCGGATGCAGTTCGTCTTTCGGCGGCGCTCGTGCTGGGGCATGTGAACGGCCCGGAAGTCACGCGGTCGTTGGTCGAGTTGGTGTCGGCAGAACGGCCGGCGCCGACCGAGGCCTGGATCGCGCTGCTTGCCTGCCGAGGCGAATTGGCCGAGGAGTTCCTAAGCTACGCAACCCGTCGCCCGCAGCTCCTAGGCCAGGTAAACAACGCCCGCGTGCAGTTTGCGCGGATGAAATTGTAATTGTTTCGGATCGTTGGAACCACGGATTACGCGGATTTCACGAATAGCTGATTGTCCTCAATTCTTATCGGTGAAATCCGTGCAATCCGTGGTCGCCAAATTTTCCTATGGAGATTAATGTCATGCGTGCGAATCAAATCATGTCGGTTCTGGCTTTAACTGTTCTAGCCGTCGCGTCGGTGCAATCTGCCGTCGGGCAACAGCCAACGAGACCTCCCGCTGCGCAAGGCGGGGCAAACGACGGAGAGATGAAGATCGTGGCCTACGACGTGGGCGATTTGGTGATGGATGTCACCGACTACCCTTACCCCGGCAGCGACTTTGGCGCCAGTCCGTCGCCCCCAATCGTAATCGGTGGCGGCGGTGGCATGGGAGGTGGCGGTTTTGGGGGCGGCGGTCAATTTCAAGTGGGCGGAGGAGGTGGTGGAATGGGATTGGGAGACAGCGCCGTTTCCTCTTCATCCGCCGGAACCCCCATCCGCATGGACGATCTCATCACGGTTTTGGTCGCCACAGTGGCACCCGATACCTGGGTTGTGAACGGCCGTGGCGATGCCGACGTGAAGGCGTTCGGGAACTCGATCATTGTGCGGCAAACGAGTGCAGTTCATCGGCAAATTGAACAGTTACTTCAGCAGCTTCGCGCGGGCTCGGGCGAGCGGAAGAGTGTTTCCATCGATGCCCGCTGGCTGCTGCTAACATCCGACGAACTGGATCAACTTATGGCCGCCGACGAAGCGGGAAATGCAACGCTAAGCCGCGAGCGGTTGGCGGAGTTTACCCGCCGACCCGCGAGCATCCGTGGCCAGACGAACTGCTTCAGCGGGCAGTTGGTCTATGTCGTAAGCGGTACGAAGCGAAACATTGTATCCGGGTACATTCCCGTGGTCGGAAGTCTCGACGATGGATCTGAAGCCGCGCAACTCGCGTCGCTCTCGGGTGGCGCGAAAGTTCGTTTCGTGGCCGACGTAACGTTTAAGCCCGACGCGCAGCGAAACGTGGGTTACCAACCCATTGTCGAGAAGCCGAACGTCGGGGCGCTTCTAGAAATCCGCCCAACGCTCGTGCGGGACAGCAACACGGCAATTGTCGATCTCAAGGCGACCGTCACCGGCTCGGCCACCGCCGCGCCGACCGTTTCTCCCGCTCCCGGACCACCCGAGATTGATCGCGTCGCGATCCAGTCGCAAGTATTGGCCACGACGCTGCGGGTGCCGTTGGGTGAGCCGGTTCTCGTCGGCGGATTGACCTACGCCCCCACCGAGGCGCGGGCGGCTCAGCCGGAGGGCGAGCCAACCGGCGAAGCTCCGCAGCTTTATTTAGTGCTGGAAGTGCGGTGAGAATTGGCTCCGGCCAGGATGGCCGGGCTATATAGCCGACCCATCCTGGGTCGGCGACTTCACGAACTCGGCGCGATACACCGCTTCACCGGCGAGGCGCGTGCGGCGTTCGAAGTGGGTGCGGTAGTCGAGCGTGTGCTCGGCCGCGCGCTCGGAGACCGCGAGCGGGCCTTCGAGCGTTGGATAAGCGGCGATCAGTTCGAGCGATGCTTGAAAATACTCTTCAACGTCGGTCCAGAAATGGAGCCGGCCGCCCGACTCCAGCACCCGCACCACGTCGGCGAGCAGCACCTCATTCATCACGCGGCGTTTGCGGTGTCGCTTTTTCCACCACGGGTCCGGAAAGTAAACATGCACGGCCGCCACGCCCGCCGTCGGCACGATTTCGCGCATCACGCGCAGCGCGTCGCCGCCGATCATCACGGCGTTTGAAAGCCTCAGCTTCGCCAGCCGCGCCGCCGCGAAATGGGCGTAGCGCGCCGCTAGTTCAATCCCCAGAAAATTGTGTTGTGGCTGGGCGGCCGCGGCGCTCGCAAGGAATAGGCCCTTGCCGCTGCCAACTTCGACTTCCAGCGGTGCTTCCTGATTGAAAAGCCGCGCGGCGTCCCACGGCTGCGGCAGATCGTCGAAGAACTTCAAATGCCGCGACAGGTCGATGTCCGGATCGACTTTGGGGAGTGCGCGGCGGCCCATGTGAAATGACGAATGACGAATGACGAAAAAGAGCCTGTTAGCCGCGACGCGGAGCCGCCGTATTAATTGAAAGACGGTTCGAGGCGCGGAGGAGCGTCACCCAGGTAGTGACAAAGTCTTAGGAACATAGTAATAATTAGCAGAAAAACTAAGCTTTAACGCCAGGCTCTGGGGAAGTCCTCATTAAGATTTTGTACCCTATTTGAGACTCAACCAACCGCCGGCCCCACCGCTGCGCAAAGCGTAGAAAAGAATTCTTTGTGCCAACTTGACAGTGCGCGCAGCGTGGCACAGTGGCACAAACTTCAAATTGGCCTTCTTTTACAGAGGATTTGACAAGAAGGCCGTTGGCAGGCGAAAATGCATACACTTCCTCCATACTGTCGTTCACTCTACTTGCGGTGGTCATCTTAAGTGAGACTCGCTCTACAGCCCAGCCTGCGCCAGTTCGCGATCTTGGCGTGGTCCGTCACTTGTTGCGGCGCAGCGCCTACTCCGACCGATGAACCACTCCCCCGCGTGCCGCCGACCGCGCCGTCCGCCGCCTTAGCGACGTTGAAGGTGGCCGACGGCTTTCGCGTCGAGCAAGTCGCAGCCGAACCGCTGGTGACCGATCCCGTTGCGATGGCCTTCGACGAATGGGGCCGGTTGTTTGTCGTCGAGATGCGCGACTACTCGGAGCAAGACCAAGAGCGACTCGGCCGCGTGCGGCTGCTGGTCGATGAGAACGGCGACGGACATTTCGACAAGAGCACCATCTACGCCGAAGGACTATCGTGGCCGACGGCCATTGCCTGCTACGACGGCGGGGTGTTTGTCGGCGCCGCGCCCGATTTGTTCTACCTCAAAGACGATGATGGCGACGGCATCGCAGACCGCCAAGAAACCGTCTACAGCGGATTTGCCCGCGACAACGTGCAAGGGCTGCTTAACAGTTTTCATTGGGGACTCGACAATCGCATTCACTGTTCGACCAGCAGCAACGGTGCGTTGCTCCAATCGACGGACCAAGCCGGCGAAGAAGCCAACCTGCGCGGCCGCGATTTTGCGTTCGACCCCAAGACACGCAAGCTCGTTCCGACCACCGGCGGCGGGCAACATGGCATGAGCTTCAATCGTTGGGGCGATCGGTTTGTCTGCTCCAACAGCGATCACTTGCAGGCGATTGTCTTCGAGGACCACTACCTATCGCGAAATCCCTATCAGGCGACTCCCGCCCCTCGTCGTTCGATTGCGGCCGACGGCCCGCAGGCAGCCGTCTATCGCACCAGTCCGGTCGAGGCCTGGCGCGAGGCCCGCACGAAGCTGCGCGTCGCCGGTTTGGCCCCGGGGCCGATTGAAGGGGGCGGCCGATCCGCGGGGTATTTCACCAGCGCCACGGGAGTCACCATCTATGAAGGCGATCTGTGGCCCGAAGAATATCGCGGCTGGGCGATCGTCGCCGACGTGGGCAGCAACCTGATCCACCGCAAGCGCATGACCGCCGATGGCGTCACCTATCGCGGCGAACGCGTGGACGCCGAAAGCGAATTCCTCACTTCGACCGACATCTGGTTTCGCCCCGTTCAGATGGCGATCGGACCGGATGGAGCGCTCTACGTTGCCGACATGTGCCGCGAGGTGATCGAACACCCCAAGAGCCTGCCGCCCGAGATCAAGTCGCAGCTTGATCTGACGAGCGGCCGCGATCGCGGACGGATTTATCGTGTTGTGCCGACCAACTACGAGCAAAAGGCATCGAAGCCGCTTGGGGAATCTTCGGCCGACGAACTGGTGGCCGCGCTCGACCACGCCAATCTCTGGAGACGCACGACGGCGGCGCGGCTGCTGTACGAGCGTCAAGACCAAACGGCGGTTGAACCGCTCCGCAAGCTAGCCGCGGCTGCGAAGGGTCCCGAAGGGCGGATCGCGGCGCTTTACGCGCTCGATGGGCTTGGCGCGCTAATGCCCGCGGAGTTGCTGCAAGCGCTCGACGACTCGCACCCGCAAGTGCGACGTCACGCGATTCGGCTCGCCGAGTCGCGGCTCGCCGAATCGAGCGAACTGCGCGAGCGATTGGTGTCACTCGTGGAAGACGAAGACTTGATGGTGCGGTTCCAGCTTGCGCTGTCGCTCGGAGCGTTGGATGCGCCCGAGCGGGCGGCGGCGCTAGCACAGTTGATTCGTAGCGACGCGAAAAACGCCGATTTGGTGGGTGCAGTGCTAACCTCGGTGCATTCCTGCGCCGGACCGGTGCTGCAAGAACTACTGGCGGACGCCCCGTGGACGCGGTCGTCGGAGGCGCGGACACTGGTCGCGGCGCTGGTTGGCCAGATCATGCGGCAGCAGCGAGAGGAAGACATCGCGGTTTTGGTGGACTTGCTCGACTCGGCCTACGCCGCGTCGCATGGTGAGGCGGCGGCTCTCGTGCTCGGTGAGACTGACTTGCCGGAGGACGCGCAGAAGTCGCCCCAGCTTGCCTCCCTCGTGCGAGTACAGCGGCAGGCGGCACAGACGCTCTTGAGTTCCGCGCGAACAACGCTCGACAGCGACGACCCACCGCTCGAAGAGCGTGTCGCCGCGGTGCGGGCGCTCGCGCTAGGGGACTTTGACGCGGAGCGCGAGCGCTTTGCGGAGCAACTTACACCCGCGCAGCCCGCCGAGGTGCAAGGCGCGGTGCTCGAAGCGCTCGGCCGGCAGAAGTCGCCGGACGTGGCCCAACTGGTGCTGGCGGCTTGGGGGCAATTTACGCCGGAGTTGCGGCGGCGCGCGGTGGAGCTTCTCGCGCGGCGCGAGGCGTGGCTGCAAGCGTTGTTCGCCGCGATGGAAGCCGGCGATATTCGCGTCGCCGACGTCGACCCGACGTTTTGGGCGACGTGGAGTCGGCACCCTTCCAAGGACGTTCAGACGCAAGTTGCGAAACTACGCGAGAACGCCGTTTCCAGCGACCGTCAGGCGGTGTTCAACGATTACAAAGCAGTGCTCCAGCAGCCGGGCGATGTCGCACGCGGTAAAGAGGTGTTCGCCAAGAACTGCGTTAGCTGCCATCGGCTCGATTCGCAAGGACACGAACTGGGGCCGAATCTGGCGGCGATGAACAATCGCGGCGCGGAGGCGATTCTGTACAATATCCTCGCGCCCAACGCCGAAGTCGAATCGCGGTATCTTAACTATTCGGTGACGGACGTCGAAGGCATCGTGCGCACGGGCGTGATTACGAGTGAAACGGCGAGCAGCATCACGCTTCGCGGCGCGAACAACGAAACCCACACGGTGCTCCGCGTGGACATCGACGAAGATGGCCTGCGAAGCACGGGCGTTTCGCTGATGCCCGACGGCCTGGAGCAGCAGATCGACAAGACCGCGATGGCCGACTTGTTGGCGTACTTGCGCGAAATGGCCGCCAATCCAACCGAGGCGAAGCGATGAGAAGCATTGTTCATACAGCGGTTCACCCCGGAGGGGTGGCAGCTATTAGCCGGGGGTCGCGAAGCGCACCCCCGGAACGCGACCGCCGGCTAATGGCTGCCAAGCCTCCGGCTTGGAGTTTGGCGGCGTGCATTGCGTTGTTCTGGGTCAGTACGGTACAAGCCGTGGACTTGCGTGTCGGCACGTTTAAGGTCGATGCCACGCCGCCGCTTGGTGCGCCTTTATGCGACGCGCTCGTGAAGCCGGCGGCTGAAATCACCGATCCGCTTTCGGCGCGGGGCATCGTGCTCAAGGCAGACGATCAGCCGCCGGTGGTGCTGGTAGCGGTCGATTGGGTGGGAATCGGCAACGAAGGCCACGATGCATGGCGCGAAGCGATCGCTCAATCGTGCGGTACGCCCATCGACCGCGTGAGCGTGCATGCGCTCCATCAGCACGACGCGCCGGGTTGCGACTTTTTGGCGGACCGGATCGCTGCGGAAGTTGGGCTAGAGGGCGAGTTGTTCCAAGTAGACCACGCCCGCGAGACGATTGACACGGTCGCTCATGCGGCGCGGATGGCGCTGGACGAAGCGCGGCCGGCGACACACATTGGGTTCGGTCAGGGCCGCGTCGAGAAGGTCGCCTCGAACCGCCGTATCTTAGGGCCTGATGGGAAAGTGCAATTCGAACGAATGTCGTCGTGCAAGAATGCGGCCATGCGAGCGATGCCCGAGGGTTTGATCGATCCCAACGTAAAAGTAGTAAGCTTCTGGCAAGACGAGAAGCCGCTGGTGGTGATGTCGTACTACGCAACCCACCCGCAAAGCTACTATGGTCAGGGCCGCGTGAGCGCCGATTTTGTGGGGATGGCCCGCGACCTGCGAGAGGCGGACGTGCCCGGTCCGCTGCACGTTCACTTCAATGGGGCCGGTGGCAACCTGGCGGCGGGCAAGTACAACGACGGCTCGCCGGAAAACCGGCCCGTGCTGGCCCAGCGGCTCGCCGACGGCATGAACGCCGCCTGGGACAGCTCACAGAAAATGCCTCTGGCTGATGTGGAGTTCGATTGGCAGTCGCGCGACGCCGCAATCCCCCCGGCGGAGTGGCTCGATGAAGCGGAATTGACGGCCACAATCCACAACGCCGCAGCGCCAAAACTTGATCGGCTGCGGGCGGCTCGGAACCTCGCATTTCTTCAGCGCTGCGCCGCCGGTCACGAGATTTCCATCGGCCGACTTCGCGTTGGAGAGGTCAATCTGTTGCACCTGCCGGGCGAGCTATTTGTCGAGTATCAACTCGCCGCCCAGAAGTTGCGCCCAGAGGGTTTCGTCTGCACCGCCGCCTACGGCGATTACGGCACGGGCTATATCGGCGTAACCGATGCCTACGGCCAAGGCGGCTACGAAACCGGCCGGGTGTCGCGCGTCTCGCCGCGCGTAGAGGCTGTGCTGATGGACACCATTCAAGGGTTATTGAAATGAATGAACATTCGTTAAAGGTGACAGGCCTTGGCCTGGTGGCGATTGCGATTGCTTGCTGTCTCCAATCGCTAGCCAGCGCCGCCGAGGCTAAAGAGATTCGGGTTGGCATCATCGGGCTTGATACGTCGCACGCGATTGCGTTCACGAAGCTGCTTAATGGCGAGAATCCGCCGGAGGAACTCGCGAACTGCCGCGTGGTGGCGGCGTATCCCAAGGGTAGCCCCGACATCGAGTCGAGTGTCTCTCGCGTGCCGGGGTACACGGCCGAAGTGGAGAAAATGGGCGTGAAGATTGTCGGTTCCATCGACGAACTGCTCACCCAGGTCGATGCGGTGCTGCTCGAAACGAACGACGGCCGACCGCATTTGGAGCAGGCGCTCCCCGTGCTGCGCGCCAAGAAGCGGCTGTTTGTCGACAAGCCCATGGCCGGATCGCTGGCGGATGTGATCGCGATTTTCGATGCGGCCAAAGCGTCGGGGACGCCCGTGTTTTCTTCCTCATCACTGCGATACGGCAAGGGAGTTCAAGCGGTCCGCGACGGGTCGATAGGCGAGGTTCTCGGGTGCGATACTTACAGTCCTTGCTCTCTCGAAGCGACACACCCTGACTTTTTCTGGTACGGAATCCACGGCGTGGAGCCGTTGTTTGCCGTGATGGGCACCGGTTGCGAATCGGTCAGCCGCGTCGCCGCGCCCGATAGCGACGTGGCTGTCGGGCTGTGGAAGGGTGGCCGCATCGGCACGTTCCGCGGTTTACGCGCGGGGAAACTGTCCTATGGCGGGACGGCCTTCGGATCGGACAACATCGCGCCGCTGGGCGATTACGACGGCTACGAACCACTGGTCGTGGAAATTGTAAAGTTCTTCCGCGGTGGCGAACCGCCGGTAACCGCTGAAGAGACGATTGAGATTTTTGCGTTCATGACCGCCGCCGACGAGAGCAAGCGGCAGGGCGGCAAACCGGTAATGATTCAACCCTTATTAGAACAAGCTCGCCAGGAGGCCCAGGAGCGGCTCGGCGTTAGCCGCGACGCGCAGTCTTCGGAGCGGAGCGCGGAGAGGTAATCAAATAAGTGGCAAGCATTGTTCAAGAAGACGAGATCGGATTCCTTACGGACCCGGCCGAGCCGCAAAGTGTTTCCTTGCGGCGGGCAATTGCGGATGTCGAGCCGCGGTGTCAGCGAACCTTCACACCGACGGGCACCGTCATCGCCCGCAGTTCGGGTTGTTATCTTTGGACGCCCGAAGGCAAGAAGCTGGCCGATTTCACTTCCGGCGTGCTGGTCGCCAATCTTGGCCACCATCCCGCGCGGTGGTGGAAGCGTGTGCTTGACTACATGGGCCTCAACCTTGCCCAGCACAACGGCGAGTTCACCTCGGCGGTTCCGCTCACGGCGTATAACGCGATCACCGAACTGGAAGTCGAAGCCTCACGGCGGTTGCTGGCCAGTCTTAATTCGCAGCCGGGCGGTGGAAGGCTGGAACAAATCTTATGGGCCGCGAGCGGCAGCGAGGCCGTTCAGAAAGCGCTGAAAACCGCCCTCGCCCAGCGGCCGGGCTGTGATGTGATTCTGGCCACCCGTGCTGGGTTCCACGGCAAGAAAGGCCTTGCAGAAGCCGTCACCGGCTGCGAGCAAGATGACGAGCGCGATCCCCGCGTCCATTTCATTGGCTTCCCGCGCGAGGAGTGTTGCACGCTTGCCCGGCGGCGCGAGCCGATTGATCTGGCCGCTTATCGCGCCGAGCTCGAGCGGTTGCTCGCCCGGTTTGGCGAGCGCATTTGTTGCCTGATCACCGAGCCGTATCTCGGCGGGGCTGGGTCGTATCATCCGCAGCACGAGTACCTGCAAATGCTCGACCAATTCTGCCACGACAATGGCATCCTGTTTATTCTCGACGAGGTGCAGGCTAACTTCGGGCGCACGGGGTCGATGTACGCTTTTTCGACTTACGGCGTCGAGCCGGACATGGTCGTGCTCGGCAAAGGCTTGGGCAACGGCATGCCGGTCGATGCGGTTGCCGGCCCGGCCGAGGCGTTCGCCAAATTGGGCTACGGCGCGGGTTCCGACACCTGGAGCGCGCACCCGCTCGGCTGCGCCGCGGTACTCGCCACGCTCGACGAGTTCGAGCAAACCGATGTCCTTGCCCACGCGGCACAACTCTCCAAGGTATGCGAAGCGGGCCTGCTGCGGCTGACGGAGCTTGAAGCTATCAGAGCCGTTCGCGGCGAAGGAACCGTGTGGGGCGTCCACTGCGCAGCCATCCGTGGTCGGACC
Source organism: Pirellulales bacterium (assembly GCA_040901765.1). GTDB lineage: Bacteria > Planctomycetota > Planctomycetia > Pirellulales > Lacipirellulaceae > JBBDYG01. The sequence goes on from JBBDYG010000067.1 coordinate 32,754, forward strand.
GCAAACGAAGTTGCCCGGGAAATCGTCCGCGCGTGCTACGTCGGCGACGAGCAAGGCCGGTCCATCCACTTGCTTGGCCCGCTGGCCGGTTGCGTGATTCGCATCGCCCCGCCGCTGGTCATGCCGCTCAATGAAGCGAAGCAGTATCTCGACGTAATGTATGGGATTGTTGCGGGGATATGTAGGAACGAAGGGTAAACCGCTAATTGACGCTAATGCACGCTGATGGATGAGAACATCACGGCGCTTTATTCGATTCCCATTAGCGTCCATCAGCGTGTATCAGCGGTTCTCTCCATTGGGCGTACTGATGGCCTCCGACACCGGCTACTTCGATCTCCAAGTAAATGGCTACGCCGGCGTTGATTTCAACGGCGATGAGTTGCTCGACGAAGACCTGGTGGCGGCGTGCGCGCGGCTGCGGCGGGACGGCGTGGCCGGTATTTTGGCGACGGTGATTTCCGACCAGCTTGACGCGATGTGTGGTCGTCTGCGGCGAATTGCGGAGATTTGCCAGCGCTCTCCCGACGTGCGGCAGATGGTGTGGGGCGTTCACATCGAGGGGCCGTTTTTGAATGAGGCGCCCGGATACGTCGGCGCTCACCCCGTCGAGGCAATGCGCCCGGCCGACGGCGAATCGATGCGGCGGCTGCTCGACGCGGCCGGCGGATTGACGCGGCTGGTGACGCTCGCGCCGGAACGCGACCCGGGCTTAGGCGTGACGCGCATGTTGGCGGACCGTGGGATTCTCGTCTCGGCCGGCCATTGCGACCCAAGCCGCGAAGAACTTCTGGCGGCGATTGATGCGGGGCTGACGATGTTCACCCACCTGGGCAACGGCTGCCCGCTGCTCATGCATCGGCACGACAATATCATTCAGCGGGTGCTTAGTTTGGCCGACAAATTGTGGATTGGCTTCATCGCCGATGGAGTCCACGTGCCATTTGTCGCGCTGCGGAACTACCTACAGCTCGCCGGGCCAGATCGCGCGATCGTGGTGACCGACGCCATCGCCGCCGCAGGCATGGGACCGGGCGTGCATCAGCTTGCCGGCCAGCGGGTCGTTGTCGACGAGCACCTCGCCACTTGGGCCGAAGACCGCAGCCACCTCGTCGGCTCCGCCATGACCATGCCGCAGGCGGTCGAGAACCTGCGATCCAAATTGGGATATGATGAGAAGTTCATCGCAAGACTGACCAGCGAAAATCCACGCCGGGCGCTGAGAATCTAGATCTTAAATTGTCCGCAGATAACGCAGATGAGGAAAAATATAAATTAGCGCCTCGTTCTTTGCATTTTTGCCCATTCATCTGCGTCAATCGGCGACATCTGCGGACAACTGATTGGAAGGAGTTCGAACCGTGCCTGTTGATGTACTTGTCGTCGGCGGGGGGATGATCACTCACGATCAAATTCTGCCGAGCCTCTACCACATGCAGCGGCTGGGGCAGGCTGGCGAGATTCGCATCGCGGCCACAAGTTCCGCGCGGCTGAAGCAACTTGTTTCGCCGCGGTTTGCGGAGGCGTTCCCCGGCCAAAGTTTCGTCGCATATCCGCCGCTCGATTCGCCCGAAGATCGGCGCTCGCCCGATCTGTGGAAGGACGCCCTCGCAACGCTTGCGCCCGACAGCCTCGTCGTCGTCGCCTCTCCCGACGAGACGCACAACGAAATCGTGCGTAAGGTGCTCGAACGCGAGCAGAACGTGCTCTGTGTAAAGCCGCTGACGCACAACTACGAACAAGCAGAGGCGATCGGCCGAATGGCGCACGAGCGCGGCCTGCTGGTGACGATCGATTACCACAAACGGTTCGATCGGCGGTCGCTCGAAGCCCGCAAGCTCTATCGGCTAGGAGTGCTGGGCGAATTTGCCTGCGGCCAGGCCTGCATGATCGAGCCTTACTACTATCGTTCGTCGAACTTTCAGAACTGGTTCACCAAAGACAAGACCGACGCTTTTACTTACGTCGGCTGCCACTATGTCGATTTTGTGTACTTCGTTACTGGTCTGAAACCGATTGAGGTGTCCGCTCGTGGCGTCGAACGCAAGTTCCCCAATGGCAACATGGCCCACATGTGGGCCAATGGGCGCGTGGTGTTTGAGAACGGCAGCCTGCTGTCAGTGAATGGTGGACTCGGATACCCGGACCGCGGCCCTGGGACCAACGATCAGGGAATCACGATGTACTGCGAAGGGCCTGATGGTGGCGGGATCATTCAGCACAACGATCAATTCCGCGGCGTCGGCTACGGGTTTGTCGACGACCGGTTCGGCGCTCACTTCCGTCACATCAACCCCGATTACTTCCGCCTTGTGCCGTGGCAGGGGGCGGGGCTGAAACCAGTGGGCTACGGTTACGATTCGGTTGAGGCGCCGGTGATAGCCGTTTTGCAATTGCGCGACCGACCGGGCTTGCCCGAGCGGCAGAAGATGCTCGCTGAGATTGACGAGCGGGGCCTCTGTGCCACGCCGCGCAACAGTTCAATCAACGAACTGGTGATCGAAGCCACCCGGCGCTCAATCCAAGACGGCGGCAGCGTGGTAAAGATCGAGTACGGCGAGCGACCGGGAATTGCGTGACCGCGTGTCGTTTTAGCACGATGCATTGTAAACCACGACGACACGACGAGCACGACGAAATGCAAATTCACTGACGTTGTGTCCGTCGTGCCGTCGTGGTTGATACTTACGTCGGCAAAGTGAGCGTGGCTACTTCTCCCGCGTGCGCACATTCCAAGTGAACGCCAGCAAGATGCCGGTTAGGACGGCGGAGATAAGAATCGCGCACAGCACCCAGCTCCAGGCATAGCTTTTGCCGTAAAGCTCTCCGTAATAATCGAGTGCGCGACCAAAACCTTTGCCTTGCACGGCTCGTCCTATGTATCCAAACAGCCCGATGAAACCGGCGGCGGTGCCGATGGCCTTTTTGGAAGTCACGTCGAGGGCGGCGATGACAATCAGATTAATCACGGGATAGATAAACAGTCCTACAATCGCCAGCATGGCGAAGTCGATCCATAAGTAGCCCGCGGGCGTGAACAGAATTGCCGCAAACGCAGCGATGATGGGGATCATGCTGAGGGCGGCGACCATGCCCCGCCGGCCGCCCGTGCGGTCCGAAACCCAGCCCAGAAAAATCGTCGATGGAATACCGCCGAACTCGATGGCGGTAATCGCAAACCCTCCGCCTTCGATGGAAGCGCCTTTCATGGCGCCGAGATACTTCGGCCCCCAATCGAGCATGCTGTACCGCGTGATGTAGGCGAAGAAGTTAGCGATTGCCAACAGCCAGACGTACTTATTGAGCAGCACGTGATCGATGAATAACTCGCGCGTGGTAAGTTCCCGCTCGACGACTGGTTCGATGCCTTCGCCGCGCGGATAGTCGTTGCGGAATTCCTCAATCGGCGGGAGGCCGACCGATTGGGGCGTGTCCCGCAAGCGAACGAACAAATAGACGGCTCCCAAAGCCGCGATGGTTCCCGGCACGTAGAATGCGTACTGCCAGCCGCCGTAGGTCGTGACGCTCCAGGCGGTCAAATATCCGGCGATCCCGCCTCCAACGTTGTGCGAAGTGTTCCAGACGCTGAAAGTAAGCCCGCGCTCCGATTCGCTAAACCAATGTCCCATCGTGCGGCCGCAGGGGGGCCAGCCCATGCCTTGGACAAAGCCATTCAGGCCCCACAGAAATAGGTGGGTCCCGTAATCGGTGGCCGCGCCGAAGGCAAAGTTGCACAGGGCCGACAGCAACAGGCCCGCCGCCATGAACTTGCGGGGGTCGCTTCGATCGGACACCGACCCCATGAGAAACTTGCTCAACCCATAGGTGAGAGCGGTTACGGCGACGATATTCCCGTACTGTTCGTTGTTGTAGTCGAACGCCGCTTGAAACTTGTCGGCGACGACGCCCAGGTTATTCCGCACGAGGTAATACATCGCGTAGCCCAGGAACGTCGCTTCCAGCGCACGCCAGCGATACCACGGATAGAGGGCCGCCACCCGGTCGGGTGGCAGCCGCTCGATGTGCGGAGGGGGCGCGAAGTATCGCCGCAGCGATGATAGCCCGGGGATGCGCACGTCGATCCTCCTATGACAAGCCGCGAGCTTCCCGCAGCCGACGCCCGAGATCGGCGAGATCCGCCACGACGAGATCGGGGCGCTCGTGCGAATCGAGTTGTGCCAAGTGTTCCGGCTTGGCTTCGCCCGTCAGCGTGAGCACCGCGCATACGCCGGTGTCCTTGGCCATGCGGATATCGGTGTAAACCCGATCGCCGACCATCATCGTATCCCCGGGCGAATAGCCCGCGCTATGCAGGATGCCCAGCAGCATTTGGGGGCTGGGTTTGCCGGGAATGGCGTCCGGCCTGCGGCCCGTCGCGGATTCAAGCAGGGCGCACACCGCGCCGCAATCGGGCAGCACCAGCGGCTCATCCGTGGGGCAAACGCGGTCGGGATGGGTCGCAACGTAGGGCAGCCGTTGCGCGATCCAATAGCCGCACCGGGCAAGGCCGTCGAATGCCAGTGTCGAATCATAGCCGACAATCACCGCCTCGGGTCGCTCATCGTCGATTTTGAAGCCTGCGACGAGTAGATCGTCTTCCAATCCGGATGTACCAAGTACAAACAGCCGCTCGACACCCGGCAGATGCTCGCGCAAATGGTGAATCGTGGCGTGGGCCGAAGTGAAGACATCTTCCGGCGTCGCCGCAATCCCCATCTGTTGCAGATGGGCGACGTATTCTGCGCGGCTGCGCGAATTGTTGTTCGTGATAAACGTGTAACCGATTCCCAATTCGGCAAGCAACGCCAGGAACGGCCGCGTGGCGGAAAACAGCGTTCCGCCGAGATAGATCGTGCCGTCCATGTCGAGCACGACGTGGCGAATTTGAGCGAGGTTGAAGGTCATCAGGCTATCGGCTAATGGCTGTCAGCTATCGGCCAGACGAAGTACATGGAAGCGTTTGGCCGATGGCCGATGGCCGAGAGCCGACAGCCATCCCCAATTGCTCGCGCAACCACCCAGGCCGATTGGTGGTGATGCCCCAGGTGCCCTGCCGTTGGTAAAAGCAGGCCGTCTCGACATCGTCCACAGTCCAGGCGTGGAAATCGCGATAGCCGCCCAGCCCTAAGCAATAGAGAAAGCGGGCATCGACGTGCTCCGGTTGGGCCTTCGTCCCCAACCCGTCTGCGCCGGTTCTGCGGAGCGTATCGAGTACTTCGCAAACGTCGGGCTTTAACTGCCCCGCGTCATTTTTCTTGTAACCGGTAAGCCAGTGGCAGCGGATGTTCGGCATCTGTCTTTTGCACTCGGCAACGGTGTCCTCGTTGAAGCTGATGATGAGGATTTGCTCGGGCCGCAGCGATGAAGATTCGAGATCGCGCTTCACCGGCTCCACAATCTCCGGACCTACTTTCAACTCCACCACCATCAGCTTGCCTGGAGGAACGGTCGCGAACACTTCGGCGCAAAGCGGCATACGCTCATCTTTATACTTGCCATCCTTCCACGTTCCCACATCGAGCGTGCGGAGCAGGTCATAGGCCGTCTTGGCAATGACGTGTTTCACGCCCGCCGTGCGCTTGGTGTCTTTATCGTGAATGCATACGACTCGGGCATCGGACGAGAGATAGAAATCGGCTTCGATGCCGTCGGCGCCCTGCTCCCAGGCGAGGTTAAACGCGGCCAGCGTGTTCTCCGGCGCGTCGTACGACGCACCGCGGTGGGCGACGATGCATTGGGCCTCGGTCAAGGAGGTGATCAACCCGATCGCCAGTAAATGGACGGCAAAAACAACAGTTAAACGCATAAGGTGCTTTAATATCGAGTGGGAGTGAGGCTAAACGCTCGACCAACCGTTTGATTATGCCTACTCTGCCGCCGCGTTCCCAGTCGAAGGGAGCGTCTCGCGGCCATTTTCGCCGCCTGTTTGTTCGACATAGCGGCTCAATTCCGCTCGTTTTTCGAGTTCGCTCCACTCCAGTTCACCGGCCATCCACGCGGCCACGCGCTCGGCGATTTCGCGCCGATCGCGGTGGTAATAGTGCCAACTGCTGCGGCGGATCATTACGTCATCCAGATGCCGCGCCCATTCGGAGCGGCAGAAGTGTTGCACGTTTTCCTGCGTCACCGGCGGCGGCAGAATACTGCTCGGGTCGTCCGGCTTTGAGTTCTCTAGCAGCGGCACGTGCGCGGTCCGGCAACGCGCCGCGCCGCGCAATCCCAGTCGCTTGGCGATTGCGGAGACGGTTTCCTCGGCCATCAGGCGATAGGTCGTCAGCTTCCCGCCGGTCACGTCCCACCAACCGGGGTGGCTCATAACGACCTTATGTCGGCGCGAAATATCGGACGGATTTCCGTGCGGATCGGCGACCAGTGGCCGCAGCCCGGCCCAGGTGCTTAGCACATCGGTCCGCTCCAGCCGCGCGGTGGGGAACGCGTCGTTTACCGCGTGAAGTATGTAATCAATGTCTGCTTCGTCGCAGGGCGGATTGTCAAGCGGGCCATCGTAATCGGTGTCTGTCGTTCCCAGGATAACTCGTTCGCCCCACGGAATTGCGAACAAAATGCGTTCCCCTTCGGCGATCACGACCGCGTCGGGGACCGGCAATCGGCTGCGCTCGATTACCAAGTGAACACCCTTCGTTAGCCGCAGCTTGGTTGATGAATTCGGCAGGCGATCGGACCACGGACCTGCCGCGTTGACGACCGTGCGGGCGCTGGCCTCACAGTTTCGCCCGGTGCGAGGATCTTCGAGTTTGCAATTCCACACATTGCCCTGCAACTGGGCGTCGACGAAACGGACGTAGTTGTGGACGCTCGCCCCATGCCGGGCCGCGGAGCGCAGGGTGTCGAGCACCAGCCGGGCGTCGTTCGTCAGCGCGTCGAAATAGCGAACCGACCCGGTAAGCTTCTCGGTCGACAAGCCCGGCAAAAGCGCCAGGGTTTTCTGCACGCTCAGGCTGCTGCTACGGCCGAGCCGGCGCAGCCCGCACAGCAGGTCGTACAGTTTCACGCCGATCGAGAGTTTCCACCGCGACCAGGGTGAACCTTTGCGGGTCGGAAAAATGAACGGCAGCGGCTCGGCCAGATGGGGGGCGATCTCGCGCAGCACGGTTTTCTCTTTGTTAGCCTCGCGGACTAGCCCGACGCGGCCTTGGGCCAGGTAGCGGATGCCGCCATGCAACAAACGACTTGAGCGGCTGCTCGTGCCCGAGGCGAAGTCGTGCTGCTCGACCAACCCGGTGCGCAAGCCGCGCATGGCTGCGTCGCGCGCGATGCCGGCGCCGACGATGCCCCCGCCAACTACCAGCACATCGAGGATGCCGGTTTCGAGAGAATCGGACTGGTTCACGGGCACCTTCTGACGACGGAACTTCGGCAGGCGGTTCCGAATACCGCCGTGGCGAACATCAGCGCCAAGACGATGCTTGACGGCTCGGGCACCGCTGCCGCAGTTCCGCTGCCGACGCCAGCACCAAGATTGTCCCGCCATACCGCGTAATCAGCCGCGTCGATAACATTGTTGCCGTTACCGTCAGCGGCCAAGCTGCTTGTGGAACCGAAGCTGCTTCGCCACAGGTCGTAGTCTTCGGGGCCGACGGAGCCATTGCCGTTGTAGTCGCCCGGCGGTGATGGATTTCCGAACCACCATGCGAGGGCATAGGTTTGATTATCGCCGATCCCGCCCACGGGATTGTTAACTACAACGAGCTTGTACTCACCAGGAGTCAGGATTTCGAAGAAGATATGCTCGACGTTTTGTACCATCGAGTTGGACACGGAAATGGCATCCATCAAATCGGTTGAGTTCGCAGGCATGAGATAGAGGTCGAGATTGTTCAAACGCTGTTGAGCCGTCTGATTCTCAAACTGATCACCGTCCATGTAATTGCCGGGTGTAATCTTTTCGACTCTTCGGTCCCATACCAAAGTGGCCGCGATGTATCCGCCGCCGATCTGCGAGTCGAATATGTAATCGTTCGGACCACCGGCGGTGTGAAAGTCCCACCCGATTGACGGCACCAGGCCGGGATCGTATTCACCAGATTGAAACTGCCGGAGGGACCGCCGTGCATTTAGATGTCCAGCGCCCATCCATTCGTCGAGCGGGATTTCTGAACTCATAGAGGCAGGCGAATCTGTCCAGTCCTGCCCGAAGCGGTTCAAAACATCACGAGTTGAACCGTGAACACCAGCTAACTTGTCCGCTGAGTTCAACAGCACGGCCTTCATCGTCTCGTGCCGTCGCGAGTTCACGGTCCATCTGGGCTCGGCTGCATCGACTTTCGGCTTGGCATACTGGTGTAATAACGCGGTCGTCGCCGTGACGTGAGGCGCCGCAAAGCTCGTCCCGTCCACTGGAATCTGCTGATTGTTCAGCGACAGTACCTCCACCCCCTCTCCCGGTGCCAATAAGCTTACGCTTGTGCGAGCACCCTCGGCGTCTTCCGTCACGTGGTTTCCCGTCCACCACTTTCGATACACACCACCATCTCTCTCGGAGCCTGCGACGGTAATGCCATTAAAGCTGTCCCCCGGCTTTCTGAACGCAGGATTCTCGTCAACGTTGCCCCACGCGATCACATAGAGAACGTCATGCTGTCGTGCCGACCAGTCAACGAATTCACTCATATGCGAATTCCCATCCGGATCTTCAGAAAACTGGAGCGCAGGTGAGATACTCAAGTTAATTGCTGTCACGTTCACATTCAGGGTCGCCAGCCGATTCAGCGAAAGAGCGACTCCGTTGTCGTCAGAGAAGATATTTACCAATGCCATCGAGTGCAGCTCCGCGTTTGGAGCCACTCCTACACGATCAGCGAAGGGCGTATCCTTGCCGATCATTACCCCCGCCACTTCCGTGGCATGATCGAGCACGAAAGGATCTGGGTTTGGATCATCCATTCCAGCGTCGGTTTGACGGTAAACATGGGATCGTATTCTCGGCTACGAACATTGGGTCCGTGTCATACCCAAACTTCGCCGACCGATTGGCCTCACCCTGGCCAATCGGTATTCCGGTTCCATCCAGCCCCGTGGCAATCGAGTCAATGCCATTGGGGCCGTTGGTATCCGTTGATCCCCAGGCCGCGGTTGAAAGCAATACGAACGCAAATGGAAGCAGGCGAGAATTCATCATCGTACCTCAAATGAAAAGGAATCACACACAAGTCGTTCCAGTCCTCTTAATGGTGGCCGTTCATCGCCGCGCTCATTGATCGACGCCGTTTGCTCGATAATCACCTCGACTTCGCCAGGCGACAATCTACCAATCGGGATCAATGCAAAATGACGGGTCATATTCGTTGTTGCGTGACCAACAAATTGATACAGTATTCTGATTTGCTTGTCCGATTGTTCGACGGAAACAATATGCACGAACTGGCCACATGAATACGAATAAAAGACGAGCGCAAGATCGGTGTCAGCAGCAACCCGATGGGGTGCCTCGGCTGTTTTTATCAGGACGGTTGCTGCCGTCTTCAATGCGTCCTGTCCTGTACCTTCTACTACAAACGCTGGAGCTGCCTTCTCTCCTTCTTCTGGTCTCTTTCCCAGTGACATCAATATCTTGTATATGGTCCCTGTTTCGGTCTTATTTGCATCTAACTTCCCAACATCTTTTGTCCCCGGCATCCTGAATGCCCAGATTTGGTCAAGCGGAATGCGCGTCGCGCCGTCTGATAGCGGTTCAGGTTCAGCGGGCTCCCACACCTCAAACGAGAAGGGCCGGCTGACGAGATCGACGGCTGAATGCGGGACGAGCGCAAAGCCCGCGTCAGAGTATTTCTGATCCATCGGTATCTGCTCGAAGTCAACGCGATAGTCTCCGGCCGGCAGCTTTCCCAACGGAATGAGCGCAAAGTGGACCGTGGTTTCGACACTGGCATGAGGCTCGAACTGGTACAGGACTTTGATCTCGCGGCCGCTGCGTTTCACTTCCTTCAGGCGCACGTAGTAGCTTGCCGGATACGAGAAGAAGACGAGCGTCAGTTCGTCATCGACTGAATACGTCTTCTTGGCAGGGGCCCGATTTGGAGGACCAAGCTTTGAATCCTCACTTAAGTGCGCGCTGGCTCGTTGGAGCGTGTAAAAGTCCGCGTGCCGGGGAAGCACGAAGCCCGGCAGTGCTTTCTGTGTGGGAGGCTTCGACACCAGTGCTTGTCGCATCCGCTCGATAACTCCCTCGCGCTGCTCTCGGAACCGCGCGTCCGTTTCCCAAACCCCTTTTGGCTCTGGCAGCGGAATCCCCGCAATATCCCGCGTTCCCGGAAAGTTGTAGCCCCATATTTGATCCAGCGGGATCGTCACCGCTTCCGGCTCCGCTTTCGCGCTGGATATCCCAGCTAAAAGAAAAGTCAAGCCGATGCCGTAGGCGATAGCGTGTCTCATGGGAAGTCTCCTGTATTGAGTGATTTTGAACAGACTCACTGGTCATCACTCGTTATACCGCTCTGCGGACGCCGTTGCGACTAGATTCGTGGGGACGCAACCGGAATCTGCTAGCTGCGCAGCACTCCCTAATTCAATCGAGATAGCTTGGCAGTAGAGCGCGCGAAAAACCGGAAAAAGAAATAATGTGCGTCAAGCCGCATCGCTTTCGCAACGAGAGCATGCCTCACGCCGTACGCGCATCGCCCCCTTAAATTTCGGGGCATCATCGGGGCCGGAGACCACTCCCAGAAAGTTGTTCAGGTGTAATCCTGACTCACGGCGACTTCTCGTCTTCGAGCGTCAGCTCCAGATTGCGGAACCGGACTTCCATCGCGGGGCCGGAATGGATCTGCAGCGCGAAGATGCCGCGCTTGGCACCATCGGGGTCGTCCAGGTCGACGCACGGTTGGCCGTTGAGCCAGGTGCGAATCTGCGAGCCGTTAGCGGCGATTTCGTACTTGTTCCACTCGCCCGACTTGAGATGCTTCTCGCCCGATTTGTCCCATAGCAGCGCTCGGCCGTTCTCTTCGTACAGCTTGCCCCACCACGTCGGGCCGATGTCGGCTTGATAGCCTTTGATTTCCTTATAACCTTCGAGCGAATGACTGCGAAATTGAATGCCGCTGTTGCCGTCGTTTTTCACCAGCTTGACTTCGAGGCTCAAGCGAAAGTCGCCCGCCTCCAGGTCGCTCACGAGGAACGAATTGTAGTTGAGGCCGGGGCTGCGGCCGACGATCTCGCCATTCTCGACGGACCACAGCCGCTGCTCGCCCGTCCAGCCAGTTAGATCGCGGCCGTTGAAGAAGTCGGCGGTCGGCGGTGAATCCTTCAGGCGCTTCGGCTGAGCCTGCTCCCACTTGTCGCGGTCCACCGACTCGGCCTGGTGCATCAATACGAACGTGCCTTTCTTGTTGCCAACGACAATGTCGGGCAACTTGTCGCCGTTCACGTCGCCGGCAACGACCTGCGTGCCGACGCCGGAGTTGACGTCAATGCGGTGAGGAATAAATCGCACGCCGCCGGTATCGCGGACCGTTTGGAACCAATAGAGCACGGCCGGTTCGAGCGATCCCGGATCGTGCTCCGCATGCGCCCAATAGCGCTTGCCCGTCACAATGTCGAGAACCCCGTCTTGATCCATGTCCACGAGGGCCAGGGCGTGCAATTGGGAAAATGCGACGCCGTAGTCGTTCTCCTCGGGGCGCTCGCCCATGATTTTATGTTCGCGGAACGTGATTTCGCCGTTCTCCGCGACATTCTCAAACCACGCCAAGCCGTAGGCATGCGCCGCCTTGCTGGTGATCACGTCGTTGTCGCCGTCGCCGTCCACGTCGTAGGCGAACATCTGCGCGCCGCCCGGTTCGGAGAATTTCACCGGATGGTGTTTCCACATCTCTTTCGACCCGGCCGCGGGTTGCTCCCACCAGCCGCTCTTCTCGAGGATGTCGGCCCGGCCGTCGCCGTTCACGTCGCCCACGCCTAGCCCATGCGTGAAGCGCTCGTAGCCGACGTTTTCGGAGACGGCGTGAAACTCCCACGGCTGAGTGGGATCGCCCGGTATCTCCGCGTAGCCGAACCGACCGCCGGTGTGGAACACCAAGTCGGGCCGGCCGTCGCCGGTGATGTCAATTAGGTCGGGCGACTCGTTATCGACCACCGGATGAATCAGATGCCGTTGCCAATGGCCCGCTTTGCCTTGTGGGTTCTGATACCAGAACGCCTCTTTGCCCGGAAAGCCGACGACGATTACGTCGGTCCAGTTGTCGCCGTTCACGTCGTGCGCGAAGGTGAAGAAGTTGTCCGAATAGTTGGCGATATCGAATGGAGCTGGGGAGTAGATCTCCGAACGCTCGACGAACTTTGGACCCGCGTACCAAAACGGACCGGAGACGATGTCCATCGCGCCGTCTTGGTTCACGTCGAGGAACGTCGCCCCTTCGCAAAAGAATTGATCGGAAAGCTGCATCCGATCGAACGAATGGAGCGTTTTTGTCTCAGCGGCTGGGACTATACTTGGCACCAATAAAACGAGTGCCATCACGCCTGCATGTAGTCGCATGGTAATCAATGCTCCGCGCAGAATAGGAACCGGAATCGGCCGCTGGGGCCTCTGTTGGCAATGTACTCTGGCCGGCAGGGGGATGCCAGAGTTGGCGCGACGCCGCTTCGAGCCACGGGCCATCAAACGATGATCCAAACTCAACAAGCCACGACGTGAATAGAAACAACTTGCCGCGTAGCGAGTTAAGACAATTCAAGTGCCATTCGTTCTGACACCGTTGATTTTTCCACCTTTGATTTTCCCCGTAACGTGCCCAAGTATTAGCGACTTTGCATGAATGTGACATTCTCCTTATGAACGCCCCAGCCTTTGAACGTCGCATACTGAAGTTCGGGCAAGCCTGACCAACGCGGAGGCAACTTTGTCACATCGATTTTGATCTTGGTACTCTCGGCGAAGCTCTCAACTTGGTCATAAAGATTACCCGGTGCGGACGCTTGTACAATTACCCGGCTAAACCGTTTCAGGCCACTCCGTTGCACAACAAAACTTCCGCTCTCGTCGGTCATTAAGAAGTACGCCGAATTCTCGCCAAACAAAGGGTGTCGATAAAGTAATACAATAACTTTAGCGTTTGGCACGGTGCTTCCGGTTGAGCCGTCCCTTACAACACCGCCGATGTCAATCGCTGTCCAGATGGGAATCTCACCTAGTACGCCCAGTGAGTTGATCCACAAGGCAAGTCCCGCGAAAATTGTTGTCGCTGTTAAGAGCGAAACCTTCATTCTGTTTGACAAAGCGTCCACCTCAACGGGTTGGCATCTCGAATTCAAAAAATCCCAAGAGAACTCCCAATGTCCAAACCCTCGTAGCTATCTCGCTGTGATCGTGTTCATTCGGGTTAATCATCAGAAGGGACCAATCGTCATCGATTAGACTTCCCGGCACACTAGCGCCGTGAAGAAAAGTGTTCGTTTGATACCAATTCGCATGTGCCGCAGTCCAAGGTGGAGGTTGTCTGAGAGGATGGCGATTAAGTGTTCCTGGAACGACGAAAGGGATTCCGCCGTACTCAACCGCGTCGATGTATGCAGTCGCCCGAATCGAAAAGCCGTATGGCTCTGTCCACTCCCCGTTTAGTACTACTCTGTTCAGTTCGCGGCTTAACATCCAGGTTGCCCCCCCGCCATGACTCCACCCGAATATGCCTACCTCTGATACTTCTCGCGCCGTAACCGCGTTTCTGACTTCATCTACCGCAGGTCCGACAAATCTACCAAAGGACTCTCCGTGCGCAGCGACATCATAATAATGCATGTCGTATCCAATAGCATAAAGGTCTTCGGCGATTCGGAATACCGATTGTTGAAATGCATTTCCTCCAAAAGCAGTTTCCCCAGAAAACCCGATAATTACGCTCTGAAAACTGTGAAATACGAGATTGTCCAATTCGGCGTTGCTACCGGCTTCGATCAGCGTGAGTTCAGATGTGCCGTGGTTGAGCGATTGCCACTCTGCATACACGGTCAATGTGTTGCCCGCGAAGTTCAGTGGGTTAGTCCGCCCTGTTGCTGCGTCAATGAAAATCGCGGTCCCTTTGGTAGGTGTCGTATATAGTAAAAGAGAAGTGCCAACGTCCAGGACAAGATTCCCCATTCCAGGAAGTTGATCAATGCGAACCTCGATTAAATCGTTCTCGGTCGGAATCACCACGTCCGTCAAATAGCGGTCTGGCGATGCGCCACCATTATCGAAGTCGCCATTGATGCGAATTCCCGGGCCAAGCGTGGGACTTTCTTCCTGGGCTTCCCTCACTGCAGTTCTTCGGAATGGGTCGTAGGTTCCCGGGCCGTGCATCGGTCGGTAGGCAGTGAGGCCCAGGCCGACGGTCAGATTCACCGTATCGACATCGGTGGTGGGGGCCGCCACTGCGACCGGAGCCACTACTCCCGCCGCGGAGAAGAGCGTGCTCTGCGGTGCTTCGATGCTTAAGCTCAACCCACCGTCGGTACCGGCCATAAGCCCTTCGACAAAAATCTGGCTCGGGAGATCGGCGAGCAGAAAATCTTGGCCCCATTGCGGATACTCGGCAATATAAGGGATGATCTCCTCCTGTTTGTCTGCTGTCGTCCAGAGCCGAATTGCTCCATACAAGTTGGCTCCCACAAGAAACTTGGCGACGAAGTCTTCAGGCGTTACGTCGTTCCGTAACCAATAATCGACATCGACACGCGTTAGGTCGTCTTCCCCGCGAATGGGACCGTCTAACTCCTGCCGATCTTCTGACTCGTTGTCGTTGTCATCGTCGTCGTTCAGTGCGATGAACTCTCCGTAGCCTTGATCCTCGTCCTGTTCATCGAGTCCGTCGATTGTCAAATTGGCGCGCACCGCGCTACCGACTTCAATCGTGACGGTGGCGATGTTGCTCTCGATTGGACTGTAATTGGTTTCGTAGTACCAACTCGGGTCTGGATAATCGCGTCGAAACGTTTCCCACCATCCGTAAGGGGTATGAATCTTGTACTGGAATGTGACGACGCCCTCGAAGCCCTCCTCTGGCACGTAGGTGAAGTCACCGGTCTCATCATCCCAGGCCCACCCAGCGTGATTTGCTGGCGGAGCTATCAATTCCAAGTTGTAGGCGTGGGGGTCATGCACTCCGTCCCCGACGTAATCGTCGCCGCCATGAGGCAGGTCACTGTTGAGTAAGACGTTTCGCTCAAGCACGGTATCCTTTTCAGTCCACCAATGATCGTTGCGAGCTAGCGGCGTGGAATGGGCGGCCCGGTAGATATCTTCGTCGTCGGCTTTCGCGGCATCACTCGAATAGATGAGTCTATCGTGCGTGATTCCGGCACTGTCTCCTCCCTGCATTGCGAACCATCGTGTGCGGACGCTGCTTCCCGGAGCGCCGTCGTCGCTCACCTCAAACAGGAAGTTGTAGGAGGAGTACCACTCGGCGTCGATGGCCTCTTCCGTCACCGGCGGCTCGTAGTCCGGGTCGGGCTCCGGTGGAAACCAGCTAAGCTTCCATTGCGGCGAACTCGGATTGGACGTGTCGAGGTAGACGCTCGCTCCTGGTGGTTTCGTTATCAGCGTGACGTTAAGGTCTTTGTGGGCGGTCTCCAATGGATGACCGGCGCCATCGCCAAGCGGTAAATCGTAAGTGTATCCAGGGATAAGCAAAGTATCGTAGCTGTCGGGAGGCGCCCAATTGTAATCTTGAAGCGTAATGTTAAACGTCTTCTCATCGGTCGATTGAGATGCGTCTGTCACCGTGATTGTTGCTTCATACGTGCCAGCCTCCCAGTAGTATCCTGCCGCCAACCAGAACACGCCGCCAGCCACGCCGTATTTATTGCTGGGAATGGCCTGAGTATCGATTAAGACCTCGAAATTTAATGAGCCGTAGTCAGTTTCGACGTCATCAGCGATGACACGAAATGCGATTCCCTGATCTCGGCGTGCGGTAACGTCGCTGATCGAATCCAGCTTCGGCGCATGATTGTCATCATTTAAGTCCGGCTCGTAAAAATCGTGGCCGTTACCGCCGGTGTAGTCATCGTTGCCCAGGTCGCCCTGCAGAAAATCGTTTCCATCGCCGCCATCGAGCGTGTCGTTTCCGCCGCCGCCATACAGTTTGTCATCGCCCAACTCGCCAAACAGGAAATCGGCGGCCGCACCTCCGATCAGCGTATCGTTACCGTCGCCGCCAAAGAGGCGGGCGATTTCCGCAAAAGCGGCATCGACTGCTAGGACGTCGTCACCGTCTTCTCCATACACGCGGACCTCTAGTGCCCCGGTCAGGTCGATTTCCATCTCGCCGAATGCGCTGTGGGTAACTTCGGTAGACGAAACGGTGATCGTATCGCTCGCATCGGTGCCGTAGATTTCGACGGAACCATCGGGAAGCTCGCGAATCCAGGCTTCGGTGGCTCCGATGTCGACATTCGTGCCCAATATGCGTGGCAACGCTATGCCGCGTTGGTCGAATAGAAGTGGATCGTCGTTCGGGTCCAGTGCTAATGCGCTATTTCCGGCGTTGACTGCCGGGCTGTCGGGCAGTAGCGAGTGTGTCTTTGTGAGGCCGCCGTTGTCGCCGAGCGGGGCGAGTCTGGGGTCGAGCGCCGTGGTGATGCCGATGAGATTGGCGTTGCCCGTTGGGAACATTTCATCGCCGTCGTAACCAATTAGGTTGTTAGAGCTCTCCGAATCAAAAATGCCACTGACATCGTTTGTCACAACTTCTAGTTCCACAAAGCTCCCGGCCACGATGGTGTTATGCATCGTCATAGCCCCATCACTCATTAGAACTCCAGCGTTGTCCATAGCAGCGCTGTTTTCGTAAATTGTGCTATTGACAATTCTGGCCGTTCCGGTCGTGATGACCATGACGCCCGCCATAGAAGCGCCATAGTTCTTGGAGATTGTACTGTTAATGATTTGTACTGATTCATGCTCTCCAATGTGCTGAACCCCACTATAGAATCCATCGTTGTCACTAATTGTGCTTCCGGTGATGTTCAGAAAAGCTCCAATTGCAAGTACCCCGCCGAGGCCCCAAGTGCCGTCGTTGTTTTCTATAGTGCTATCGATGATCGTAAGTGATCCTCCGCCGGAATAGACGGTTCCACCGCCGTCGTCATTCAGATTGCCAGTGATAACGAGTCGTTCGAGTGTTAGGTCGGAATCGAAGGACTCGATTGCTCCTCCTGTGTAGCCGCCGAACCCGCCGGTCAATGTGAGATCAGTGATGTTGACCGTGGCATCCTCAATTGAGAATGGTCGGATAAACGGAAACTCAACGCCATTTGCGTCGATTGTGAGCAGGTCCGCGCCCAGACCCCAGATCGTCACGTCGCTGTCGATCGCAAGCGAGCCCAGTAGACTGTCCAGTACGATTGTGCCGACTAGGTTTGGATCGAATTCGATCGTATCTTCTCCATCGAGCGCCGCAGCAATCGCGATCGCTTCGCGGAGGCTGAGATTTCCAGGACCGTGATACCCGTCATGTTCGTCTTCCAGCGTCGTCACCACAATTGACGCGCCGAACTCGAATGCGCCGATATCAACGAAGCTCCCCATGACGCGCGTGAATCCCGCCCCGCGCTGATCGTATTCGAGCGAGATGCCATCGGCATCATTGGCCTTGTCATTGTCGCCATTTTCAATGGCGTAGCTCGTTGCCAGCAGGGCATGCATCTGCGTCGGGCCGCCGTAATTGCCTAATGCAGTCAAGCCGGGATCGGCACTGCCGATAACGATGTTCTCGTCGTCGTTGAAGACCGTGTTGTTAGGCACTCCAATCAGGTTGTGCGAACTGCTGGTGACGAAACCTAGACCGCTCAAATCGCCTGGGGTTGATCCACCCCCAGTATTACCCGCGACGATCGTGTTATGCAAAGTGACTCTCTGTAGTGAACCCACCTGTATGCCGCCGGCTGATCCTCCGCTTGTGTTGCTCGTGACAGTGCTATTGATTATTTCGGTGTAGTTGCTCAACCAAATCGCGCCCCCTGAAGCATCACTGTGGTTTCCAGAAAAGGTGCTATTCACGAGCCTTGTCGGCGTAGAAACCGTTCCAGAATTGGCATGGATTGCGCCGCCGGTTGCTGCATCATTCTGATCAAATGTGCTGTTACGGATTACGAGCGACCCGCCGGTTGAATAGAGACCACCACCCTGAGTATTCGCGACGTTGCCATGAAGTTCAACTCCATCCAGAATCAGACGCCCGCCGCCATTGTAGATTCCACCACCACGGCTGTCGGGACCGCCATCATCGTTCGCGTAGCCGTCGATAATTGAGATGCCTGCAATTGTCACGTCGTGGTTGTAAGCGATTTCGAAGACGCGAACGGCTTCTCCGCCGCTGATGTCAAGTTACCCGGCGCCTGGCCCATCAATTGTCAAACTGCTGTTTAACGCCAACTGGGTTTCCAGAGTGATCGTCTTTTGCGAATCGAACACCAGTGGATCAAACGTGATCGTGTCGGCACCGCTGCCCGTGTGGCCAAGGTCAGTTGTCGTATTGCCGTTCGCTGCTGCGACCGCCTCGCGAAGTGTGACATAGCCATCGCCGAGTGGAGTGTTGTTCGCCGTGCTGTTAACCACGAGCACGGCCAGCATGTGCCGGGCTTCGAGCGGCTCGAACCGCGGCCGGCGGGATCGCTCGCCGTGCTGGTGCCGCTGTTTGCGTTTTCGCTTGAGGCCGAGTTGCGTGGAAATCGTGGTCCAAGAAATCGGAAAGCGGCGCATCACGGTTTCCTCGCAAGAGGACGGGGCAACGGGACGGCAGCGATTCTACTGCCGTCGCCCGGCGGTACAAGTAGCCCAATCACGAATTTCAAGCTAGCACGGACCGGTTGGCGCTAACCCGCCCCTGCGGTCCTGGGTCGGCAACCGCTCAACCGCCCGAACCGATTCTTCATCGTACGTTCATTCCCAGTGCCGACTCGCCGCGCGCTTGCTTCGAGCGCCGACGCGCCGCATAAACGATCGCCCCGGCGGCGAGAAGCAGCCCGAACGTAGACGGCTCGGGGACGCCGGTTAACATCGCGTTGAAGGAACCGGAACCAAGGACCGATTCGAAGTCGGCTTTGAAGAGCAGGAAATCTTGCAAATCGTTGTCGCCGTCGCCATCGATGTCGCCGGCGAGTACCTTCTCGACGCCGCTCATGGAGCTGAGGTCGGCCAGCATGTTGGGATAGAAAAACTCCCAGTCGTCGGTCGTAATCGCGCCGTCGGTGTTGAGATCGCTTGGATGATATGCCATGCCTCCGGGTCCGCCGGAGTATCCGACGTTTGCCAGGACAACGCTGCCGTTCGCCAATTCCACTTCGAGAACAATGTCTTCCAGGCGCGATCGTTTCCAAACCTCACCCAACTGAATCGTTTGGCCTGCCGCGAGCGTTCCGCCATCGCCGCCTGACTCCTCGCTTTCGCTAAGATCGAAGGCGGTCGAAGAAGAAATCGTCCACGGATCGTCGGGATCGACCGAACCATCACCAGGCAATTCATCGTAATTGTTGGCAATCGAATCCCAAGTTGCTGGGGCGAGGGCCCCGTTGCTCGACAGAATGGAGATTCCCTTAATGTCGGCATTCGCGGCGCCGTCGTTGGTCAGCGAGATGGTATTCGTGGTGCGGTCGACAGTGACGTTGAATTCGAGGTCCGGGGGCGGTGCGACTTGTGAAATGGGATTCTCGAACCCCACAAAGGCCCACGCGAATGCCGTGTCTTGCAGGGCCGTTCCAGAACCGACTCCGGTGATATCGTAGGAGTTAATCAGAAACTTCCCGCCCGCCCCCGGCTCGTAGACCAGGAAATTGTCGTCGGGCGCGGTCGTGGGCCCGCTCGTAATTTGGCTGGCCACCGACAGGATCAACATTCCCGTCTCCGGCGTTTCGCCGCTGACGGTCAGCTCGTACTGGCCGGTCGCCAGACGATTCATCGTAAAGTCACCGACCGCCGAAATGTTCGAGTTGACATTGCCGTTGTAATGGCCACCGACCAGATTCGGCGTGTCGTACGGCAAGTACACGAAGCTCCAATCTTTGTCTTCGCCGGTGGCGGCAAATTGGGTGGCGTTGTCGTCAACTCGCACATCCCAACTCGTACCGCCGGGAAGCAGTCCCGTTTGCACGACCATGTTGTCGTTGTTATTGCCGATGACAAACAGCATTCCGTCGTTTTGTGCGTTTGCGCCCAGATCGACCGTGTAGCGGCCGACATTGGTTCGCGTGACATTCGATTGGTCGACGCCGTTGAAGGCATCGCGTGGAGCGCCGTTCACAACTCCCGTTGCGAGCGTGCCATCGCCGTTGACGTGAGCGCCCTTCCAGCCGCCCTCAAATGAGAACCACGACGTGGAGGCGTTGAAGTTGACCTCGTTCTTCGTGGCGTTGCCCCCTTCCATGATCGAAAGCGCCAGGTAGCCGTCGCCAAACGAGTTGCGGCCCACATCCACGGTAGCTTGGCGGTTCACGAAGTCGGGACGATCGTGCTGCGTAATCGACGCCAACAGAACCCCCTCCGCGTACGAAACGCCGCGCGCGCCTACCGTGACTTGAAAATCGCCGCGATTAAGCTGGCCGATGCCCACGGGTGGATCGCCGGTCTGCGTTACCAGCACGTCGTCTACCGTGTTCGCATTGTTCAAGGGATCGGTCGGCCCGATGGCTTCAAGGTTCGCCGACACCGCGTGATACAGAATTGGCGGAGCCGGCGGCAACGCGTTCATGTTCACCGTAAATTGCTGGTCCGGCGACGTATCGTACCGATCGAGTGACGGCGAATAGGTGCGGACGTTGACCGTCTCGCCATCGGCCAGAAACTCCAGCAGCCGCATGTCCCCCTGACCGCCCTGGGTGTTCATCTGGTAATTGGCGAGCATCTGGTGAACCACGTTGCCGTTGTCGCCCTCGGTCGCTCGGTAGCCGGTGCCATCGCCGAGCACGTGGCCATTAAAGACGAATCGAAAGTTCTCGTGCAGTTTAACGAAATCGTCCCACAATTCTTGGCCGTCGTTGACGCCGCCCGGCAGATTCGCCACGCCATAGGCATGGGGGTTCCAGTTTTGCGATGTGCCCTTCGTGGCCCAGTCGTAGATCGTCTCGTCGTAGTACATGTAGGCATGGGTGACCAGAATCGCCAGCTTATCGGAGTGATCCGTTAGGACGTCGTTCGCCCAGGCAACAACTTCATCGCGTGGACCGAACTCCATCGTGAACACGATCCAGTCGTTGCCGCCGGCATTGAACGTATGCCATGAATTGTCCGTCTTGCCAGGCTCGAAGAAGCCACCCACTGAGGACTGTGTGGCGTAATCTGAAGTGGGACCGAAGTACTCGGCATTGTGGAACAGGGTGTTACGATTGGCCGAGTTGCCATTCGTGCCGTAGTCGTGGTTGCCCGGCGCGAGCGCGTAGGGCACGTTGCCGGTGTCGAGAACGCTCAGCGCAGCTTTGGCATTGTTCCATTGTGTGACGTTGTTGTTATTGGTGATATCTCCCTCGTGAAGCACCATTTCGATATTGTGCGAAACTAAGTTGTCGGCGAGCCAATTCGTTTGGTTGAAAAAGTGAGGCAAGTTGTTTATATTGTCGGCGTAGTGCTGGGTATCGGGCATGAGGGCCATGCTCCACGACCCGGGCTGGATGGGATCGGCCGCGCTGCCATTGCCGGTGATCTCCGACATGACCTGCGCGACTTCGTATCCACCGACCGGCGCTGGGCCGTTGCAAGCCTCAGCCAACCGGCACGCCGGGCAAGTGCCGCACGCCAGGGCCTGCGCGGAGGCCGCCAACACGATGGCCAGCGCCATCAAAAGACGTACGAAGTGCGCACGAACGATCGAGCCGCAAGCGGCCCAAGGAGAACTCATTGCAAAAACCTTCTTCTCGTCCGCGGGGGAGACTAATCTGTCGCGGTGCCACCCGCGATGTGCCCTTGACGTAAAAACTAGGATGCCGCTGGCGGTCCGATTGCCAGCGGCACCCATCGTTTTGGAATTCAATTTGCAGCTAAACATTTCTTCGGCTGCAGCGCTGCACGCCTAGCAGTAGGCCGACGCAAGTGAGCAGCGCCAAGCTCGTCGGCTCGGGGACGACCGCCGAACCGCTGCCCGATCCGGAGTTTCCGAAATTGGCCCGCCACACGTTGTAATCGGCCGGCGTGACCGTGCCCGGCGTCGAGTCGTTGGGCAGAACCGCGGTGCCGTTGAGGTTGTTCCGCCACACGGTATAGTCCGCCGCGTTCACGGTGCCGTCGCCGTTGTAGTCGCCGGTTACGCCGCCGGGCGCAGCGCCGATGTATTCCACGAATCCATTGCGCAGCTCGCCGGTCGCTAAGCGGTACCGGAACACAAGGTCTTCGCCGTTAATCGAGTTGTTGTAGGCAGAGCCGATTGGGAGCGACGTGTTCGCGCCGAGCGTCGAACCGCTCCCGGGTGTGCCGCTTCCGAGGAACACCTCCGCAATCTCACCGGGATTCGAACCGCCCGCCTCTTGCCAACGCTGGTGGGCGCCGGGACCTTCTGGATCGAAGTTTTGCTCGCTGAGGCTGTTCCAAGCATCCTCATCAAGTGAATTTGAAGCGCTACTGAACTGATAGAAATCGAAGTCGATCGGAGTGTTAAACTCGTTGTTGAGCGTAATTGTTCCATCGCCGCGGTCGACCGTGGCCGAAAGCCCTGTGATCGTGGCATCGGAGATATCGTAGTCGTTGAACGACGTGGGCGGGCCTTGAGCCACGGTGTAGAGGCCAAACCGACCCTCGGGGAAATTGCCGGCGGCGCTAAACTGCTCCACCCCATCGACGCTAACCGTAATCAGATTGGCGGTGTACTGAATATCGAATTGATGCGAGCCGCCGGCGCGGTTATACGCGGTGGAACCCAGGGTGGCGCCTCTCGCGAGCTGGGTGACGCCGCCGTCGGGGTTCTCTGGAAGGTCGAGGTGCTGCCACAATTCGTCGTTCGTGGGACTGCCCGTTACCCGCGACAAGGCGAGACCCACCGGCATGGGTCCGGTCGGCGTCAGGTTATGGAACTCTGGCCCGGCGCCCATGAAGTCGAAGAAGTCAAAAGTTTGACTGGCGCCCTTCCAATCGATCAGCAAATAGTCGGCCGACGAACCGATGGCCGAGTCGCCTGGCGCGAAGCCCAGTACGAATCCCAGTATGTCGTCGTCCGTACCAGGTGTGACCGTTCCGGTAATTCGCTTACCGAGGACATTCTGCTGACTATACAGAACGCTGGCGTCGGAGTTCTGGTTGTGGGTCGCGGTCGTGGGGGTCACCGTCCAAACCGCCTGGGGAAAAAAGTCCGTAACGGGATCGTTATTGCTATCGGAACGAGGAAAGTTCTCGGTTCCGAACGTGGTGAAGTCGAGCGGCACCGCGCGGGCTGAATTGCCCATCGCCCCCAGGGCCACCACTGCTGAGGCCAGTGCGAGGGCGTTGGCTCGCCTCCGGAGCCGCGCGCCGCAGGCCAGGATTCCACCTACTAGTACCAGGGCCACGGTAGAGGGTTCCGGCACAGCGATCATCGCGTCGAAGGAACCAGCGCCGTTCACGGCATCGAAGTCGGTCTTGAACAACACAAAATCATTCACGTCGTTGTCTCCATCAAGGTCCACGTCGCCTGCCAAGGCCCGCTGAACCCCGGTCATCGCGCTCAAATCGGCCAGCATGTTGGGGAAGAATAACGCCCAGTCGGCGGGGGTCACATTGCCGTCGGTGTTAAGATCACTGCGGCTATAGGACATGCCGAGGGGGCCGCCGGTGTACTCGACATCGCCGAAGACAAAATTACCGTCGGTCAACTCGATTTTAAGCACCAGGTCTTCGAGTTGCGACTTTTTCCAAATGTTTCCAAGATTAACCGTTTCCCCCGCCGTCAGGGTGCCGCCGTTGCCGCCCGAATTTTCCCGCTCGCTGAGATCAAACTCAGTGGCGGTGACCTCGGTCCAGGGATCGTTGGGATCGACCGAACCGTTTCCGGGCGCTTCATCGTAGTTGTCGGCGATGGACTGCCAGCTTGCGGGTGTCAGGGCGCCATTGCTGGAGAGCAAGGTCACCCCTTTAATGTCGACCGGGCCGCCCGCGTTGTTGACGAGAGTCACGTTGTTCGTCGTGCGATTGACAGTTAAGCCGAAATCGATAAACGAGGAGATGGCCGAAACGAGGCTGTCGGAATCGCCATTATACGCCGAGTAAACCGCGCCGTTTCCGCCGTTGCCGTTACCCCAGTTCGTGAAGCCCACCGAACCGTTGAGAATCGGATCGACAGCATCGGTGATCACGTCGTAGGAAAAAGCCTCTGCGTTTCCATTGGGATCATTAATCAAATCGATCTTGAATTGATTGCCGACGGCTTGAATCGACAAATCAAAGGGCACGCTGTCCTGGGGTAGAAACGTAGGATTCAATTGATCGTCGCGGAAAACCTCCGACCATGTAAAGTTGGAGTACTTTTGGATGCTCATTCCCAGCGGGGGCCGCGTCGTGCCCGTGCCTGGACCTTCGGTGGCCCAGTTAATGCGATAGAAGGTGTTGTCGTCGGCCACGCGGAACAAGAGGCCGATGCCGTCGTTGTCGCGGTTCTCAACGCGGGTGGTAAAGCGATAGTTATCCATGGCGGCGCTGCCGGCCGAATCGACGACGACGGCCGCGCCGATAAAATCGACATTGGGTGCCCCCCCCGCGTTGAAGAAGCTGTTGGAATCGTCGCGAATCGTGCCGTTGGTAAAATCCTGGGCGAAGTTGCCATGACGTTGCAACACCGTTCCCTCCAATCCCGTTTCACCAAAAGAGTTCGTCATCACGAGCCTTCGCCACGGAATTGAAGAAACCGCATCGGCAAAGTCCGTGGTCTTGTTAAGCGTGGTGGAGGCAACCGTGATCGGCCGAACGGTGGTTCCATAACTGGGATTGTTCGAGTTGACCGAATGTTGCGCCCAGGAGTGGACGCCGTAATGTCCGGGCTGCAAATCGCCGTCGTTGCCATTGAGAATCGAGACGTTATTGACCTGGATATCCCAATTGCTGCCATTCACCACGACCTTGGCCTCGAAGGGAGTGCCGTCGCTGGTTGGGACAAAACCCGCCAGCGTGTTGGAAAGCTGGGTGATCGTGCCGTTAACTACTTTCTGGACCGATGTTCCTTGTTGAAATCCCAAATTACCGCTGGCCTGTTGTCGAAAGCTGGCGCGGAAGTAGTTGTCATTATCCTGATACCCGAACACGACGCCGAATCCGTCGTCGTCCCTGGTGGCCAAATTATAGGTGATGTTGTAATTCGCGGGTGTGGTGACGGCCGTGTCGATCATCATGTACGGCAAGAATTGACCGTCGGCAACGCCAGCGGTCGTCAATCCATCCTTTGCGCGCCCATCGGAGGTCTCCATCAGGAACCTTTGTCCCGAAAGCGGATCGGGAGTCAGCAGCACGCCCCAAGCGGGCAGATTGCCAACCTGCGTCTCCACCGGAACGTAAGTGCTTTCCCACCCCCCGAAGCCGGTGATGTAGGGGCTGCCCACCAACACTTGCGCCGAAACGCCGGTTGCGATACATGCCAAGAAAAGAAGCGTTCCAAACGCAACGCTCGCTGCCAATCGCAATGAGCGAGAACGGGAGTGAGTAATCAGCATTGCAGAATTCCTCAAAAGTCGAATGTGCCGCGCGTGAGTAACAAACAGCAGGGGTGAAAAGAAAACTGAAAAAGTTACGGTTCCAAGTCGAAATCAATAGTTTGGCTGCCGGGCTTCACGGTCGCCTTGAGGCCCGAAAGCCGGTGATTGAGGTATTTTCCCGGGATCGCGCTTTTGTGATTGGGGTCCACAATTTCATCGCCGAACGATTCTTCACTGCGGCCGTGAATCATCACCAAATAAGTGCCGATGGGAGCGCCTTCACGATTGCCCGCGCTCTTGAGGGAGTACTTTCCATCTTCGCGGAAGTGAGCAATCGCGGAGGGCGTCGTCATTGTGGGCGGATTCTCCGGCTCGAACATCATCGAGCCGGGGCCTACGGGTTTGCCTTGCAGCGACACGGTTCCGGTGACGTAGCCCCAGTTCTCATCGGCGCAACCAGCACTGACCCCAATCAAGGCGGCAATGAGGATCGCTACGGGCGAATTGTTTCGGTAGTCCAAAAATTTGTGGAAGGTCATACTCGGCAATCGACGAATGAAAGCTACAGCCTCTCGCTCATAAGGAGCGCCAGCAAGTTTAAAAATCTCCGTGCAACAGCTCGCCGCCGGCACGGGTCGCAAGGAAATCGACCACCTTCTTGGAAGTAAATTCCGAAAGAAACCGCACGCTGCCATCGCCCAAGCCGATATGAATTCCACCGGGATGGTCCGCAAACAGTTCATTGCCGCGACTGGTGTTGATCACTCCATGATGCGTAAAGGAATGGTCGCCGTCTCCCCAGAACCGGTTGCCGTCGGTGCGTCCACCCGACTCCCCGACCACCATCGTGTAGGTCAAACCGTCGGTCACATCTTTGATGCGAGTTCTTCGCGTCGGACCTTTGATATCGGATCCGGGCACAGGAATCAGCATTCCGGAAGCATAATCGCCGCCTCTGCAAAAGCAGGAGGCCTTCAAAGTTATTCCCCGTTCGGGGTAGGTATTGTAAGTGTTAGCGTCAGCACCAACGATGGCCGCGATGTCGCTCTGCCCGCGACCCATATGCTCCGACGACGGACAGAGGAACATATCCAGTTCGACCGCGGTTGCTACATGGCGCGTGAGGGGGGTGTTCGTGCCCGAGTGCCACGCGATGCTGAAATCGTATTCATCGAACGTGGCCTGTTCCTCAATGTATGGCAGGATGTGCGCCACATAGGAGTGATTCGTGTTCCCCGGGGTGTTTTGCCCAGCGCCCGGCTTATAAGCGGTCTCTTGCGCTGGGGGGAATTCTTTGTAAGAGTCGTTAAACAGATGCATGCCTGCCATCACCTGCTTGAAATTGTTCTGGCACTTCGATCGCCGTGCCGCCTCCCGCGCCGCTTGCACCGCCGGCAACAGCAGCGCCACCAAGATGCCAATGATGGCGATCACCACAAGCAGCTCCACGAGTGTGAAGCCGCGACGCGGTAGGAAGTCGTGGCTTTGCTTTCCCAGAACCGGACCGGCCACGCATGGCGATCGACGCTTCGCGAATTGCATGAGAAAATTCCTTTTCACTTGTTCAGGCTCGATGAGCAACGATGAATTCGAGTGAACGCTCGGTCACGATCCGCCTGCCGCGCGCCGACAACCACGGGTCGATGCCGTCGCAACTCCCCGCGTGACTAGCGAATATGACTCCTTCGCGCGAACGAGACCGAGAATAGACCCCCAACGGAACCCGCTGGATATTATATCCACTCTGCACGGGGCCGCAACCATTTTGGATAAAGATTAGGTGAAGTTTCCATGAGAAGTTGCGGGAGTAGTCGGCCTTGCTTCGCGGGGCGGCCACCGCTCATTGCGGCTTGGACAAAATATCCAATTGCGGCCCGCGTTTGGGTCATCGCAATTGAATTCGTGGGGTGGCACGCTACCCCGTTCAACCCAACGCACGCGAATACAGTGCGGCAGTCTTCATCCCGGAGGGATGGCAGCTATTAGTCGGCGGTAAGCGCAGCGCCACCGCCGGATACCCGATTTCCAGCATTCCGCACCCCGGAGGGTGTGCCAGCAGCTATGCTCAGAACTGATTGCTGCGACCCCTGCCGGGGTCGTGCGCCAGGGAGATTGACTGTCCGGTGGTGCGCTGCGCGACCACCGGCTAATGGCTATAAAGCCTCCGGCTTAAATGCAATTTGCTCGCGAAATGTGGCGGGGTGGCTGGGGTCGAAGCCAGCAGGCGCAGCCCCCAGCGAACCCTGTGAGAACGCATTTCACGGCTGAGTCGTGGGATCAAGATCGGTTTCCACTTCCGCTGGGGGCTTCGGCTGGCGCCTCCGACCCCAGTCACCCCCCTTCCCACAAGCCCCGCGACCCTCCTCACAAAACTCTCGATTGCTACAACTTCCGATCCGCAATCGCGTTGAAGGTTTCGAGCACCGTTTGATCGACCGCAGGATTCAGCCGTCGAATCTGGGCGAGGAGGATCTCAAACACCACCTCCGCGGCCACGATCGAGGGGACTTCGGCGATCAATGGGTCGCGGGCGGCGGAGGTAATCAGGCGGATTTGGGCCAATTCGATGAGCGGCGCCTTGGTGAAATTCGTCACGGCGATGACCGTCGCCCCCCCGTCGCGGGCCAGCCGGGCCGCCGACACGATGTCTTTCGTGGCACCTGAGGAACTGACCGCCACCAGAACCGAATCTTTGCGAAGCAGCGAGGCCTCGACCGCCATTACGTAGCCGTCGGAAACGCAGGAGCTAGTGATTCCAAACCGCTTGATCTTCCAGTCGAGGCTCAGGGCGAGCGGGGCCGAGCTGGCGACCCCGATGCACAGCACGCGGCTCGCTTTGCACAGGGCCTTGGCCGCTTTGTCGACCTCTTGAATATCGAGGTTCTGAGCCGTGCGGTTCACGTCTTCGTTGAGCCGCTTCAGAATCGAATCGAAAGCGCTGGTTCCGTCGGCCGGCTTATCGGTGCCCCGCGCAATGGCGTCGCGGGCCATCAGCACCTTGAACTCTTGAAATCCGCGGCAGCCGAGCTTTTGGCAGAACCGGATGACCGTGCCATATCCCAGGCCCGAGGCATCGATCAGCTCGCTGATCGATTTTTCGGCCGCGTCGGGGTGCTCCATGAAGTACGAGCCGACCCGCTTCTCGCCTTCGGTCATGTCGTCCAGCATTCGCTGAAAACGGACGTACCACGGCGTCGAATCGCGAAACACGGACGCGGGTTGCGTCGAACCAGGCTTGGCCGGTGCGGTGGACATGGCCCTATTATCTCACACCCGCGGGTGCGTGCGAAGGCGGGTTCGTGCCGTTAGCCGCGCTCGCTTGCGACGCGCGTCGCAAGCGAACGCGGCTAAGGTTGACGAACTACGCCCGTCGACTGCGGCGGAAGGCGAGTACGCCGAGGCCGGCGAGCAGCGCCAGCGCGATGCTGGCCGGCTCGGGGATGCGGACCAAGAGCGGGCCATCCCCGCCGCCGTAGCCCATGAAGTAAACGTTGTCGGTCCCCCAAGTGGTAAGGCCCACGGTACCAGTTAAAAACGGGTTATTACTGTCCACGATCGGGTCGTAGTTGAACACATTTCCGAGATGGTCGGTCACTCGTATTGCGAGTGTATCGCCGATGGCGCGGACCCGCAGATCGAACATTAGCATTGTCAAGTTACCGTCAATGTCGGTTGTCGCGGGCGTCGAGCCATTCGGGCTATCTTGCGGCAGGAACTGTGCTGAACCGTCCTGCGGGTCGCGATATAGCTCGGACCACGCGCCATTGAGCACTTTCTGGACGCTCAAGCCCTGCGGCGCTCGGCTGGGATCGCCATCGCCGATCGCCTCATTAGCGAAATTGATGCGATAAAAGTTGTTGTCATCTTGCGCCCGCACGATCACGCCATATCCATCGTTGTCCGTGGCGCCGAGGCGGACCTTGAACTCGTAGTCTGAAAAGTCGCCGCTGCCAGCGTCATCCACCACCACCGCGGGACCGATGAAATCGATGTGAGGAGTGCTTGCCGTCGCATACACGAAACCGTTGGAATGCTGGAAGATCCAGGGATCATTGATGTCCTGGCCGAAGTTACCGATGGCTTCGCGGCTGGCGGTTGTGCTGCCCGCCTCCACCCCATTGATCGGAATGGAGAGACCGTCCGAATTCGTCATGTTCAGATGCCGCCACTGAGTGTTCGTCAAATTGAAAGCTTCGCTGAACAACGTCCCCGAGCTATCGGAAACGGAGATCGTTTCAACTTCTGTCCCCCAAAAGGGAGTAACTGCTGCCGCGTCGGCTTGTTGGGCCCACGACTGAACGCCGATTCTTCGGTCGACTTCCAGATCCGCGTCGGTGCCGGCGACGATCGAGGCCCCATCGAAAAAGACCTCGTAGTCTTGGCCATCGACCACGACCCGAAGATCGAACGGAGTGCGACCGTCGATCATGGCCTGCGTGATTGGCGATGCGGCCCCAGGCCCCACCACCGCCGGGCTAATCTGCGTGAGCACGCCATTCACGATTTTCTGCACCGCGAGGCCTTGCGTGCCGCCAAAACTGCCTGCGGCCTGCTGGCGGATGCCAACCCGGAAATAGTTATCGGGGTTCTGGTAATTCCATACCAAGCCAATGATATCGTCATCGTTGGTCCGCATTCTGGCATTGAGCTCGTACGAACTGGGGGCCAAGAAGGATTGCTTGACCAGCACGTCCGGCTCGTAAACGCCACTATTTGTAACGGCCCCGGAAGTGGGAGGATTGGCGTTATTGGTGTCCATCAACGTCGGCGTGTCGCTGTGAAGATTGATCCGCCAGTTGCCATCTCGATCGGGAAAGGCATCGACCCAGCCCGAGTTGGGGCTAACGAAGGCTTCGCCGACCAGCACGTGGTTGGCGTGAAGAGATTGCTGCCCACCTGCTGCGCAGAACAGCGACAGCGCCAAGGCGATGCGGACCATGTTGCGAGAAATCATGAGCTTCCCTCCAGCCAATAAAAAAGATCGAAATAGATCGGTGTGAAAGCCAACGCCAATAGTTGGCTGCCCCAAGAAAAACGCGATTAACCTCCTGGTTCGGAGATTCGCGGAACCCAATTAGCCCAGCCGTTCCCAGCGGCTAAACTAAAAACCCCAAACGGAAGACGCTGGATTGCAAGTCCACTTATAACGTCTCTTCTGGATATATTGTCCAATCACCGCCGGGCTGTCAAGCAAATTCCGGTGTGAAACCGAAGAAAACCGGCAAGTTCGGCTGGCGACGGTCGAGCGGCGTGATCGCCTGCCCGGTAAAACGACCCGGCACTGCGTCTTTTTTGGCCTACGATTTACCAGGATCGCGGCGGCCGAGCCGGCAGGCTTGGGAACCGCATGATGGTTGCCGCGGTCCAGCGCATCTATATTCAGCTTAAATGGCGTGCATCTTTGAACGGGCGTTGCCAATCGCCCCTTCCAAGAGCGAGCCGCGTCGAACTGAGTGCATTTCCAAGTCACAAGGGGAAGTTCCATGAGATTCGTACCGCCACGTCCGGCGTTTGGTGTTTTTGCGGCTTTGATCGCCATCGTTGCCATCGGCGTCATGGTCAACGCTCAGCCGGCGGGGCAACCCAAGCCGGCGGCGACCCCTCCCGCGCCGGCGGCCAAGCCCGCGCCGCTCACCCAGAAGCAAGAGCGGGACGCAATCTGGAACAGCCCTGAAATGCTCCGCGCCCGGGCGTGGGTGAGCGACTATTGCACGAACTCGAAAAAGATGTCGCCCGAAGAAGCCAATGCGTATATGACCGAGCTTGAGAACCTGACGCCCAAGCAAATGAAGCTGTGGCTGTTGCAGTACGAGCATCAGCAAGAGCTGTACGTGCAAAAAGAATCGGCGCAGCAAGTAGCGCACCGCGCTGCGATGGCCCATGCATCGGGCGCAGCGCCCAGCGCGCAACAACAACAGCAGTGGGAAATGGCCCATCGTGCGGGACTAGCACAGGCAATGGCCGCCAATCGCGCCACGCAGCAATCGTACAATGCCATCGAAAGCGAAGAATCGGCAGCAGCGGGCGAAGAGCAGAGTCAACTCAATGCGGAACAAGCCGCTGCTCGCCAGATGCAGATGAACAAGCAAGCCGAACTCAACAACCCGTATCCCATCTACGGCTACGGCGGCTATGGTGGATCGTGGGGATACGGCGCTGGGGACTTACACTTTCATTTTCATTAGAAACGAAGCGACGTTCTCGCACTCCAAGCCGGAGGCTTGGCAGCCATTAGCCGGTGGTAAGCGAAGCGCCACCGCCGGTAACGAACGAGTGTAATTATGCACCCCGGCAGGGGTGCTAGCAACACCGTGCATCGCTCGCCTGCTGGGGTGCTACTCAACTTGCTCTCGCGCTCCGGTGGTGCGCTTCGCGACCACCGGCTAATGGCTGTCATCCCTCCGGGATGAGAATACCGCCGGGTGCCACTGCTGGCTGGCCCAGCAGTGCGAAGCGAGTACCAGGATCGCACTGCTGGACGAGCCAGCAGTGGCACCTACATGTAGTAATCGACACAGTCGGTTTACGCGGGATTCGCGCCCATGCGTGCCAGCACGTTGCGCGTGATCTGCTGGACGCGCTTGTCGGGGCCGCGCGGCGACGTGTATACGCTCGGCCGCATGTAGCCCGGCGGTTCGCTGAGTCCGTCGGCCCACCAGCAGGTGGCCGCGTTGAAGACGACGTTGCCGCGGGAACCTGCGTAAACCGTGGCCGTGTATTCGCCGCCGTTGAGCTTGCCGGGTGCATCCTGTGTCGGGCCGCGGGCGACGATCTCCAGGCCCGGAATCGGCGCCGGATCGCCGTGCCATTCCCAGCCGATGAGTCCCGATATGGCGTCGCCCTGCTTCATGCCGGTCTGGGCGTAAATCCAATGCTCCGGGGCGGTGCAAATCCAATCGGCGCCGCCGGTCACCGGCCCCGTGCTGTGCGCGCCAATCAGTTCATTCGCGTAAGGCCGCTCGTGCGGCAGATTCGACATGTGGTCGAACTCGCGCGTGCCATGAGGCGGCCCGAAGACGCCCACCCGCTCGAAGCCCCGAACTGCGGGATCGTACAAAATTTTTCCGCACACCGCGTTGCCCGAGAAGAAACCAACGTGCAGGCCCTTGTCGATTGCCCACTGCACGTTGCGAAACATGTCGATCGTCCAGTACTCGTCGTGACCGACGCTTAAAAACCCCTTCCCGCGGCGCAGCCCCGCTGGATTGCGATGCGTGTCTTGGTTCGAGATGTAGGTGACGTCGTAGCCTTGCGATTCGAGCCAGTAGACGAACGGAAACTCCCACAGGAAGAAATCGCCCGAGCCGATCGACAACGGTTGATCGACAATCTGACAGTACTTGCCGTAGGGCCGATTGAAGCTGACCTGCACGTCTGGCCCCCAATACCATTCGCTATTTCCGTCGTCGTAAATCGAAAACTGCGAGGGCCAACGGTTATAGGCCTGCCACGTGTGATCGCTGCACTGGAACAACAGATCCGCCGGCCGGTCGTCGCGAACGATGAAGATCGCGTAACTCTGCAAGTTCTCTCGATTCTCGGTGAGCTTGCCGACGTACACGCCGCTGGGCCAGTCGGCCGGAATCGCGAGCTCCGCGCTTTTGGTCCATGCACAATTCCGCAGCCGCTTGGGACCAATCTCCGGTTCGGGCTGGGGCGTGCATTCGATGGGTTCCAATCGCCGCATCAACCGCCCCCCCGCGCCGCCGTAGTAGCCGAGCCGATAGATATCCACCGTGCAAGTCGAAGCGGGACTCGCGCTCAGGAACAGCTCCAGATTCTCCCCCGCGCGAACGCTGGCGTGCGAGCAATAGCCCTCAATGGCGGGCGACCGATACTTGGTTGCCGGATCGACGCGGGTGTTCGTGAGCAGCCAGTCGCGCGTGCCAGGTTGTCGGTTCTCTTCCGCGACGGCGCCCGCTGCCGCTTGCGCCGAACGAGAGCCTGACAACAGCCCTGTCGAAATCGCCACGGATCCCGCGACGGCGCCCTTGAGCAAGGTGCGCCGATGGAGTGATGGGTCGTTCATATTTGCACCCGGATTGAGTACGCCTGCTAGCGGACGAGCTTCTCGAACGCCTCGCGTTCTTGGATAAGCGCAGCGACGCGGTCGGCCGGTTTATCGCCTGCCTCTTCGAGCACCCAACCTTCGTAGTCGGCCGCTTTGAGCAGGGCGAACAACTCGGGGTAGGGATACTCATCGTCGGCGAGGCCGTGGACGTGCGTGGTGGCCCCAAGTCGCTTTTGAACAAGCGCGAAGTTATGGGCGATCCCTTCGCCCTGCAGATCCTGTGAGTTGCTGTTCCAGCAGACACCCACGTTGGGATGGTCGGCCACTTCCATGATGGCGGCGATGATCGGCAGCGGCGAGCACTTGCCGTGAACCTCCAGCCGAACCTGTTGGCCGTAA
The DNA here is from genome assembly GCA_040901765.1 of Pirellulales bacterium. GTDB lineage: Bacteria > Planctomycetota > Planctomycetia > Pirellulales > Lacipirellulaceae > JBBDYG01. The sequence continues at coordinate 66,733 of JBBDYG010000067.1, forward strand.
TCCGCTCCGTAAGCGCCCACTTCGTTGAGCGCGGCGCCGATCTGCGCGATCGTTTGCTCCTGCGAAACCTCGGAGGGAAGATCATTGGGCCGTACCTTCACGCCGCTTCCGCCGACGTCGTGGCTCAGCTTGAGGAAAGCTTTGGTCGTTTCAATGGAATCTTTGAGCGACTTCGGATCGACATCGTGAAAATCTTCGGCGCTGCCCAGCCCGACGAGTGTCACCGGGCTATCGGCAAAACGCTGCTTTACCTCGCGCCGCTCTAGAGCCGTGAGACTCGGCTCGACGCCATGCTTATGAGTCGTGCGCAACTCAACGCCGAGCGCCCCCGCCTTCTCGCAGTTGGCGAGCAACGTTGGCAAGTCCCAATCGGCGCCCCACATGTAGGTCACCAGGCCGAACTGCATCTTGGGCCTGGGACCGTCGCCTGGGTGAGCGTGGCACAGTGTGGCTGGCAAGACACCAGCCACGGTCAGACCTGCGGACGCGTACAGAAACCGACGGCGATTAAAAACTGCCACGAATACCTCTCCATGCGAAAAACACCAATCGCCCGTCCCGGGCGTCGGGAGGGAAGACCAGACCGCTGCCTATTCTATGGTAACCCCGCAGAGATGTTTATGAGGGGCTACTTAGAAAAGAATAGCCATTCCACGCGTGGGAATCGACGGGTCGGCATGGTATCTTACCGTGGAAACCTTGCCCGACTGACGTCGCTGGCGATGGCCGGTCGCAGCAGGGCAGGTCGTATTACCATTCTTTTCTGGTTCCCGAGCGACCCATTTGCAGGAGATGTCCGCATGAATACCGACGATTTCTTGAAGAGCCAATATCTCACGTTGCGGGACGAAATCCGCGAGTCGAAGGCGCACATTTTCTGGCTGCTGATCGTGGGAATGATCTTGGTGATGGCCTCCGGTTACCTCGCGGCGGAACACCCGTCGGCGTTTGCCAATGCCGCCATTCCGGTGTTGCTCTTGGCGCTGATGCTGACCTTCATCTCCGAGCAGAACAACATTGCCCGCGCGGGACGTTATCTGCGGGAGGTCGTCGAGCCGCGGATTCAGGGCTTGACCTGTTGGGAGCACTGGCTCGAGAGCAAGCATCAGCTCCGCGAAGTCGATCATGCGTTCGTGATCGGGTTTAACGTGATCTTCATGGTGTTCTTCATCATTACGACGTCGCTGACGTTATGGCAACTCCTGCAACTCGGGCAAGAATGGTACGTCTGGAGCGTGGGCACCGCTTATCTGCTGGGCGGGATCTGCGTGATGTACGTCTTCGTGCGCCACTATCGAGCGTCGACGGCGGCCAATTGACGCGACGTAAGAAGGCTCGGCCGCCACCTCGCGCCGACAATCTTACGTTTTGTGGACAGCGCAAAGAATCGACGCGTTTCAAGCCGGAGGCTTGACAGCCATTGCCGGTGGTAAGCGCTAGCGCCACCACCGACGGCGACGGCGCGACTGGCGTTCGACAACATGCCAGCCATTGCCGGTGGTAAGCGCTAGCGCCACCACCGGCGGACCAAGCAAAGAGTTGCAGCACCCCGGCAGGGGTGCCAGCAGTTTAACGAGATGAGAAGTTGCTGCGACCCCTTCCGGAGTCGTGCAAAGAAATAACTCGCCTTCCGGTGGTGCGCTGCGCGACCACCGGCTAATAGCTGCCATCCCTCCGGGATGAGACGCTGCTCAAACTACTTCGTCAGAAACGATGACGGCGTTTTATTCCACCGAGCCCGCCAGAATTCAATACTTGTGTTCAAGCCAAAATGCCTTTCACCACCCGCGCTTCTTCGACGCCTGTGAGCCGCATGTCGAGGCCTTGAAATTTGACGCTCAGCTTCTTGTGGTCGATGCCCAGCAAGTGCAGCATCGTCGCGTGCAGGTCGCGGACGTGAACGATGTTGTCCGCGGCATGATAGCCCAGCTCATCGGTAGCACCGTAGGACATTCCGCTGCCGGTGCCGGCGCCGGCCAGCCACATGGTAAAACCTTTGATGTGATGGTCGCGGCCCGGTTCGCCCTTGTTGCCTTGCACCATCGGCGTGCGGCCAAATTCGCCACCCCAAATCACGAGCGTCTCATCCAACATGCCAAGCTGCTTGAGGTCGGTGACAAGCGCGTAAGCCGCGCGGTCGGTGTGATCGGCGCACTTACGGATGTCGCGTTCGAGGTTGCCGTGGTGGTCCCAGCCGCGATGGTAGAGGTGAATAAACCGCACGCCGCGTTGGGCAAGCCGCCGCGCTAGCAAGCAGTTCGAGGCGAACGATCCGTCGCCTGGCGTCGCGCCGTACAATTCCAGCACGTGGGCCGGTTCCTTCGACATGTCCATCAACTCGGGCACCGAGGTTTGCATCCGGTACGCCGTTTCGTAGGCCGCGATGCGCGTCTGGACCTCGGGATTGTTCAGCCACTGGTTGCGGTGGGCGTCGAGTTGCTGGATCGCATCGACGCTCGCACGCTGTAAGTCGTCGGGGATGCCGTTGGGATTGCGGACATAGTGGACGGGGTCGCCGCTGGAACTAAACTCGACGCCTTGGAACCGGCTCGGCAGAAAGCCGGCGCTCCATTGCCGCGAAGCGATTGGTTGATCGGGCACGCGGCCGCCGATACTCGTGAGCACCACGAAACCCGGCAACTCGTCCGTTTCCGCGCCCAAGCCGTAGTTGATCCAGGAACCCATCGACGCCCGGCCGCTGATCGCCGTCCCGCAGTTCATGAACGTGTGGGCCGGGTCGTGGTTGATCTGCTCCGTGACCATCGATTTCACGACGCAGATGTCATCGGCCAGCTTCTGCTGCCAGGGAAGCAACTCGCTGACCCATTGGCCGCTCTGGCCGTACTGGGCGAACTTGAACATCGGGCCATAGGCCCGCAACTCTTGGTTCTGAAGCTGCGCGATCGGCTGGCCTTTAGTATACGACTCAGGCATCGGCTGATTGTGCAGTGCCGCAAGTTTGGGCTTGTAGTCGAAGGTCTCCAAGTGCGACGGCCCGCCCGCCATGCACAAGAAGATCACCCGCTTGGCCTTCGCGGGGAAATGAGGCAGCCCCGGCAACCCGCGATAACCCGTCGCAGTGCCCGAGGTCGCCCTCGCCACCGTCTCGTTCCCGAGCATCGACGACAGCGCCGCGGCACCCACCCCGACGCCCATCCGCGACAGAAAAGTTCGACGCTGAACTTGTTGAGCCAGGAAGTGAGGATTTAGATAGCGCATGAAAGCATCACTCATCAAACGCAATTTTGGAAGAAGGAAACACTAATCGCCGCTAATCCGCGCTAATGAGGACAATGGCGCCATCATTACTTAATTAGTGCAAATTAGCGAAGATTAGCGTTCTTCTCTCTTGTTCTTTATCCGTGCTCATCCGCGAAATCCGTGGTTAACAATTCAATTCCGTGTGATCACTTCGTTCAAATTCAATACCGTGCGGGCGACGATCATCCACGACGCCAGTTCGACCGGGTTCAAGTTCTCGGGCCGCGGCGCGAGGCCGATGCCCAGCAGTTTGTCGGCCGCCTCGGGGTTTTCCTGGTAGTAACCCAAGCTCTGCGCGAGCAGGTCGCCGAGCACCTGTTGTTCTTCGGCGTCGGCGGGGCGGGACGTGGCCTCGCGGAGGGCGAAGTTCAGCCGGTCGGCGGTGGTCGCGCCCCCCTCTTCGAGAATTCGGCCCGCAAACGCGCGAGCCGCTTCCGCGAAGCTGGGATCATTCAACAGCGCCAGCGCCGCCAGCGAAGTGTTCGACCGCGGCCGCTGGACCGTGCATTCCTCGCGCGACGGGGCGTCCAGCGCCTTGAGCATCGGGTGCAGGTACTGCCGCTGCCAGTGCATGTAGACGCCGCGCCGCCACTGGCCCTCGTCGGTGCTCGGTTCGTACGCGCGCTCGGGAAAATTCAGATGCTTGTAGTAATCCGCCGGCTGGTAAGGCCGCACGCTGTCGCCGCCAACGGTGCGGACGAGCAGACCGCCAATCGCCAGCGCCGCGTCGCGGACCGATTCGGCTGGATAACGGAACTGCGCCTGCCGGGCGACGAGTTGATTGAGCGGGTCGCGCTCGATGAGTTCGGGCGCAGCCATCGACGACTGCCGATAAGCCCGGCTCATGACGATCAGCTTCATCATTTGCTTCACATCCCAGCCGCTCTCGACAAATTCCACGGCCAGCGCGTCGAGCAGGGCGGGATGGCTGGGCGCTTCACCCTGCCCGCCGAAATCATCGAGCGTCCCCGCGATGCCGCGACCGAAGCACAGGTACCAGAAGCGATTGGCCATTACGCGGGCGGTCAGATCGCCGGAACCGCGCTCGGCGTCGGTGAGCCAATTGGCGAGGTCCAGTCGCGTCGCCCGACGGTCTTGCGTTTCGAGCTTTCCCAGGAACTCGGGAATTGCCGGTTGCACGCTGTCGCCGCTGTCGTCGAGCCAATTGCCGCGCGGCAAGATGCGAATCTCCCGCGGCTCAATCGCCACCGTAATCATCGTCGCCCGCCCCCGCACATCCATCTCCGGCACCCGCAGGGTCGGCGAAACGTCGGCGCCCTTCTGAAGATGCTGGTTCTCGTCGACGTCGGCGAAGAACGCCGCCAATGAATAGAAGTCGCGGGCGGTGTACGGATCGAACTTGTGATCGTGGCACTGGGCGCAGCCCACGGTGCCACCCATCCAGACGGCCGACACATTCCGCACGTGGTCGGCGGAATAAATCGCCATGTACTCCTTCGGTTGCACGCCCCCTTCATGCGACGTTTGCAACAGCCGGTTGTAGCCCGTGGCAACTTTTTGCTCGATCGTCGGCGCCGGCAGCAGGTCGCCTCCAAGTTGTTCTCGCGTGAACTGGTCGAACGGCATGTTCGCATTGAGCGAATTGATAACATAGTCGCGATACGGCGAAATCTGGTGCTCTTGATCGCCGTGGTATCCGACCGTGTTGGCAAACCGAACCAGGTCCAGCCAGTACATCGCCATCCGCTCGCCGTAGTGGGGCGAAGCGAGCAGTCGATCGACCAGCCGCTCGTAAGCTTCAGGGCGCTCGTCGGCAAGGAAGTCATCGACCTCACTCGATGCGGGCGGCAAGCCGGTTAAGTCGATCGACAGCCGGCGAATCAGCGTCGTCTTGTCCGCATCGGTGGCAGGCTTCAGCCCCTCCGCTTCGAGCCGCGCGTGTACAAAATAGTCGATCCAGTTCACCGGCCACGACGTGTCGCTCACTACCGGGGCGGCGACACGCTTCGGCGGCACATACGCCCAAGCAAGCTGCCACGATGCACCCTCGGCCACCCATTGCTTGAGCAACTCAATTTCCTTGGTCGAGAGCGGCTTGCCGGTCTCGTGCGGCGGCATCCGCTCGCTCTCCTCTTCGCTCGTGATTCGTTGGACTAGCGCGCTCTCGTCGATGTTCTTCGGCACGACCGCCGCGTAGCCGCCGCGGTCCGCCTTCGCTTGCTCTTCGAGATCCAGCCGCAGATCGGCCTCGCGCGACGCGGAATCAGGTCCGTGGCAAGCAAAACACTTGTCCGCCAGAATCGGCCGAACGTCGCGATTGAACTCAATCGGCGAAGCGCCGCGGGCGACCAACGGACCGCCGATCGCAGCCAGCAGCCCGACGGCAAGCGGAAACCCAAATCGGCGTGCGCAAAACGTCATAGCCCTTGCCCCGAGAGACCCAGTTCGCGGCGACACCTCCGCAACCGAGTAAGCACCTTATTCTACCAACTCGGGGGAGGCCCGCAAACTGGTACTCGCCGTCGAGTCCGCGCAGAAAATCAGACAACAATCTCATCTATTCAGACTTCTTGCTTCAGCGGCGTTCGGCGTTCATCAGCGATTTCCTGGTCTATCCGTGTTCCATCCGTGTCGATCCGTGGCTAAAATCTTAAGCTCATCCCGCCGACCGTACTACATACCCGCGCGGCTTTCAGGTATGATCGAGCGGAGCGGCTGTTAACCCCCGTCCATCGTTAGGAGAGCTCGCCATGTCACGGTTCACGCGTCGTCGTTTTTTACAGAGCACCACGGCCGTCGGAGCGATGTCGCTCCTGCCCGGCATGCGGGCGTCCGGGCGGGTGATCGGCGCGAATGATCGGTTGCGGATTGCGGTGGCTGGCTTCAACGGTCGGGGCGAAGCGCATATCGACGGGTGGCTCGGGCAGGAGAACGTCGAGATTGCCTATCTCATCGACCCCGACCAGGAGGTGCTCGATCGCGGGCTGAGGGAAGTCGATTCCCGAACCAGCGGCAAGATGAAGCCCCAGGGCTTGGCCGACATTCGCAAGGCGCTCGAGGACAAGAACCTCGACGCGGTCTCGATTGCCACGCCGAACCACTGGCATTCGCTGATGACCGTTTGGGCGGCGCAGCATGGCAAGCATGTGTATGTCGAAAAGCCGATGAGCCACGACATTTCCGAGGGCCGGGTTGCTCTCGAAGCCCAGAAGAAATATGGCGTGGTCGTGCAGCACGGCACGCAGCGACGCAGCGATGCGGAAATCGCCGGCCTGCACGAAGCAATTCAAGCCGGTAAATTCGGCAAGCTGAAGATTTCCTACGGCCTCGCATGCAAGGCCCGTGGCAGCATTGGCAACAAGGATTACTCGCAGCCGCCTGCGAGTCTCGATTGGAAGCTCTGGCGCGGCCCCGCGGTCATTGACCAATTTCACGACAACTTGGTCCACTACAACTGGCATTGGTTTTGGAAGACCGGCAACGGCGAGCTTAACAACCAGGGCACGCACCAGCTCGACGTCGCGCGTTGGGCGCTCGATACCGATCTCACCCACCCCGTCCGCGCGATGGCCATCGGCGGGCGGTTCGCGTGGAACGATCAGGGCGAAACCCCCAACACCATGTTCGGCATTGCCGAGTACCCCAACGGCCAACAGGTTTTTTTCAACGTGCGGAACGTGAATTACGACGGCTATCAAACCGAAGTGAAGAACGATTACTACTTCGAGGATGGCGGCAAGATCGTGGACGGCAAGCATTACGCCAAGGGGAGCACCGAAGGCGAGCGGGTCCGCGTGCCCGACGGCAAAGTGACGCCCGGCGGCAACTGGGGCAGCTTCATCGCCGCCTGCCGCGCCGGCGATCCAGCCATGGCCAACGGCAACGCCGCCGATGCCCATTACGGCTGCGTCCTCGGCCACTTGATGAACAATTCCTATCGCTTGGGACAGAAGGTGCCGTTCAATGCCCAAGCCGGCAGTTTCGGCGACAACAAGGACGCCCACGAACACTTCCTGAAGCTGCACGAAGTGATGCGCGACGGTGCGGGCGTCCCGGAAGACGGCGCGGACTACATTGTCGGACCTTGGCTCACCTTTGATCCCAAGACCGAGCAATGCGTCGGCGAACATGCCGACGAAGCGAATCTGCTGCTGAAGGATCCGAACAACCGCGGCTTTGAAGTGCCGGAGATTAAGGACGTTTGATGTGGCGGTCGGCTATCGGCTATCGGCCAGAGGATGATGGCCGGTGGTATTTCTGGCCGATAGCCGACAGCCGACAGCCCTCGCGCTAGTCGCGGACCACCTCTGCCGCTTCCAGCGTGACGTTGTTCTGCTTGGCGTTGTAGCCGTGGTGCTGCACGACCTCGAATAGCAGTTCTGTCCTTTCTCCGGGAGGAACCCCCGCGCGGAACTCGACGGTCTGATAGTCGTGCAGCTTCGGCTCCAGCGGGCTGCGAAACACTACGTGCCCGTCGTAGGTGCGGCGCATTTCGACGCCGATCGGCTGGCTGGTGTAATTGCGGATCCGCTGCGCGAAGACGCTGTGGTCATCCCACCCGGCTACCGATGAATTGACTTCCGTTCGTTGAGCGTCTTCGCCCACCTGTTGGTACTTATTGGTGCCGTTGATCTGCATCCAAATGGCGTCGCGGAAGCTGCGCAGCTTCACCAGCTCAAAGATCACTTCGGGATCGGGACCAAGGTTTAGCTCGATCTTGTCGCCGATGGGAATGTATTTGATGGTCTGTTGAGTGAGAAACGAAAGCCCGTCGCGGCCATTGTCGCGGAACACCCGAATCGCCCCGTCGGGAAGCGGGGTCGTTCCCAAATTCGATGGCTTGTCGTTGGTCATCAGATACATCCGCACGAGTTGATCGCCATATTCCTTCGGGCGATAGCGGTACTCGATCTTGAGCGGGACGTCCTCCGCCTCGAAGCTGCGCATCCGCTTCGACCAGCCGTTGGGAATCGTCTCGGTCCCTTCCACCGTGTAGATGAAGTATTCACTCAAGCCTTCTTTGATAATCTCCTTTCCGTCGGCGGGTGCCGGGCCGCTTTGGCCACCTCGACCAGACACACTGCCCATGGCGTCCATGGCTGCGCTGCGGCGAAGTGTGCTCAACTCTTCGCTCTTCATCTCGGCGACCGCACTCATCGGGATCTGCGCAAGTTGAGCAATTTTCTCGACCAAGTTGATCGTACCGACCACCAAGCGAATCTGGGCGTCGTCGTATTCCTCTCCGCTGTTGTTGGTCACTCGCACGAACCCCTCGGCGTCCATTGTCGATTCATCGGCGCTGGCGATGCCGACGTAGTCGGCGCTCCAGGTAATGCCGCTCGTGAAATAGGTGATCTGAATCGTCGCTTCGCCGTCCAGTTCGCTTTCCACGTTCCAGTACAGCATTTGAGGCTTGTCGTGCGGAAACGTCGTGTCGAGCACGTCGAGCTGATCCGCTGCGGTCAGGAACTTCAGTTCCACCGACGAGGGATCGATCAGCGTGTTGGCCCACGAGAACTGCAACGGGTTCGCGCCCTTCTTAAAGGTCACGACCCGCGTCTCGCGGACCAGCGTTAGATCCTCGCTGTTGTAGATCGTCAGTTGGACCGACTTCCGCTCGGGGACGGTCGACAGATCGACGTTCCCCGACCGCGCGACGGGTGCCGCGGCGCTGAAAGCTAAGACTGCAAACATTATGCGAGCAAGCGGATTCATTGCGTTACCATTCGTTCTTGAGGAGGACGTGCAGCTTATGGACGATAACTTCGGCTTTGCCTTCGGGGCCGGCAGCCGGCAGTTGAGCGTGAAATACGACTTGTTCCGACGTGCTCCGCTCCGAATCGGGCCCGCCTTCAAAAGTGGTTTCCTTGCCGAGCTGCCACTCGACGTCGCGGCCCGAATCGCCGCGTGCTTCGTTGCGAATGTGACGCAGGCTCTCCACAACGTCGAGCGTGACGGGCTGCTTCTTGAAATTCTCAATCTCGTACTTTACGATCACATCGTGCTCGTGAAGGTTGCCGGTGATCCGCTTCCGCTCGTTCTTTTCGATGGTCCGCTTGACAACGATATCTTGAGCGACGCCGAGATAGAGCCGCATCTCGTCGTCCTTGGGTGTGAATTGCCCCCAATCTTCACCGAGAAATGCGGTACCGGCTTGCGGATCGTCGCCAGCGCCTTGGATAAAGATGCGGACCTTGCCGTAGGGCAGGGGGGCGGCGCCAAGGTTGTGCTCCGCATCATTCTTCAGCACGTAATGCATCGGCACGCGGAGTTTGTTCTGCGCGCGATCGAGGAAATCGAACTCGACCGGATTGCAGGTATAGGTCTTCTGAATGGGGACGTTCTTGTAGCGCTCGATCAGCATTTCTTTGGTTTCATTCATACCGATCGGCTTGAGGAATTGCGGGCCAAAGCCGGCCCACACGCCGGAGTTGGCGAATTCCTCGTTCGCCAGATTTTGCAGCCGCATGTACTGCGACAGATCGAGCGACTGCTCGTCGTTCGCGGCGACTGCCCGATAGTTGAAACTCTTGGTCAGATTGCCGAGCAGATAGCTGATCCGAACTCGCGCCGAGCCGGAGTCGCTCGCACCGACGGTCCACACGAGCGCCGATTCGTTCGGCGGATAACTGACCGACAGCACCTTCACGTCCGGTGCCGCCTCGTCGGCGGTTGCCACGACCCGAAAGACAATCGTGTTGGGGTCGATCTGGGTACTAGCCCAGGAGAAGTCAACTTGATTCTCGCCCTTCACCAGGGGTACGAACCGTTCTTCTTCCACCAGCGTCGCACGGGGGTTGTCGAGCTGGATTTCGACCCGCTCGCGCACCGGGAGCGTAATGAGCTTCACCCGGCCAAGTGCGGAGTCCGGCAAGCATGCCAGCACCGACAACGCCGCCGCAAGCATCGCGGCCCGGCGGGAAAAACAAGGGAAAAGTGGGATCTTTTTCATCGACAATGCCTCCGCACATTCACAACGCGGCGTACCGCTACAGCCAAAGAATTTAACAGGAGGAAACAGAGGAAGCGGAGGGAAGAATTTAGCTACACTTTCTCTGTTCTCTCTGTTTCCTCCTGTTCAGTTTTCTTGCTCAAGAACACGTTCTACGGCGGATTTGCAGTATAATAGCACGATGGAGCACCTCTTCGGCGATCCCCGTTGTGCTCCGACCATTTTGACGGCTCCGTTCGTCGAAAAGTTCCCGAGAATTCCGAAAAGGGCATCGCGGCGGGCGCAATTCGCAGTTTGTGTCCGCCCGCCGTCCATCGCGACCCTTGCAAAGGCGACCTGCACCCCGAATAGAATTCGCTGACCCCGCCCCTTGACCAGAGCCACATACTGTGCTAATATACACCACTTCAACCTGAGGCATCCAGCAGAGCCGAACCCCTCAAAAAGGCCCGGCATCCAAAGAAGCCCGCGGCGGGAACCCTTTCCCAGGGATCCCCGCCGCGGGCTTTTTTCGTTGCCGTCCCCAAATCCCAAATCCCAAATCGAAAGCCCCCCCATGCCCCGTCCACGCATCATGCACGAAATTACCCAAGCCATCGCCTGCGACCTCCTCTCCCATGGCGCAACGCTCGATTTCGTCGCCCACTTCCTCGGCTGTTCCAAACGCACCATCCAGGCTGAGGCAAGGCGCTCTCCTGAGTTCGGCCAACGACTTAAGGAATCCGAGTTGATAGGAACGGAGAACGTCTTGCGGGAATTCACAGAATCCTCCCGCGGCAATTGGCGGGCCTCTAAATGGTTCCTCCAACAACGCTTTCCGCAACGCTTTGGCCGCCGCTAGGGAAACGTCCAACTGGTTGGCCGCCAATCATTCCGCAATCCGCAATCCGCAATCACCATGCACACCATCCGACCTTCACCCTAACCAACCAACCCTCCGCGCGCCGCGTGCGCACGAATTCGACTTGTTCCGCGAGATCACGTCACTCCCGCGGTGCGCGCCGAGCCACAAGTTATGTCGCCCCCGCGAAATAGAACCCAGGTCGAAAACTGCTGCAAACAACCTCGCCCGCCACGTCACCCCATTGCCGCAACCCTCTATCCCGCAACGACCTACGCAATTCATCCCCCACCAAATCCCATGAGTTTACGCATCGAAAAATTGATCCGGGCGCAGGCGACCCCGTGCGAAGCAACCCCGCTCGACAGAGAAGCCCGCCGCGCAAGCAAGGCCATACTGGCACCGCCCATCCGTCGTGCGCAAAGCGCGACTTGCACCCCGTCGCGGCGACGGTACGCGGTCGCTATTGACGTAACTCGCGATGAGCGGTATTGGGTGCGAATTGACCGCTCCTTTCGTGTTTTACCGAGATCGCCATGACCAAATCGCTCGCCACCGTTGCATTTGTGCCGCGGGAAGTTTTCAGCACCACCCAAAGGTCGCTGGAAACGCTCTTTGAGCGTACCCCCGAGCCGTTCGATCTCGTTTGCATCGACGGGGGTTCGCCGCCCGACGTGCAGCAGTATTTGCAGCGCGAAGCGCGGGCGAAGCAATTTACGCTGGTGCGGACGGATCACTACCTGACTCCCAATCAAGCACGCAATTTGGCGGTTGAGCATACGCGCACTCCGTACATCGTGTTCGTGGATAACGACGCCCTTGTCACCGAAGGCTGGTTGACGGCGCTCGTCGATTGCGCGGAGGCAACCGGCGCATGGGTCGTCGGCCCCAAGTATTTCGAGTTTCTTCCGGAACGACGCCGGCTTCACATGTACGGCGGCGACTGCCGCATCCAAGAGAACGATCGCGGCGAGAGGGTTTATTACGAGCGGCATCACCATGCCCACGCATTGCTCACGGACGTGGCGGAGCCACTCCTCCGCAAGGAAACAGAACTGATCGAGTTCCATACAGTGCTCGTTTCCATGCAAGCTTTTAAAGAGCTAGGACCGCTCGACGAAGGACTGCTGTGTAACGGCGAGCACGGCGACCTGTGCCTGATGGTCCGCGGCGCGGGCCACCAAGTTTTTTTGGAGCCGGCGGCGCAAATCACCTATGTTCCGCCCAAACGACTGGAAGAAGCCGATCGTGATTTCTTTGAGTTGCGGTGGAGCGAAGCCTGGGCGCTAGCGACGCACCGCCGAATGATCGAAAAGTGGAACCTGACCAGCAGCAACACCGAGACAGCCCGCGCGCGACGTTGGGTCGGCGATCACCGACGCTATCGGCTGACGTGGCTGCACAAGCTACGTAAACTACTCGGGCCGAAATGGACAAAGTCGATCGAGAAGCGGCTGGTTGCTCCCGTCGAGGCGGCACTCAACCTGCGTCGCTTTCCGCATGCGCAGTTTGGAACGGTGTCCCGGCCCGTGGCGCGGGTCGAATACTCGCCGCCGAGTCGCGTGATTCGCGCGGCATAGGCATGCGATTACAAAAGTGATTCCATGAGCGCACACCAAACGACTGACCGTGTAGCAATCCACGAATCGTCGGACCACCGTGTTGGCGTGGTGATTCCCGTCTACAATCGCCGGACGATTCTCTTGGAGACTTTGGAACACGTCTTAGGTCAATCGTATCTGCCCGCTAGCTTAGTGATTGTTGATGACGGCTCGACAGACGGGACCGCAGCCTCGGCCGAAAAGTATCTGGCCCTGGCTTTACCACAATTTGCCTGGGAGGTGGTTCGGGCACCACACCAAACCGCCGCGAATGCCCGTAATATCGGTCTCGAACGAGTGCGCTCGTTGCCACTGGTCGCGTTCCTCGATTCCGACGACCACTGGCCCCCGGATTTTCTCCAGCGCGCAGTGGCCTCGCTTGCTGCCAACCCGAGCGCCGTCGCGGCGGTCGCAGACCGCAAAATTGTTGGACCTACGGGACCGACCAACGAGCAGAGCGACTGCCGCGGGATTGCCGATAACGCGGTAGCTTGGTTCTTTCGCCACGGCGGCGGGGTCGCGTCGTGCAGCCTGCTGCGCACCGCGACGGTGCTGGCCGCGGGACGATGGAACGCGTCGCTGGAGGCGGCGGAGGACTCGGCGCTGTTCTGCGAAATTGCATTGCTTGGCGAATGGGTTCACGTGCCGAGTGCCCCCGTCGTGTTTCATCGCGGCACGGGAGAGTTGCGGCAGGAGGAGAACAACCTCAGCGCGCGACATGCCGATCGCCACTTGGGCTGGGCACAGGCCTACGAGCAGATTTATGCTTCAGTAAGTGCGCGTGTGCCGGAATCTTCGCACTCGGAGCTTCAGCGCGCGCTGGCCGCACGGTGGTACAGCGCGGGGAAGCAACTGATGCGGTTGGGCCGCTCGGAAGAGGGGGGCCAGTGTTTCGCGCGGGCTTTGCACTGGCGCCCAATGATGTTCCAAGCCTGGCGACAGATTGCGATGTGCGGACCGACGGTTTGGCAGGCAGCCATTAGCCGATCGGATGGCCCCGCTGTTTCCCGAGGCAGGGCCGCCTAACTGATCCGGCCGATGCAGGCGCTGTCCGCGACTATCTTGTCTCGCAGAAGCGGCAGGTCGATCAAAACTGTTAACATTTCCGCGGCAACTGTGTACACCACTTCGTCTCCGGACCATGATGGAAGTAACTGCCGACCAGCAACTCGCATACAGTATCGGCAACAACTGAATCCACGGCGAACGGTATTTCCATGCGACGGCTGCTCACCCATTGGTTTCAAGAAGTCGATGAATTGCTTCGCGGCGAGAAGACACGTCCTCAGATGCTCGCCGATCGCGGGCTCGAGGTGGGCGCGGGCCGATTGATGGTCGCGATCGTCGTAATGGGAATGATCTACGGCCTCTGCATGGGCAGTTACTCTCTCCTTAAGGAGATACCGCCGCAACTGGCTAACCGTAGCGACCGCTATATGCAGGTCTTGGCGTCGGTCGTGAAAACGCCCGCTCTATTCTTTCTCACGCTGTTGGTGACAATGCCGTCGCTGTACGTTTTCAATGCCTTAGTCGGTTCGCGCTTAGGCCTAGCCAACCTATTTAAGCTCTTGATCACTTCGCTTGTAATAAACACGACGGTACTTGCATCGTTAGGCCCCATTGTAGCGTTCTTCTCGCTTACCACGAGCAGCCATTCCTTTATCGTGCTGCTGAACGTGGCCGTGTTTAGTGTCGCGGGCGTTCTTGGCTTACTGTTCCTATTGCAGACGCTGCATCGATTGACCAATTTGGAGCAGTGGCGTGCGCACGAGGACCGAGTGGTGCGTTTGGAGCCGAGCGCTGGCGACGAACGTCCTACTGACGAAACGAATGTGATGGAAAACTTGAGTGCGCTCGACATGCCCACGGGCGACGTACTCGCCCGGCATACGCGGACAGTGTTCCGATGCTGGGTCGTGTTATTCGCACTGGTCGGCGCGCAAATGAGTTGGGTGCTGCGGCCCTTTATTGGGACGCCGTCGCTGCCGTTCGAGTGGTTCCGCGAACGACAGTCGAACTTCTTTACCGCCGTGCTGAATACGTTGCGCGAATTGCTGTTCGGCGGGGGGTAACTCCATGCACGCACTGTTTGTCTCCGCCGAGGACGTGCTGCGACGGGCGGCATGGACTACCCGCTCCGCCGAGCTTCGATTGGCGCTCTTCCGATTGGCTTGCTGCCTGGTCGCCTACTCGCTGTTCTATGGTGCGATGATGGGCACTTTTCGCGGTCTGACTGGGCAAGACCAATGGTTGCAGCAGATGGCGTATTCAGCCCTCAAGGTGCCGATACTACTTACTGGATCTTTCGCAATCGGCTTGCCGAGTTTCTTTGTGCTGAGCACGTTGCTCGGATTACGAAGCGACTTTGGCGAGTCCGTTCGCGCCCTCATCGCTTCGCAAGCGGGGCTGGCTATTGTACTGGCCTCCCTCAGTCCATTGACGCTGTTATGGTATGCATCGTCGACTAATTACGGTCAGGCGCTCGTGTTCAATGGCGTTATGTTTGCCGTCGCCAGCTTGGCCGCTCAGTACCTGCTCCGCAGTTACTATCGCCCGCTCGTGCGGCGAAATCCGCGACACCGTTGGCTGCTTGTAACCTGGGTGCTCATTTATGTCTTGGTCGCGATACAGTTGGCTTGGCTGCTTCGGCCATTCATTGGTTCGGCCGGCACGGAGGTCACTTTCCTGCGATCCGATCCGTGGGACAATGCCTATGTCGTTGTTGCTCGATTGGTCTGGCGGACGCTTGGCTGGTGATATCAACGATTGCCGCCCTACGACACCAACAATTCCGTATTCACTTTTCCATTCTTCAGAAACACGGCGAGCGGGTAGAGTATGCCGAGCGAGGGGAGTGGATCGTCCCAGGAAAACACGTCCGACACCGTGTGAGAGTGGTCGTGCAAGAGCGCGCGGGCGTGCTCCCAGCGGCCTTTCATGTCGGCGCTCTCTTTCAGGTTTTCGAAAAACGCGCCCAGCGCGTGCCGCCGGTTTCCGGGTGCATAGCTGGATCGAAACTGATCGAACGACTTACGCATCGCATTCATCTGCCGGTCGTCGCTGGCGATTTCCGTGAGCGTGGCCAAGAGAGCCATGACCGGCGTTTCTGTTTTGACGGATGAACTTTGTGGATCGACCGGGGCGACCGTGCCATCGACCGCCAAGCGAAACAGAAGGTAAGGGTAGTCCCACCCGGTCGCGACCGACTGCGGCAGGCCGCCCCAAAACCGCGGGTTCACTTCAATCAGCAGCGGCTCGGGTTGTTTACCATCCCAGCGAAAATCGACTTCCGCCACGCCATGCCAACCGAGGCTGCTGAGAAGGGCCTCGCCGGTTCGCTCCATTGCCGGGGCGGCGACCGTTTCGCGTAGCACGCCGGTGCCGCTCTTGACCGGATAAGTTCGCAAGTTGTGGTAGGTCATCGTCGCACGAATCTGACCGTGATCGAACAAGAACGTCGTGCAGTAATCGTCCCCCGGAACACCCTGTTGCAGTAACGGGCACTCGTCGGCGCCCAGCCCGTAATGCTGCACGAAATGGTCGAATGCCGCGATGGCCGCCGCGGGGTCATCGACCTTTTTCACGCCAACCGCCGCCGCCGAGCGACGCACTTTCACGAACGCTGGATAGGGAAACGATTTCGACCGCTCGAGAAACTCCTCCCGAGAATTGACAACGGCCGTCTCGGGAGTGGGCAGGCCGCGCTTCTGGCAGAGGAGCGCGAGCGTCCCTTTGTCGTCGACTTGGTCGATTTGTTCGATCGTCGGAATCGCCATCTTGATGAGCGGCTCGAACCGCGCGCGGTTCCGGGCGATCAGGTACGTCTCTTTGTGGAACGGTATCAGCGCATATTCTTCACCTTCGACTTTGTGTTCGCGAATGACTCGTTCGAGCGTATCGAGAAAGCCTGCCGGGTCATGATCTGGATTCGGATAGCGAAAAGTAGCAGTTGTGTACTTAGAAAAACTCGTGGGCGAAAAAGGGTACTCGTCCCCGGCGATAACCTCGATTCCCTTGCGGCCCAAACTTCGCGCGGCCGCCAGGCAGTTCCAACCGCGGGCGAATGTGAGGATGGCTTTCATGGAGATTTGGCCCGTTTTATCAAAGAAGGGGGAATCGGACATGCATCTTACTTCGACCGGCCAGTCAGCGGGAGGTAAGCTTGTTGCAATCCGCTGTACTCCGTCAAGCCTCGCACGCAAAGGATCGCAATGCGATCCCCGCCGCTGTCAGTGCCGAGCGCACGCCGGTGGCAAACGCAATCGCGTCCGAATTATCGCCGTGCAGGCAGATTGTGTCCGCTGGCATAGGAAGCTGCACTCCGTCGGCGGAAGTCACCTTTCCCTCGCGCGCGATCATCAGCGCTTGAGAAACGGCCTGGTTCACATTCGTGATGAGCGCCCTGGGGTCCGTCCGCGGGATTAGCAGTCCATCCACGTCATAGGCTCGATCGGCAAACCCTTCCCGTGCGAAACGGAGATTGGCTTCATCGGCGGCCCGCTCAATTGCCGTCTGCCACGGCCCCACCAACACGGCGCGTCGATCAATGGCAATGATTGCTCGGACCGCCGCGACGGCCAGTGCGGGATCGCGGGCGGCTTGATGGTACAGAGCGCCGTGCAGCTTGACGTGAGCCAACTCAACTCCCACCTGAGATGCGAGCCGTCGGAAGAAATCGAGCTGGCGGGTGATTAGTGCGAACACTTCATCCGCGCTGACGTTCAGCTCGCGCCGGCCAAAATGCTCGCGGTCCGCGAAACCTGGGTGCGCGCCCACCTGCACGCCCGCTGCAATCGCCGATTCGATCGCTTGGGTCATCGTGCGTTCATCCCCCGCGTGTCCGCCGCACGCCACGTTGACCGAAGTCAGCAGGGGGATGAACTCTCGATCGGTAGACGCGCCCTCACCGACGTCGCCATTCAAATCGATCGACGGATTACTCTTTGGCATGTTGCTCAATCGCTTGTGCGACAATTGCTAAATTGTACTCGAATTCTCCAAGCAGCGATTCCGCCTCGGCGTGCGTTACCTCCACGAATCGGACGTCGCTGCCCGGGAGAAGCTGACCAAGTGCAGGCCAATCCGCGGAAATCACGCACGCAATCATTGGGTAACCGCCAATCGTCTGTCGATCGGCGGTCAACAAAATCGGCTGGCCGTCGGGTGGCACCTGGATTGCTCCATGCACCACCGGCTCCGAGGTCATTTCCCGTTTGGTCGCGGGTTCGATCGCTGGACCTTGCAGGCGGATACCCATCCGGTTGCTGCTCCGCGTGACAACGAACTTCGCCGATAGGAAGTTTTGCCACTCGGCGTCGGAAAACCAATCCGCTTGCGGGCCGCGCAAAATGCGCAGCCTGCCTTCGGGATCGCGCGGGACAAGATTGTGCGGCGCGGCAAACCAACGTGCCACTTGGTGATCTTGCATCGACGTGCTGCGCGATGGGGCACCCGCCAACCGGAGCCGATCTCCCGCGGCGAGTGGCCTGCCATGACGGCCACCGATTCCGGCACGTAGGTCCGTGCCACACCCGCCAAGAACGTTGTCTGCGGCAAAGCCTCCCGACACGGCCAAGTAGATTCTCGCACCCCCGGCCATCGCGGAGCAGTCGATGACCTGCCCCTTTGGGAGATGCAGCGGTCGCCATCCGGGAATAGTCTTCACTTGGGCGCCCGTTACCGCCACCACGGCATCGCGGATCGGCCGTAGTCGTGGTCCCGATTGAACCGCTTCCAGCACGGGAGCCTCCGGTGCATTTCCGACGAGCAAATTTGCGACTCTTGCCGACAGCGAGTCCATGGCACCGCCGGGGGCGACGCCTTCGGCTTGGTGGCCCGGCCGGCCGAGGTCTTGAATCGTCGTCTGCAATCCGGGTGAGAGCACCTCGAATACCGGATCGACTGCACTCTCAAGATTGGTCGTAGTGGCGGGAGGCTTTTCACTGCGCTGCAGGTCGTGAAATTCCGCTTGGCCGATCGGTCGAAAGCGAACTACGTCGCCGGTACCAAGCAGAGCGGCAGGCGATAATTCGACCCGGAAGATTCGCAGTGGCGTGCGTCCGATGAGATTCCACCCGCCCGGCGAAGCGAGGGGATAGATGCCCGCTTGGCCGCCGCCGATCCCGACGCTACCGGGCGGAACCAGCGTTCGCGGTGTGGCCCGCCGCGGCGTGTGCAACTCGGCGGGCAATCCTTCGAGATAGGGGAAGCCCGGCGAGAACCCCACCGCGCGCACCTTGTAGATCGCCTGCGAGTGCCGCCGGATGACCTCGTCCACCGATAAGCGATTCTGATTGGCGACCGACTCGATGTCGGGACCCAACTCGTTTCCATAACAGACTGGTATGACGAATTCGCGAGCGGGCAATTGCCCCACGTCAACTGCGGCATGGGTTCGCCGTTCGATCCACTGGGCGACTTGCTCCCAAGCCAATTGTTGGCCGCTCGTCGGAACCTCCAGCGGGTGATAGTACACAACAACGACCGAATACGCCGGGACAACGTCCGTAACGCCGCGCAGCAGTTGTGCCTTGAGTGCTGTAGCGAGACGATGAACCCGTGTCGCGGTTTCAGGATCATCCGGTGGCCCGCACTCGATTCGCACCGCGGCATCGCCGAGCGGAGCAATCACGGGCCAGTCGCTTGATGCAGCCATTGGTCTTTTCTGGCCCCGTCATCTCAGCAAAATTCGCGAGCATGAACCTATCGGTGCTGCCAATTGGTCGCCTCAATGCGTCGCAACTCTGCATCAATGTCGCGGCCCTCGTAGAACGAGAGCCAGCCGAGTGCGCGAACGCTCGCCCCCGGTTCGCAATCGGGGAGCTTCGGATCGGAATGCAAACAGGGGCACGGCGGATTCGCCCAAGTCCGTCCCGTCGGAGTCCAGGCGAAGATCACCCACCGGGTGCCTTGTTCGTTGCGGCAGGCGGCGTAGTTCTTCCAAAACACTTTGTTGTCGTTGGTTTGCGAGGCAAACTCCGGTGCGCCGCGGAGCATCCCGCACATTTGAACCCGAATATCTCTGAGCCGCTCCGCCGTGCCGTTCTCGATCCAGAATTCCAGCCCCAGGGAGTCATCGCGCGGCGTCAATCGCGTGCCGAATGTAATCTCGTTCGGCAACTTGCGCTGCAACACCAGCACGCCGCCTTCTTCGAGTTTCCATTCCAAAGTGGGGAGTTCAATCCGCTGCTCGTCCCAGATCGTTGGAATATGGGTGTGCGCCAGATAGGTGAGTCCCAAGTTCGAGAAGATCGCTTCCGGCACGTCGATCACGACGTATCTAGATGGATCCCAGGGTGTGAACACGCTCGCCTTGGTTTCGCGCTGCGGATCAATCGCACCGTCGAGAAAACCAATCCGCGGATGTCGCCCGCCAGGGTAGGGGAGCACCCGCAGTGGCTCGCCCGGCTGGCGCTTGCGGGGCGAGCGGGTGTCGATCGCCAGCCGCTTCCGAGCTTCGCTGATTTCCGTCGGTTTCAATCCCGTCGCGAGTTGTAGCTCTTCGTCCGTGAACCGGTGATGCCACACCATATTCTCAAGCCAGCCGCGCAGCTCGTCGTCCGACTGCGGTCGGCGGGCGTTGTCTTGCTTCGGATCGAATTCGGCGGCAACAACACTCGACGCCGGCGAGATGGCGAGCATCCCAGCGGCCGCCAGCAAAACGGCGACACACCGCGCGGCAAGTTTTCGGCCGGCGAAGATTCCTGTCATTGGAAATAGATTACCTCTGCCGGCCGTTTCAAGCTACATCGCCCGGACGACCGACGAGCAGCGTGCAGGCAAAAGGCACGAATCCTGCAATTTACTCTTGGTTTGTGCCACTGTGCCACGCTACGCGCGCACGAAAGTTGGCACAAAGAGATTTCGTATCGTTTTTGCGCAAGGATCGAACGCAATATCGCCGCAGGTCATCGGGCCGGAAAGAACCAGCTTGGCCACGTTTGCGAGGCGATGCCCCATCTCTCGGAGATTGGTCAGATTGGTCACTCCCATTTCTTGACCATCGCAAGGCTATTTTGGATGCGGGTCGGTGGGTGTCCCCGTCACTGTTCCCTTAGATGTTTGAAGCGTTCAAATGGACTTTGCTTTGGCTTAGCTTTTCTGTTCGGAAATCGTCCATGTACGCTCGTTGTTTCACCAAGGTTAATGCGGCGGCCGCGATTACAAATGCCACGACAACCACAGCCAGGACTAGCCGCTTTCTTTGGCTGAACGATTTTGGGGGAAATAGCCCTAAGAGCAACAATGCGGGAAACGAAGGAATAACGACAGTTGCGCCCAGCACCCAGAACATAATTCCAAGGAGAACACTGCCCGAAGGGCCTCCGGGATTCATCGTCTGGCGAGTCGTCTCGCTATAGTACGGCCAGCTCAAAACATATACGCATGTAACAAAGCAAATCGCCGCCATCGTCAGGACAACGCACGACCACCAGAATTTGTACTGCGGGCTAGCTTTGTCCAACGCGAACAGCAGCGCGCCAACTGGAACAATGACCAGCAAGCTACAAACGAACCCAATCGCAAATGTCATATCCACAGTAGCCCAAAAGCTTCGTTTAAGGCTGAGTTCCATCGATTAGCAATGGCGTCTCTACCACTTGAGGAGAAAGCATTGGGAGAAAGCATTGGGGACGCCCATCCATCTGCTTTTTCTCAAATACGTGGCAAGTCTATCATGGATACGGGTCGATGGGTGTCCCTGTCGATGGGTGTCCCCGTTCTGTGTGCGCCATTACAATGGCGTTTTTACCCCGAGAATCCCCGCGATGAGAACTCGCATCACTTCCATTGTCTCGCTAACCGCTGCCATTTTGTTTGCGGCGATCGCCGCAGCCAAACCGCAAAGCGAGGACGCCGCAACCCCAGAAGACTCCGCCTCTGCCCCCTTGATCGATCCCTACTTTCTGTTGATTCGCCATGAAGCGGTGCGCGATGCGTTGAAACTTTCGCCGCCGCAGATTGAATCAATCGACGCCGTCTTGAGAAAGCACAATCCTCTGCTGCTGGCCATTCGCGACGTCGGACCCCAGGGGGCGCCAGAGACGGCTCGAACAACACTTGGGGAAATCCGAAAAGAGATCGATTCAATACTCGACCAGAAGCAACAGGCCCGGCTCGAAGGCTTGATTCTACAGGTCCAAGGATACGGTGCCCTGCTTCGTCCCGATCTGGTCGGCGAACTGAAACTATTGCCCCGTCAACAGCAGCAACTGAAAAACATTGAGCGGCAATATCAGGAAAAACTGCGGCAAATGAGTGAGTCGGACGCCGAGCGCCCGCCCGAGGAGCGTCAACAAGCACAGAGCGAGGCGCGGACCGAGCAGCATCGGCGGGTTCTGGCCGTGCTGAACGAACGGCAGAAACAGTCGTGGGCACAGCGGCTTGGGGAACCGTTCAACTTTGCCGACCTGCGATCCAGCCCCGCCTGGGCACCCGAGTTTACCGAGGTCGAAACCTGGCTCAATTCGCCAGCGCTTTCCATGGAATCGCTACGCGGCCAAGTGGTCGTGGTCCACTTCTTCGCGTTCGGTTGCATCAATTGCGTTAACAACTACCCCTGGTACCGCGAGTGGCAAGACGATTTTCACGGTCGTGCGGTCACGATGATTGGAATTCACACCCCCGAAACCCAAGCCGAGACCGATGTGGAGCAGCTACGCGAAAAGCTACGCGACAACGACTTGCGGTTCCCGGTAGCGGTCGACAATCAAAAGCAGAATTGGCAGGCGTGGTCGAATTCCATGTGGCCGAGCGTCTACTTGATCGACAAGCAGGGCCGCGTCCGCTACTGGTGGTATGGGGAGCTCGATTGGCAGGGCGCGGGCGGTCAGAAGCTGGCCCGGCAACGGATTGATGAACTGCTAGCCGAAAAATCAACGCCGATCGCGGACGGGCAGAAGTCGGGGTCGGGAGGCGAGTAGTCCGCAATTCTTGAGTGCCGACCTAATACTACATACTACAGCGCTAAGTTGGATTCACCACGGAGTCACGGAGGGCACGAAGATTCGCCAATCGATGGCAGTTATTCGCAAATTGCCGTCGAGTCGTTGATGCCGCCATGTGAATAGGGATCGGGCCGCTAAATCTACCGCCATGCGGCTAAGAACGGCCTAGAAGAAAGGGCTTTTTCCTCCGTGGTGAAACCTAGCGCTGTAGTACTAAACCATCCGCATCAATGATTTCACATTGTGCCGCGTCGATTGTCTACCGGAATGCGCGGGCTTTCCGAACGCGACGAGCGCGGCAACCTCGGCATGATTGGGGAGATCGAGCAGTTGCTTGACTCCGGCGGGGTCGAAGCCGAGCATCGGCGAGCTGCCGTAACCGCGCGACTCGAGAATCAAGAGCAAGTAGCCGAGGGCAATGTAGGTTTGGCAGCGGCCCCACGCGTCGCGCTGTTCGGCGGTAAGTTTGCCGAAATAGCCCGTGATGTCGGCACGGATTTTGTCGCGTTGGTCCGAGGTGGCGTCATGGGGCAAGGCGTCGTCCACTCGCTCTAGCGCTTCGATCATGTCGCTGTAAAGGACGATGACGACCGGCGCACTCGCCACTTGCGGCTGTCCATACGCGACCTGCTGGAGGGCGCTTTTCGTTTTGGGATCGACGACCGCGACAAAACGCCAGGGCTGAAGATTCCAGGCGGAGGGCGCCCGGCCCGCCAACGCGACGATTTCGAGGATTTGCGCCGGGGAAATAAGTTCGGGAGCGTACTTACGGATCGAGCGCCGGTTCTGGATGACGGCAGCCAATTCGGCGGCCAACGGAGGGTGCGACATGGCCACGGATCCTTTCGTCGCCTTGCGAACGGCGAAAGCCGCAATATACCATAACGGATGTCGATGGCGGCGATGGCGCCTCGCGACGATTTTAATTCGCGTGTCAGTTCAGTAACAGTTTAGCCGTCTGAAGCGATGGAGTCGATTGGTCGTTATGGTGAGTATGTGAGTAGGTGAGTAAGTCTGGAGAAGCGATCACCTAGCTGCCGAACTATCCCCACCTACTCACCGTCTCACCTACTCACACATGACACACCTGTTACTTCATACGGCTAAATGGTTACTCACTTTACGGTTTCGCCGAGACTGCCACAGGCACGAGAGAACACGACCATGGAACTCTTTTGGTTTTTCCCCACGTTTGGCGATGGTCGGTACTTGGGTACTTCCCAGGGCGCACGCACGATCACACTGACGTACCTGCAGCAGATTGCGGAGGCGATCGACGACTTGGGTTTCGTCGGGGCGCTGCTACCGACGGGACGCGGTTGCGAGGACGCCTGGGTGACCGCCTCGTTGCTGGCGCCGACGACCAAGCGCATCAAGTTTTTGGTGGCGGTTCGACCGGGGCTGACGACACCCGGTCAAGCGGCGCGGATGGCGGCGACGCTCGATCGATTTAGCGACGGCCGCGTGCTCATCAATGTGGTGGCTGGCGGAGACGCCGAAGAACTTGCCGGCGACGGGATTACGCTCGATCACGACGGGCGGTACGAATTGACCGATGAGTTTCTGGAAGTGTGGCGCGGCTTGTGCCGCGGCGAGCGGGTGAACTTCGCTGGCAAACACGTGCAGGCCCACGGCGGACAGCTTTCCGTGATGCCCGTGCAGCATCCGTATCCGCCGCTGTATTTTGGCGGTTCGTCGCCGGCTGCCCTCGATGTCGCGGCCAAACACGTGGATGTCTACCTCACTTGGGGTGAACCTCTCGACAAGGTAGCGGAGAAGCTCGACGGCATGCGGCGACTTGCACAAGATCGAGGCCGAACGCTGCGGTTCGGCATTCGCTTGCACGTGATCGTGCGCGAGACGGAACGCGAAGCATGGGCGGCGGCGGAGAATTTGATTCGCTACGTTTCCGATGAAACGATCGCCGCGGCGAAGGCGAATTTTTCGCGGATTCAATCCGAGGGCCAACGCCGCATGGCGGAACTTCACGGCGGCGACCGCTCGAAGCTCGTGGTCGGGCCTAATCTCTGGGCGGGAGTGGGTCTGGTCCGCGGTGGCGCGGGCACGGCGCTGGTGGGTGATCCCGATCAGGTGGCCGCCCGCATGCGCGAGTACGCCGACCTTGGCATTGATACGTTTATTCTGTCGGGCTATCCCCATTTGGAGGAGTCGTATCGAGTCGCCGAATTGTTGTTTCCGGTGCTCGGCATCGCCGCGCCCGGTGAAGCATCGCAGCGGCCGGGCGAAGTTCGGGGAGATCGCCGGTACGGGAAGGAAAGCATCGAAGCAATTCCCGCGTCGGCTCGGGCGTCGTGACCGCACACCGAAATTTGCGGCTTCAATCCGGCTTGACCGCGAATCGCACGCTCACCGGTTCGTTGCGTCCGGAGAGATCGACCGTGTCGCCGTCGAGCAGCGGCGCACTTTTGCCGTCGATCTCGACGGATTCAACCTGCCATCCCTCGGGCAGGGGCGCGCGGAGCAACATCGTTTTTACCGGCCGCGGCGGGGGCGTCACGTGAATCTCGACATGACCGGCGTTCAGCTTCGATTCCACTCGACACGATACCGGGCCGAACATCGTGGGCGCGTTGTCGATGCGAATCTGCTCGTCGTCAAGCAGCCACCGTCGGGGGACACCAAACAGCAGGCGGAGCGTATCGGGTTTGGCGTCTTCGTCGAGATCCCAGTCTTGGATTATGAGGTTGCGCAGCGTTACCAGCCAAGCGGCGTTACTGGTGCTGTTGGGCGGTAGATAGAACGAACGGCCCTGTGCATCGCCGTGCAGAAATCGTGACCCTTCGCCACCGATAAAGGTTCCCGGCGTCATTCCTTGAGCGAGTTGCCCGTAAAAACCCACGAGGGCCTGTTCGCGTTCGTCGCGCCGCAGCAGCGCGAGCTGATACCGCAGCCCATACAGCGGATTGACACCCGGCTCGCCGTCGAACTGCCCTTGGTGGGGCGTGGTGCGAATCATTCCCATCGCAATCGCACCATGATTCTGAAGATAACCGAGAAGCCAATCTTCGCGATCGGAGCCTTGGCCAAAAATCTCCGAGCCGATCACGTACGGCGAAATCAGGTTGTAGTAGCTGCCCGTCCGGGTAGCCGTCAGTGGGTCGTGGGCGGGCTCGTCCGATAGCAGAGCAACCGGAATAAAAGGCGGGTTCGTATCGAGCCGTTCGCTGCGAGTGACGGCATCCACTATCACTTGGCGATAAGCGTTCGCCTCCTGTTGAAGTTGATGTGCTTCGTCCTTCGCACCCATGTCGTCCAGCATGGCAGCAATATCTCGCAAGCCCCGCCAGCAGTTGGCATTCGAGTTGAGTGAGTAAACCTTCTGATTGATGTCGCCGGCATAATTGTCTTTGGGCAAGAGTCCGGTGTCGGCTTCGCGACTGGCGAGAATTAAATCGACCGACGGCCGCCAAAGCGGCTCGTACGCTCGAACTGTTTCAGCGTCGCGAGTGAGCCAATAGAAATACGCCAGAAGTTGTAGCTTATGCCCGGCCACGTGAAACCGCGTTGCTTGTCGATCGAATTCGAGCAAGGGTTTGAGCATGGCGGGCGCGTCGCCCAAGTGGCCAAAGAGCATCAGCGACCGGAGCGTATCGCCGCACTCCCCTTCATAGAGTTTTGCATACGCGTTGCCGGCGCTGTAATGAAGCCGGTCGCCGACGGCCACCATGAAGTTTCCGATGAGCGTCGCGCGCCAGGCGTCGTTGACGATTCCCTCCGGTGTGACCAAGCCCATGCTGCGATCGAGCAAATCGTTCCATGCTCGAACGCATTCCTGCTTTCGCTGGTCGAACTCCGCGGCTGACATCACGGTGCCCGGCGCGGCCGGTTCGGTGAAGATCGCCAACTCGGCGGTCGCCCCGCCCTTCAGATGGGCGACCAGCGCCTTGCGCTCAGCATTCCATTGCCAAGCAGGGCTGAATGCGATTAGGCTCCGACCCTGTGCATCGAGGATTTCACCCTCCTGCGCATGCACCGGCGTTTCCGAGCTGATACGAGCTTGCACTTGGCCGTCGCCTTGGGACACCGAAAATCTTAACATCGCGGTGCCTTGTTCCGCCGCGGTGGACTCTACTGGGGCAAAAACCTCCTGCTGGTAAACCGCGCCCTCTTGACCGTATTTGATCGCCACGACGGGCAGATAGCCGTCGAGATAGCGGGGGCCATCGAGTCGGGTGAGATCGTCGCCGAACGGCTCGGGACGATCGCCGACGAAAAACGTGACCGGCATGCCTTGCTCGTACCACATCGGCGGCTTGTTCGCCCGCGCGTTGATGGCACTGCCATTGCTAACCAGCCGGGCCTTGTGCGGGCTGCGCGGGGCGCTGAGCACGATCGGGTATTGGCGGAAATCGGTATTCACCCACCGCAGCGGCGGAAGCAGGTCTTGAAAGAACTCGTAGCTCGCGCCGTTCGGTTGCCGCATCGCGGCTTCGCCCCAGACATCGGTGCGAGCCTCGATCATCTCGCCGACCGAAGGCAGGGGGCGATCGATTGTTTGACAACATGCCGGGTTGCCGAGCACAGCGAGAAAGTTCGCTACGATCGCCATACCGATTGAGCGAGAAGAGTAGGAGTGCATCAAAATACCAGTACCCCGCTCGATCCCTTGCTCGCCGCGGCTTGCACGTCGCCCGACTTGGCTTCGATCACAACGGCGTTGGCGCCAGCACCAAGCGCCTGCTTTACTTCGACGCGATGGCCACGCTCGCGAAGTTCTTCCACCACCTCGGCGGGCGTATCGGCGGTGACTTGGATCGGTTCTTCCCCTTCGGTGTGGATCCGCGGGGCCGAAACGATCTGCTGCGGCGGCGCTTTGAAGTCCATCAGGTTCATCGCTAGTTGGGCCGTGACGGTGACGATCTTCGTTCCGCCCGGCAAGCCCAGACCGGCGCAGGGCTGGCCGTCGCGCATCACCAATAGCGGCGACATGTTGTGCTGCGGCCGCTTCCCGGCGGCGGGATAATTGGGGGAGTCGGATTTTAAGTCGAACCGCGACATCCCATGTCCAAGCAACAGGCCGAGTCCATCGATTGCTACTTTTGAGCCAAAAAAATTCCCGTGCGTTGCCGTCCACGAGACCAAGTTCCGATCCTTGTCGATCACGACCAGGTTCACCGTGTGCGAGGGCCCGGACGGTCGCGCTGGTGTGGTTGGCGTGGCCTGGCGCATTACGTCAGCGCGTTCGATGGCACTCTGCTCCGAGAGCAACTCTTCCACCGGCACCGTCACAAAATCAGGATCGCCAAAGTATTCGTTTCGCTCGCCCCAGGCCAAGTTCGATGCGCCGGCGAATAGCTCGATGTAGCGTGCGTTCCACGGCGGCAATTTGCCGATGTCGAACTGCTCGAGTGTTTTAAGGATGCTTAACGACGTCAGCCCTCCCGACGGCAGCGGCGGCGTGTACAGGTCGTAACCGCGGTACGCGATATGCAATGGCTCGACAAGCGCAGCCTGAAAATCGTGAAAGTCTTCCTCGGCCAGAACACCCCCATTGGCTTGCACCTGCTTGCAAATCGTCGCGGCGATATCGCCCGAGTAGAAGCTAGCCGGTCCGTCGTCGCCGAGGCGACGTATCAACTGAGCCAAATCCGATTGCACCCACCTGCCGCCCTCGGCCGCAACGCCGTTGGGAAATAACGCATGTTGCGAATCAGAGTCAACTTCCTGAAAATGCTCGTGAAATGTGCGCGCAAGTCCGGGCGTTACCGAAATGCCGTTCTCTGCCAGCGCCAGCGAAGCTTTCGCCAAGGTCTTGAACGGCAACGTTCCGAACTCGCGCATTGCGAGGTCAATGCCCGCCACAACACCCGGCACTCCCACTGCTAAATAACCGTGAGATTGATTGGCTAAGGTCAGCGACGCAGGATCGAGGTTGCGTGGGGCGCGAGCGTCGAAGTCGATGGCCTGCACACGGCCGCTCTTCGCCTGATGGTAGACGAGGCTTCCGCCGTAGCCGCCTAGGCCCACGTTCGATGGTTCAATCACACATTGCACCAGCAGCCCCGCCACCGCCGCGTCGATGGCATTGCCCCCTTGCAGCAGAACCTCGCGCGCCGCGTCTCCCGCTTCGCGGCGAGAACAGGCAACTGCCTGTCTGGCCCCTGCCGAGGGATCTATTTGCGCAAAGAGTTCTCGATTCCAAGCACCAAGTACACAACCGCTTGCCACAACGGCCGAACTACGCTGCAGAAATTCGCGACGGGAGGGGGACTTTCTGCGCATGGTGTGAGAACCCTCGAGAAACTAGTGATCGTCCGATTAACCCTTTTCGGATTTAGTATACGCGGTTAGCGGGGCATTCGGTGCCCCCATTCTCAACGAGCGTACCTGAGTAACTTTATGTACATGCGAGCCATTCTTCGCCGCTCGACTTGGCGAATTTGCGGGAAGTCGGCATAGATTTACCTATCCAAACCAGTGTATTCACTTCCGCCGTCTGATATACTGGCGATGCCGAGTCGACGACGTGTTTGACCCGTCGACTCGGAACCCGCCTCGAAACGGCGTCGGCTAACAGCCAACGCTCCTACCTTTTCTTCTTCTTTTCTGCCGGAGTGTCTAATGAACAAACTTACCACTCATCTAATTTGGTGCGCGCTTGTCGCCGTCTCGCTGTCGTCAACAGCGACGGCTGCACTGCTGAGATACGAGCCGTTCAATTATAATGAAGTCGGTACGACGGTGGAGGGTAAAACGAACCCGGATGGAGAAACGTGGGTCGCAGCCTACGGCGACGCGGTCGGCCCCTCCCTGATAAAGGTCGCCAGCAACAATCTCGGCGTTCCGTCGCCGCTCCTACCGCCGGTGGGCAACTCGGCCGAGATCGACGGCGGACCCAGCACTGTGGGCACCAACTCGCAACAGGCTGGCAAATCACTCCGCCTGCCGCTCGGCACTACAATCACCCAAAACGGTGGCGGCACGGTCTACTATTCGTTGGCTCTGCGCATCGACGACTTGGCGGGATCGACGAACGTTAATGGAGGGTTTTTCCTCGCGCTGAACAATTCCGCAGGTGCGACAGCAACCAATCCGGGCGCTGCCGCCGCCAGGCTCCAAAGCCGCATTGATCCCAGTGACGGCACGAAGTACAACCTGGGCATTTTTCGAAACGTGAACGCCACAATGGCCGCCACTTCGTGGGGTGGACCGATGACCGTCGGTGAGACGTTGTTCGTCGTCGGATCGTACGAAACGGTGGCCGGCAACCAGAACGACATTGCGCGGTTGTGGATCAATCCCGACCCGAGCACCTTTGCAGATCCGGCTTTTTCGCCGCTGACGACGCCGCCCACGCTGATTGACAACACTACCCTTACTGGCACCGACATCGGCATCGCGAGCATCCTGCTCCGACAGAGCTTAGCGCCGCATTTGACGTTGGATGAATTGCGGGTGGGCACAACGTGGGCCGACGTAACGCCAATTCCCGAGCCGGCTTCGTTGGGACTACTGCTTGTCGGTTGCGTGCTGTTGTGCGGCCGCAATCGATTAGGCAACGGATCGAGCCACTCGTGAAACAATTGAAAATTCTTTGAGCATCACTTAATGGGGAGCGGAATTATGCGGAAACTTGCAATACTACTGGTTTGCTGTTGTGCCACCCAGGCGTGGGCGGATGTCCCGTTGTTCTATGAGGGATTTGATTACGACGCCGGCCTCAACCTGGCGTCGGCTACGAGTCCGCAGGGGGTCCAGCACCAACCGAGCGGCAACTTTTGGTCGATGGCGGGCACCAGCGCCGTAGTACCGGTCGTCATTGAAGGAAATGAGTACGATGCGGCCACCGGCCTGCCCGCGCCGACCGGAGACAGCGTCGCGATCGTTAGTGGCGGCAATGGTTCTACCAACCGGATCGAAATCCCCGACATGCCCACCGGTGACCGAACGGTGTACTGGTCCGGTTTCTTGCGCGTCGTCGATATCAACGGTCTGGCCGGTGCGCCCGGATTGAGCTTGAGTGAAGCCGGTATCGTACTCGCCGGTTACAACAATACGGCCGGATCGCAGGCCGGTAATCCCAGCGTATTGGCCGGATTTCTCGCGATCAAGCGGGCAAGCGCTAACCCCGATAGCCCTCTGTTCAACAGCTATTACGCCGGCACAGCCTCCAACAGCCAGGCCAACGATTGTGGAGTCGTGGGCAACTACCGTTGCGCGAATCGCCACTTTGCGGACTACGTCGAGGGCGCCACCGAAGACGTTCCGACGGTCTACGCCGAATCGTCCCCGCTCGCAGCCACCAGGCCGCGATTTACCGCGGTACCGATCGAGCAGGGGGAGTTAGCATTCTTCGTCGCGTCTTATGAGATTGTCACAGGTGCCGATAATGACACAGCTCGGCTGTGGATTAATCCCGATCCAAACACATTTGGCATGGAAACGCCGCCGACGGCGAATGTGATTGCTCCGACCGACCTGGAGAACAACGCAACCTATGCGGCGAACGATATCACGAACGTCGTAAGCTACTTCCTGCGAGCCAATGCTGGCGCCCCGACGGACACCCGATTCGACGAGTTGCGAATCGGACTCTCTTGGGCCAGTGTCACGGACCCCATGGCGCCGCCCGAAGGCGTGCTAGGTGACTACAACGGCGACGGCAGTGTTAATGCCGCGGATTATACCGTGTGGCGCGACGGCGGAACGCTGCTCAACGAAGTGGAAACGATCGGCGAAGTCACCCAAGAGGACTACGACGCTTGGTTCGCACGGTTCGGCAACACCGCCGGTAGCGGAGCATCGACGGTGATTCCCGAACCGAGCTCGTTGCTACTGCTGGCGCTGGCGGTGAGTTTAGGAATTGGCGGTTCGGCCAGTCGATTCCGACAAGGGTGATAAGACATGTGGACGGGTGCGAACGGTACGGACAGACCGGCTTGCCGGTGATTGGAGGAAGTGACATGCGGTTTGGCACCGGTCGCGAAGGAAAAGACCGCGGTTTCACGCTCGTCGAGTTGTTGGTGGTAATCGCCATCATCGGCATTCTGGTGGCGCTCCTATTGCCGGCGGTGCAAGCCGCCCGCGAGGCGGCGCGGCGCGCGAATTGCCAAAATAACATGCGGAATCTGGCGCTGGCTTTGCACAGTCACCACACGGCGCATCAGCGGTTTCCGATCGGCTTCATCAGTCAGCCGGAAGAAGAGGAGGCTTGGGGCTGGACGACGTTCACCTTGCCGTATTTAGAAGAGCAAGGTCTATACGACAAACTCGATCCAGCGAAGCGGCGGTTAGCCGACCTGTTCATCGCCGCGAAGTCGGACCCAAGCCAACTCGATCTCGTGCAGACTCCGCTGCCGATTTTTCTCTGCCCCTCCGACGATACGCCGGCGCTTTTGAACACCGACAATAGTCCAAGTAGCACGAGTCCCGGCGGCTCGGGCGGTGGCAAGCGGCACTTCAACGGCAACAACACGCCGCCCGGTTTCCGGCCATCCACGTCGAATTACATGGGCCTCAAGGGGTTCATTAACAACAATTGCCCCAAGCTCGCGTCAGCTCCAGCATCCATGGGGTGGGTGCCCGATCAGGTTCGCTGCGATAACAACGGCATCTTTTTCGGCAACAGCAAGGTTTCGATCAAACAAATTTCGGACGGGACGAGCCATACGTTTATGCTCGGCGAGCGGGACGGATGGTGTCTGGCGGGAACGTGGATCGGCTCGCGGAATCCGCCAGGCCCGGATATGTGGGGCTCCCACATGCTGCTGGGGCGCGTGACTCTGAAATTGAATCACCCGCTTACCGACGCCCATAACACTTGCACCGAGGGGTTTAGCAGCCGACATCCGGGAGGCGCCTACTTCGCGTTCTGCGACACATCGGTGCGATTCATCAGCGACGACATCAATTACGATCTTGCCAACAATACCGACGCTTGTTACGCCAAGAGCGGCCATCCGCTGCGCTGCAGGACCGAAATCGGCGGCAAGCAGATCGGCATTTACCAGCGATTGGGCTGGCGCGATGACGGCATGTTGGTGGATGGCTATTAACGTGTTTCTTGCTGGCTCCGCTGGTGACGAATGAATTTGAGATTGCCGCAGAGCGTTCGTTTTTACGCCCTGCTACTCGTGATTGCCGGCTGCAGCGAATCTGGCCCACAGCTAATGCCCGTAACGGGTCGCGTCATGCTCGACGGGCAGCCCGTCCCGATGGCCGAAGTTCAGTTTCAGCCTGAAGACAATGGATCGCCGTCCTATGCCGTTGCCGACAACGACGGACGCTACGAGCTTGGCTATAAGCGGGGAGTGAAAGGCGCCATGGTCGGCTGGCATACGATCCGGATTGAATCGGCGACGATCGTCGAGGGCCCGAACGGCAAGATCACGAATCGCCCGCAGATCGTGCCGCCGCGCTACAACGACAGTTCAGAGCTTCGCCGAGAAGTCAGATCGGACGAAGACAATGTGTTTGACTTCGAGTTGACTTCCAATGCAGAGTGATCGCGCACCGCGAAATTCCGAACTGCGCGACCTCATTCGCAGCTATTCGACCTTCAGTAAACCAAACGAACAAGGTGGCCCGCTATACCGTTAGCCCGTTCCAGCGTGATGGCATAGTATCGTGGCGTATTTCATCTCAGCGGGATGACAGCCATTAGACGGTGGTCGCGCAGCGCACCACCGGGTAGCAAAGAAATTGCCCGCACGACCCCGGCAGGGGTCGCAGCAAATGGGGGCGCAATGGTTACTGGCACCCCTGCCGGGGTGCTAACGTCTAAGGCGCTTCTTTCCGGTGGTGGCGCTCGCGCTTACCACCGGCTAATGGCTGCCAAGCCTCCGGCTTGAAACGCCACTTTGCGGTGCGTTTAACTCGTTGCCACCCCAAAATCGGTTGACATTTTGAAGTTCGATAAAGAGTCCACATGAATTTCCGCTGCACGACGGTAGTCTTCTGTACAACGCAGCGGTGTTCTCCGGCTGGTCGGTTTGCGCCTGGATGCATCTCGTTGGTTTTTTTGTTAGCGGCCGCAACTGCCGCGCCGGCCTACGATCTCCACTTCGACTACACTTCGTTCGAATCGACCTTCGGGCAGTCCCAATTTGATGTGCTGAATTATCCGAGCATCAACGGCAACTACATGATGACCTCGACGGACAACCATCGTCCGGAGATGGTCGCCAATGGCAACAAACTGGCCGAGTTCTACAACTTTCTGCAACAGCGGTACCAGGATCCCACGAACCCCACTAAGGACGGCAACCTGTCGGCCGACCAAATCGACGCCTATGTTGTCACAAATTCCACGAACAACGGGCCGAAGCCGAACTGGCTGATTCTCAACGAAATCTCGGCGAGCCTTTGGCCGCCCAATGCCGGACCACCCAGCAATTCGACTTACCGGACGTGGCTCGTTGACTGCGTCACGCGGCTGCACGAGCACTACGGCTACAACGTTGTGACGCTCGCGCCTTACCAGAACCCCGGCTCGAACAACGCTTCGTGGCAGGCGCTCGCGGAAGTTTCGTACATCGGCATCGAGTGCTATCTGAGCGGTACCGAAGTTTGGAACAGCGGCACGAACGACGCACAGCGATTGACTTGGGCGCAGGCGCAGTATCAAGCTTCAAAGAACTCCTATCTCAATCGCGGCGTGCCGGAGTCCCGGCTGTTCCTCACCGAGCACTTCGCCAACAACGACACTACTTTTACCGACGGTCAGGGAAATGTGTTGCCCACGGGCTGGGGCCGCGCCGGGCTTGCCTCGGCCGCCAACTGGGACAGCGTGATCCAGATTCGGCAGGATGCCATTCTGAACGTCGGATTCGAGGGCTTCTTGGCCTACAACTGGGGTGGAAATGGAATGGGTGTCACTCAGGCCGAGCAGATTCAGCACGAATACTACTACCGCACGCGCCGCGTGCTGGAGAGCCAGAAGCCGCAATGGCTCTCCGACGCGGCCCCCAATGTAAACGGCACGATCGTCCCACTGAGTTGGAACCAAACGCTGAACTGGTTGGGCGGCGTTCCGAATGCCGTCGGCGCAGAAGCGAATTTCTGGCGGACGCTCACGACCAATCGCTCGATCGCGCTCGATGGCACGAAGACCGTCGGCATGTTGACCTTTGACAGCCCGTTTAGTTACACGATTAATCCCGGCACAGGCGGAAGCCTGGTGCTGAACAACTCGGGCGGCGCTGCGACGCTCACCTCCGATCAGGGCACGCACGCGATCGCCGCGAATGTGCAGCTTGCCAGCAATTTGCACGCGGCCATTAACGCCGGGACGTTCACGATGAGCGGAGTCGTGTCCGGCGCCGGCGGACTATCGAAGAGCGGCACGGGTACACTCGCGCTCACCGGCGCGAATACCTATGCCGGCGACACTGTCGTGCAAGCGGGGAAGTTGATCGTTGCAAGCTCGTTCCTGGCCGATTCGTCGGATGTATACCTATCGACCGGCTCGACGCTCGATTTGAATTTCATGGGCAGCCCCGATGTCATTGGGTCTTTGTTGTTCAACGACGTTTCGCAAGCGGTCGGCACATGGGGCAGCGTGTTATCGGACGCCGAGTTCACCAGTTCCCTGTTGAGGGGAACCGGCACCCTTCAAGTTACCGGTTTCTTTGGCCAATCCGTCCCGGGCGACTACAATCGAAATGGCGTGGTGGACGCCGCCGACTACGTGGTTTGGCGCAATGGCCTCGGCACAATGTTTGGGCCGTCGGCCTACGGCGTCTGGCTGGCTAACTTTGGTCGCACCGCGGGAAACGGCGCGACCGAAGGCTCGTTGAACCATGTTCATACACCCGAACCGGAGTCGTGGCTAATCGGGCTGCTCGCGATAATCGCGATGGCCGTCATTCGGGCGAATAAACCAGGAAGTGCTTCGTTGATATGAATTTTAACCTGCTTCGCGTTATGAAGTACCAGCTTCTGCTTCTCGTCGCGTTGGTGTTGCTCGTTGCGCAGCCTGCGTCCGCAGAATTGAGCAAGGGGCATCAAATTCTGATCGACCGCGGGCTGCAAGTGCAGGGCATGGTGACCAAGGATGATGTATTTCACCTGGCGACATTCCAGAATGCCAACTACTCGGCCATCCATTGGCTGTGGGAATCTAGTCCCGCACAGCACGGGCCAGCGCCGGGGTTCCCCTGGGCGCGCTGGGTGAGCAACGAGAGCCAGATGCCGGGTGCGACCGAGCAGCCCTACCTTAGCCAGCTAGTGGCCTTGCAGCTTGGCGACGAATGGCATCTTAACGATCCGGCCGTTCGCGACCGGGCCGTCAATTGGTTCAACGCGATCCGCAATCAGTGGCCGGATACGATCCTCTACATGAATAACTGGGGCGGACAGGTGAACGACGCGGAGTTGGGGGATTTCATCACCCGCGCCCGGCCCGACATGCTGGCCTTCGACACGTACCCGTTCACGTCGACTTATCCGACGGGTCCGCCGAACGCGCCGGCCTACGGCAGCCCCACGAACTGGTACAGCGAGTTGCGGCGCTACCGCGTCCACGCTCAGAATGCCGACATCCCGTTTGGCATTTACCGGCAGACCTTTCACGCCGTGCAGGACTACAATCAGACGATCTACCGCGACCCCTCCCCGTCGGAGATGAACCTCAACACCTTCGGCGCGCTCGCCTTCGGCGCGACAACGTTCATCGACTTCACCTACAACACCGGCGCCTCGTCGCTGTTCAACCCGCCCGGCGGGGACAGCAATCCGAAGCCGGCCTACTTTCAACTGGCCGACATTAACCGCCGTGCTCGAAACCTCGGTAAGACCCTGGTTCACTTGGTCG
Organism: Pirellulales bacterium; assembly: GCA_040901765.1. GTDB lineage: Bacteria > Planctomycetota > Planctomycetia > Pirellulales > Lacipirellulaceae > JBBDYG01. Next base: position 103,070 of record JBBDYG010000067.1, read on the forward strand.
GATTAGATAGTCCACCCAACGGCGGATTGCCGACGATGGATATCATGTTCCACCGCGGTAAGACCGGGCCCGAACCCACGGAAGTCACGCCACTGCCGTCTGGTTTTAATGCCGACGACGGTGCGCCGAACACGTTTAGCGAATGGGTACCCGATCGAAACGATCCGTACATGCGCGGGTGGGTGGTAACGAACCTGGGGACCAAAAATAGCGGACTGCGGGGCGATGTGATCCTCTCCTGGTTCAAGCCGCTCGATGCGGCCCACGATAATTTAACGGATGTGGACGATCAGCTTTACTTCATGGTTGTCAACGGATTTACGGGACCGGACGGCACGGCCGCTGACTACCGTCAAAGGATTACGGTCAACTTCCTCGCCGCCGTCGGTCCAACCATCCAGTATCTCGATTCCAACACGGGTGAAGTGGCACTTTGGAATCTTCCTTTCGCCCCGACCACCCAAACGCGCCGGCAACTCATCATCGAACTTGATGGCGGCGAGGGCATGTTGTTCAAATTCAACACCGGCCACGGATTTCTCGGAACGTCGGCTGGGCTTTCCGGCGATTACAATCGCGATGGCGTCGTTGACATCGGCGATTATCTCACGTGGCGCGACAACCTCGGGGCGATTTATACTCAGGCCCACTACCACGTCTGGCGCGCCAACTTTGGTAGATCGTCCACCAGCGGCGCGGCGCTCGATACGTCAACGCGAGCCGTCGTTTCCGAACCTCAAAGCTTGGGAATGTTGATTGCGGCACTGTTGCTGACGTTCGGCAGTCGCTGGAAATAAAGTGAAGGGGACAGGATTCGGGGGTCAGGGGCCAGGGAAAGATTAGGCGGCGAAGCCGCAGTTGCATTTCCCCGGCCCCTGAATCCTGACCCCTCTCGCCCGTTCTTACGACAATTCCTCGAGTGCCTTCTTCGCCACGGCAACGCACTGGCGGATGTCGGCGATTGGATCTTCGGGATTCTCCTCATATTCCAGTGACATCGCGCCGTCCTCGGGAAAGCCGACTTGTTGGAGCGCGGCAAAGACGGCAGGCACATTCAAATGGCCTTGGCCCAATATGACGCCTTCGGCATCCGCGGTCATCTCCGCAAAGTCCTTCAAGTGGATCCCGTACAACCGTCCCTTCAGCAGTCGAATCGCGTGCGTGGCATCTTCGCCCGAGCGAATGAAGTGGCCCAGGTCGGCGCAGGCACCAATCCGTTCGTCCCGGCCTTCGATCGCCTGCAACACATCTACCACCTTGTTGTATCGATGGCGCGGTCCATGATTGTGGATGGCAATCCGAATATCGAACTCTTGCACCAGATCGTTCAGATTATCGAACGACTCGGGGTCGGGATCGGCCGCGATGTTGCGAATGCCCAACGCCTTGGCGAATTCAAACGTCTTGCGATTTGCCTGGGCGTCTTTGGTAAAGGGGTTGACGCCGTGCGCGGAGATCGACATTCCCAGTTCCGCGACCCGGGCTTTCATGACGGCGATCTGCTCGGCCGACGCGTCGAGCGGCAACATGCCGCTGAAGAACTCGACCTGCTCGAAGCCCAGTTCTTTGGCATGTTGCAAAGCCTCCTCAACCGGAAAACCACGCAGCGAATAAAGCTGAATCCCCAGCTTGAGCCGCCCCGCGGGGGGGGCCTCAGCGGCCCACGCCGGGCCAAGCACCGGTGACACCGAAACGAGTCCGGCCGCCGTGATGCCGGCCACGGTAGAGCCTACTCGGGAGATAAATTGGCGTCGGTTGTAAGCGATCATAGTTGCGACCTTTCAAAGGGGTGGGGTACGCGGCTTATTATCCTTACTTTGAGCGCGATTGCCACCAGGGTCGGCAAGAATCATTCGAGTGGGCATCGTCGCGGTCTAGCCGCCGGGGGCGGAGCGAATTGGCGGAGCTTGATGGCGGGGGTTTAGCTTCACTTGCCGCGATAAAGCAAGCAGTATGGAGCATGAAGTTCTACACCGAGTCGATGTCAATGGATTCAATTCGCGGCGCGTCGAACGCTGCCAGGGGTTTCGAGCGGTCGAGTCGTTGCCAAGTGTGCGCGGCAATGCCCGGTTTTCCTCGGTACTTGCCAAGTTGCCAACTTTTTTGGGGGTGTTAAGGATGCGCATAATCGCGAAAACATTACCCCCTGGTACGCAGTCCAGAAGTGCGGATTTTGTGATCGACGAGACGGACTGAAGCCGGATGGCAGCCGCAAACATGGAGAGGAGCCCGGTTCACCGGGCTTCCCGCGGAGCGGTATTAGGTCCGACATTTATGTCGGGCGAGGCACCAACTAACTCACCCCCAGCCCCGTTCACGGGGCTTCTGGCTGCTCGGCTTCAGCCCCATCCTCGATCTGAGTGATTCGCTCCAATCGATCGTAAACACGGTCCTTCGCATGATGTTCGCGCTGGTTGCGGACGTACTCGCGGACCCACGGCATATCTTTGGTCCCAAAACTGACGACTCCGTAACCGGGTTGCCATTCCAGTACCCTTTGACCGCGGCCAGCCTGTTGATTTACGTCGTGAGACGACGCGCCTTTGATTTGGCCGATAAACTCGCTGATCGTGATCGTCGGTGCGATGGTGACCACCAAGTGGACGTGCGTTTCGGTGCCGCCGATTTCGTGAACGAACGCGCCGGGCCAATCGACGATTTTGTGTTTGATCGCGCGGTGCGCCAGAGGTTCGATGGTTGGCGTCAAAATCGGGCTGCTGGTTTTCGTGTGCCACGTCAGAAGGAGGTGGATTTCACTGTAGTAGTTGCGCGACATGGTGGCCTCCAAGGGGGAAATGGCTCAAGTCGGGCAGCGAAAAGCCCCGTGAACGGGGCTATGGGAGCGGGAATGCGCTACTGTAACCCGACATAAATGTCGGGCCTATTACCGCTGCGCGGGAAGCCCCGTAAACGGGGCTACCCAATAAAAATATGGGAACCAGGGATGGTCGCGAGAGTGATCGGCCGGCGCGCGGGGTCGTGCGGCCAACCCCCGCGGACTATCGGTAGAACAGTCCGGGTTCACCGGGCTTCCCGCGCCAGCGGTCTTAGGCCCGACATTTATGTCGGGTCCGCGGTGCCGACCGGTTCATAGTAGCCCCGTTCACGGGGCTTCTCGCTGATGCGGCTTTAGCCTTGAAATGTTTGCATTCAAGGGCTATGTAGCCGATGAGTATTTTGGCCACTACTCGGGATAGTCAGCGTATTCGTCGATGATCGTATCGCGAGTGTGCTCAAGCTTATTCGATTCGATCGTCTCAACCGCACTGTACGAAAGGAAGCTACAGAGTTGGGACAACGGTGCTTTTTCAAGACAGCTAAACGTCGGTCGGGTGATCTGTTCAAAGACCTTTTTTCGTCTCGCGTCCGGAGCGACAATATGAAAATTAATGTCAAGATTCGGATTTAAGGACAGCAAATCGGTCATGCGTAGAAGACCCGAGTACACGGATGTTGTATGCTCTACCTCGAATGCCCGGACGATGGATCGACGGTCCAGCCAGAGAACATCGATCTCCTCGATTGTTGTAAGCGTGAGTTCGTCGTAATTCAGGGGTAATCTTGTGAGCAGTGTGCCCTCCTTCGCTTGCCACTCTCTTGCAATATTGCTTCGGTCGCGCGTCGGAATCCAAACGCAAAACCCCATCCGTTCTCCGCATCGCCCCAGCGCTGCTTGAATTCGATACGACTGTCGGACAGTAGCAGGAGCAATCGCGCCATTATCTTCATCGATTGGCACGCTGGCGGATACTTCTTGATTGTCACGCTGTATTGACTGATTCTTCGGAATCTCTCCGTTCTTCCAAGCGATTAAGATTCCTTCTGGATTTACGTCGTCACCCGTCATCTCTAGTCGAACTAAGCCTACTCCAATTTGCTTACTATTCACCAAATGCGCTAGCGCCAGCCGCGATTCATCGCTCAGCCTCATAAACGCCCTTTGATAATCGTTGGCGCGACGAATTGTGCGACCGTTAACATTAAATTCCTGCGCCGAAAGCTGAAGCGCCTCCTCAACACCGAGTCCTCTGTGAAGAATCGCCTCGAAGTATTCCGCGCGCTGAATTTCCTCATCATGTGGTCTAACCGGCAATGGTCCAATGGTGGCCAACGTTATTTCTCCTCCGAAAGCAATTCTCTACACTCTAAACTGCCGCCGCTTCCAGTAGCTCCGCCGCCATCCGCTTCCGCTCCGGGCAGCCGTTGCAGGACCACCAGGCTTCGGCGCGGTCGGGGGACCAGGGGTCGTCGAGATCGATGGAGAGGAGCGCCTGGCGGAGTTCCTGGATGTCTTGGAAGCGGTCTTCGGGGTCTTTCTCCAAGCACCGCAGCACGATCTCATCGAGCGCGTCGGGGATGCCGGGGGCGAGGTCGCTGGGGGGCGTGGCGGCTTCGGAGGCGTGGGCGATGAGAAGCTTTACGGGCTGCGAGTAATTGAACGGCGGTTGGCCCGTGAGCAGGTAGTGGATCACCGCGCCGAGTGAATAGATGTCGCTGCGGACGTCGGCTTCGCGCTCGCCGGTGGCTTGTTCCGGGGAAAGGAACATGGGCGAGCCCGTGACCGCGCCCTCTTGCGTGAGGCTGGCATCGGTGGCTTGCATGACGGGCTTGGCGAGGCCGAAGTCGAGGAGCTTCGCGACGTCGAACTCGCCGCCGCGGTAGGCGCAGAAGATGTTCGCGGGCTTGAGGTCGCGATGCACGAGGCCGATGCCGTGAGCCTCGGCCAGGGCCTTGCAGACCTGATCCATGAGGTAGACCACCCGGCCGGCCGGCAGCGGTCCATACATATCGACCAGCTCGCCGACGTTGTGGCCGGGCAGGTACTCCATGACATAGTAAAACGTGCCATCGGCCGTGTTGCCGTAATCGTAGATGTCGATTGAGTTCCAGTGGGAGAGCTTGGCGGTCAGGCGGACTTCGCGTTCGAAGCGGGCCAGGATGCGGGGGTCGCCGGCTTTTTCGGGGCGGATGATCTTGATCGCGGCGGGCCGCTTCATCATCTGGTGCTCGGCCAGATAGACCTCGCCCATACCGCCCGAGCCGATGAGTTTCTTAAGACGATACTGGCCGAGCTGCTTCGCTTGGAACGCTTGTTGGCGAAGGGTGCCAATGGCGTTGACGCCGACAGTCGCGCCGATGACCGCGAAGCTCATCTTCAAAACCTGTTCGGTAAAGTAGCCGGCAAACTCTGGTTGCTGGAGCAAGTCGCGAAATGCGGGAGTGGTGAAGTAAACGAAGAGGCTTCCGGCGACGGGTGCGATTCCCATCGCGCCGAGGACCGCTACCGCTCTCCGCCACGTGTTGGGGATGAACAGAGCGTAGGTGTAGATGAGCATCAACCACGAGCCGAGGATATTGGGCACATAGGCCCCGCCATTGGGGAGACTTGCCGCGTGTCGGAGGAAGTAGTTGTCGATCATAAGAAACAGAATTGCAGGCGCGCCGAACACAATCAGCTCGGCCACGCGGAGCAACGTCAGCGAAAGCTGGCAGCGGTTGCACAGCTTCCAGGCGGCCAGACCCATCGCAGTTGTCACGGCAATGTGCGTGAGGGTGATCCATGCCTTTGCCGGCCCGAACAATTCGGTGGGTGTATACAGCCAGAAAGCGCGGATCAGAAACGCCAGGAAGGCCGCAAAGAAAATTAGTGCAACGACCCGCAGGCGGTAGCGCAGTTGGTCGCGGGTTTCGCTGGTAAGATGGGGCGTGCTTCCCTCGACCAGGGCCACCATATTGCGGGCCGCGGCGCGAAGCGGGCCAGCGTCACTCCGCTCGCCGGCAGGCACCGGCGAGTCGAGCGTTTCGGCATTAACGGAGTTGGCGATTGCCATACGAGGCGGGTTTGGGCAAGGCAGCGTCGCAAGTGGCCGGCCGCGTCGTCGGCGGACTGCTCGACTACGCCAATAATATAGCCTCCAAGGGAGCCGCGGGGCAGGGCAGTGGTTCAGGACGGCCTGATGCATGCGATGGTTCGCAGTGGCGCAGCTACAGGACATTTGGCGAGGTGGAGTGGTTCGGAATCGCGGTCTCAGCGTAAAGCACGCTTTGGCGATCTTCATCCCGGAGGGATGGCAGCCATTAGCCGGTGGTCGCGAAGCGCACCACCGGAAAGCGAACCTCCAGCGCGCACGACCCCGGCCGGGGTCGCAGCAATTCGGCGATGCGTCAATTTGCTGGCACACCCTCCGGGGTGCTGATTTCCGATGCTCGATCAACCGGCGGTGGCGCTGCGCTTACCGCCGGCTAATGGCTGCCAAGCCTCCGGCTTGAAACGCGACTGCATCGCGTTTGAATGGCTACGCCGCGCGGGCCGGGGCGGCCATGACGCAGCGCTCAGCGATTTCAGCAAACGAGATGAGGCGATATCCAATCCCGTCGGCGATCGTGGAACCGCGCAGGACCGTGGTTTTCGGGTGGCACATGCGGGGGAGATAGTACCACGCTTGCACGAATGAGTCGTCGGTTACGGAGGGGCCGATCAGGAGCAGGTCGGTTTTGAGCAGCGAGTTGGCAACGCTGCGGAGCGTTTCGCCCGGCTCGCCAGGCAGGACGCGGATTTTCGCGCCGGTGGCCTTTAGGCGGCGGTGGGCTTCGATCAGTTTAATTGGCGGCATCTCGTCGGGCCGCATGTCGAACCAATCGACCGCCGAGTAGTGGATCTCCGCTTGCGGCGAATAACGCTGCGCGACGGCGATCAGGTTCGCTGTGCGTAACAGCGAGCCGATTCCCAGTTCGACGATTCGGCAAGCCTTCTCCGTGCGAATGAGGCGATAGAGGGTACGATCGGCTGCCGGTTTCGCAAGATAGGCAAGGTATGCGTACTTGATGATCCCGGCTGCTGGCATTGCGCTCGCCTCTTGTGGCACGACGGCCGCAACGCAAGATGTTATCCCCCGAACCGCTTGCGGCACCGTCTCCTTTTCCATCGGCAAAGTGCGGGCGGAAAGTAGAGTGGAAGCGCGAAAGGCACGTGGTCGAGTCTCTCCGAGACCCGAATGCTGCGAGTTGCGGAGAAACTTGCCTATGTGCCCGCGCTCTGCTCGGCCGACCGCAGCAGTTTCAGCAATTCAAGGTCGTCCATTACCGCAATGCCACGCTTGCCGCAATAACTCAAGACATCGGGATGAAAAAGATGGCGATTGCGCGTGCATAGTACGTCGGCCTGACCGACAATAGCCGTAGCCACGAGTAAATCGTCGTCAGGATCGGCCGGTACGATTCTAGGGACAGGGCTTTGCAAAGTGGTGATCAGAGAAGCTTGGCTGAGGATCGAAATGAATCTGTCAAGCGATTCATCGTCATAACGATGAAGTTTACGAATGTGCGGATACGTTAACACCCGTTCGAATTCTTTAAGCGTCTCGCTTGAAAAAACGAGCAAGTGAGCGGCGCGTACGCGATAAAAGAGGGCGCCCGCTGGTCCGGCAGGCGAAGAGATAACGCGGATCAAAATGTGCGTGTCAAGAACGACGCGCATCAGTTTCTAGTGGAGCGGACCCACTTCAGCGCTTCCTCAATGGCCGCATCAACTTCCTCTTCTGTGACTCCCTGGGCTGCGGCATTGGCTCGCCCCCGAGCCGCAATTTCGCACGCCTCGTTCATGGCGTTTAGGCGCGTCTGCTCGTCGGGAACCTTATTGAGTTCAAGCACCCGAATCACGACTTGTTGAGAGTCGCGGAGAGGTTGCCCCAAGACCGATTCCAGGACTTGACGCTCTTGAGCGTTGATTTCACAAACATTGCGCTGAACGGCGTTCATGTCATAAGTATACGCCGCGAAACCCAGTTCGAGCAAGTTGGATTACGTTACTCCTTCTCCCGCTCGATTCGCCCACTCGCGCTGCCACATTTCTAGCACCAGCAGCGCCCACAACCGGGCGGAGTGATCGAACTGATTATTGAGGTGTTCATCGACCAGCGAGCGCACTGCCTCGGGTCGGAAGTAACCGCGCGCCAGTGCGGTGGGCGAAAGGAGTACGTCGTGCAGCAGGCTGCGGAGATCGCCGCGGAACCAATGGTCGAGCGGAACGCCGAAGCCTTGCTTGGGGCGCTGGAACACTTCGGCCGGCAGTAGCGAGCCGAACGCTTCGCGCAGCAGCCACTTGCCGCGGCGGCCGCGGAGTTTTAACTGCGACGGTAGCGAGACGGCTAGCTCGACTAAACGATGGTCCAGAAACGGCTGGCGACATTCAAGTCCGTGGGCCATCGTCGCGATATCCACCTTGTGGCACAGATCGCACGGCAGGTAGGTCATGATGTCGACCAGCGACGCGGCGGTAACGGCGTCGCGCTGGCGGCAATGTGCAAAAGCGGCGGCAAGGAAGTCGATCGGGTCACTGTCGGGAAGTTGGGCGACGAACTCTTCGCTGAACAGCGCGGCGCGCCGCGATTCATTGAAGATGCCGACGAGCTCTGCATATCTTCGTGCCGCCGGCAGGCGGAGAAGCTCCAGAAAGCGGCGTATGCGGCGGAGTTGGCTCTTTTGATGGCCGGAGTTGGGCAGGCGATCCCACACACTCCAGCGGGCGAGCTTATCCGCGAAAGGGAGGCGATCGATCAGTTCGGCCCAACGAATTGCGCGATAGCGGTCGTAGCCGCAGAATAGCTCGTCGCCTCCGTCGCCAGAGATGGCGACCGTCACGTGCTGTTTCGTGAGTTGTGCAAGATAATAGGTGGGCACGGCCGAGCTATCGCCGAACGGTTCGTCGAAATGCCACACGAGTTTGGGCAACAGCTCCGCCGCGTTCGGCTCGACGCGCAGTTCGTGATGCTCCGTGCCGAGATGCTCAGCCACTCGGCGGGCGAACGGTGACTCGTCGTACTCTCGTTCCGGAAATCCAATGGAAAACGTTTGGATGCGGCCACCAGACTCCTGCTGCATGATCGCGGTGAGAATCGACGAGTCGATGCCGCCCGACAGAAAGGCGCCGAGCGGCACATCGCTCCGCAGTCGCAGTCGAACCGACTCGCTCAAGCGGTCGCGAACTTGTTGGATTGCATCGGCGGTGGAGATTTGCGCTTCCACGTTCCACTGGGGTTCCCAGTAGCGCGTGACCGTCCACTGGCCGTCGTGAAAAACGCCAACGTGGGCGGGCGGAAGTTTCGATATTTCGCGATAGATTGTGTGGGGATGCGGAACGTATTGATAGGTCAGATACTCATCGAGCGCGGCGGGGTCGATTTCCCGCGGAATGCCGGGAATTGCCAGCAAGCTTTTGAGTTCGCTGGCGAACGAGAGGCGGCCATCTTCATGCCGATAGTAGAGCGGCTTCTGGCCAATGCGGTCGCGCGCCAGCACAAGCCGACGGCGGGGCGCGTCCCAAATGGCGATCGCAAACATGCCGACCAGGTGCCGAACGAAGTCGGGGCCTTCGTCTTCGTAGAGGTGGACTAGCGTCTCCGTGTCGCCGGCAGTGTGGAACTGGTGGCCGTTCCCTTCGAGCCGTTTTCTCAACTCGCGATAATTGTAGATCTCACCGTTGAAAACGACGCGGATCGCGCCGTTCTCGTTGGCGAGCGGTTGGCGACTGGTGTCTACGTCGATGATCGCCAGCCGCCGATGCCCAAGCGCCACACCGGGCTGCGGCGGGGCAGGGGGGACGTGCAGAAGTTGCGACGTATAGGCTCCTTCATCGTCCGGCCCACGATGCCGCAATCGTGCTATCATCTCGCGCAGCGTCCCTCGTTCGATCGCCAGCCGAGAGTCGGTCCAAACAGCGCCGCAGATACCGCACATAAGAAATCAAGAATTAGAGAACCGCTGATGGACGCTAAGATGCGCTAATGAGCTTAGCAATTCAGTTCATTATAAGCGATTATTAGCGTCCATTAGCGGTTGCAACTTCCGATTCTCTCAGATAGCCGTGCGCCAGTTGCGAAAGTGGCGGATGAGTTGCTCATTTGGCTTCGGCGTGGCTGCGGCGAGTCGCTCGGAGAAGTCGCCGGCGGGGGTGCCGCGGCGGAGGTCGATGAGGAAGGCGGACAATTCGCGATGAGCCGCTGGGGGGCCGTGCAGTAGGAAGTGAATCCACGCCCAGGCGAAGCGATAATCCAACGCGGTTAACTCCGTTAGCTCGCGTTTCTTCTCGAGGGCCGGAACGTCGACCACAATTCCCAACCGCAGGCTCCAATCCAATTCGGCCAAATGGGGGCTGCCAGCCACCCGTTGTTCGGCGGGCGTTTCAAAATACTCGGCTACTCCTTCATCGAGCCACAAGGGCAACGTCGAAAGATCGGAGTGAAGCAAAGCATGAGTACACTCGTGCCGAAGATCGGTTGCGAGGTCTTCGTGACGGTAGGCAAAAACGTTTGATTGGTTGGAGGTCTTCACGAACAATGCGCGGCGATAGGGGATGCTCGGAAATCGCTCGCATACGTAGGCCTCGTGTTGCGCCCGATTCGCCAGCAGGTGAACGTAAATCGGATCGCGCGGCGGAGCGGTCGCCAGCGCGCCGCGCAGGTGTTGCTGCAACTTCGGCAACTCGGAAAAAAGTTTCTCATACGGACCCAACGGGAATGTCGAGTGGAAAATGAATGGCCCCGCCTGACGCTCGTCGACCCACTGAGGCGTTGCATGAGCTGTGCCAGCGCAGACCAGCACGCCGCCGGCGAAGGAGGCAGCGCCGATCGTTAAGAACTGCCGACGCGTTGGGTCCGCCATCAATTCGCCTTCGTTGCCAAGGACCACCAGCGACGACGCGGCCTGGAGACCGCGACCGCGACCCCGGAAACCTTTTCGCCAGCGGCCACGAGGCCTGGATTGCTGCTGCACCAGACCGTGGCGGCCACTTCCCCGACCAATTCGCAAGCGCGCTCGAACGCGGGTCTCAAAATCGGCTGCCGCGACCGAGGACTGTGTCCGTCGCTCGACAGGAAGTGAACCAATCCGCGGCGGACCATCAGTTCCGCCAGTCCTTGGCTCGCGGCACCGAAAGCACCGAGCAAGCTGCTCGCCGTAACTTGCATCAGGCAGCCCTCGGCCACGAGCGACTTCCAATGATGTGGCTGGCTGAGGATACCGCCGTTTCGCTCGGGATGGGCCAGGATTGCCGTATATCCGTGCCGTCGTAGTTCCGCCAACAGCGGTCCGATGGGCAGATACTCCTGGTGAGGCATTTCCAATAACACGTGCTTGCCGTGATCGCCGAGCGACATCAGCTCGCCAGCTAGCAACTTGAGTACCAGCCCCGATTCGATTCGGATTTCGGCTCCCGGCAAGAGTTGAATGGGTACGCCATGACGGCGCAGCACGTCCTGAGTATCACTCGTGATGCGGCGGATTTTATCGCCGTCGTTGTTGTAAATGGAAAACGCCCCGAGTTGATGGGGTGTGGCAATGATCGTGGTGACCCCGTCGTCCACCGCCAATTGAGCCATGGCGAGGGAATTCTCAACCGAGTTTGGGCCGTCGTCGATGCCCGCCAACAGGTGGCAATGTATATCCGCAAACGTGGTCATCGTGACCCGGTTCTCCCAGTGTGAAGGCGGCCGGCTATCGGCTATTGGCTGTCGGCCAGAGGAACGGTTGTGGGCTTTTTCTCTGGCCGATAGCCAATGGCCGACCGCCGATAGCTCATGGACCGATAGCATGAAGGTTCGGGAGTATACGAGGCGAGGCGGGACGGTCAAGAGCGGCGACTGTCGCACTTTAGCGACTCGCCGACTGTCAAAATGCAACCGTTCCGACCGGCCGCCTGACAGTTCTGAGGCCACACCGGAAGTCCCAATTGCAGAGCATCGTCTCAAATTGGGATGCTTGCAGCGCTGTTTTTTGCTTGGTGCAAGCGTATTCAATTAAGCGGCACAATAGAATATCGCGGGAAACGGCGCATTTGGAATAAGTTTGCAAGATATAGTGGATCGCGAAGCGTTTGGTACAGCCGTTGCACTTGCCCGCCGCATCGCAAATCGCGACGGCACTCTTGGTATTTACAGAGTCTCGCCAAATCGCAAGGAACGAAGCAATGCTAGTACTGAGTCGAAAAGCTGGTGAACGGATTCATTTGGGCGACGACATCACACTTGAGGTGCGACGGGTGGCGGGCAACCGCGTAACACTCGCCATCGAGGCCCCCAGGAATGTGCGAATTCTACGTGGAGAACTCGAACGCATCACGCAAGAGTTCGAGGTGGGTTTCGAGCCGGAATCCGCTGCACAGCCATCCGACTACCGAGTTGCCCATCGCCGGGTGAACTTGGCCGGCATGCTATCGCGTGGCTCCGCAGCCCGCGAGCGCGAGATGGTGGGCTAAACGAGGAGGTCAGGATTCAGGGGTCAGGGAAAGAGCCGACCGCGAAGCCGCAGTTGCATTCCCCCGGCCCCTGAATCCTGAATCCCGTCCCCTTTCCTGTTGTCTGTTGACCCGGCGCGAATGCCCTCTGTATGCTCCGCGAGCGCACGGGGGCAGCACTTTTCTATTCTGGCGTCGGCACTTCGCTTCGACGGATTCTTCCGTTGATCGGGGTGCGCGAATGACCGGGAATGTCCATGGATGGACGGCTCACATCGCCGCGCTGCACCGCTCGCTCTTCGCGCGCGCGGCTATCTCGGTTCGTTGCGGTACTATTGCTCGTCGGCTGCAGTAGCAATAGCCAATGGGTCAGCGTGCGGTCCGCACCCAACAATCCGCTCGCTGAAACGCTGCAAGTCTTCTCGCCCAAAGGGCCTCAACCTACCGAGCGCACGTTGCAGCTCTTGCGACGCTACAACCTTGCGGACCACTTGTCGGAGGCGCGGCCCGGCCTTTTGGCGCAGATTGAGGAGATCGATCGACAAGAGCCAAGCCGCGAGAATCACTATGCAATTGCAGAGCTAGCTTATCTCGACGCGAAGAAACTAGAGAAGTCGAAGCCGGAGGCGGCGCTCGAGCTTTACGGCACGGCGCTATTGCACGCCTACGATTACCTGTTCGCCGATGCTTCGCAGCCGCAAGACAATCCATTCGATCCGCAATTTCGCGGGGCGTGCGATCTGTACAACCAGTCGCTCGAAGGCACCTTACGAATCGTGCGGGGGCAAGGGGAGTTCCATCCCGGCGATAAGCGAACTATCAAGACCGCAAGCCACCTGTGTCAGTTGGACGTGCAATTATTTAGCACCGGTTGGCATCCGGAGGACTTTGACCGCTTCGAGTTCGTCAGCGACTATCAAGTGAATGGCCTGCGGAATCACTACCACACATATGGCCTGGGCGTGCCGCTTATCGCAGTTCGTCGCCAACACGAGGGCCAAGAAGCGGCCGAAGAATTCTATCCGCCCAGTCTTGCCTTCCCGATTACGGCGTTCTTGCGGGTGGACAGGTCGCCCCGCGTCAGCGATTCACCCGATGAGCAGGACTCCAACCCCAATGCGCCGCGGCTGGTGCTGGAACTGCACGACACACTCGACCGGCAAGAGCTGGCAGTCAATAACCGCCTCGTGCCACTTGAATCGGATCTGAGTACACCGCTGGCCTATTATTTGAATCAACCTCATTTTCAGGACAGCAAATTATCTACAGAAGGTCTACTGCGACCCGATTCAAACAAGCGCTTGCAGGGACTCTACATGCTCGAACCCTACGACCCCCACAAGATGCCGGTCGTAATGGTTCACGGGCTGTGGTCGAGTCCCGTCACCTGGATGGAAATGTACAACGACTTGCGGAGCGACCCCCAGGTCCGAGAAAATTATCAGTTTTGGTTCTATCTCTATCCCACAGGGCAACCCTTTTGGACGAGCGCCGCGCAAATGCGCGGCGAACTATCGGAACTGCGTGCGACCGTCGATCCGCAGCGGGAGCACCCCGCGATTGATCAAATGGTGCTGGTGGGACACAGCATGGGTGGCTTGGTTTCTAAATTGCAAACGCTTGACAGCGGCGATGCGTTTTGGTCGCAAGTCAGCGAGCGCCCGCTGTCGGAACTGAACGCTACCCCTGAAACGAAGCAAGCTCTATCGGCGACCTATTACTTTGCTCCCAACCCCTCGGTGCGCAACGTGATTACGATCGGAACCCCCCACCGCGGCAGCCCGTTCTCGAATGACCTCACGCGCTGGCTGGGAAATAAGCTGATCGATGCGCCGATGAGCATGCTGCAAATGAGCCAGCAGTTGCTCGCGAAGAACGGCGACGCGTTGCGGCCCGACTCGCCACTGCTCGTCCGCACGAGCATTGGCTCGCTATCGCCCGATTCGCCGCTGTTGCCGGTAATGCTAACGGCCGATCCCGGGCCATGGGTGGGGTACCACAACATCGTCGGCCGCGTGCCGAACCAAGGCGTCCGCGGTTATTTTGCGGGCGACGGAGATGGCATCGTCAATTTCGAGAGCGCGCGGCTCGACGAGATGGCCAATCTCCGCTCGCAGGTGATTGTCCCCGCCGACCACGTGAACATTCACCGGCATCCGCAGAGCATTTTGGAAGTTCGTCGGATTCTGATGGAGCAAGTGCGCGACCTAGAAAACTTCGGCCGCGAGGACATACGTGTCGCCGGTGCTACGGACGCACAACTTGGCGATCATCAATAGCGGAGGAAGGGATTGCAAATTGCAAAATGATAATTGCAAATTTAAAATTGGTAATAATTTAGGGGTTTAGAGTGAATCGATGTCGAGTGCGTTCACGGTCCTTTTCACTCTTTACGCCAACGGCGTTGCGTCTCTCAGCCTAGGGTTGTCCGCCCGCGGCGGACTACCCTAGGAAAATGGCAATCACGGCGCATCTACCCCAACGGGGTTGCGCCCGATGCGAGCGTCCGCCGCAACCCCGTTGGGGTAGATCTTGCGGTACGCGTCGAAACCCAGGGTAGTCCGCTGCTGCGGGCAACCCTGGGCTGCAGGGCGAAACCGCTGGGCTGGAGGGCGAAACCGCTTCGCGGTATGAGGCAGGCCCGCGTCTTCAATTTGCAATTCTAACCGCCGACGCTGGTCCGGCGGTCGAGCATTGTCCGCAACGGGCCGCGCAGCTTGTCGGCTTCGGACCGAGAGACGCGCTGTAGCACGGCGTTGGCTTCGCTCGTCCAATTCGATTCACGGACGCGGGCCGTTTTGGTCGGCAGAGGAGGGGCGGCGACGGACTCTTCGCCGCCAGCGGTATCTGTTTGCGAACTTTGCCGCTCGGAGTCGAACAGCAATTCGCCGCGGAGGACAGGCACCTCGGTCGGGGCCTCGATCCCTAGCCGCACGGATTTGCCTTTCAGTTTGAGCACCGTGATTGTGATGCCGTTTCCAATCTGAATCTTTTCTTGCTGCTTCCGTGTGAGAACCAACATTGTTCACTCCCTTGGTTGGTTAGAGAAAAGTGTTGCCAGCGTCGATCGTTTCCCGTTGCGCCAGCCCCCTCCGTCAGCCCGTCGGAGTTAATACGCACTCGACGTGCCAGGGTTGGCGCGAAAGCAAAACTTCGGGGCGGATCGCTAGAACCAGCGATATATCGGGGCATTCGATGCGCCTGCGGCGACAGCGTAAACCTGCTAGCATTGCAGGGCTTGCAAAGAGAGTTGCAAGGGTTACGCACCCCACTGGCAGCCGACCAGTCAGTAGCTGATTTCGCAAGAATTCAGCCGTCCCTATCGTTCGCTGGATCGTAACTAGTTGGCTGATGGAAGTGGCTACCAAAGTGACTGCAGGGCCGTTCACGGTCCTTTCCACCGAAGATGGTGTTAGGCCCGTCGTTTACGACGGGTTACCAGAGCGAGATGGATGGCGATGAACAGCCCTGTGAATGGGACTGGAAAAACCAACTTGCGCCATCCCGACCCGCCGTAAACGACGGGCCTAATACCGCTGGCGCGGAAAGAACCGTGAACGGCTCTGATCGGCGATACCTTGCTCGCTTGAACCGGCTAAGCAGTTACGCGAATTCAGCTACTACAATTCACTTCGTCTCGAGGGTCGCCAGAATCTGCTGCAACTTTTCGTAGTCGGCGGGCTTCACCAGGTGGTGATCGAACCCCGCTTCCTGCGAACGCTGCCGGTCGGAGTCCTGGCCGTAACCGGTCACGGCAATCAGCACGACGCCATTGAGCGTCGGCTGCTGGCGTAGCCGTGTGGCTACTTCGTAACCGTTCAGCCCGGGTAGGCCGATGTCCAGCAGCACCACGTCGGGCCGGAAGTCGAGAGCCACTTCGATCGCGGTCGGGCCATCGTGGGCCGTTCGCACATCGTGCCCCGATTCTTTCATCAGCATCCCCAGGATGCGGGCTCCATCGAAGTTGTCATCGACGGCCAGCACCCGCAGAGAAGGTCCGGTCGGCTTGTTCAGCCGTTGGAAAGAGGGAACCGACGTAGCGGCACTGGGCATCATCGGCAGGCGAACCACAAATTCGCTGCCCTGGTCCAAAGCGCTACGCACCTCCACGCTTCCGCCGTGCATCTTCACCAACCGTTGGACCAGGCTTAACCCGATGCCAAGGCCCCCGTCCGAGCGGTCGAGCGACCGCTTGGACTGCGTGAACAAATCGAACACATGGGGCAGTAGCTCGGGCGGAATGCCGACACCCGAATCGCGCACCCGCAGCACCGCTTCGTCGCCTTCCTGCTGAGCGGACAGCCATATGTGTCCGCCGTCTTCGGTGTATTTGGCGGCATTGGTCAGCAGGTTCACCACCACCTGCTCCAGCCGCGCGGCATCGGCGTGCAGCCAGATTGGTTCGGACGGCAATGATAATTGAAGTGCATGCCTGCGCTGACCGATCAGGGGATGAACCGTCTCGACCGCATTTCCGACGATGCCGTTCAGGGCCACTTGCTCCAGATTCAGGTGAATTCTGCCGGTGGTGAAGCGGGAAACTTCCAGCAGATCATCGACAAGTCGGTTCAACTGCCCCACTTGCCGCTCGATGATCGTGCGGGCTTGCTGCTGGAGTTGGCCTTCGTTCTGCTGCAATCCCAGAAGTTGCACGGCGTTGGCAATCGGGGCCAGCGGGTTCCGCAGCTCGTGGCTCAGCATCGCCAAAAACTCGTCCTTGCGGCGGTGCAAATCGGCGAGCGATTCGGCCTGCTGCCTGATCTGGATCTCCATCTCGAGCCGCTCGGTGACGTCCGTGTTCGTGCCGAACCAGCGAAGCACCTTGCCCTGGTCATCGCGGATAGGAAGCGCGCGGGACAGGAACCAGCGGTACTCACCACCTTTGCCGCGCAGCGGGAAGGTGTCCTCCCACGGTTCGCCGGTGTCCCACGATCGCTGAATCCGCTCGACCACGCGATTAACGTGATCGGGGTGATGCACCTGCTTCCAACCCCAGCCCTGCATCTCTTCGAGCGTCGTGCCGGTGTAGTCGTACCAGCGCTGGTTGTACCAGTAGATCCAGCCCTTTGCGTCGGCGGTCCAGGCGAACTGCGACATGTTGTCGGCCAGCATACGGAAGCGATCTTCGCTCTCGCGCAGCGCCGATTCCGCCTGCTTTCGCTCGATCGCGATGGCCACCGTGCGCATCACGATTTCCACCAACTGCTGATCCTGCGGGCTGGGGTCGCCCGGCTCGCGGTAGTAGATGGCAAACGTGCCCAGAACTCTCTGGTCCGACGACAAGATGGGCGTGGTAAAGCAGCCCCGCAGTCCGAGCGAAACCACCGCGGCGGTGAACGCCGGCCAACGCGACTCGGTCGCAAAAGCGCGGACGATCGACGGCTGGTGCGACACCACGGCCGAACTGCACGCGCCCAGCTCCAGGCGCGCATCCATTCCCTTGGTCGCCTGTGCGTAACTCGCCGGTAAGCTGGGCGCTGCGACGTATCCGAAATGGTGGCCGTCTGATTCCATCAGATGAATGGCGACCAGGAACTTGCCCTGCGACTGGCTCTCCATCGAGCGCGCCAGGAAATCGAGCACCCGCTCGATCGGCTCACCCTTGACAATCAATTCCAACGACTCCTTTTGACACTCGATCAGCGATTCCGCACGCTGCGCATTCTCGGTTAACTTGCGCTGCGACTGCTCGCCCTGCTCAGCCTTCTCGGTCAACTTGCGCTGCGACTGCTCGCCCTGCTCAGCCTTCTCGGTCAACTCGCGCTGCGACTGCTCGCCCTGCTCAGCCTGCTCGGTCAGTTCGTGCTGATGGACCGACGAAACCAGCAGCGCGTCGTTCATCTCGCGCAGTTGCTGCTCGATATTTAACGGAGGGTCGATGGTCCTCATTCCCTTCACCTTGCGGAGTTGAATGACGATGCGCCTTCTGAATTTTACCGCGAAGCGGTTGCACCCTACAGCCCAGGGTTGGTCGCCGTGGCGACCTACCCTGGGAAAACGGCGCCTCAACCAATATACCCTGTAAGGGTTTCACCAAGGGCGGTGCGATGGTGCAACCCCGTTGGGGTAGATTCCTCTATGTTAACAATGACCCAGGGTAGTTCGCCAAGGCAAACAACCCTGGGCTATGGGGTGCAACGCCTTCGGCGTATGGAAACTTGTTGGCCAAAGTTACCACGCGCAGGTAGCGGCCTTCGAGTTCAGGAACAGCCGCCCAAAACCGGAATTTATTATACTCTTGAGGCTCAACACGCAACGGGGACTCGATCACTCGCACGCACATTTCTTTCGTGAGATAGGGGCGCTTTCTCAGAACTTCGTCTGAGGCATAGAATGACAAGATCCCCCGTTGCGATTCCAGCCCAGCGGGATAAAATGAGGCCATGGACTGGCAAAAGCACATCGAGCGAGTTCCGGGCGTGATGGTTGGCAAGCCCGTCTTCCGCGGGACACGGATCACCGTCGAGTTCGTCCTCGAACGCCTGGCCCAAGGCGCGCGGCCGGAAGATCTTGTGCGTAGCCATCCCCCCCTGACCGCCGAGCACGTGAGTGCGGCGCTGGCGTACGCACTTTCGGTGGTACGCCAGGACGAACTGCTCGAAACCGTTCGATGAAGTTCCTCAGCGACGCTCATATCAGCCGGGAGATGGTCGCAATGCTGCGCGACTTGGGCCACGATTGTCTCGATGCCGACGCGATCCCGCTGCGCATGCCGGATGTTGACGTGCTGCGCATGGCGGCGGATGACCAACGGATCGTGGTGACATCCGACAAGGGCTTTGGCGAGTTGGTATTCGTGCATGGGATCGCGTGCCCCGGCATCGTGCTGATTCGCGTCGCCCTTGCGGACGAAAAAGACCGGGTCGCATATGTCCGATCCCTGTGGCCGACCGTCCTTTCGCGCCTTTCCGGATCGTTCGTGACGATCACCGCGTCGGGAATTCGCGCCAGGCCAATGCCCTGACCAGTCCCCCGCCACCGATTGCTTGTCATGTTGGTCGGTCATTGCTTCTTCCTCCCGCGTTTTCCGCCCTCGCGAGCGCCGGGCCGGGGCTGTTTCTGGGGAACCGGGTCGGCGTCGGCTCGCAGTTCGGGATGATTTTGCCCCGACTCCACCGACCACGGGCTGGGGATGCCGCTGGTCAGGGCGCGGTAGCCCCGCATCGGCTCGCCGATCTTCAGGCCCTTGGAGGTGACCTCGTAGGCGCACATGTCGATCGAATGCTGGCTGCGGCGCATCTTCACTACCACCATGACTTTGCGCAATTGCCCGTTGATCGAGGCGTACCGCAGCCGCAAGATGTCGTCGGCCAGGAAGGAGATAGTGAAGTTCGAGAGGCCCATCGAAGTGAAGTTCTCCTCGACCTCGACTGTGCTAATGATGGTCACGCCCAGCCGCGTGAGCGCCCCGATCATCCGGTACAGCGATTCGCGGAAATCGGTGCGGAAGTCGGGGGCCAGCGCCATCTCAAAGCCCACCAACGAATCGATGACCAGGCGCTTGCAGCCGATCTCCTTGACCGCGTTGACGATTTCATGCACCGTTTCATCCACCGAGAGGTCCAGCGGCCTGAGGTAAATCAGCTTGAGCGATCGGTCTTTGATATGCTTGTCGAGGTTGAAGCCGAACGAGGCTGCCCGCTGCATGAACTCGTTGGGAAGCTCCTCGAACATGGCGACGATGCCCGGCTCGTTCTTGCTTAGACCCTCGTTGATGAACTGAATGCCAAGCACGGTTTTGCCCGCTCCGGAGGGCCCGGCCACGAGCAGGCTGTCCCCTTCGGGGATGCCGCCACCCATGAGGGCGTCGAGCTCGGCGATGCCGCTGGAGAGACGTCGCCGGCCCTTGACGTGGTCTGATTTGTTATCGGTGAGGCCGAAGGTCCGCGGGAAGGTTTGCATGCCATGCTCGGTGATGCGGAAGGTGTGCAGGCCGGGCACGGATTCCTGGCCGCGCATCTTCATGACCTGCATCTTGCGCACGATCGAGTTCCGCTCGACGCTCTGGTAGAGCCAGAACAATCCGTCGGCGACGGTAAACACGGGGTTGTCGCGCAGCTCGCCTTCGACGTACTCGCCGATCAGGAACGTGGTGGCCTGCCAACTGGTCAGGTGCAGCGCCAGTCGCTGGACGAATCCTTGGAGTTCCATCTCGCTCGCCACAGCGAGCGCTTTGCGGACCACGGTGCGGAACGAATCGACCACGACGATGCTGGCCTTGGATGCCTCGACCTGTTTGATGATCTCATCTAGCACCGCGCCGAGATCTTGGTCCAGAACGAGCTGGCTGAGGTTGACGAAGCGGATCGCGCCCTCGAGTTTGGATTGGTCGAAGAACGTGAACTGCTGCTGGTAGCGCAGCATCTTGATGGCTGGTTCGCCCAGCACGGTGAAATAGATCGCCGGCGTCTCGGTAGTCGCGTTGGCGAACATGAGCTGGTGCGCCAGCGTGGTTTTGCCGCTACCGGGA
>JBBDYG010000068.1:0-3796 GCA_040901765.1 Pirellulales bacterium
TCGCCGTCCACGCGGTGGCAAGCAATGACCAAGACATGTTGGATTGGCTCATGGTAATTCCTTCGATCTTCAGCGGAGGGAAAGGATTGGTGGTTGCACGGACTACATTCTCTCGCCGTTGTCACGCGCGTACTGGGCGGACTAGCGGCGGCCAGCATTGACGTCTTTATCGCTCGGCGGCACGCGCACCTCAAGTCGTATCTCGCCATTGGACGGCTCAAGTCTCACGGTGGTGTACGTCCGCGGGCAAGGATCGGCGAACTTCATCCCTCCGTAGTGAACCGGAGTCTCCGTGTAGCCGGCTTCGTCAACCGCGGCGATTTCGCCCATCGAAATGACAAGCTCCGTGCCATCGGACCAGCGGAACGTATTGCCGTCGCGTACCGGCTGTTCGGCCAACCAGAAATCGAGGGGTTTCTCGCTCTTCCGATCGACCGCCAGCAGACCCGGGCGGGTTAGCTCGATCCATTGTTCGCCGATTCCTGCCGATTTTGGCCCGACGCAGCGAAGCGTGGCGACTCGTCCGTCATCGGCGACCAGCATCTCTTCCACCGGCTCGGCCGGTTTGTTGGTGTCGTTGGTTGGCAACTGATCGACCAGCACCGGCCGGCCACCGGCGTGGATCACGAGGCCCCCTTTTTTCATGCCGACTGCAAGGCCACCCAACGCATACGACGCGCGCAAGTAGGCTTCGTTGACTTCCGGTTCGGGGAATTCGAACGCCAGCGGCAAGTTTGGTTCCAGCGTCGCAGGAACGGACGGGTCGCACCACAGGAAGGCATACGGCCCGTTGCCGAACAGCAATTCCTCATTCCGCGCGGGTGTGATGAATCGCGTGCGCTGGAGCGTTCCCAACGAGTCATCCCACAGCGCCAAATACTGGAACGTCGAACGCTGCTGCTCTTTCGCCAGAAAAACCATGACTGGCGACCAGTAGTTAAGCTGCCCGTAGTTCGGGCCAAATAGCACGGAGCGATGACATTCGTTGCTGTCAATCGTCTTGGGCTGCCGCCCTACCACCGCCGCGAGCGCGATTCGACCCGGCAGCGACCGCGGGAATTCTTGGAACAAATCACGGCCCGTGACTCGCCGCAATGCATCGAGGAACTGAATGCGATAGAGCAGTGTGGAGGCCCAAAAGTTCGACGACTGGTCGTTCGTGCCACTGGGCGTGAGCGACTCGGTCAGCAGGTAACCCGTGTGCTTATCGATTGCCAGCTTGAGCCAGTCGTCGGCCTGCGGCACTTCACCGTGGAGTGCCAGCGCCACGACGCCGAATGGCGCCGCATCGACGCTGCCGTGGTGCTTGTTGTATCCTGCCCCGGCGGTCGTTGGATCCTCAAAAAACTGAGCGTAGGCGTCCATCACCGGCACGATCGCCCCGCGCACTTCGGTTCGCTCGCCGTCCGTTAGCCGCGGATACAGAAGGTCGTAACCCACGGCGAGTCCTTTCATGATCCGTAGCACGGCATAGGCCTTGCTCGCGTCGGGCGGGTTTTCTTTTTCGCGCCCCCAAACGCGAGCCGACGCCAGCAACCAATCGCGGGCGGCGTCGAAGTACGGGTCGTGCTCTGGATCGCTGAGCACCGACGCGAAGGCGAGCGTCTCGAAGATGGCCAAATCGTGCATCGCAGCATAGAAGCGATCGTAGAGGTTCTCGTATTGCGGATCATCGGCTTTAGTCGGAATCCACTCGCTACGCACAGGCTGAGCGGCGCACCAGTCGGCCGATTCGCACAGATTTCGCCAGATGAAATCGCGCGGCGCGACGGACCGCGACGCGCGAAGTTCCGGTAGCTCGCCAGCCGTAAGGTAAAGCCGCGGGTGGGTTGCAGGCTGCTCTTCCGACTCGATAGCAGCGACCCCTAGTGGCCAAACTGCGACGATGAAAACGGCGGCGGCTCGAAAAAATCGCAGGGCACACATGAGTCGCTCGGTGCTGGCAGCTTACAGATCGAAGTTCACGTTCTCATTCACACCGGGGTTGATCTCCACCGTGAGCGTGCTCCCTTCGTTGTACTCGGGGGGGATATAGGGCACCAGTTCTTCAACCACCTCTGTGGCCTTACTCAAATCTTTTCCTGCGAGATTCACTGTCTTTCTTCCAGTCCGCTTGTAGCCGTGGACTTCCACCCGATTGTTGCCGATTACCGGACCGAGCTGCTTGAACTCATATTTCCCGTTGACGATCTTGCCTTGTGCATAGAATTTTTTCCACTCCCCATCCACCGGCTGAAAGACGATGTCCCCCGCTTCGATCGGCTTGCCCTGGAACGTCACGGTACCTGACACCTCCGAACGAGTCGGCTGTCGTTCGCCGCAGCCCGGTACTATCGCCAATCCCACCGCGAGAAGGATCGCACTTCGGTTTAGTCGATGCATCCGGACGGGGCCGAGCGAAGGATATGGGTAGCTACAGGGGATTAATTGCATTGCCATCGGCAATCCGCACTTGATATTCAAGCGTCAATTCATCGGTGTCTTCGTTTACAAACCGCACCGAGCCGTCGCAATACACCACTTGAACCCCGCCTGAGTGTTTGCTGCTGAAGCCGAAAGGGTGGCCGTTGATAAATGGCGCCTTCAGAGCATTTTCATATCGCAAAGCAGCGATCGGCAGACCGGCGTAACATGCCTGCTGATAACTACTCGGCGCGGGTATGGTCGCCCAGTACGAAGACGAGAAGAACGTCTGACCACTTCCAGAGTCTCGAATCTCACCGAAAACGCGCTCTCCAACGAGAAAAGTGTGGGACGTTCCATCGGTGATGTTGTGCGGGGATGTTTCGCTGTTTCGATAAAGCGCGCCGTTTTGCTTCGTCCGTCTTTGAAGTGGTACCTTCGTCGGGAGTTCGCGGCAATACGCTAGGTAGTCTCCACCTCCGTCCGCCGTGTCCGGGACGTGGCCGTAGAGGCAGACCATGCAACTTGTCCCGCTGCCGACATAGTTCGAGATCCCGATTTGTGGAATCGGCGGCGTAAAATTTCCATTGCCGGCGATGCTCTGTGGGCCGGGATCCTCATGAGAAGGGCAGCGGAAGAGTGGAAGATCGAGACCGATCAAATCAATATTTTCAGTCGCGCCGCCGACCGTTCCGGCGGTCGATTTCTGATCGAGATTGAACTGGTCGTAGATCGCAGTCTCTTCCATGTAAGGTAAAATCAACGCACCCCAAGTGAAATTCGGGCCACGTTCGGCTCGGGTCGGTTTGTTGTCTTCGGACCAACCAGGCGCGAACTTTTCCTTTGCCGAAAGATGATTCTGGAACCCAATCCCAAACTGCTTGAGGTTATTCTGACATTGCGCTCGGCGGGCCGCTTCGCGCGCGGCCTGTACCGCAGGCAGTAATAACGCGACCAGGATGCCGATGATCGCGATCACGACCAGCAATTCGACGAGCGTAAAGCCGGACAGGTAAGCTTGTCCGCGGTGTTTCGCGGGCACGGCAGATTTAATGAAGCAGCGCATCAGCGAATACTCCCGCCCGTGGTATGGCAACGTGACGTGGAAACGATCGCCTGAAAGGTTAACGATTGCCTGCTACCGAAATACGGCTCGGCTCCTTGTTTTCACGCTCGATGGAGCGCGGGCCGACCAAATGGGGTCCACCTGCGAAGTGAATACAGTTTTAAGCGTTTCGTCTCATTTGTCAACCGTACTAAAGTGGTTTTGCGATTTTCTTGGGTCCGTTAAGCATTCCGGCACACCACGAGAGCATTGTCCCCACGGGAAACAACCGTTATTCACTTCTGCATGTAGCTAAAGATGTCGCGCAGCTCCTGCGGCGTGAGGTTG